>NZ_JBVJPA010000004.1:0-597063 GCF_055582885.1 Streptomyces sp. NPDC107454 | reverse complement strand
CGGCAAGACCGCCCCTGACGCACCATCAGCCAACTACACTCCGGACAACATCTCTGACCAGGCCAGATAGCGAACCGCTGCTGGAGTACTAGAACGGCTCGAAGCTCGGCGGAACGGGGCCGATCTCTCCGGCGGCGACCAGTTCCTCCAGGTCCTCAGGCTCCAGAAACTCCAGGGCTTGCGGTTCGATGCCGTGGTACCGGTCCACGTCGAGCAGCCGCCGCACGAACGCGAGGGCGAAACGCGAGAACGGGCCGTCGAAGGTCTCGCAGCCCTCTTCATGGACCATCGTGACGATCTTCCACTGGTCCGGGTCAGGGTCGCAGGGCAGGAAGAAGTGCTCGTCACCGCTGTAGTCGTATCCCCAGGAGATCAGCCCACCGGGTTCGGGGTGGAAGGGGTACGGGACATGCTCGGAGTCGCCGCGGCTCAAGACCCTCTTTCGACGCTCAGCGAACCCCTGGTGCGTCTTGCGCATGCGCTCCAGCAACGGGCTTGATCCACGCGGATGGAAGACAACGAGCTCGCCGGAGATGACCCCGCTGCCGTAGGCATTGAGGAACGTCTTGAAGTCGCTGGGCAAAGCAGAACCTATGTGTTGCTCGATGTCGTTCCAGTCGTCCGGGTTCGCTTGCCGGTGGGCGGGCTCGCCCAGCAGGGCCTGCAACTCATCCAACGAGGACATGCACTGCTCCAAGGCCGGTCAACGGGGATCTGCGCCGCCAACTTAGTCGCGCCGAGCCGGTGGGTCGAGTGCCTCCTGCGCCTGATTCCTGCAGGACAGTCACGGACATCACCAGAGTGCCGCCCGTGTAATCAGCTGTTGCGCGAGTGCACTGGTCGTCGCCTTGCCGCGCCGTGGGTGCCGTTGAGGCCTACGATCACGAGGTCGGCTTCCCGGACCTGGAACTGGTCCCGCACGCCATGCGGAGTCTGAACTCCCTCTCGACCCCCTCGGGCATCGAGACGAAGACCATGCCCAAGCGGATGAGCGCACACGTCAACGAGCCGGGAGACGTGCAGAAGTTCGTGGGCCCCGTCTCCTCCACACCGACTGGAAGCCCGACAAGGTACTCATCGTGGATGGCCGACCCCGGCTCGTCGACTGGGCATGGGCCTCCCGCGGCGCCGCCTGGATCGACATCGCTCTGTGGGTGATCTGGCTGATCGCCTCCGGCCACAACGCTGAGGACGCCGAGGAACTGGCCCAGCACCACCCCGCCCGGCAAGCCGCACCCGAGCCATCCACCGACGCCTTCACGCACGCTCAACTACGGCTCTGGGACTCGATCGCCCGGGCCGATGACCCCGACGAGTGGACGTACGTGGTGCTCGCTGCCGCCACGGCGTGGGCCACCCACCGGCAGTGATGTCTCGCGGGCGCGCATCGGAGGAGCGCGCCCGCTTCCCCCCGGCTGGTCTCCCCCGCCAAGCCGGGCCTTGTTCTACCCACGCCACACCGACGCCCATCCGGTGCCATCAGACCTTCTGCCGGGTCAGGACGTCGGGACAACGCCTGAGACTCTCGAACAGTGCTGCGTCCTCTGCCGGTCGATGGCGAGCCGGTACCTCGTCGTGTCCGTAGTCTGTCCGCGATCCAGTCGGTGACGTATGTGCAGCGATAGGCCTCGTACGAAGGCAGCCGGGCGGCTGGGGCCTGGGCGGACTCCGAGCGCCTGGCAATGGGGAGTACTGGTCGTGCGGCGCGGTCAACAACAGCACCCCTGACGACTGACTGCGTGTGTACGCAACGTCGGCACCGACATGCCGCCGCTGCCCCTTCCCGTCACCGTTACGGCGGGGATGGCCATGTATGGAGCCCCGGGGGGTCGAAGCGACTTTCTCCTGTACTACGGTCAACTCCAAGACAGGCACCCGCTCGACGCGCCAGAAGGACCCAGTGGTGGCAACGCTTCCAGAGATCACAGCCTTGTTGGGCGAACCCCGGTTCAACTGGTCGGATCCGGCTCCATGGATCGAACTGGAGCAAGAACTCGGTATCGAATTTCCGGCAGACTTCCGTGAAATCGTGGACGCCTACGGTTCGATCGAGATCAACAGGCAGTTGTACCTGAAGCACCCCGCCGGCCATCTCCTGCACAGTCTGGGAAAAGACATCAGAGGGGATCTCGAGCTCTGGCGCGAGGAGGACATGGCGGAGTTCCTGCCGAGTCCGGTGGGGGCGAACCCCGGGGAACTGATACCGGTGGCGTCGGCCACGACGGGCGAGGCGGTTTTCCTTCGCATTCCCGACACACCTTCGTCGTCCTGGCGCGTCGTGGTCCAGGAGTTCGACAGCCCGGCCTGGACTCTCTACGAGATGACGTTCAGCGAGTGGTTGCTGGCTTATCTCAAGGGCAGGGACGTGACGTTGTGTTCTCGCAACTTCGCGCTTGACGGCCCGGTTTACGAATTCCTGCCCTGAAAATGAACGCGGTGGTATGCCCCACTGGATGTTGCCCTTGTCGGCTGACGTGACAGCCCCGTGTGCATGTTCCTGCCCGAACTCGCCTGTCTGTGCGGTGGTGGCGTCGGGGGCGTTCAGTGCCGGCCGGCGGCCCGTGGCCGGGCCAGACGTGGACGGGTGCGGGCACCCGGGTGAAGACCCCGTTGAGGCGGCCACTGGTACCAGGACCGGCGACACCTCATGTGCCGACAGGCCGGGCGCGACGGTGAGTTGCTGGTCGAACTCGAACTGCCACACGAACTTGAACTGCCGCACGAAATAGGCGGCCGCGTCGTCGTAGGTGAGGGTGCCACGCAGCGGAAGCCGAGATCCCGCAGCGCACCCCTGGAGCTGGTCGGCGAGGGTGAGGTCGTCTCCGCGGCCCACGGCCTGGAGCAGCATGGCGCACACGGTCGCTTCGGCGGCGAGGCCGGCCGGACTGCCCAGGCCCGGAAAGGCGGTGCGGCCCCTGGCCCCGGATCGGGATCCACATCGACTGATTTGCCACCTCGCAACCGGGAGCGGAGACTGGAAACGCCGACGTGGAGCCGCCCACGGTCCGCTCCGCGCCGCCCCTGACATGACGGAAGGGGCTGATCCGGTGGGGAACCAATTGCTGATCCTCCTTTCCGAGGAGGGAGCGGAAGCCGAACGCGTGGCGGAGTTGACCGCCTACCTTCGCGAGGAGTTGCTCGATCTCGACGTGGACGACGTCTCAACCGTCCCCGGCGACGAGGTTCCTTCCGGAGCACGAGCCGTGGACGTCACTCAGATCGGCTCCTTGCTGGTGGCCCTGGGCGGTTCGGCCACCGCTCTGGACCAGGTGGCGACCGTGATCCGGTCCTGGCTGGGCCGGTGCCAGGACACACGCCCGTCGTTGCGCCTGACGCTGGACGACGACACATTGGAGATCTCGGAGGCGACGGACGAACAGGTCACCGAGGCCTTCGACATCTTCGTGCGGAAGCATTCCACGGCGGGAGCCCAGCCATGACGTACTCTCGGCATGCGCTGATCATCGCCAACGACCGCTACGACGAGCAGGGGCTCAAGAAGCTGCGGGCACCGGCGCAGGACGCCGCCTCCCTCGCCGAGGTCCTGCACGATCCGCAGATCGGCGACTTCGACGTCGAGGTCCTGCGGAACGAACCGGCACACGTCATGCGCAGACGCATCCAGGGCTTCTTCAGCGATCGCCGACGCGACGACACCTTGCTGATGCACTTCTCCTGCCACGGGCTCAAGAGCGAGTCCGGCGAGCTGTACTTCGCCGCCAGCGACACCGACCCCCGACTGCTGGACGCCACGGGGGTCCCCGCCCAGTTCGTGCGCGGATGCATGTCCCGCACGCGGGCCGGCAGCACCGTCGTGTTCCTCGACTGTTGCTACGGCGGCGCCTTCTCCAAGGGATCGTCCTCCGTGCGCGCCTCCGGAGACGTGAACGTCCTCGAATCCTTCAATACCGAAAAACCGCCTGGCGGGCGGGGCTGGGCCGTCATCACGGCGTCCAACTCCATGGAATACGCCTTCGAGGGCCCCGACCTCGCCGAGAACTCCGACCCCCGGCCGTCGCTGTTCACCCATGCGGTGGTGCAGGGGCTGGAGACCGGCGAGGCCGATCTCGACTCGGACGGCGAGGTCTCCCTCGATGACCTGTACGACTACGTCTTCGACCAGGTACGGAAGCAGAACCCGAACCAGACGCCGAGCAAGACCGTGGAGATGCAGGGGGACCTGCATCTGGCGCACAGCAAGCGTCGCCGCATCAAGATCGTTCCAGTTGAGCTCCCGCCCTCCGTGAAGACCGCCATCAGCAGCAGGAACACCTTTGCCCGGCTGGGTGCCGTTGCCGAGCTGCGCTCGCGGCTGAGGAACGAGTCCCTCCCCATCGCCGAAGGGGCACGCCAGGCTCTGGAGGAGGTCGCGCGCAACGACGTCCGGCAGATCGCCGACGAGGCGTGCAGCGCCTTGCGCGAGGTCCGCCTCCAGCCCTCTCCGGCCTGCCTGGACTTCGGTCTGGTACCCCAAGGCTCGACACCGCAGCGCAAGTCCGTGATCCTGACCGGCCCACCCCTGGCTCGCTGTTGCGTGGCCCGGCCCACGCACGGCTGGCTGCGGGTCGAGGAATCGGTGAAGGGTCTGGACGTCATCCTGGACCCGTCCGCCAAGGGGCATCTAAGCGGAGACATCGTACTGAAGGGGGTCACTTCAGATGCCATGATCCGCGTGGAGGCAGTGGTGCGGCCGGATGACGAGGAGACGCTCCCCAAGCCCCCTCCGCCTCGTCCCCTGCCACCTCCTCCCCCACACATGTCCCTCCTCTCCCCCGCCCTCGCAACCGCCGCACTGGTCGTCGCCGTCGCCTCGGTCATTACGCTCATCAGGGCCGCCGTGCTGGCCGAGGAAGCCGGTCAGAAACGGCAAGCCGAAGGACCGGGAGGCAAGCTCCAGGCCCAGGTCGAGGCCGTCGGTATGCTCTCGCCGCTCACCATCTGCCTGGTCTCCGCGGTGGCGGCACTCACCCTCAGTACGTTCGCCCGGCACGACCTGCAAGCGCGAGGCGCCCGTTACACGGCCCGGTCGATCGGCGCCACCAACGCCCTGACCTCGACGACGAAGGTCCTGGCCATCCCGGCCCTGATCCTGGCCGCGCTCATCGGCATTGCCTACCTCGTGGCGAAAGGGCTGTGGTGACGTACTTCAGCAGTCTCAACAGCCGCCGGTCCGCCAGCCGCTTCCCTCCCGTGCCAGGGTTGAGAAACGGGGCACGCTGACCACATCTCCGTCCGGCGCTTCGCCGGCCGTACGACGAGCACCGGCGTCGTACGCGTTCTGCACCAACGTACGCGTGAACGAGATGCCGCAGGCCAAGAGGACCACCTCCTCCGTCGCAGCTCGCCGTAACCCGGGGCTGCGCCACTCCCATCGTCTGCCCTCCCGGTCCGGCCTGACCACCGCAGTCGTCAGAGACCGCCGGGGAGATGGCCGCGGCACGCCAAGTGGCGGACGCATGGCGTAACTTCCGCAGACGCAAGAGCCGTCCGTCGGCTGGCCTGCCCCCAGCTCCGGGCGCACGATGGAGACACAGGCACTGGCGTCGCGGGTCCGGCGCGAGTCCGCGTCACGGCGCGAGGAGGCCGACCATGACGCACACCGCTTCCCCTTCGGCAACCAAGTCCCGTACGGCAACGGGCACGAAGTCCCGGACGTCCGCCGCAGCCAAGCCCAGAACCCCGGCGGCGCTCACACCCGGCGGCACGGAGTCGGAGAACCACCCCTGGAAAATACAACTGGTCGACCACCCCCCGCGTTATGAGTCGACGTACTTCCAGGCCGCGAAGAAGGCGGCGCACAAGATCCTCGCCGAAATGAACGACGACAATGACCTTCCCTACGGGCCCCGGCCTCCCGGCGCTGAGCACTGGGAGATGCACCACGGCGGCAGTCTGTGGGTCAAGGGGGCCAGCGGCTGGCGGATGTACCGCGCGCGGGTGGGCATCGAGTGGAGCATGCAGTTCTGCTCCGACCCGGCGAAGGTGGACCGGCTGCGGCGGGAGGCCGCCGAGCTCATCGACGCCTTCCCGGACACCCTGCCCGCCCTTGGGAAACTGGGTTACAAAGGCGCCGAGGAACTGCTGCGTACGCCGATCACAGACGCCGACGGCGTCGAGCGGTGGACCGACTCGCTGTTCAACGCATGCGTGCCGATGAGCCACGGCAACCACCAGGGCATCCTGCCCAAAGTGCCCGGTGAACACCACTACCCGTGGCCCGTCAAGGGCGCTGACTTCGTCCGGTACGACGACTTCCAGCTGTGGGTGAACCTGCCCGACGGCACCCACGGCGCCGTGGCCCCGGTGGACCGACGCGGATCGGGCGACGGACACGTACGCCTGGTGCACGCACCCGAGGGGACCGCGGCGGGCGACACCCTCGCCAAGGCCCAGAACCTCGGGAAGATGGCGGTCTTCCCGGCTAACAGCACCGTCGCCCTACAGGCGTTCAGGCAACAGATCGAGCCCGGGCGGCGTACCGCAACCGGCCCCCTGGTCACCGCCACGACGCCGCGGCGGGACGGAGCGACCCGGCAGACCACCGCCAGGCGCACCGGCTAACGGCGGGCATGGCGCGCCGGATCATCATCTGCCTCGACGGAACGAGCAACCAGGTCGGCGCCCGCCACCCGACCAACGTGGTCAGGCCGTTCGAGACGCTGGAATCGGACGCCCCCGACCGGCAGCTCCTCTACTGCGACCCTCGTGTGGACACCATGTCGGCGGCGTTCGGTTGGCCTTAAGCCCAGTGCCGAAGAAGCCGAAGATGTACACCCGGTCTCAGGCCGGTCTCACTCCGCGCCCTCATCGGGATGCTGAACAAACCCAGCCTCATGCGCCCCGGCCGAACAACTGAACCTGAAACCCCGTCAACCCGCCCTGACCCGCCGATCAGCTCCTCCCGAACGACGGGAGAACCTCTCCCCGGGTCCCCGAGGACGAGCAGACAGCGGGTGGGAATGCGCCGACGAAATCCGTGTTCCATCTCCGTTGCCAGGAACCTGGCCGAGAGCCGGCCCGGGGGCCTCTTGGATCAAGCACACCCCCGCGCAGCAAACCGAAGGCCCGCCCGGCACCTCTCGGGCACCCGGCGGGCCCGGCTCCGGGAACCTCAGCCAGTGACCGCCTCCCGCAGAGAGGCGAGTAGTTCCGTACCGTCGGGGACACCCAGACCCGTACAGGCATCCCACCCTGGGCCAGCACGGAATTCACCGTTCGTGCCCACAGTGATGTCACGGAATCCGCGTGCGGTGTGTCCTGGCGTGGCGTTGGCGTACAGCAGGGGCTGAAGCATGCCGAGTGGCCGGCCAAGCGCCTCGACCAGACGGCAGGTCAGGGCCGCCCACAGGGGGGCGACGGCGCTGGTACCGCCGATGACCAGACGGTGGCCGTCCACCAGCACTTCGTAGCCGGTGGCCGGATCGGCGACGCCTGATACATCCGGTACACCGCGGCCCGGAGCACCTCCGTTGTGCGGGACACCGGCAGTGGTCTGCCAGGCAGGAAGGGGGAATGCCTCGCTGACCCCGCCGCCGGTGGCGCCGCCTCCGTCGCCGCCCCACACCCTTTCGCTGCGCACGGCCCCGGTGTCGGGGTCGGCATCCAGGCGGGTGCCTCCGCAGGCCAGCGCATGCGGGCTGGACGCCGGGAAGTCGGTGTGCGGCAGGCCGTCGCCCACCTTGTCCCCGCTGCCGTCGTCACCGGCCGCGACGCACACCGTCACACCGAGCACCGCGGCATCAGCGAGCGCCTCGTCGAACACGGCGCGGGCCTGGTCGGTCCAGAAGATCTCCGGCGCGCCCCAGCTGATGCTCAGCGCGGCCGGTGTCGGGGTGGCGTGGACAGCGGCGCTCACCGCGTCGACAAAGCCCTGGTCGTCGTTGTGCGCGAAGTACACCTGCTGGTGGGCGCCCGGTGCCGTCGCGCCCGCGACCTGAATGTCCAGCAGGACCTCCCCGTCGGCGCCGTCGGGGTCGGCGCCCGGCACATTGCGGCCAGTTCCGACGTTCACCATGGTCACCCGAGGGGTCGGCATGCCGAGGGACGTGAAGTACGTCTCCAGTTCGGCCGGGTCGGCGCCACCGCCCAGTTCGATGATCGCCAGCGTCTGGCCGCTGCCGTCGGTGCCGGGAGGGAACCGATACACCTTGGCAAGCTGATTCGGTTTGTAGGAGGTCTGGCGGCCCCTGGCCCGTGCGCGCCGCAGATGGGGACGGGCCTGCGGCCGGTTGTCCAATCCGAGCACCGCCACGACCACGCCGGCCAGCTCGTCGGGCACATGCAGCGGGCCCTCACGATGGCGGTGCTCGATGGGCGCACCACCGGTCGGGTCCGGGCTGGACACCTCGGACAACCGGGTCCCGAACGCCGCGGCCATCGCGTCCGCAGTGCCGGTCACCTTGAGACGCCGGGATGCCAGGTCGGCATCGGTCACGCGAAGGCCGTGGCCGCCCAGCACATCGCGCACCAGGTCGGCGTCGGCCGGTTTGGCGCCGTACTTCTGTGCAAGCTCGGCTTGCGAGATCGTTTCGGTCCCCACGATCAGCTCGCGCGGAACCTCCGCTCGGCGGCGCAGCACGACCGTGGCCTCGATGGGCGTCGAGCCGTCGACGGGACCTATGTGGCGTGTCTTGGGCGCGGCCGAGCGTTCGCTGCCAGGAATAGCGACAAATCGTTCACTCATGGCACAGAGTATCGATCTAATTACCTTGAGTCCGCACTTCGAACGACGTCACCTCCAGCCCCGTACCCGCACTCGGCAGCGACCGGCGGGGTGCCGGCCACCGCAGAGAACGACCCGCCACGTTCTGCGTGGGCATGACAGTCCGGAAGAGGGGCCCTGCCGGACTACCGCAAGGCCGGCCTGATCCGCGAGGCGACCTCCACCGTCCTTGCAGGTCGGCGTCACCCATGCGACATCAGTTCTGCTTCAAATTTACGGCATGTAACTGATCCAATACTCCTTGCGTTCAGGGCAGATCAGGATGGCGCCCAACAGGAGGCCGTCGTCGTCACGGTGTGCTGACCGGACTACCTCCGCGACTGCTGGCGGTACCGACCGGGGGCCAAGCCATATTCTCGTTTGAACGCTTTGGAGAAGGCGAATTCTGAGGTGTATCCCGTGCGCTGCGCGACGGTCTGTACCGGCTTGTCGCTGTCGCGCAGCAGTCGCGCCGCCAGGGTCATCCGCCACCAGGTCAGGTAGCCCAGCGGCGGTTTGCCAACCAGCGAGGTGAACCGGCGGGAGAAGGCCGCGCGCGACAGTCCGGCTTTCGCGCCCAGCGCTTCGACCGTCCACTGCCCGGCGGGTTCCTGGTGGATATGGTGCAGCGCTGCGGTGATCGCCGGATCGCGCAGCGTTGCGGCCCACCCGGTGGCCGGGCCGTCGTCGGTTTGCTCGTCGAGCCAGGCCCGCAGGATGTACAGCAGCATGATGTCCAGCAGGGCCGACACGACCGCTTCGGTTCCGTGGTGGGGGTTGGCGATCTCGTCGCCGAGCAGGTTGACGGCAGCATGTAGCGGCGTGCGGTGGCCGAGACGTGCCGGAAGGTGGATGACCTCGGGCAGTTCCTCGAACAGTGGATGTGGCCGGGCCTGGTCGAGCGTGTATGCGCCGCACAGCAGGACCGTCGTGGCTCCGGCGTCGTCGGCGCTCGGCGCTATCTCCCGCAGGGAGGCCGAGGGTGCGCCCGTCAGGGACGTCGACGGGCTGTCGGTCAGAGCGTGCCCGCAGCCGTGCGGAAGGCACACCACATCGCCCACGCTCAGGGCGATCGCGGCGCCCGCTGGCGGGATCAGCCAGCATGTCCCTTCCAGCACTACATGGAAGCCGGCCCCGGAGAACGGCTCGGCCCGCACTCCCCACGGAGCGTGCTTGCGGATTTCACTGGAATGCGGGCGTCCCGTACGCATGACGCCGATCGCATCGCTGAGCACGTCCATCGCCAGATCGTATCGCGAGGCCGCCACACACAAGACGATCAGATATGAAACGGAGACGGTGAGCCATGGGGAGCGGCTCCTGACCTCCATACGCTGAGTGCGCCAAACAGATTGACCGAGCGGTCTACCAGAAGGGCAGGACATGAGCCTGTACACCACCGCCGCGACCGCGACCGGCCGCGACGGCCGCGCCTTCAGTTCGGACGGCAAGTTGGACGTCGAGCTGGCCCTCCAGAAGGAGTTGGGCGGCACCGGCGACGGCACCAACCCCGAGCAGCTCTTCGCGGCGGGCTATGCGGCCTGCTTCGCCACCTCCATGCAACTGGTGGCGCAGAACAAGAAGATCGATGTCTCGGGCATGTCGGTCACCGCCGAAATCGGCCTCGTCCCCAACGGGCAGGGCGGCTTCCAGCTCGAAGTCAGCCTGCGTACGAAGCTACCGGACACCCTCCCCCGGGAGGTCGGTCGCGAGCTCATCGAGGCCACCCACCAGGTTTGCCCGTACTCCAACGCCACGCGCGGCAACATCCCGGTCGAGCTGCTCGCCGAGTAACCGCCGTCCGCTGAACGCCATCTGGACCGCAACCGCAAGAGTCCGCGATCCAGGTGGCGTCGTCTTACCCGGTTGCCCCACGGCACAGGGCAACGCCTGTTGGTCTTGAGACCAGCTCATTTCGCACCGAGACCCCTGTGCACGTGTGGGCGTACCTGACTGTGCGTGTGCCTGTACGCCGACAACGAACATGCCCATGCTGATGGCGGGCGTGACTTCAGCCGGCCCAGGGGCCCGGGAGCTGTTCACGGATGGTCTCAAGATCGGAAATTGTGCGCCCGCGCGCGTGGATCCAGGACCGGTCCTGAAGGCCATCCCGGCGAACCAACCGGCCGGGAGCCGCATACCAGCGCACTGGTGAGTCATCCTCGCTCGCCCACATCGGATGGTCGGGCAGGCCGACCCGGGCATACCGGGCGTGAAGATCCGGCATCAGCACGTTGGGCAGCTCGCAGGCGTCATAGAGGTTGTCTGCGGCGAAGAGCGACTCGCTCAGCACCAACTCGACCCACGCCAGGGACATCCGATCGAGAAAGGCAATCCAGCCCTGATGTGATTCCACCACCACCGGCGGATCGTCCTGCTCGATCTGGCTCAGCGGGATTCCCCAGAAGGCGCAGTCCTGGTTCTCGCGACGGAAGACCAGGACGCCGCCCAAGGCGTCATCGACATAAAGGCCAGATGACCTGACCAGAGGGTCCTGCTGCCGGGTCAAATCGTCACGGCGACCGAAGAGCGCATACCCCTCACTCAAAGAAGCCGGCAGCTCGAAGCCCAGATCAGCCTCCACTGCCGCCAACTCATCAGCGGTGCAGCCATCCTCCGGCTCCACCGGACGGCCCATCCACGCATCGGCGAACCAGCTCACGAACTCCCAGGCATGGGAGCGAGTACGCACTCCGCCTCGCAGAGCCACCGCGACATCAGGACCGTCCAGCACGCCGAGGACGCTACCGCCTCCTCAACCGTGCGGCGAGCCACAAGAGGCCCAGCCTCCCCAAAGCCAACGACTCAACTTGACCCACCAACGACATGAGATGTCTTGCCGGTTAACCCGCCCCGGGACCTGACGAGGAGGGCTTCCTCGAAACGGAGCTTGCGCCGTCGCCCGATACTTCGCCGCTCATCGCGCTCCGGGTCGTTACCGCTGTCCTGCCCGTTCTGCTCCTGCGGGCCGCCCTCTTTTGCCGGGCCTCCTCCTGCTGGGCGGCGGCTTCCGCCACGGCGTCCGTGACCTCGTTGCCGATGCGCATCCCCGCGGCGTCGTGGTGGGCGCGGGCAGTGGTGGAGTCCACGCTCACCAGGGACAAGTCCGTATTCCCTGATGAGCGTTCTTGGCGATCACGCCTTCCAGCAGCGCAGTGAAGACGCCTGCATCCCTCCAGACCCGGAAGCGGCCATAGGCCGTCGCCAGGGACCGAACTCGCAGGGCATCTCCCGCCACTGAGCGGCGGACCGGAACCACCACATCACCCCTTCGAACTGCTCCCGCAGCCGCTCGGGATACGGTCCGAACCCGCCGATCGGCAGGTAGGGCTCGATGAACTTCCACTGCTCGTCGGAGAGTCGGCTGCGCGTCACGTCCGACGTTCTACCGGGTTCCGCCCCGTGCGGGGACGCAACCCGAAGGTTGATCACAACCACATACAGGCCCTGGGCCTACCTGTCCGCATCAGTCGCGGGCTGATGCGGCACTCGGCCGGGCACCGTCGCAGCAGACAGGAGGGCGACACCGCATCGTCAACTCAGCTCCGCGTTGCCGGTCCGGGCCCGAAACCAGTCGGTGGCTCCTCAGCGGACATGGAGACCCGGAAGGGTTCGAAGTCGATCCCCATGCCGTCGTCGTTGCCGAGCGCAAGCGCCAACGCCGCGGCGGGTGCCGGAGGGAGCTGACGATCGTCAGTCGGGATCACGCGGACAGACTGACGACCGCCGAAGTCACCATCCCGCTGCCGCCTGGTTCAAGGCACCCTGGCTGTGCTTCCCAGCCCAGCTCGGAGCTGCGCTCCTGACTTTGGCGCACCTAAGGTGACGAGCAAGGTCTCTTGCCCTATGCTGCGGCTTGCACATCCGGGGGGCGGCTGGCCGTCATGATGACTGGCACCGTGCCAAGTGCACATCACCCAAACCATCTCAGCTCATGCTGCAGCATGCCGTCAGGCGTCCCCGCCTGTGCGCGACTGCTGCACGCAAGGGTCCGGATCTGCGCGTTTCCCCGAATTCCCACGGTCATCGGAAGGCAGAGAACGTCATGGCAGAACGGCAGTACCTCGGTCAGGGCACCAACACATCCTGGGAGAAGTTCTGGTACGTCCTGGGTTGCATCTACTTCGGTGCCGCCTACTTCCAGAAGGTCCCGGTGAAGAAGGCGCTGAGCGAGTACGGGCTGGTCGAGATGACCGGGGCCGAGAAGTTCTGGTACGTCGTCCAGTGCATATTCTTCGGCGCCGGCTACTTCGCGAAGGTCACCATCAAGAAGGCGCTGTCCGAGGTGCAGAACGCCGGCGGAGTCCCCACAGTCTGACGACGCCAGGGTGCCGCACGGGCATACGGGCCGCGGGCCTGGATCGCGAGGAGCGGTCCGGGCCCGCGGCCCGTCGTCCGTGACGTGCACGTCATCCGCGTCCCGCACAACGCCTGCCGGTCCAACACCCGTGGCCGACCCGCGACCAGCACCGTCGCGTCGTAGCGGACCGCGAGTTTCGCGTATCTCGTGGCCCCGGCCCGGTGGCGCTTGAGCGGGTTAATGCCACAATCCACAGCGTGGTGCTCCTTGTGGGCGACCTTCTCCGGGATCGTGCATCCGATCTCGCGTCTGCGCAGGTAGGTCCGGTTCCCGCGGGAGCCGTACGCCTTGTTCCGCGCGGACCCCGTCCGGCTCGGTCCGTGGCCGGCCCGGGCCCATGTGGGGCACCCGGATGGCCTCCAGCACGGGCAGACGGGCAGGAACGCGGGCTGTCGTGCCGCTGTCCGGCAGTGATCACAGGTCCGCCACCTCACGCCGTCGATCAACTGCCCACGCGTCCACGTCGGTGGCCGGCCCGGCTTCTTGCCATGCGGCAGCAACGGCTTCAGCTCGGCCAACTGACCGTACTTCAGATCACCACACCCCACGACCAGCGGGGATCCACGACCTTGATCCACCTGCACAACACGCCCTGGTTGGCCACTATGCATCGTGGTTGGCCAGCTGAGCGTTCGGCTTCCGGCAATCCCTTTCGTGCGTTGACAAAAAGCGTGAACGTCCGTGTCTGCTCTCCCGTCCCGATCGAGCCGATGCCGAGAAGTTCGTCTTCTGCGGCTTTGAAGATGCCGACCGTCTCAGCGAGGCCTGACATCGAAGGCGCCTCCGGAGAGCAGAGCCTCTCGTGCGGGGCCACATGCCGGCGTCTGCTCGGTGAGCATCGCGCAGAGATCATCGCGTGTCATGCGCCAACCCTCAGGGGCTTCGCTCAACTGGTCGATCAAAAGGCTCCCGACCACGGCACTGACACTTCGCACGACAGCTGGCGCCTGCGCGCACGAAGGCCTGGACCGGCCGTGCGGTTCACGGGGAGCAGACGCTGCGCGTACAGGACTTGGGCTCGCCCTTTCACCGTTTCGCGGCCGGGTGGGGGCCGGCGAAGACTCCCGACCGGACTTCCCTCACACCTACACCCCCGTCCACACTCCACTCGACGGCGAGCCCCCCATCGGTCGCGTCAACGGCGCTGCGGGTCACTGCACCTAGCCGATGCGGGCCACTGCCGTCCGGACGATCCGGCACAGTTCCTCGTCCACGAGGATGCTTCCGCCGTAACGGCGGGGCGAGGCTGTCACCGCGTGCAGGGTGGGGAGAGCTGCGGCCGCAGGGGCGCCGATCGAGCCAAGTACCCGCACTGTCCGCAGGACCGGGCCGGGTGCGCGGTAGGCGGCCAGTGGTGCCAGTTCCGGCAGCAGGGCCGCCACGGCGGGGGCCGGGTCACCGGTGATCCGCCACCAGGCCTCAGCCGCCCCGATCCGGCTCCACTCCCCGGGGCCGTCGAGCAGCGGGCGGACGGCGTTGGCGTGGGACGTGGCGAGGGGGCCCAGGTCGGCCAGGTAGCGCAGGACGGGACGACCGAGCCCTGCCCGTACGGCCGCGCCGGACACCCGCAGAGCCAGTTCCGGGTCACCGGTGCTCCGCCAGTGGGCCCAGGCCGCGGTCTGCTCGCCGTGCCATCGGTTCGGCGGGCGACCGGAGTCGGAGGCGAAGCGCCGCGGCCGTGCTTCGCCCGTGGCGAGGCGGGCGAGCAGACCGGCCGCCGCCGCGGCGGCCGGGCCGATCTGGCCCAGCGCCTCGGCGGCAGGGCGAGCGGACGGCGTGTCCAGCAGGGCCGCCAGTTCGCGCACGGCCGGGGCGGCGGCCGGACCCCACTGGGCGAGGACGTGCAGTACCTCGGGGACGCCGACGGCCTCGGGGCCCCGGGCGAGCCGCGCGCGGAAGGCCGGGAGCAGCTCCGTCGCCCAACGCCCCGGAAGCCGGTCGACGTTCAGCTGGTAGTTCCCGAGTCGCTCCCGGTACAGGAACGGCGCCCGGTCGTCCTCCATGGCGATCAGCGCCGTCACTGCGGTGTCGTTGTGCTGCGTCTGGGCGCCGACTCCAGAGCGCTCGACGAAGCGGAAGACCCGGTCCGCGTATGGGGCCATGGCCAGACCGCCCCGGGCGAGGACTTCCAGGGCGGCGGAGGCCACGCGCGTCTCGTCCTCCAGGCCCATGGCCACCGTCTCCCACAGGTCCGGCGCCGGACTCCGCCAGTGGCCAAGCCGGACGCCCGCCGCCAGCAGAGCCTTCGCCCGCAGGTCCGCGCCATGGTGGCCGGCCAGTCCATGCACCAGGGCCGCCGCCTCTTGCGGGTACGGGGCCATCAAGTCCGCGAACTGGGCCACCGAGACGTGGCGGACAGGTTTCCACGGTGCGTCCGCCGACGGGTCCTCTCCGGCCACGGACACCGTCGAGGCCACGGTGCGGCCGGTCCCCTTCACCGCTGCGGGGACGCCCGCCGTCAGCACCGCCTTCGCAGCCGCCAGCCGGACGTGGGCATTCCTGTGGTGCAGCCACGGCCGTAGCCACGCCGCGACCTCCGCCGGATCCCAGGTGCCGGTTCCGGATCCCGCATACCTTCCCACCGCGAGCAGTTCGGAGACGAGGGCCGTCGGGTCGCTTTCCACGGCGGCCTGGCGCATCAGGGCGTCGAGGGATGCAGGGTCGTCGTCCGGGAGCTCGCGCAGGACCCAGGCCGCGCGGGTCCGTACCGCAGCCGCCCGGTCGGCCACGAACGGCACCACGTGGTGCCCACTGGACGCGAACACCGTGTAGGACATGAAGTGCACGCCGACGGGACGCCGACAGGTCCAGGCGCGCCGGGCCAGGAGTTCGAGCACCTCGCAGCGCAGCCGGCGGTCGAATTCCGGGAGCAGGGCGAACAGGCGGGCCGCCACGTGGGCGAAGACCGGGTCAACGGTGCTCCAGCCCAACCTCTTTTCCAGCCGCCGCCATGCGCCGCGGCGCCGCCCGGGGATCGCCAGGCCGCGCAACAGGCCAGGTATCTCCTCCCGCCCGGTCGGGACGCCTTCGAGTACGTGCCAGGGCACGCCGACCTCTCGTTCGTCCATGGCCGCGATCTTAAGGGTGTCAGCCAGCCGGGCCCGGGTCCGGGTCTGGTGCCGCATCAGGCAACGCTGGCCCTGTTGCTGCCTCGCGGTGTCAGCTCGTGCTGAGTGGCGGGGTTTGCTCTGCGTCGAGTTGGTGGTCGGCCCAGACGTAGCTTTCGGGGAGCAGGTCGGTGATGGAGACGGTTCGGAGATGGTCGCCTGCGCCGACGATGACCTTCAGGGCTGGGAAGTAGTCGAGAAGGACTTGGCGGCACCGGCCGCATGGGGGTACGACCCCCCGGTCGCGGTCGCCCACGGCGACGATCGTGTCCAGCTCGTAGGCACCCTGGGCAGCCGCCGTGCCGATGAGGACCAACTCGGCGCACGGGCCTCCGGTGAAGTGGTAGGCGTTTACCGCGGTGATGATCCGGCCGTCCCGGGCGCGGGCCGCGGCCGCCATGGTGTGGTTGTCGCCCTGGCAACGAGTGCGCGCGACATGGGCCGCGGCCTCGATGAGTTCGTGGTCGACGGGGTGGGGATGTGTGGTCATCTTCTCTGCCTTCATGCGGTGTCAGGCGACGTTGGCGCGAGTGACGATGGTGCGCAAGCGAATATCGGTGGTGTGCTTGATCCGCCAGCTGATGTAGGGGCGCATCATGCTGCTCTGGGACTGTGGGTGGGGTGGTCGGTGCCGTCGATGGTGAAGTAACGCAGGGCAGTGCATTGGGCCTTGATGCGGTCGAGCCAGGAGGAGTTGGTCGGGGTGCGGGCGATCTCGACGGGAAGCCGCCCGTCAAGTTCGGACGGATCGCCAAGGAAGCGCGAGCACGGACCGATCAGGAAGGCCGCGCCGCATAACCAACGTCTCTACGCAGTCAGCGGGCTGACATCCTGCGTCGCAACGGTGTGATGTACCCCGTGCGCCCTCGGCGATGTGATGACCGTGGAGGCAGAAGCCCGGGTTAAAGCTGCAGGAGAAAGAGGTACAGCCCCCGCCGGCCTCCCTCCGCAAGGTCGTGTGTGGGTCCCCAAGCGCACCAGTAGAGTGCCGATTCGGCTCGTGCGAGGGCCGCAATGCCACATGTCGTGGTGTTCCAGATTCGCAGCGTTCCGGTGCAGCTGTCGCCGTACTTGCTGCCGCCGGTGGTGGCGAGCCAGGTGCCGTCCGGGCCGATCGCCAGCGCCTCTGCCTTCCCCCGCCTGGAGATCTTCAGCGCCAAGTTCGGCACGTCCGACAACCCCGGCCAGGACATCATCGGCCACCGTGGGGCCTGATCTTCGACTTCCACAAGATGGCCCTGGTCTCCGCCGACGTGAACAAGCACTACGAGGAGCCCACTCTCAAGCAGTGCAACGCCCCCACCACCGTATGGATCATCGAACCGTCAGACCTTGCCATCCCTCAATTAGGAGCATGTGCCCTCAATTGCCCACGGCGCCGTGCCGACAGCTGCATCCCGTACATCCTGGCGCCGGCAAGAGCCCGGCACATCTCCCATCACCGATGGATTCGGACGGTCTACGCCGCGACGCCCGGGACGCCGGTCGAATAGGATTCGAGTAGATATGTCTGTTACTGCAGATATTTAAGAGGTTATGCCATGGATGGTATTGCCGATATGGGAGGAACCCCAGGATGGGGCTCCATGTATCCGCCGAGACAGGATGAACCTGTTTTCAAGGAGCCCTGGGAGGGTCGGGCTTTCGCGCTCGCAATCCTCTCGAACCGGGTATCAGGGGGAAACCTGGACTCCTTCCGACACGCGCTGGAGCGCCTGGACCGAGCGCACTACATCGACGACGGCTACTACGGGCGCTGGCTCAACGCCGGAGAGCTGAGGCTCATCGACAGTGCCATCCTGGCACCGGGCGCGATCGACGCCCGCGCGCGCAACCTCCGCGGCGAGCACGTGGAGGAACCCCCGATCCCGGAACCGGCCAAACCCGACTACGCACCCACCGCCGAGGGCAGCCTGCGCTCCATCGACGCCGCACCCGTGTTCGCCGTCGGCGAGCGCGTACGTGCCAAGAACATGTCGCCCGCCGGGCACACCAGGCTGCCGCACTATGTGCGAGGGCATGTTGGCGTTGTTGACATCATTCAGCCCGCCGGCGTGCTGCCGGACACCAACGCGCACTTCCTGGGCGAGAACCCGCAGTACGTCTACTCGGTGCGGTTCGAATCACGTGACCTGTGGGGCGCCGACGCCGAACCCTTCGAGCTCACCATCGAGCTGTTCGAGAGCTACCTGGAGACCACCTCATGACCACCACCGGCGAATCGGCCGAGCATCTTTCCGTGGCTCTGCGTACCGAGGCGCTCGAGCGATTGCTCACCGAGCGGGGCCTGATCGACCCGAAGATGATGAACGGGCTCATCGCCACCTATGAGACCAACGTGGGTCCGCTCAACGGCGCGAAGGTCGTCGCCAGGGCCTGGACGGACCCCGATTACCGTCGCCGGCTGCTTGAGGACGGCACGGCCGCCATCAAGGAGCTGGGCTTCGGAGGGTTCCAGGGCGAGCACATCGTCGTGGTGGAGAACACCGCGACCACTCACAACGTGGTGGTCTGCACGCTGTGCTCGTGCTACCCCTGGCCGGTGCTCGGCCTGCCGCCGAGCTGGTACAAGGATCCCGCCTACCGCGCGCGGGTGGTGAAGGAACCGCGTGCGGTGCTGTCCGAGATGGGACTCGAGCTGGCCGACGATGTACAGGTCACCGTCCGCGACTCCACCAGCGAGGTGCGCTGGCTGGTGCTGCCCGAACGTCCCGCCGGCACCGAGCACCTGTCCGAGGAGGAACTCGTGCCGCTGGTGACCCGGGACGCGATGGTCGGCGTAGCCAAGGTGGAAGCATCATGACCATGCCGCTGGACATCGAGGGCCCCGCCGCACCGCCTCGCTCCAACGGCGAGCTCGTCTTCGCCGAGCCATGGGAGAGCCGCGCTTTCGGTATGGCCGTCAGCCTCTACCAGGCAGGTACGTTCACCTGGCCGGAATTCCAGGGCGCACTGATCGCCCGGATCAAAGCCTGGGAGAACACGGCGGCGCAGCACGAGCCCTACAACTACTACCGGCTGTGGCTGGATGCTCTGGAGGACGTGCTCACCGGCCTGTGCGCCGTGTCCACGGACGAGGTCACCGCACGCGCCCAAGCCCTTGCGCAACGCCCCCCGGGCCACGACCACCGTGACCACGACGACCACCACGACCACCCGCACTGACCCCAACGCTCGCCCGGTACTCTCCGCTGCCGCCTTGTCGGCGCCCCCTAGCTAGGATGCCGACTTCACGGTCAAGTCACCGCTCGTTGTCGACAGATCCAGGCGGTACGTGCCTGACGGGTCGTTCTTGAACGCCACCTTCTTGTCACCGTGGGAGTCATTCGCTGAGATCCGGTACTTGGCAGGCGGTGCGGTGACCGTGAGGTTGCCGCTCGTCGTGCGAGCCTTTATGTCCTGCGGGGTGGCCGTCTGGATCGTCACCTCGCCGTTCGATGTCTGCGTGTCGATGCCGCCGCCCTTGACGTCCTGGACGTCGACGTCACCGTTGGACGTGCGTAGCTTCACAGGGCCCGTGGCGTCGGTGACCGCGATCTCACCGTTGCTTGTGCGCACATCGACGGCGCCAACATCGGTCAGTGTGAGGCCACCGTTGGACGTGCCTCCCGCTATCGGAAGACCGGCAGGCACTTTGACGATGTAGTCGACGCCGCAGTTCTTGCCGCAGCCGGACAGCACCAAGACGCCGTCCCTGACGCGGAAGGAGGTGCCACTCGGCTTGTCACCGCGGTAGTTGACCTTGCGGTGCACGGAGGTCGTGGAAGCGTCGGCCGAAGCGTCTACCTTCACATCTCCGTTCCCGCTGTCGAGACGGATTGAGGTGATTCTCTGGGGCACCTTGGCGTCGTCCTCGAAGGTCTTCTGGCTGAGGGACGAGCACGAGGACAGCCCGCTGACTGTGAGAGCAGCCAGAGCCGCCGCTGTAAGAGTGCGCGCCTGTGGACGTCGCATGAAAGTCCCCCCGTGTAAAGCGAGTTGAATCGGTAAATCAGTCACCGCAATCCTACGCAGCCGCTTTCCAGCCGCCACTGGGGAAACCCTCAATGCCAGGACCGGGCCGTCCTTCACGGCCGCCGTGGAGGGATACTCCCGGGCCTCCAGGAGAAGAGACTGCTGCGATCGACTACGCGAACTCGCCCGGAGACGCACAGCACGATCCGCTGCATGTTGGAGTCCGAACTGCGGGAACGGATCACCACGCGGCGCGCGGAACTGGACGAACTCGAAGAGGAGCTGGCCAAGCAACTGGCGGAGCGGAGGTACGGGCAGAGCGGGACGAGCTCGCCGTCGCCGAACGGGTCTTTGAACGGATGAGCGAGCAGCTCACCGACGAACGCGCCTCGGCCGCGCCGACGCCCGGGCAGGTGGACGGACGAGCGGTGATGCTGATCCCGCGCCGTACGCCAGGCGTGAAGGAGACCATCTCCCGGCCGGGACACCATCCTCCTCCTGGGCGACCCGCAACGGATTTCGGGCCGAGGGCGGCCGCCGCCAAGGAGGACCCAGCGCAGCAAGTACTGGCACATCTGAACAGTGATGATCTTCGCGATATCCATCATGAAGACCACGCCACACGGTCCTGACCTGGTCAAACAAGCCGAGCGGTGTGCCCTCCCGCAAGGCGGGAGCAACAGACCAGCTTTCTCGCCGCGTGCCCATCAGACGGAAAGCGGCCCCGGCCGTCGCGCGAGTGTCATGGCTCTCCGGAGACTCAACCCCAGACGGTCCCGGCAACCTCCGGGGCTGAGTGCTTCCCGGAGGAGGCCAGTGCCGACCTACGAGCCACTCCCCCCGTCAGCCGACCGCAGCCTTCTCCAGCTGTTCCCGGTGCGCACGGGCCGTGGCCATCAGCCCGTCGAGCGTGTCCCTGGTTCGCACGAGGTCGGCGATGTGCGTGGAGAGCCGCTCGCGTTCCAGTGCCATCCGCTCTAGCGCAGCGTCGGAGTTTTCCTCGCTGGGTGCGTCGACGCAGGGCAGTAGCTCGGCGATGGTGCGGCTGGACAGGCCGGCGGCGTACAACCGCTGGATGAACGCGACCCGTTCGACCTCGCCGTCCGTGTAGTGCCGCTGCCCGCTCGGGCTGCGGGTACTGGTGAGCAGCCCCTGCTCCTCGTAGTAGCGCACGGACCGGACGCTGACTCCGGCGCGTGACGCGAGCTCCCCGATCCTCACAAAGCCTCCTGGCTGAGTTCTGCGTCACAGACCCTTGCCTCTGACGTCAGTGTGAGGTTTTAGCGTAGCCGCCATGCCCGAGGTGCGGGCACGGCGGAACACGAAGGAGTCCTGACATGACGACCCTCTTCACCAGCTATCGGCTCGGCGGCCTCACGCTGCCCAACCGGATGGTCATGGCCCCGATGACCCGGGTCCGGGCCGCGGCCGGTGGCCTGGCCACGTCGTCGATGGCGACCTACTACGCCCAGCGGGCCACAGCTGGGCTGATTGTGAGCGAGGGGGTGCAGCCGAGCGCGATCGGGCAGTCCAACCCGGGTACACCGGGACTGCACACCGACGAGCAGGTCGAGGCTTGGCGCCCCGTGACCGCCGCCGTCCACGCCAATGGCGGCCGGATCTTCGCCCAGCTCATGCACGGCGGCCGGGTCTCACATTCCGACACCATCGGCCTGCAGCCGGTCGGGCCCTCGGCCGTCCCCGCCGTCGGCGACGTGTTCACGCCCACCGGACCCCAGCCCGCTCCGACGCCGCGCGCTCTGGACACCGCCGAAGTGCCCGAGCACGCGCGGTCGTACGCCGAAGCCGCGCGCCGCGCCGTCGACGCGGGCTTCGACGGCGTGGAACTCCACGGCGCCAACGGCTACTTGATCTCGCAGTTCCTCTCGTCCAACGCCAACCTGCGCACGGACCGCTACGGGGGCCCGATCGTCAACCGGATCAGGTTCGCTGTCGAGGCCGTCGCCGCTACCGTCGAGGCCGTCGGCGGGGACAGGACCGGCGTCCGTTTCTCACCGGGCGGGACTTTCTGGGGAGTTCAGGAGACCGACGTCCGCGAGCTCTACACCGCGCTGCTGGCCGAACTGGCCCCCCTCGGGCTGGCATATGTGCACCTCGAGGCCACCGCCGACGAAGAGGTGCTCGTCGACCTGCGACGAGCGTGGCCGGGCACCCTCGTCATGAACCCCGTCCTTCCGATGGGACCGAAGCAGACCAGCCGGGACGACGCCGATCACTGGCTCGGTCTGGGCGCCGATCTCATCAGCTTCGGCCGCGCCTTCCTCGCCAACCCCGACCTGGTCGAGCGGCTGCGGGGCGGACTTCCGATCGCCCCCGTCGACGAGGCCACGTATTACCAGGGCGGTGACGCGGGCTACCTGACCTACTCGGCCCACCAGTACGCGGGTTGATTCCGAGCTGCGGCGAACGAGCGAAACCAGCGCGGGCGGTGGTGCTCAGCCTCACTCACGAGCACTCCCGCCGGCCGCCGGTGCAGTCCTCGTCGATTTGGGGCCACGGGGGCATCAACCCCGGTGAGACCGCCATCCGCAACGGCGCCCTGCACCACCGGCTCCCCGCCGCTTTCCCCTTGTCGGCCACGACCTGGTCGGGCCGGCGGCGTGGTCGGCCCGGTCCGGTCCGGGGAACTCAGATGCGCTCCAGGAGCGGGATGCGCAGAAGCTGTCGTGGCGTCGTCCTGGCGTCACCAGGATCGCGAGCGGTCGGCCTTTGCCGTCACAGGCGGGGTGGACTTTGGTGGTCAGTCCGCCGCGGGATCGGCCGAGGGCGTGATCGTCCGGTTCGTCCTGATGGCACAGCCCCCTTTTCGCCCCGTGGAGGCCGCGTGCTGGTGAGCGCGGACTATGGTGGAGTCGATCTGGACCATCCAGTCGATTCGGTGTCGGCCGTCGCCTGAAGCTGTTCGGGGCCGAGCCCGGTCTGCCGGGCGAGGGTCGCGGCGTGTACGCCCCACTCGCAGGAACAGCCGGTGCGCGCGGTGACGCGGGCGATGTCGTGCTCTCGGTCGATGGCGGGGAGGCTGCCGTGCCCCAGGAGCCCGGCGCCCAGGGCGAACATGCGTGAGGCCAGTTCCGGGTTGCGGTGCAGGACGCGGAACAGCGTGAGCGGCTCGTGCGGCACGTCGGGGGGCATCCACCGGCGCAGTGCCTGGTCGACTTGGGTCGCGTACGGCGAGATGAGCGGTTCGATGCGCGGCATACGACACCCATTGCTTCGATTTTCGAATCAGTAGCATGCTTCGAGAAGCGAAGCGCAAGGAGTGGGTCATGGGAGCCAGAGCGCCACGGCCGGGTGTGCCGGTGCGGGGGTCCGAGTCGGGCCGTCCCGTCATGGCCGCACTCGATCTGCTCGGGCGGCGTTGGACGATGCGCATCCTGTGGGAACTGAGTCAGGCACCGGCGGGCTTCCGCGAACTGCAGCGCCGATGCGAGCGCATGTCCTCCAGCGTGCTCAGCACCCGCCTCGACGAGTTGACCGGCGCCCGCCTGCTCACCCTGCACGGCGACGGCTACCACCTCACGCCACTCGGTCAGGACCTTGTCGAGGCGCTGAGTCCGTTGGACGCCTGGAGCCGACGATGGGCGAGGGAGACGGACGCCGCCACGGGCGAGGGGTGAAATGGTCGCGGCACGGCTGGCGCGACCGCGGCGTCGAAGCCGTGAGCAGCTTTCTCAGGAGGGCAGCTTGATGAGCGCGCCGAGGGCGCAGAGGACGACGGTCACCAGAACAACGGTCACCAGAACAGGCGTGTCGCGCCGGCGGTTGGGGTCTGCGGCTTCGCGACCCGGCATGACACGACCGCCGCATCCTGTGAAGCAGCGGTCTCCCTGGCCTCGTGCCTGCTTTGGGCAGGATCCGTTTGAAGACGGACCGTAGTTCGTCTGCCGCGTTCCCCATGTGCCGTATGCGACGCGCCCAACACTGCTGGCGATGAACGGCGTTTCCGATTCAGCCCCGACGAGTGTGAGAGCACTGCCGCCTGCCCCCACTTCCTCCACCGGGGGTCGGAAGTGCGCCGCAGCTCACCGTACCGACTCGGCGGGCGGACGTTCGCGCATCGCGCCGTAGCCGATGAAGTACGCCGGCACGCGCTTGAGCCACGGTGCGGTGGTGAGCAGTTCACTCATCCGCTCCGCCCACCTGGCTTTCCCTGGCGGGCGTCCCGTGAGCACGGGCGTGATGACCCGCGCATGGGCGAACCGCTGCAGTGCCTGCGTCGCCGCTGTGGTCAGCCACCGGCGCCGCTGGACGCCGCGTACGTCCCGCAGGCCGACCGCGCCCCTGCGCAGCGGTTCGACGAGGTACCGCGCGGCGGCAACTGCGTCTTCGACGGCGAGGTTGATACCGATGCCGAAGACCGGTGACATAGCGTGGGCCGCGTCGCCGATGCACAGCAGCCCAGGGCTGTACCAGCGACGGAGGCGGTCGAGCCGTACATCGAGCATTTTCACCTCCTCCCACGACCGCAGCGCATGCGCCCGGTCCCCGAGCCAGGGCACGGCGGCCGAGAATTCGGCCATGAATTTCTCGAGACCGGCGGCGCGGCGCTCGGCGCTGGTCCCCTTGGGGATCAGCCCGGCACACTGCCAGTACTCCCCGCGGTCGATCATCGCGGTGAGGAACCGGTCGCCGACACCTCCCACAAGCCCGTGCGGGTCGCCTTCCCGTCGTGGCAGCCTGAACCACCAGGCGTCCATGGGGCAGGTGAACTGCCGCAGCCGCAGTTCGGGCCGCGACCGGGCCAGCGAGCCCCGGCCGTCGCAGGCCACCGTGAGGGTGGCCCGCAGTTCGCCGGTACGGCCGTCGGAGGTGCGATAACGCACCCCGGCGACCCGTCCGTGTTCCACCAGGAAGGACGTCGCCTCGGTGCTCATCCGCAGCGAGAAGGACGGCTCTTTTCGGGCCTCGTCGGCAAGGAGGTCGAGCAGGTCCCATTGGGGCACCATCGCCACGTAGTTGTACGGGCCCGGTAGCGCGCTGATGTCCGAGACGGTGATCAGCGAACCATCCGCACCGAGCGGCAACTGGAGCGTGGTCACCCGACGTTGCGGCAGACGGGCGAAGCGCTCGGCCAGACCGAGGTCATCCAGCAGCGCCAGAGTCGACGGATGCACCGTGTCGCCGCGGAAGTCGCGCAGAAAGTCGCCGTGCTTCTCCAGGACCGTGACGGCCACGCCGGCCCTGGCCAGCAACAGGCCGAGAACCATTCCGGCGGGGCCACCGCCCACCACGCAACACATGGTCCGCTCCATCGCAGCCCCACCCTTCGACGACATCGACTACCCGCACTAATGGGACATATACCATTAAAGCCAAGAAACTCCTCGCACAAATTCGTGACGGCCCGAAGGCCCGATGAGCCAGCAGCCGACCCTTCCGCCCTACCGCCGATCCGACCTTCACGGCGGATCCCCTCCCGCTCCACCGGCAGTTGCGCGAGGACCGCCCGTCGCGGCGCGAGTTCAAGCAATGATTGGCCACCCGCTACACAGACGGTTCAGGTTGACCGTGATGACACCTCCGGCCGCCACTCGCTGACCGGTACACGGCCCGCTCCGCCCAGCCGACCCGGGACGTCCCGTGAACGGCGAGGCGGGGTCGCAGGAGACCGGCGGAGCGGTCGGCGTCCCGCGCGTGGTGCCCATCGATCAGTGGGAGCCGGCCGCGTAGATGGCCTACCGGGGCTTCCAACAGCGGCGCCGCATCGACGGACTACGCCTGGACGATCCTCAAACGCCGCGTCACCGACATGCACCGCAAACGCCGGCGCCGGCCCGAGCTGATGGAAGTCGCCGCGTTCGAGGCCGCGCTCGCCGACCCTGCCGACGGCCTCTCAGGGTTTCGACGCCGTAGTCACCGCATGACATCGGGAAGCTGAACTGGTTGGCGTCGACGCCCTCGATGAGGTCGCCCGTCAGATGGAGCCGCCACCGCTTCACTCCGTGGTCGCACCATGCCGAGGGCTTGACTGTCTGCATGTTCGAGCTGGACACCGCGACCACGAGCGGGGTGCCCTGAGCCTCGGACAGGCGCTCAGTCGGTGAGATCACCGGTTTCGGACGGTCCATCTGGCGCGCCGTGGTCAACGAGGCGCAGACGCAGGCGCTTTGGGCCGGCATGTCGGAAGCGGCCAGTAGCCTCAGGCGCCATGGGCATTCAGATCGATGTAGTGGTGGGTTACCCGATCAACGATGAGATGGAGAGAGTGCTCGGGTTGGCCGAGGCGGTCGGCGAGCCCATTGCTGTTACGTTCATGTGGGAGGGGCGTGAAGAGGCGGAACGCGCGGTGCTGGTGCCCGCGGCCACGCTGGCGCTCTGGGAGCATTGGGCCCCCGCCGCCTACCCGACGAGTGGCGCTGGGGATGAGAACCAGGCTGTGGTGGAGGAGCCGGAACTGGCCCACCCAGCGGAATTCGGCGCGTTCACGCTTTTTCGTCGTCGCGTAGGAGGGCGTACGGCGGTCGCTCGCGAAGGCGTGGTGGTCGCCGAGCTCCTGGCCCCCGACGAGGCGCACTGGCTCCAGGAGAAGGCCCGCAATGTCCGCCAGGGCTTCATGGATCCGAAGCAGAAGGCGGCATTCGGGGAGTTCCTTGACCGGCTGGCATCCCCCGGGGATGAGTGACTCGCCGACTTATGCTGCGTGGCAAGTCGGGCAACGACATGCTCGTGCTCCATGTGCCGTCCCAACAGCAGAGCCTCGATCAGCGCTCTGGTCCCGGCCGCCTCGCCGTGGGCGGCTCGAGCCGCGGTCCACCACGCGTCATGAACCGGCGTGAACTTCCTTGCGGCTTTGGCCTGTTCGAGGGCGTCGCGCCGGGAAAGGCACCCGGCTTGCGCATAAGGGCTTCCAGACAGCGGTCCAGAACCAGCGGGGACTCGCCTCTGCCACTGAGACGTTCGTGGTGGGCGACCACCATACGGCCGTCATAGACGACCAAGTCGTTGGCGTGCGGCAGCGGCCCGCAGCCGGCGTCCGATGAAGCGGACAGGAACGGAGCGGGAAGCAACCGTGAGTGAACCGCATAGGGCCGGTCACCGTCCGCTGCAGTCACTGCTGAGGCCGCTGCCGAAGGAGGCGTTCGAGACCGGACGGTGGTAGCTCGGTCTGATGCACACAGTGACAAGCATCGCTAGTGACCACTGGGTAACTTCCTCCGCGCCGGCCGCACCACCCGCTTCCGGCTCGTGCGCGGACGTCCCGGTCGCCATCGCCCGGGGCACCGAGGACCGCCTGCTCCAGACCGCCGCCTGATCAAGCGTGCGGCGAGCTAGGGGTGCAGGCGGGCGGCCAGGTGGGCGAGGATCTCATCCCTTGCCTTCAGCGTGGGGTGGCCGTCCTTGTCGACCAGGTGGGCGGTGGTGACGCTGTGGGGGGTTCCGACGACGTCACGGAAGAACGGGGGCGGGTCGGTGTTGGCGGCGGCGCCCGGTAGGACGCGGCCGTCGAAGGCGTCGCCGAGCAGCGCCCGGTAGGCGGCGAAGCGCCGGCCGGTGCACCAGCGGTCGTTGTCGAACCGGTAGGCAAGGACCGTGAGCCCGTCGCGCTCGACGCGATGCTGGACGGCACGCGCGTCCTCGTCGCTGAGCTCAAGCCCCGCGGGGTCGTCCAGGGGCAGCGACGGGTGGTTGACCACCGGCGCGATGACGGACGGCTCAAGCGTCATGGTCAGGGCGAAGTTGCCGGTGAAGCACAGACCGATCGCGCCGACTCCCGGACCGCCGCACTCGCCGTGCGCCTGCCGCGCGAGGCCGCGCAGCCACGCGGTGACGGGGCTGGTGCCGCCCCCGGCGAACGCACGGAACTCGGCGCTGACGCACGCGCGGCGGACGACCTTCTCCCCGTCCTCGGCCCTGGGGTAGGCCCCGTCGAGGCCGAACAGCGAGGGAACGTACACGGTGAACCCCGCGTCCCGCACCCACCGCGCCAGCCGGAGGACGTCCGGGCTGATGCCAGGCATCTCCGGCATCAGTACGACACCAGGTCCGCCCCCCGAGACGTACACCGTCTTCACCTCCCCGTCAACGTCCACCCGCCTGCGGGAGAAGTCCGTGATCGCGTCGTCAAGACGCCCGTTGGCTGCGTTCATGGGGACAAGCCTGGACCGCCGCTCCCTTGCACCGGGACAGGCCGGATCGCCATTTATAAAGGTAATCTCGCCACGGACGAGGAGGCGGATATGAGCGCGTTGCGGGTCGGGGTGCTGGCCTATCCGGGTTGCTTCGCGTCCGAGGTGTTCGGCGTCCCCGATCTCCTGACGATGGCCGCGCACATCGCCGGCCCGGACCGCGACGGCTACGAGGTGGTAGTCGTCTCGCCCCGCCGTCGCGTCGCCGCATCTGGTGGCGCTGTGCTGGCCGTTTCTCCGCTGCGCGACGTCGATGTCCTGGTCGTGCCCGGCTTCGAACTCGCGCCCGGCCTTGATGTGGACGTGAAACTGACGTCGTTGGCCCCCGAGATCGCGGCGATCCGCTCCCACGCCGCCGCGGGCGACGCCGTGGTCGCGATCTGCGTCGGGGCGTTCCTGCTCGCCGAGGCGGGCCTGCTCGAGCGGCGACGGGCGACGACGGCATGGCTCTTCGCGGACGAACTGGCACGGCGCTGCCCGGACGCCGACGTCCAGCCCGAACAGATGGTCGTCACCGACACGGGAGTGACGACGACCGCCGCCTTCAGCGCCATGTACGACTTCGCGCTGGAGCTGATCCGCCGCCACAGCGGCGCCGACGTGGCGCGGAGGACCGCGCGGGTGGCGCTCGTCGACGACGCACGATCGTCCCAGGCCCCCTACGTCGACGCCGAGCTGCTCCCGCAGCCGGGGAACGAGTTCTCCCGCAGGGTCATGCGGTCGCTCGACCAGAACCTCGCCGCCCGATACGACCTCACCGCACTGTCGGAGACCTTCAGCGTCAGCACCCGGACGCTGCTGCGCCGCTTCGCGCAGGAGACCGGACAGAGCCCGCTGGAGTACCTGCAGACCTCCCGCGTCCGCCGCGCCCGCCACCTCCTGGAGACCACGGACGGCACCGTCGCCGCCATCGCCGCCACGGTCGGCTACCGGGACTCCGGCACCTTCGCAGCCCTCTTCACCCGGCACACCGGACGACGCCCGCGCGACTACCGCACCGCCTTCCGGCGCCGGACGGGCTGACAGGCGAAGGGCCCGCGCGGCGGGGTGCGCGCGGGCCGACCGTCAAATCAGCCAGTGACCGTCAGGTCAGCCGGTGACCGGGAGGTCGCCGGTGACCGGGGCCGGGGCGGGGCCTCACCGGGCGGGGTGGCCGGCGAGGACGGGGTGCCCGGGGTGGACGGCCCTTGGTGTAGACGCGGATCAGCACGTTGCGGCCAGGGCGGGGAAGCTGATCGTCTGAGAGCGAGCGCAGATAGACGCGATGCTGGTACCCCGGCAGCGAGACAGGCACAGGTCCTGGGAATCATGGAGTTGCGACGCTCTGTGATCACCGGAGAGACCTGTGCCTGTGCTGCCGTCATGGCTGACCGAACCCCGTCATGGTGACCGAACCGCTCTGGAGCCAATTCGCGACCCTGCTGTCCGAGCGGCCGGAGTACCACCCGGACCATCCGCTGGGCTGCCGCCGCCCACGGGTCAGCGACCGGATCGTCTTCGACAGGATGCTGCAGTTCCTGCGCTTCGGCTGCTCCTACCAGGCGATCGCCGACACGACCTGCTCGGCCACCACGATCCGCAACCGCCGCAACGAGTGGATCCGGCTCGGCGTCTTCGCCCGGCTCAAGCAGATCGCGCTCGGCTCCTACGACCGGATCGTCGGCCTCGTCCTCGATCAGATCGCCGTCGACGGCTCGATCACCAAGCCCCCGGCGGCGGCGAGGTGGCCGGCCGTTCCCCGGTCGACCGCGGCAAACAGGGCCTGAAACGCGCGGGCATGACAGACGGTTACGACATCCTTCTGGGCCGCGCCCTGGCCGGGGCCAACCGCCACGACTCCCCGCTGCTCGCTCCCTCCTCGACCGCCTGGACGACCTCGGGCCGTTACCCGACGACATCACCGTCCACCTGGACGCCGGCTACGACTCCGACAAGACCCGCACCCTGCTCGACGAACGCGGCCTGCACGGACGCATCGCACACAAAGGCGAGAAGGCACCCATCCAGGCAAGCCGGCGATGGCACGTGGAGCGCAGCCATGCCTGGCAGAACGCCTTCCACCGGCTCGCCCGCTGCTACGAGCACCGGGCCACCGTCATCGACGCATTCTTCGACCTCGCCGACACGATCATCATCGTACGCAGCCTGATCCGGCAGGCATGGACGACCCACCGCCGGCACGAACGCCCGCACCGCCGTCCATGAGTACACGCCTATCCGCGCGGCCCCTTAAGCGATTCCAGACGTCCTGCCTGTAACTGCCGGGGGCACGGGCTCGCCAAATTGGCTTGTCCCACGAACACGGCTCGCCCTAAGGTCAGATCACTTCGACGTCACGCTCCCCAGAAACACGCCGCAGAGCGGGAGCGTCCCACCTTGCTGAGGTGCCGGAGGGGCGGCAGCAGTCTTTGTCGACCCTTCCTTTCGGAGGTCTCCTTCATGAACGTCGGTATCGGCCTACCCATCGGCGACCCGACCACCCTGCTCACCTGGGCCCAGCGCGCCGACGCCGGGCCCTTCAGCACACTCGGCCTGCTCGACCGGCTCGTCTACGACAACCCCGAACCCCTGGTCGCGCTCGCCATCCTCGCGGGCGCCACCTCCCGCATCCGCGTCCAGACCGAGGTGCTGCTCGCCCCGCTGCGCGATACCACCCTCCTCGCCAAGCAGGCTGCCACCTTGGACCGGATGACCGGTGGCCGTCTGGTCCTCGGCCTGGGCATCGGCGGCCGGGACGACGACCACCAGGTCACGGGGATCGACAAGCGCACCCGAGGCCGACGCCTCGACGAGCAGATGGCGGTGATGCGCCGCCTCTGGTCCGGCGAGCCCTACAGCGACGGCGTCGGCCCGATCGGCCCCGCGCCCGCCCGGCCCGGCGGCCCCGAGGTGCTCTTCGGTGGCTTCAAGCCCGTCGCGCTCGAACGCGTTGCTCGCTGGGGGGACGGCTTCCTCGCCGCCGCGGCGCCCTCGTGGGCGGGCGGCCTGTTCGACACGGTCCGCAGCTTCTGGAAAGAGTACGGCCGCGACGGCGAACCGCGCATCGTCGCGCAGGTCAACGTCGCCCTCGGCCCTCAAGACGTGATCGACGACGCCCAGGCCAACATGCACGCGTACTACACCTTCACCGGCATGGCCGACCGGATGGTCGACGGATTGCTCACCACGCCCACCGAGATCCGCGATGCGATAGCCCGCTTCGCCGACCTCGGCGCCGACGAGGTCATGCTCTACTGCTACGGCCTCGACCCGAACCAGGTAGACCGCCTCGCCGACGTCCTTTGACGGCTTACTGACTTCGGCGTTCCAGGGCCGGTTCGGTCTGTCGAGGGCAAGGCCGATCCCGGCGAGGAATCCGCTGAGGATGCTGTGCCGGTACTGCAGCGCCTTGAGTCGCCTGCGGAGGAGGCTCTCCCATTCGCCGAGGGAACGGGCTGCCAGGTTGGCCATGCTCCGCTTGACAGGCGCCCACATGCACTCGACCGGGTTGAGTTCCGGCGCATGCCGGGCAGCTGGACCACCGTAGGCATTCCCGCTCGGCCACGAGCACCTGCATCGCCTTGGAGGTGTGGGTGCTCAGCCTGGCCACACCACGAGCTGCGGGGCTTTGAGCAATTGGTGAGCGCCGTCAAGCAGGTTGATGTCATCCGCTCTCGCCGAGCGAGCGGCGTTCGCCCTTGCGGCCGGTATGCCGGCGCATCCGGTAGCACAGGCGGGCGGGCCGGGCCGGTAGCACAGCAGCCCGGCCACCGACAGGCGGCCACGGCTACGGCCGGACAGCCGCACCGTTGGGGGGGCCGCCGCGTCGGCCCCAGGTGCGGCTCTTGGGCGGCCGGTCACGCCCGCTTCATCCTCGAAGCAGAGGAACGCGCCGGTCGCCGCCCGGAGAGTATTACCTCCTGCCAGGTCGCCTCCTGTCAGGTCGCCTCCCACCATGCGGCGATCGCGTCTTCGTCACGCTCGGCGGCGGGTCTGTCCGGCATCTGCACGCAGTAGCCCATGCGGTGCAGCAGCTGGGTGACGCCGGAGACGCTGTAGGAGAGGTGGAACTTCCGCCCGATCAGCGTGCGCACCCTTGCGACGCTCCACACCTGGTCGTCCGTCCAGCCGTGCGCGGCCTGCCCTTCGTCCAGCCATGCGGCGAGCTTGGCCTGCAGGTCGGGGCGGAGTCGGCAGTCGTAACCCGTGGGCCCCTTCGAGCACAGCGCTTCCGGCCCACCCAACTCCCGGGCGACGCAAGGTACTTTGGCGTCCCACTTCAAAGGCCTGCGGCCCGTATGCATACCTCTTCGCGGCGTTTGCGCTGCTCGGCGGTCAGCCCGCCCCCGTCTGGATACCGGATGCCTCCGGGCTGACGCCGCAGGCAGTACAGCTCTGTTCGGGGTAGGCAGGACACTGCCGTGCCGCTGATCACCGGTGGATGCGTCCGTTGAAGCACGGCCGCATCAACCGCAACCGTCGCAGATCGCGGATCCACGTTCGCACTGGTGCAGCACGAGCCACGGCCGCGGAGGTTGCCGACGTCGTCAGCAATGGAATGATCGAGACGTTCCTGTCCGGCCGCTCGGTGCCGGCCGTCCCGGTCACCATACGGAAGGTCAGCGATGACTACCTTGCGGTCACCACCATCGCTCTGGACGACCGGCCACTGGCAAACCGAGACCGGCCCGTACGGAGATGCGACAGGCGTACGAAAACTACCCCGGCGGGGATGGATCCCGGCCAGGTCTGCGACGTGTGTGTGGTCATGAAGGGCTGTCGCCAACGCGGCGAAAGACTCCATGAGCCTTCAACCGAACGATCGTCGAGCTACTGGTGTCCGTCGTCAACGACTCTCAGCAGTATCGACGTTCGGCCCGAGCGAACCCGTCACTGAAACCATCGGCGTAGCCGCGGGAGTAGTCACCCATCTTGTGCCCGTGGTCTCCACGAAGTCTGTTGTTCCTGTGGCAGTCGTCCCTGGCGTCCGAGTACCCGTCCCGGAAGCCGTCCCTGTATCCCTGCCGGTAGTCACTCTGATGGGAAACGTTCGTGGTCACACTGACGGGAGCGGCACTTGGTGTGGCCGCTGAAGCCTGCTGAAAACCAACAGGGGCGAGGGCGATAGTGGCAGCGAAGAGGGCGGCGCTCAGGACGGCCGCCCGCTTGCCATTGCTAGCACGCATGACTGTGTCCCCTTCCGGGATCTATGTCATATGTGGTCACTTTCCACTCTAATCGCCCTTCTGGGTGACGCAACTCGCCGGCACCTCACGACGACACGGCGCCCTACAAGGCGTGAACGACCCTCCCACCGCCCGGAGTTCGGGCTCATGTCCGGTTCGCGACCTTGCCCGTCATGCCCCACCCCCACCCGCACCGTGATCAGGTCGACCGACGACAAGGGGGGCTTGTGGCGATCTTCGGCAAGGGGAACGGCGACGGCGACGTGCTGCACCAGATCCTGAGCGAACTCGCCTCTCTACGGCAGCAGATGGCAGGCCAGCAGCACACCATCTACCCAGCACGCCAGGACACCAACGCGGCAATCACGACCGTGTTCACCGAAATCCGGGCCGCAGTCCGCGACGGTCTCGAGCGGAGCCGGCCCTACGCGCTCGCCGCCGGCTCGCCCGCATCCGGCCGACCGAACCGCGGCGGATTGTAGAGACGCTGCGCCTGCCTCTCGTTCTCCCCGCGCATGACCGTCAACCACATCCACGGATTCACCTCCGGCAGCCCCGGGCACACCAGACGGTGCGGAATCCGGCACACCGAGCCCGGCGTCGGCTCCGCCAGCCACGGATTCCACGCCACCCCATCCGCATTGATCAGCCAACGGAACCGCGGCGGCACCATGTGCGCGGGCACCACATTCACCGGATCCAACCGCTCCAGCAGCACCCACGCCTTCGACAGCGTCGGGAACCGGTCCGCCTCCAACCCGCACTCCCGGCACACCGGCGGCAGCGGAGGAGCAGGCGCGATCGCCCCCTCCTCCCGAGCCTCAATCCGATCCGTCACCTGCTCGACCCGGCCCCAGTAGTCGTCATCCGACTCGTCCGGCCGCCGCTCAGGCAGCACAATCCCGTCCTCGAAAACCCCCATACGGTCAGAGTCCGCAACCAAGCGGCATATGCGTAGAGCGCGAATCGGACGGGGCAGCCGGGACTGAACAGACCCCCAGCGGCACGCGGGGCACGCCACGCCGCTCGCAGGGCCACACGGCGCGCACGTGACGGCCGGACAGGCGCGCTGGACAGAGCGACGCCCACCGGCGGGGTTCACAGAGAGGCCCTCCGGTCCGGCCATGACTCAACCCGGCCGCACAATGGTGGCTGTCATCCAAGAGGTTGAGCAGGCTGAACACTGAGTCTGGACAGCGTTTCACAGGCGAAGCCGCCGCGCGTCGCCTTGGCCGGCGGTCGGGCGAATCGTCTGTCGCCGAAGAGAGACATCATGAGTATGGGGACACCCATCCCATTGTGCGAAGCGGCATTTCATGGCCTCTTCCACTGGCCGATACGGTCGGATTCATGGAGTGGAAATTTTCGACTGCCGAAGAACTCGCGGCTGCCTTGCGTGCCGGTGAAGTGACCTCGACGGAACTGACCGACGAGGCGATCACCCGTATCGAGCGGGACGACAAGGCGATCAACGCGATCTGTGTGCCGGACTTCGAACGTGCACGGGCCGCCGCGCGCGATGCCGACCAGGCGCGCGCCCGCGGTGAGGACCGGCCGCTGCTCGGCATTCCGGTGACGGTCAAAGAGTCCTACAACATCGCCGGGCTGCCCACGACCTGGGGCATGCCGCAACACCGGGGCTATGTGCCGGCCGAGGACGCGGTACAGGTGTCGAGGCTCAAGGCCGCCGGCGCGGTGGTGCTCGGCAAGACCAATGTGCCCTTGGGGCTGCAAGATATCCAGAGCTTCAACGAAATCTACGGCACCACCAACAACCCGTGGAACCACGGCCGCACGCCGGGCGGATCCTCCGGCGGATCAGCGGCGGCCCTGGCGTGCGGATTCGGCGCGCTGTCCATCGGCTCCGACATCGCCGGTTCGTTGCGCACCCCCGCGCATTTCTGCGGTGTCTACGCACACAAGCCGACACTCGGGCTGGCGGCGAACCGCGGTATGGTCCCGCCGTCCGCACCGGCCTTGCCGGTCGACGCCGACCTCGCCGTCGTCGGTCCGATGGCGCGCACTGCCCGTGACCTCACGCTCCTGCTCGATGTCATGACCGGACCGGATCCGTTGACGCTCGGCGTGGCGCACCATTTGAGGTTGCCGCCCGCGCGCCACGAACGGCTCCGCGACTTCCGGGTCTTGATCCTCGACGAGCATCCGCTCATTCCGACCGGGTCGGCGGTGCGGGCGGGCGTGAACCGAGTCGCCGACGCGCTTGCCGACGGCGGTGCCCGCGTCGAGCGGCACAGTCCTCTGCTGCCCGATCTGACCGAGGCCGGGACGCTCTACAGCCAGTTGCTGGTTTCGGGCTCCGTCGCACGTTTTCCCGTCGAACCGTACGATCGGCTGCGGACCCGCGCCGGCGGACTGAGCGCGGACGACAAGAGTCTCGACGCGGCACGGCTGCGCGCCATGGTGTTCAGCCACCGCGACTGGCTCCAGGCGAACAACCGCCGCGAACTGCACCGTCACGGCTGGCGGCAACTGTTCGCCGAGTTCGATGCCGTGGTGTGCCCGATCACACCCACTCCCGCGTTCCCGCACGATCACAACCCCAATCCGCTGGAACGCCGGGTCGACATCGACGGCGTCGAGTACCCGTACTTCGACCAGCTCGTCTGGGCGGGTCTGGCCACCATGCCCGGACTCCCCGCCACCGCCATACCAGCGGGCCGGTCCCCCGAGGGTCTGCCGGTGGGAGTGCAGCTCATCGGTCCGATGTTCGAGGACCGCACCCCGTTGCGGCTGGCCGAGCTGCTCGAGCAGAAGATCGGCGGCTTCCAGGCGCCGAAGTAGGGCGCACTGCCTGGGTGTCCGTCGAGGACGAGGTGCGGATCACGGATCACGGATGACGACGAGATCCTCCGAATGCGCGCAGTCGCTGCCCGGCACGCGCATGTCACCCGCTTCCAGCAACACGACAGGAGGCCGTCGCCTCAGGTGAGGCAGACCTTCGATGGAGAGTGTCTTGGCGGTGCGGCGACCGGACGCACATCCTGGACAGCGCCGCGACTTCATTGACGGAGGTTGATCACCCGCGGGTCAGGCCCAGCTCGCCCGCGCGGATCCCGGCCTGGAATCGCGAATCCGCGTCCAGAGCGACGAGGAGTTCGGCGACCCGGCGGCGGTAGGTACGCAGCGACATGCCGAGTTCTCGTGCGGCTGCCTCGTCGGTGGCACCAGAGCCGAGTGCCCGCAGGACCGTGCGTGCCCGAGCATCCAGCTGGGGGCGATCGGGGCTGAGAAGGACCTCGAGGTCAGCGGCGGTCTCCCAGGCGGCTTCGAACAGCGCATAGGCCCCGCTGACCAGCGCGGGCGCGACACTCATGGCGTACTGGCGGTGCCCGCGGACGGCCGGGCCGGCGGTCACAGGCTCGGTGAGGATCATGGTCCTCCGGTCGATGAACACCATTCCCTGCGGCAACGGGGCGGCGGCGATGCGAACCTGGAATCCCTGGGCGGCCATCTCACGCAAGGTCCACCGGTCGTGCTGGTCGGTGAGCACGGCAGGACTGAAAAGCTTGCGGACCAGATTCGCTCCGCCGTGCCGTGCCCGCAGGTGGGCACTCTCACGAGCGCCGGGCCAGGTGTCGAGGTCGCAGGAAACGTTGACGAACTCCATTTCACCTGCGGTGACGACAGGTGCCAGCCGGGCTTGGAGTTCAAGATCGCCGCGGAGCGTCATGATCTCTGCCATAGGTCCAGTATGCCGTTGGCAGCAAACTGCCAATGGCTGGCCTGTACGAAACGGGCCGCGCACGCTGGCTCCATGAGCGACTCCTTCCGCTTCGGCGGCGACCTGCCCGTCAACCGCCTCGGCTTCGGCGCCATGCGCCTCCCGTCCCAGCAGGGCATGAACGGACCCGCCCGCGACCCCGAGACCGGGCGTGCCGTACTGCGCCGCGCTCTCGAACTCGGCGTCAACCACATCGACACCGCCGACTTCTACTTCAGCGACGACGGTAAGGTCCGCGCCAACACCCTGATCCGCGAGGCCCTCCACCCGTACCCGTCCGACCTCGTCATCGCCACCAAGGTGGGCCCCCACGTCAGCCTTGACGGCATCTCCGCGGCCCCTGCGGCCGACATGCGTGGCCTGGTCGAGGCCAACCTCGAAAGCCTGGCCGTCAGCCGCCTCGACCTGGTCTACCTGCGCATCGGCCTCATGGAACCCCCGCACGGCGAGTCGCTCGCCGCACGCTTCGAGGCGCTCGCCGCACTGCGCGAGGAGGGCCTGATCCGCCACCTCGGCCTCAGCAACGTCGACGCCGACCACCTCGCGGAGGCCCGCACCATCGCACCCGTCGTGGCCGTGCAGAACCAGTACCACGCCGACCGGCGCGACGACGCGGACCTCCTGGCCGCCTGCGAGGAGCTGGGCATCGCCTTCGTGCCCTTCTTCCCGGTCGGTGGCGGTCGGGACCTCAGCGACGAGCGGCTGGCCAAGGTCGCAGCCCGGCACGGCGCCACCGTTCCCCAGATCGGCCTGGCCTGGTTGCTCGCCTCCTCCCCGGTCACCTTGGCCATCCCCGGCACGGGGTCCCTCGCGCACCTGGAGGACAACGTCGCCGCCGGATCGATCACCCTCACAGAGGAAGACCTCGCGGACCTCGCCTGAACGCCAGCCGTGGTGCACGGGTACGGAGGAGTCGGTGATCGACTACTTGATGATCGCCTCGCCGCCGACGGGCGACGGAATACGTTCCCGACGACGACCCGGTGGTCATCATCGGCTGCAAGACCACCCGGAACCATCAGCTCATCGCAGCCGAGAAAGAAATCAACCGCCGGGCCGGGCGCGAACGAACACGGCTCCGCGAACCTCAAGACCCGGCAGATCCGGGCTTCCCCCTCGCCTCAACCCGGAAGATTCCCCTGACATGAAGCTGCTCATCCTGGGCGCCACCGGTCCCACCGGACGCCATCTCGTCGACCTGGCCCTGCGATCCGGTGACTCGGTCACGGCCTTCGTGCGCAACCCGGGGGCTATGGGCGACCTTGCCGCGCGAGTCACGCCGGTCATCGGGGACGCCACTTCGCAGCGTGATGTCTCCGCCGCCGCAGTCGGGCACGACGCGATCGTCTCCGCCCTTGGCAGAGGCAACTCCGTGCGCGCCGACGGCCTCTTCACGCGCTCCTCGGCGGCCGTGATCGGCGCGGCCGAGGAAGCGGGCGTCTCCCGGCTGGTGTGGCTGTCGTCGTTCGGCGTCGGCAGCACCTACGACTGGGCGAGCGGACCGCAGAAGATGATCTACCGCACGATTACGCGAGCGATCTACGCAGACAAGGAGATCGCGGACGAGCGCATCCGCAACAGCGGTCTGGATTGGACCATCGTCTACCCCACCCGGCTGACCCACGGCCCGGCCAAGGGGACCTACAACGCGAGGGACCGGTTGCCGATGGAGGGCAACCCGACGATCAGCCGCGCAGACGTGGCCGACTTCATGCACCAGTCGGTCCACAGCGACGAGTGGATCCACCGCAGCCCCGTGATCACCGACTGACACTCGCCGCCGGAAGACTTCCCTGACTCCATCCCCGGCCGATCGGCGGCGACCTCACCCCGCTTCGCCACGAAGGCTTCACCGGCAGCTCACGCCGCAACTGGCCGGCCGCGAGAGGAGATGGCCAGGCACCTGAGACGGAATCGCGGCTGTCGCTGTGAGACATCCCGAACAACAGCAGGCCACGACATGATCACCTTAAGAGATATTCAGCCACTCTCCGTGACGGAACGGGCGCCGCGTACTTCAACCTGCGGGACGTCGAGGGGTCGGACTTCCCGCTCATGCTCAACAACGCCGCGAAGATCAAGGAAGCCCGCGAGATCGTCGCTACCGAGCAGCACAAGAGCGTCATCGGGCGGATCGTAAAGAGGTCCACGAGCTACGGCACTCAGTGGGACCTTCACTACACACCCCCGGCACGGTCTCCTTCGCCGACCTCACCATCGAGGTCTGCGACCGGCGGCCCGTGCCTGCCCGGTCTGTACTGGTGCCCCTGGACCGGTCGCCTGACGGCCGAAGTCCCCACACCGTAACCCCGCCGCACAGCTCCGCCACGGAGGGGATCCTTGAGGGTCACAGCGGCAGCCGCGTGGTGGAGGGCGTGTCAGCCGGTTGCAGGGAAGCAGCCTGAAATAGGGTCAGGTGGGGCAGGTACGGGAGACCGGCGCAGTGAAGCGACACAACAGGCGGAGCAGGTTCGACACGTCGCTGACGGGCGCGGTTGCGGTGGCCCTGACAGCCGGCAGCTGCGGCGTGGGCGGTGGCGGCGGAATCGGTCCGACCGCCACCGGCGACGGTCCCAGCACGGCGCGGAGCGTCGCCGCCGACGCTGCCGCCTGGCAGAAGTGGGGGCTGACTCCGCTGCCGACGCCCCCGGAAGCCCCAGCCGACAAGCCCGTCAGACTTTCCGCCACCGGATCAGTCCCGGTCTTCGCAAGCATGCCAACGACGCGCAAGGTCGTCTTCATCACCATCGATGACGGGACGGAGAAGGATCCCAAGTTCATCGAGATGATGCGGGACTTGAAGATTCCCATCACGATGTTCCTGATGAACGACGCCATCAAGTCGGACTACGGGTACTTCAAACCGCTGCAGGCGATGGGCAACCACATCCAGAACCACACCCTGCACCACCCCGCGATGAACACCATCCCGCTGACCCGGCAGAGGGAAGAAGTGTGCGGCGACCAGAACGTCCTCGCCAAGCAATACGGCACCGCGCCGCTGCTGTTCCGCCCGCCCTACGGCAAGTACGACAAGAACACCGAGGTCGCAGTGGGTGAGTGTGGGCCCCGGGCGATCATCTGCTGGCGGGAGTCCATGCAGATCACCGACATGCGGTACCAGGGGGCCGACAAGAAGCTGCACCCCGGCGACATCATCCTCGCTCACTTCCGCGGGCCCAAAGAACTCAACGGCACCACGATGACGAAGATGTTCGGCAATCTGCTCCAGCGCATCCACGAGCAGGGGTTCGCAGTGGCGCGCCTGGAGGACTACATTCAACGACCGGCAGGATGAGTCCGTGGGGAGAAGCTCTCGGCACACCACCAGTACGGACAGGACTCACCACCGGAGCCGCAGCTAGGCTCTTCGCACGCGCCACGGCATGGGCCGTGCCGGGTGTACGGCGTTGCAGCGGTGGAGCATCCGCGAGCTGCGTCTCAGCCGCCCAGTGTGACCGCACGGTGCACGTCGCCGGCGTAAGCCTCGGGCTGTTCCCAGGCTGCGAAGTGGCCGCCGGCTGGGTGTTCCACATAATCGCAAACGTTGAGGAACGCCTCGGCGTAGCTTCGCGGCTCCGGTTTGATGTCGCGCGGGAACACGGAGAGCACGGTCGGCGTGTCGATCCGGTCAGGGAGGGTGACCGGTTCGACATAGGTGGTGAATGAGGTGCCGATCGTGCCGGTGACCCAGTAGGCGGTGACCCAGGTGAGAAGCTCGTCCGGAGTGAAGGCCGACTCGTCGGACCAGGACTCCAGCTTCTCGACGATCCACGCCGCGAGACCGGCGGGTGAGTCGCCGAGGGCGACGGCGAGCGTGTTCGGCCGCGTCGACTGCTCCGCGATGTACCCTCCCTCGGTCCGGAACCACTGCGCCGCCCGGCCGAGGTAGGCCGCCGCGTCGGGCGCGAGCTTCGCGGGGTCCGCCGTGAGCGCATGCTGCGGGGCAATGTTCGTGAGGTGCAGGGCGGCCACCCTGTCCGGGTGTTCGGCCGCGAGGAGTTCCGCGACGGTGCCACCCACGTCCCCGCCGGACACCGTGTACCGCGCGTAGCCGAGCTCATCGAGAGCGTCCGCGATGATCCCGGCGATCCGGTTGACCGACATACCGGGAACGGTGAGCGGGGCCGCGAACGGGAAGCCCGGCAGCGCGGGCACCACCACGTGCAGGTCCGCGAGCAAGGGCAGGACCCGCTCGAACCGCAACACCGAGTCCGGCCAGCCATGCAGCAGCACGACAACCGGGGCGCCAGGATCCGCGGACCGCTGGTGGATCACACGCAGGTCGGTGTCGCCTGCCCGCACCGTCACCCAGGGGAACTCGCCGATACGGCGCTCGTGCACGCCCCAGTCGTACCCGTTGGCCCAGCGTTCGAGCAGTTCGTCGAGGTGGGTGCCGCTGATGCCGCGCGTCCTGTCGTCACTCCACGGGGTCGTGACACGCCGCGTCCGCTGGAGTCGTTCCCGCATCTCGTCGCTCATGTGTATCAGCGTACACATGATGTGTATGCTCGTACACATGACCTTGCGCGATGCAGCCGCCACCAGGCAGCGGATCCTGGAACACGCCCAACGCCAGTTCGCCCAGCACGGGTACGCGGCGGTCACGGTCAAAGGCGTGGCCGACACGGCCGGCGTGTCACCCAACCTCATCACGCGCTATTTCGGCGGCAAGGACGGCCTGTTCCTGGCGGCGACCCGGGTGGAGATCCCGGTCTCGAACTCCTTCGACGGTGACCGCTCCGCGCTGGGTTCGCGCCTCGCGGCGAGCATCGTCCGGCGCTGGTTCGGTGCACCCGGGGAGGATCCGCTGCTCGTGCTGCAACGCGCGTCCGGCGAACGTCCGGAGGCGGCGGAGGCGCTGGCCGCCTTCCTCGACATGAACTCGTTGGAGCCGCTGCACCGCTACCTGCGCGACACCGGCCTGGACGACGCGGACGCCCGCAGCCGAGCCGCAGCGATCGACGCCTTCGTGCTCGGCGTCTCGACCCGCCGCCGGATCCTGCGTTCCGAACTCGGCGACCCCGCCGACCTCCAGGCCTGGCTGAGCGCCACCATCCAACGCCTCGCCGACGGGTGATGCACGACAGCAAGAAGTACTGAAGCTCCGCGATCACGGCACCGGCGCCGTGACCCAGCATGTTTGAGGTGAGGGGGTCAGGCTGCTCGGGTGGCGGGCGTTGGCGTCGCGCCGACGCAGGTAGGGGTGCAGTTTTCGGGCCAGGACGGTGTGGTTCGGGTGGTTCGAGCCGGCGATCACGAACGTGCGTAACGGCCTGAACCGGGCCTCGATCGGGTTGACCCAGAACGCGTGGGTCGGGGTGAAGCGCAGTTCGGCCTTGTGCCGCGCCACCCATGTTCGGATCTTGGCGCCCTTGTGGGCGGACAGGTTGTCCAGGATGACGTGGATCGGTGCTCCGTCCGGCCGCGCTCGGCGGATGGATTTGAGTGCGGCAAGAGTGTTCGCGGCGCTTTTGCGCCGGTGGACGACACCCCAAAGCTGGGCGTCGCCCACGCGGTAGCAGCCATGGAGCTGCCGGACGCCGTGCAGCTTGTGATAGTTCACCGGCGGCCGGTCGGGATGCCCCGCGGGCGCCCTATCCGGCGCCCGCCCACGGGCGGATCGCGAGGGGTCCGAAGTCGTCGAACGCGAACACGCACTGCGGGAAGCGCCCGGTTACGTACTCAATGCGGGCAAGTTTGGCATCCTGGTCGGGGTCGGTGGACTCCTTCCACGACTTGGTCCGCTGGAAGGTGATGCCGTGCCGGTGCAGGATCTGCCGCAGCCCCGGCCTGAACGCCACGACGCCGCTCAGCCGACAGGCCGGACGGCGTGTCATCCAACTGACAACGAAGTGAGTCGGTGGCAGCCCTCTGACCGGGACGACTGGGTTGACTGTCAAACAGCCATCTCGGTATGTGCGCGGTGAGGCAGCGCGGTGGTCATCCGACACCAGTTACGAGGTAGTGACAATCGGGGGCCAACTGCTTGGCGCACCGAATGCTCTTCTTCGGTGAAAGCGCGCCAATTATGCAGCTATGAAACTTAGTTGGTGCAAAGGGAACGAAGAGATCCAAGGAGAGCTGAGCATGAAGCTTGGTATGAAGCGGCTCGCGGTAGTCGGCGCGCTGGGTGTGGCCTCAGCAGCACTGGCGGTATCCCCGGCGTTCGCGAAGAGCGACATCTCGATTCAGGCCACCCCCCACACCGCGCATGCCGGCCACGTGGTGAAGGTACACGGCCAGGGTGACGACGACGCTGAGCAGTACACCGTGCTCGTCATACAGGAGCGGTCCGGCAAACCCGGTCACTGGAGCCGCTGGCACGCCGTCACGCGGAGCTTCAACGGCGATGCGCGCGCGAACGTCAAGGCCACGCACGCGGGCGAGCTGCAGTTCCGTTCAGTGCTGTACTCGACCGACAGGCACCACCAGCACGCGAAGACGGATCGCATCTCCACGCCAGTTACCGTCCACGTCGTCCGCTAGCCAACGCAAGAGCACCGCACGCTGATCGACCGCCTTCCCCGGAACGAGAGGGTCGTTCCGGGGAAGGCGGCACCGCTCCCCGCAAGACGAAACGGCTGGGTTCGGCGATGGTGCCCGTTCCAGTGCCAGGTGCCGCCGGCCGTCCCCTGATCACTTGGGTTGCTGCGCGGCCCCTCCTCGTCCTTTGACGAGACGCAGAGCCATCCGCGTCACCGGCAGCAGCGCCCAGCACAGCGATGCCCAGTGCGTGGCCAGCGCGACAGGGATCGAGACCACGAAGGTCACGATCATCGCGTCCACCCACGCCAGGGTGTCCCCGACAACCCCGTGCGGGTCGTCGGGGCGCAGCATCCCGGACCTGCGCAGGTCCGCGAAGGCCAGTCTGAAGAACAGGCCGGTCAACGCCTGATTGGCCGCGTACATGATGAACTGGACCTGGAAGGCGTCGGCCTCACTGGTCAGCAGTTTCGTCGTGAACGGCGTGATGACGATCATCAGCAGCCACAACAGGTTCCAGCGGATGGCGCCGCCCGACAGTCTGGTCGCGTACCGGAAGAGGCGCTGATGGAGCATCCACTGCATGGCGATGGCCGTGAAGCTGACGAGGAACGCGAAGTACTCCGTCAGGTGCTCGCGCATGAAGTGCAGCACGCCCGTGTTGCCGTGGACGTCCGCACCCGGGACCGGCAGCTCCAGGGCCAGCAGCGTGATGGCGATGGCCACCACCGCGTCCGAGAAGTAGATCAGCCGTTCCGGACTCGCCGGCTCGGTCTGGTCGGCCTGCTCGTGCGTCTCGGTGTGAGTGGTCATGCCATGGCCCGTCCGGCAGCGGCCTTGGCTCGGTCGGCGTAGCGGCCGGAAAGGACGAACGGGACGACGAACGCCAGGATTTGGACCGTGACCAGCGGCACGGTCGCGGCGTGCTCGTACTGGATCACGAAGGCACAGGCGAGTGCGCCGAGGGTGAACGCGGCTGCCCAGATGGTCGTCAGGACCATGTTGACCCTGATGAACCGGGGCGCGTTCCAGAACTCCCGGGGCACCTCGGCGCGGGCGAAGGTCAGGGTGAACGGGCGGCGTACGGCGATGGAGGCCAGGGCCGTGGCCGCCAGGGTGCCGTTCGCCAGCGCGCAGATCCAGTGCCGCAGCCCCGAGGCCGGGTCCGCCAGCGCGACAGCAGCCATGGCCACGAAGAAGGCGCAGGTGGCAGCGCCCAGGAGGTCGACACTGCGAGCGCGGAGCTGCCCGGCGAGCAGACACAGCGCGGCCAGTGCGGCGGCGCCCGTACCCAGTCGCCAGTCGACCGGGCTCAGGGCCGCATAACACAGCCAGGGCGCGAAACCGCGGACGTAGTTCACCGGTGTCTCCTCCGTGAGTCGAGAGTCCACTATTGGACGGTCGAAGTATGACCGGTCAATCTTGAACCGTCCAGCCATGACGGGTGAATTCCGGAACGGTAGGGTGAGGCCATGAGCCTGCCCCACGCCCTCCTCGGACTCCTCTCCGAACAGCCCGCCAGCGGATACGACCTGCTCAAGCGGTTCGAATCGGGACTGTCGATCGTGTGGCCCGCCCAGAAGAGCCAGGTCTACGGCGAGCTGGCCAAGCTCAACGAGAACGGTCTGATCGAGATCACCGGCACCGGCGCCCGCCAACGCCGCGAGTACGGCATCACCGACGCCGGACGCGCGGAACTGCGACGCTGGCTCACCGAGCCCGACCTCGACCTCGCCTTCCGCAGCGCCGCACTGCTCCGCGTCTTCTTCCTGTGGACCCTCACCCGCAACGAAGGCACCGCGTACCTGGAGAAGTTCGCCGACCACAACCGCCAGAGGCTCGCGGCGCTGGAGGCCATCCGCGACAACGCGGAGTGGGTGGGGGACCCCGTTCAAATCTGTGGCTGGCTCATGCTCGAATACGGCCTGCGGGGTTCCGAGACCGCCGAGCAGTGGGCTCACTGGGCCGCCGAGCAGCTCACCGAGCACCTGAAAGCCTGACACGCACCGCCGGAGTGGCTCCACACCGAAGCGGGCTGTGGACACGATGCCGACGCGGCCGAGGTCACTGGCTGCCGCGTCGAGACCGGCGAACAGGGCCTTGTCGGCCTGGGCATCGCCAGAACGTTCGTCGCCGAACACGCCGAAGTGAACATCAGAGGCCGCCGCGCAGGGGAACTCGACCATGTCAGGCCGAGATTGGCCTGGGCGTCACGGCCGTGCAGAGCGCCCCCGCCCAGAGGACCTCGACTGCCTCCGGCGGCAGGTCAAGGACGAGTGGGATCCGTCGACGTCATCGTCACCATGGGCCCGCTGGGCCTGCCGAGGAGATCGCCGCGGTTGTGCTGTTCCCGGCCGCTGACACCAACCGGTTCACCGCGGGAGCCGACCTCGCCGTCGACGGCGGCCGCAGCAGGTCCTGGACGAGGTACCCGTCACCCGCCGCGTGACGACGTGGCGGAGACATCTTGGCCTTGCCGCTGGCTCACGATACTGGCAGGCCAGACGGAAGGCGGCCCGATGAGGCGCTAGTGCTGCATCAGACAACGTTCGCTCTTTTGCGACTGGACAACCATCCGGAAAGGAACGTCGCGGCACCTGCCTTCTGGCGGCAGGGGCAGGCACCACGAGATGATCACCCTGTGACGGATGTGATTTTCTTCGATCTGGACGGCACCCTGGTCGATCATCGAAGTGCGGTCTTGGAAACGATCGGCCAGATCGTCCAGGCCGCGCCGAACGCGACGGCTCCGCCGGAAGAGCTGGTGACGTTGTGGTGGACGCTGGAGGCGCGCCACATGCGGGAATACCTGGCCGGCCAGTGCTCCTTCGCCGAGCACCACCGACGCAGGCTCCGTTCCTTCCTGCCGATGCTCGGCGAGCCGGTTCCGACAAGTCCCGGCCTTCTGGACGCCTGGATCGCCGAGCGCTACCTCACCGTGTTCGAGGAGTCCTGGCGGTGCTATCCCGATGTCCAGCCATGTCTGGAGACCCTGAAACGGCTTCCCCGAGGGCCCCGTCTGGCTGTTCTCACCAACGGCGACCCCGAGCAGCAGCGCGCCAAGCTCGCCCGCTTCGGCCTCCTCGAATACTTCGAAGCCGTCCTGACCCCTACCGAGCTCGGTGCGGCCAAGCCCGCCGCCTACGCCGCCGCCTGCCGGCGGATGCGGACGGACCCCGCACAGGCGGTCAACGTGGGCGACATGCTGGAAAGCGACGTAAACGCAGCCACCCTCGCCGGGCTCACCGGCATCTGGCTGGACCGCGGCATCGACTTCGTCACCGGTGGACCGTCGCCGACGGCAGACGATCCGGTGCTCCGCATCGAACAGCTCACCGACCTCCCTGACCACCTGTCACACACGAACACCTGACCGGCTCTCACGGTCGCCGTAAGTGAGCGACCCGGGTCAACGCTCGCCAGTTGATGTGGCGGCGGATCATGCTGCCCTGTCGCCCGCACCGGCATCGTCAACGCCATTGGCGCCAGCCTGCCCGGCGCCACCTGGCAACGCGGCCGCACCCACTACGCCCGCAACCTGCTCAGCCAGGTCCCCAAGGCCGTAACCCACTTGGACACCGCCCAGCACGAACTACTGGCCTTCACGAGGACCAGCGCTGAATTCGAACGCGTTGGTCAGGCTGCGCGTCGGTAGCCAAGCCGGGACATGAGGCTACGGTCAGGCCTTGAGTCCATCGATCGCCACGGGAAGGTGGCGGGGGCCACGCAGTACCGCGTTGGCACGGTACGGCGGTGGGTCCTCGGTCAGGCTGAAGCCCTTGACCCGGCGGAACAGTTCGGGCACGGCCGCATGGAGTTCCATACGGGCGAGGGGGGCGCCGAAGCAGTAGTGGATGCCGGTGTAGAAGCCCAGGTGCTCGTTGTCCTTGCGGTCGATATCGAACCGGTCGGGGTCCTTGAAGCGTTTGGGGTCGCGGTTGGCCGCGGCCACCATGAGCCAGACCGGCGAGCCCTTGGGGATCGTGGTGCCGGCGACGTCGATGTCGGCCAGGGCGGTGGTCCACGGGACGAACTGGACCGGGGGCTCGTACCGCAGCACTTCCTCGATGAGCGGGACGGCCAGATCCGGATCCTTCTGGAACCGCTCAAGGACATCGGGGTGACGCAGCAGGGTGAGGGTCGTATTGGTGATCGCGTTGACGGTGGTCTCGTGGCCGGCGACCAAGAGCAGCACCGCGGTGGCCTCCAGGTCTGCCGGTGTCATGTCGGGAGCGAGCGCGCTGAGCATCCCGGGGCCGGGGTGGCGGCGGTACGTCTCGATCAGTTCGGCCAAGTAGGCGCCCAACTCCTGGCGTGCCCGCTGTGCCTTTTCCCGGCCGTCGTCGCCGGAGTGGGGATCGAGTGACGACGCCAGGGCATCGGCCCAGCCGTGGAAGCGCGGTTCGTCCTCGCGCGGCACGCCCAGGACCCTGCAGATGGCGGTGACGGGAAGGGGGTAGGCGAAGTCCTCGACGATGTCGACCTGGTCCTTGCCTTCGAAGGCGTCGAGCAGTTCGGTGACGAGCCCGGCCAGGTCTCCGCGCAGGCCGTCGAGGAATCTGGGGCTGTGCGGGGGACCGAACGGCCGGTTGATGGTGTCGCGCAGCCGGTCGTGCAGGGGCGGGTCGGTGAAGATGAAACTGGGCGGCAGGCCGGACTCCTCCGCCGGTTGCCCGACGCGGGCGTAGCCGGGTAGACGGTTGCGTGTGTCATTGCTCAGCCGCGGGTCGTTGGCCAGGCTCCGCACGGCGTAGTAGGTGCTGACCAGGTAGGTGCCGTCGTCCTCCCGCCTGACCGGTGTCTTGCGCAGCTCCGCGTAGAGCGGGTACGGATCGGCTCGATTGGCGTAGTCGGTGATCTGTGCGGAGATGGGGCCGGGCGTCATGGCGTCTCCTCGGGGGCCGGGCGGCACAGGGCCGGTGATCAGGCGTGCGACGGGACGAACTCGACACGCCCCTCGCTCGGTGAGTGACCCGTCAGCGTGACGGTGGGCCCGTGGGTGGGTAGGTGGGGGTCGGGGAAGGCCGGGTCGACCGGCTGCAGCGTTTCGGTGCGGCGGTCGCCCGTGCGGTACTCAGCGGAAACGGCGCGCCGACGGCTGTCCGCCGCTCGTAGAACCCCAGCTACTTGGCACCGTCGAAGGACGCCGTGGCGATGACACAGCCGCGATATCGCTTCGACGAGACACAGCGTGACCGTCGACACCGAACGGGGAGGACCAGAGCATCGGCAACCCAGCCGCGGACGGCGATCGGGACTTGCGCAGAGCATGGTGTGGGCGGCGATCGCGGCCTGTTTCGGCCGCATTGCTCCAGTGCTCCAGCGACAGGCCGCGCTCCGGTCCCGGTGGTGATCAGCAGGCGGGCGTAGGGGACGGTGTCGCCCTTCGCCAGGCGTATCTGCTTGGCGTCCAGGTCCAGGCCCTCGGCGGCGACGCCCAGACGCCATTCGGCGTCGATGTCGTGCCGCCACGGCAGCGCGGTGTCCTCGGGCCGTGCCCGCCCGAGGAGTGCCTGCTTGGACAGCGGTGGCCGGTCGTAGGGCTCGTACGGCTCGTCGCCGATCATGGTCAGCAGTCCGGTGAAGGCCCGGTCGCGCGATGTCTCCGCCGTGCGCAGACCGGCCGGCGGGGCACTGGCGACGACAATGCGGCCCTGGCGCCGCAGGACCTCGACGTCCATGTCAGCCGGCATGGGGCTCTGCCCCCTTCGTCGGTTCATCGGAGTAGTCGACGAGGATGGTCGCCCAGCGAGGGAACACCCGTACACCGCGACGAGCCAGGCCTCATCCGGAACCCGCTCCCTGCGCGGGCGGCGGTCCCTGTGGGCTCCGCAGCCATCTGCGCTCGGTCCATACGGTGCTCGGCATGCCTCCCTCTCAGGATGGGCCTCTGCGCAGGGCGCTCGCAAGGCGAAGGCTGCCGGGAGCGGGAGGGACGGTGATGCGCCCCGCCGCCAGGTCGTGTGCGGCCGACGCGGTGCGAGTCCGGACCCGCGTCGTCGTGCGGGCCCGCGACCACGGTCACCGTGGCGGCTCCGGACAGGTCAGCCTCTGAATGGGGCGGTCGGCGGGAACTCGGGCCAGGCGCGGAGTGGTGCCGGTCGTGACACGCCTATGGCTGCTGCTGGGGGCGGGCTGTGGCCGGGGGTGGCGGGAGAGTCTGCTCGGCCCACACGGTCTTGCCGTCGAGCGTGTAGCGGACGCCCCAGCTCTGTGCGAGTTGGGCGACGATGAACAAGCCGCGCCCGCCTTCGTCGATGGTCTTCGCGTGCCGCAGCCGCGGCGCGAGGGAATTGCCGTCGTGGACTTCGCAGGTGAGTGTGCGGTCCTTCATGAGCTGCAACTGGACAGGCGGGGTGCCGTAGCTGACGGCGTTGGTGACCAGTTCACTGACGATCATTTCGGTGGTGTAGGCGGTTTCCTCATCGACTCTCCAAAGGCCGAGCTGGCGGCTGGTGTGGGTGCGCGCCGTGGCGACAGCTTTGGGATGGGAGTCGAGATGCCACGTGGCGACCTGGTCGGCGGGGAATGGGTGGGTGCGGGCGAGGAGGAGGACGACGTCGCTGTGGCGGGTGCCGTTCCGCAGCCGGTACAGCATGTCATCGCACAGATCCTGCAGTGGCCGCTCAGGGTGGGCCAGCACCCGTTGAAGGGCGTCCGGGGACGGTGAGGTGTGCAGCAGGGACGCGGTGTAGAAGGCGAGGACGCTGCCGTCGGCGACAGAGACGGTGGTAGCGGCGAAGGCGGGTCCCTCGGCAGTGCCCAGCGGAGGTCCGGCCGGCAGGTCGGGGATCTCGGTGGTCCCGTCGGGATGGGCGATGACGGGTGGGGGATGGCCGGCCAGGGCGATGGTGCAGGTCTCGGCGAGCGGGTCGTAGACCGCGTACACGCAGCTTCCTGTGAGTGGCATGGGATCGCCGGGCGGCAGAGCCGCGCGTTCCTCGGCGAGGCTTATGGCGGTGTCGTTGAGGCGGGCGAGGAGCTCGTCGGGCTCCAGGTCAAGAGCGGCCAGGGAGTGGGAGGCGGTCCGGATCTGTCCCATCGTGGTGGCCGCGTGGATGCCTTGGCCGGCGGCTTCGCCGACCACCAGTGCGGTGCGGGCGCCGGACAGGGCGAAGGTGTCGAACCCGCCGCCGCCTCCCACCTCGGAGGGCACGAGCATGTGCGCGGTTTCAACGGTGGTCCGCGTCGCGGGGTGGGGCAGCAGGAGGTGACGCTGGACTGTCAGGGCGATGGTGTGCTCGCGGGTGTAGCGGCGGGCGTTGTCGATGCACAGCGCCGCGTGCGACGCCACTGCGAGGGCGAGGGCGACATCGTCCTTGTCGTAGACGTCGACCTGGTCGGTACGGTAGAGGCTCAGCAGTCCCAGCACGGTTCCACGCAGTGTCAAAGGTGCCGTGATGAGAAATCGGGCACCGGAAGCGCGGATCGCCTCGGCGCGTGGCGGGTCGGCTGCCAACCAGGGCGTTTCATGTCCCAGGGCAACGAGGCGGGGCTTGAGGTCGGCCAGCGTCTGGGCGTACGGCGTGGGGAACGGCAGAGCGCGCACGTCACCCACCGGATGTGCCTGGATCTGCTCCTCGCCGCCGCTGTGGCCGAAGGCGGCACGGCGCAGCGGAACCTGCGGTCCCAGAGGGCTCAGGGGAGGTTCCTCGCCACGTACCACGGCGTCCACCACTTCCACCACGGCGATGCCGGCGAGATCCGGCACCACTGCCTGCACCAGTTCCTCGCAGGTGGCCACCACGTCGAGGGTCTGTCCCACATGCTCGCGCACGGCGCCGAGGACTCGCATGCGGGCGCCCACCTTTTCGCATTCGGTGACGTCGAGCATCTCCGTCAGCACCCCCCAGACCCTCCCCTGCGAGTCCTCCAGACGAGATACCGAGACGGAGAACAGGTACTCCGGCCCAGGTGAGCCCTTCGGACGCACCCCCAGGAGTCGCCCCCGTACGGGCGCGCCGCTCTCCAGCACGCCGTGCAGCAGGGCCTCCACGTCATCGGGTGCGGAAAGGTCATAGACCTCGGTGATGTGTCGGCCCACGAGCTGTTGAACGGGCGCTTCGTGCAGAACCGGCCTGGTGAGGTTGATCCGTAGGATGCGCAGCTCCGTGTCCAAGATCAGCAGGCCTGTAGTCGACTGGTGGAACAGAACCTCCAGTACTGCAGCGCCCTCGCCCGGCGAGACGGCTTCGTTTTGGACCACGGCAACCCACCTCCACCATCCAGCCTGCACCTGGGCCCGATACGCCGCTCCCTCGTCTCCCGAGACGTCTCGGACGTGCCGCCGTCGTTGCGGGCCCAGCCCGCGGTTGTCGAACGCTTGTCGGCGCACGGCCACACAGGCGCACATCATCGTCCGGACCGAGGCGGACCGCGTCGGCCGGTTCTTGGTCTGGCAGCCCCGGCTGCGAGGCTGTCCTCACGTCCGACGATCAGCTCCAACTCCACAACGGCCTCGTCAACGAACTCGTTCGTTCGCAGAGGGCGGCGCACCATAGTGCGGCCCCGCCTGCGACGACAGCTGCGGCCCAGGCATCGTCTTGGCCTCTACTGAGCCCCGGCCGGCGGTATCACGCTGCCAGCGGAGGATCTGTGCGACGCGGGTTGAGCATCTCGGCACCTCACTTCGGACCTGAGGACGACGCGCGGCGCGTCATTTCGAGGCCGTGGCCGGCCTGACCGGGCCCGCCGGCCGGGACATGTGCAGTCGGCCGTGGAGGGGGCCCGCGGTGCCTCCCGCTCGGCCGATCCGATCCGCTCGTTGCCGTTGGCCGCGAATGCCGCGACGCCGACCAGAGACAGAGCCACCATGTCCATGAAGGACATGCGTGTCCTTCCGTCCGCGCCCGGCCGTCGCGCAGCGCCAAGTCCCCTACGGCCGGGCGTACCTGTGTCGCCGGCCGAAGACTGCCACCGGCAACTACGCATCGGGCGTGCACCGTTGGCAATGGAGTGGACTTGAGGAGCTATCAGGTAGCACGAGCAGTCCGCCCAGGAGACATAGAGCAGTCTTCCCGGACGCTTCAGGAACTCGACGACTACGGCGAACGCGCCGAAAACAGCCCCAGGCCACATGCGCTCGGCCTCCAGCCGAGCCACGGCTGCCTGCGAGCGCCGCGCAAGGCCGGGAATCTGCTGCGCTCGTTGCCACCGCCTCAGCGATGGCAACCAGCAATGTGTGGGGCCCCGGTGTCGCAGGCTGAGGAAATGCGGCCGCTGCTGTGAACCGGTCGCCCGGATCGCAGGTGAAGCGGCGAGACAGCCCAGGTCAAAGCCTCTGCATGTGCATTGAGCCGCTAGCACCTACGGCGTTGCACTCGCGGGCCCGGTGGCACGGTCGGGGCCCGGAGGAGGTCGCGGGCAGCCGCGAGGCGGGGCCGGATCAGGCGGGCGGCGGGCAGTTTGGCTGGTCGATATCGGAGAGCTGCTGTTCCGTCCAGATGACCTTTCCGCCGGATGTGTAGCGAGTGCCCCAGCGGTCGGCGAACTGGGCCACGAGGAAGAGGCCCCTGCCGCCCTCGTCCATGGTGGTGGCTCGGCGCAGATGCGGAGAGACGCTGCTGCCGTCGGAGACCTCGCAGATGAGGCTGCGGTCGCGGATCAAGCGCACACCGATGGGGCCGGCCGCGTGCCGGATGGCATTGGTGACCAGCTCACTGAGGATCAACTCCAGGGTGAACGCCTCCTCTTCCATATCCCAGTCACTCAGGAGCCGTGCGGCGGCAGCGCGCACGCCGGCAACGGCCGAGGGGTCGGACGGTACGTCCCAGGACGCGGTGCGATTGCCGTCGAGCAGCCGAGTGCTGGCGACCAGCAGGGCTACGTCGTCGCGCGGCGCTACGCGGACCATGGCATCCATCGCTGCCTGGCACACCTGGTCCGACGTTTGCCCGGCGTGTGCGACAGCACGACGCAGGCGCTCGATGCCTTGATCGATATCGTGCTGCCGGTCTTCGACCAGGCCGTCGGTGTACAGGACGATGGCGCTGCCCTCGGGCAGAAGTATCTCTGTCTTTTCGTACGGCAGTCCTCCCAGCCCCAACGGCGGGCAGGCCGGTACGCCGGGCAGGTCCGCATGCCCGTCCGGGCGCACGATGATGGGTTCCAGGTGGCCGGCCCTGGCCATGGTGCAGTGACGGGAGATCGGGTCGTAGATCACGTACAGGCAGGTGGCGCCGGTGAGTGTCGGTGCTTCACCGTCACCGTCCCGGTCCTGGTCGATGCGGGTGACAAGTTCGTCCAGGTGACAGAGCAGTTCGTCAGGTGGCAGGTCGAGCATGGAGAAGTTGTAGACGGCGGTGCGCAGTTGTCCCATGGTGGCGGCGGCATGCAATCCGTGCCCCACGACGTCGCCCACCACGATGGCGACGCGGGCTCCGGGGAGGGGTATGACGTCGAACCAGTCACCGCCGACACCACCGAGTCCTGCCCCTGCCGGAAGATAGCGGTGAGCCACGTGGACCGCGCTCTGCTCGGGGAGCGCGTGCGGCAGAAGGCTGCGTTGCAACGTGATCGCCATAGCGTGCTCGCGGGTGAAGCGACGGGCGTTCTCGACACTCACCGCGGCGCGGGCGACCAGTTCCTCTGCGAGCGAGAGGTCTTCCTCGGTAAACGGCGTCGGCTCCTTCGAACGCCAGAACGTCGCCATGCCGAGAATCACTCCGCGGGCCCGCAGCGGAGCAGCGATCATGGAGTGGATCCCGTATGCCACCAGTCTGCGAGCTCGGTCGGGGTCCTGCGCCTGCCAGCCGGAGAAGGCTGCCAGGTCTGCCTCCAGCACGATCTGCCCGGAACCGAAGCCGGATGCCTGTGGTGATGACGGGTCGAAATGGATGACCTCACCCAGAGGATAGAGCGGCGCATCCTTGCGTATGCCGTCCACTGCCACACGACGTAGTTCGGTTGCACGCAATGGGTTCGGTTCGTCGCCGCGCAGTACGGCATCGACCATGTCGACAGTGACGTAGTCGGCGAACCTGGGCACGGCGAACGCCGCCAGTTCCTGAGCCGTGCGAGTCACGTCGAGGGTGGTGCCGATGCGTATACCGGCGTCGTACAGCAGTTTGAGCCGTTCCTGGACTACTTCCACCCGGCCCACCAGTGCGCTGAGTTCGGTTGTGTCGCGCAGCGTGGCGACCCAGCCTCCCGGCCCGGGCTGCTGCGCCATGGGGCGTTGGCTGACGGCCAGGAGCCGGTCGCCCACCTCGATGACCTCGTCCGTGGTCGCCCTGCCCGACAGGAGAAGCTGCTCGGCGTTCGGTTCGAGTCCCAGATCCGTGACGGGCCGGCCGTCCCCGTCGGCCCTCAGCCCGAGCAGGCGCCGCGCTTCGTCATTGGCCAGCAACAGACGACCCTGGGAATCGACGATCAGAACACCTTCCCGTACCGAGTGCAGAACAGCATCGTGGTGCTCGTACATGCGGGTCATCTGCGTCGGGCCGAGGCCGTGTGTCTGACGGCGCAGGCGCCTGCTGATCAGTGCTGTTCCCCCGGTGGCCGCCGAGAGCACCACTCCGGTCGCCGCCAGGACGAGTGGCACCTGCCGCCCGGCTGCCAGGCTCACCTGCTTGATCGTGATGCCCGCGGCGACGAGACCGATGACCCTCCCGCCACCTGTGGTGACGGGAACGACGGTGCGGACCGAGGGGCCCAGCGTCCCGGCAGTCGTCTCGGTGACGATCCCGCCGTGCTGCGCTGCCGCGATGCTGCCGATGTAGTGCTGGCCGATCTGCGCGGGGTTCGGATGGGTGTAGCGGATGCCGGTGGGACTCATCACTACGACGAAGTCCACGGCGGTGCGGCGGCGGGTTTCTTCGGCCTGCGGCTGAAGCACAGCGGTCGGATTCGCGCTGGTCAACGCCTGTCGCACAGTGGGGGAGGCGGCGACTGCCGAGGCAACGGCCAGTGACCGGGTGCGGGCCTCGCGCTCGGCATCGGCCCGGTACTGGAACATCAGGGTGGCGACCGCCGCTGCCGCAAGGGCCAGGATCAAAATGGCCTGCAGGAGGAAGACCTGGCCTGCGACGGTGGGCAGCCCACGCCAGGACCGCATACGCCCGATCAGTTGGTGCATATGCCCATATAACATCGCGGATATATCAATATCACCCCCCAGGTGACACGCGACCTCACCGGCGGTTCGAAACGTACCCGGATGTGTACGCAGGGTGAGTGTGAGTCATGGCCGATGTCGCCCTCGGCCCAGCGTGAGCACCCGGATCTCTCTTCGCCGCTCATCCAGTACCTCTGCACGGCGAGAACCGTATGAAGCGCGTCGTGCACGGCGTCCTGCCGCGCACGCCACACGACTCACCCCGCCGCCTCGGACGCGGTCTTGATCTCTATTGCCGGATCTGGCGAACTAACGGTCATCACGGGCGACACGCAGCGCGTGCGTGACCGCGCCGCCATCGCGTGCGAGCTGCCGAACGGCCGCCGTCGGCGCGTCCGCGCTCGGGGCGGCCACGAGCTCGCGGGCCCGATCGGGATCCGTGTGGGCGCCCGGCGCACGCCGGCGACGTGCCGGTCGGCGAGGCCGCCAAGGCCGTCGAAACCGCACTGCGCCGGGCCCACCCGAAAGCCGTCTGGGCGATCCTGGGCTGGCAGCACAACCCGTCCACCGAACTACTGAAGGCGGTCGACCGCAGCGGCATGCTCATCGTCGACGGCCTGTCGGACCGCTACCCCACCGTCACCGACCGGGAGAGCGACTGGGACGGTACCCCCTGCGCCTTCGGCAGCATCTGGAACTTCGGCGGACACCCCGATCGGCGCCAACGCCCCGGACTGGGTGGACCTCTACCCGAAGTGGCGCGACAAGGAGGGCAGCAAGCTCGCCGGGATCGCGGCGATGCCCGAAGGCGCCGACAACAACGCGGCGGCGCCGGCCCTCCTCACCGACCTGGCGTGGACACCCGGCAGCGTCGACCTGGACGAGTGGTTCACCGCGTACGCCGTGTATTCGCCGACGGGTCGGTCGCGACGGTGACGGTCGCCTCCCAGGAGGCCGGCGGCGGCTGGGCGCGCGCCGGGATCAACGTCCGCAACGACCTGTCGGCGAACGGCTCCGCCGGGTACGTGAACCTGGCGGTGACGCCGTCCAATGGATGTGCGCTGTCCTGGGACTCCGACGGCAACGGCACGTTCGACTCGATCGCGCTGTCCGGGTCGTTCACCGCGCCGGAGCGGCTGCGGCTGACGCGGTCGGGCGGCTCGTACACCGGTGAGTGCGGCGCGGACGGCGTGACCCTGGACGACCGTCGGCACCGCCGTCCGGGGCGGGCCGACGGCCGGCCAGGACGTGGGCGTCTTCATGACGGCGGCCAACGGGTGGACCGGCGCCAGGGGCCTCGCCTCGTTCGACGGGTTCACGGTCGGCCGACGGTGCCGGTGTCCCCGTGCCAGGACGTGCGTTGCACTCTGCTGGGCTGCGCACAAGCTCGCTTTCAGGGCAGAGCGCCGATGCTGTCGGCACCCGCTCCGAGCCACGCGCGAACCTGAGTACGGGGCCGGCCAGAGGTGCGGCGGGGTCCCGGTCCCCGAGGTAGTCCCGGGCCGTGGAGCGCACGCCCCTGGCACGGCCCGACGACTCACGGACGCCCGCCACACGCGCATCTTCGCCGTACAGCGCCCGTGCGGCGAGACCTGCCTGAAAGCCCTCAGCTCCGGGCAGGCCGTCGGCCGGACCTGTCTGATCCACGTGACCGGCGAAAAGTGCGTGGGCACGGGCGATGGTGTGGTGTCGGCCCGCCTGATTGCCGTCCTGGCAAGATAGCGGTATGGAACATGTGCTTGGAATCGGTGGGTACTTCATGCGGGCCGCCGACCCGGCGGCCCTGAACGCGTGGTACCGCGACTGCCTGGGCCTGGACGCCGAGGAGAACGGACTGTGGCGTCAGGAGACCGGGCCGACGGTGTTCGCGACGTTCGAGTCCGAGACCGACTACTTCGGGTCCCGTGCCCAGCAGGCCATGCTCAACTTCCGGGTCCGCGACCTGGATGCGATGCTCGCGCAACTGCGCGCCAAGGGAGCGGACGTGGCCGAAGAGACGCAGGACATGGAAGGTGTCGGTCGATTCGGCTGGGTCACCGATCCCGAGGGCAATCGGGTCGAGCTGTGGCAGCCCGCCTGACCGCGTGTTCACGCAGGCGCGGGAGGCGGGACGGCACAGTCGGTGATGCTGTCGGCCTCAGCGGGCGAGAACTCCGTCCCGGCGGCTGCGAGGCTCGTGCGGGCCGATGAGAACACCGTCCAGACCCGGGAGTTGCGCCGTTGCGACGGCCTTGGCGCGGGCGAGGAAGGTCAGGCGGCGCCGGTCGTCCCCTTCCCCTCCTGTTCCTCCCGCTCGGCGAGCAGCGCGTCGAGGACGCTCAAGGCGCGCCAGGTCCGTGTCATTCCGAATGGCGCGGTGACGCGGACGGCGGCGCGGACCTCATCCGGTGTCGCCCCCGCGCCCAGTGCGCGGCCGACGTGGGCGCGGAAGCTTTCCTGGAGGGTCTGGTAGAGGACGTCCACCGTCATGGTGGCGAACGCCCGTTCGCGGACGCTGATGCGGGACATGCCGGCCCGCATGCGCGACTGCAGGTCCATGTAGTCGGCCAGGCCCGGGTCGAGGGCTTGGACCTGGGCGCGCATCGCCGCGGGAAGCGGGCTGCCCGTGCCGTCCGCGTTCACCTCGTGGCCCTTGCCGGTCGGTCCGGGCAGACCGTGCTCGCGCTCGATCTCGGCCAGCCGCACCAGTGCGGCCAGCGCCGCCGGGTATCCGCTGTCGTAGGAGATGAAGCGGAGCAGTTCGCGCAGGTCGTCGGCGTCGATGCCCTGGTCAAGGGCGGCTCGCACATGCAGTTCGTACGGCATTCCGAGTACCTGTTCGCACACGTCGGCGACGAGGCTGAGCAGGGTGCGCTCACGTGGCGTCAGCTCCGCGCCCTCGCCCGCCAGTTGAAAGCTCGCGGCAGCCATCGCGGCGAACGCCGGGTCCAGCTCGACGATCGTGTTCTGGGTCGGCAGTGTCATGGCGACTCCCCCATAGGTGAACACCTGTAGTGCTACGACTGTAGCCCTACAGGGCGCCCCCTACAATGCCGAACCATGGACGCGACCACCCCGGCCCGGAAGGCCGCCCGGACCACCTCACGCGGCCGCAACCCGCGCGGCCAGGGCGAGCGGCTGCGCGCCGAGATCGTCGACGCGACGCTGCGGCTGCTGGACGAGCTCGCCGACGACGAGGCCCTGTCGCTGCGCGCCGTCGCTCGCGAGGTGGGCATCGCCGCGACGTCCGTCTACATCCACTTCGCCGACCGCGACGCGCTGGTGCTGGCCGCGCTGGAGCGCTGCCACACGGACCTGTTGCGCGCGGTGGACGAGGCGGAATCGGGCGCCACCGACCCGGTGGCCGCGTTGCGCGCCCGCACCGCGCTGCTCGGGGCGTGGTCCCGCGAGCACCCGGGGCTGTACAAGGTGCTGCACGAGAGCACGCTCAACCGGCGCACGGACATGTCCTTCAAGGAGGAGATGGCCGGGCGCACGACAGCGGCGATCCGTCGCTGCATGGACGCCGGGCTGGCGCCGCGGGGCGACGCCGAGACCGTATCCCTGGATCTGCGGACGGCCGTCCATGGCGCGGTGTCACTGCGCGTCAACCAACCCGAGCTGCCCTGGCCCCCGTTGGAGGAGCAGGTCGACCGGTTCCTGACGAAACTGGTCGGTGTGCCGCCCGCGAAAGGGTGACGGAGCGGCGCGGCCCATGCCCCCGCACAGGCTCAGCCGCCGGAGGACACCGGCGGCAGGGACGTGTCGTTCTGTCGTAGTTCGACCAACAGTTCGTTCTGCCCGGCCAGTAACTCCGTGAGGATGCGGCGGGCCGCGCGCAGGAGCTCCGCGACGTCACCGCCGGCCAGTGCGTAGCTGACGGTGGAGCCCTCACGGATGGACACCACGATGCCGGAACGACGCAGGACGGCCAGCTGCTGCGACAGGCTGGACGGCTCGATGTCGAGGTCGGCGAGCAGGTCCCGCACCGGGACGGGACCGTGTTGCAGCAGCTCGAGGACCCTGATGCGCACGGGGTGTCCCAGCATGCGGAAGAACTCTGCCTTGGCCTGGTAGAGGGGGACCCGCATCGGTGCTCGCTCCCTGCCGCGTGGGGATGGTCGTCACGTGGTGCGGTGACGCCCGGAGGGCGCCGCCGCACCACGTGCCCGTCGCTGCCGATCCTTCTCGCTCACGGCCGCACGCATCCACCTGTTGGGATGATGCTGATGTGGTGACTTGAAGAAGTCTTCACATCGTGGGCGCACGTCAGTCCGAGGATCCGGTCGTCCTAGACTTCCAACTGCTCCTCGACGCGCTTGAGTTGATGGCGGGCCATCGCCAGGTTCGAACGCGCCTTGTCGAGCACGAGGTAGAGGAACAGACCGTTGCCGTTGCGTCCGGCGACCGGTCGGATGAGGTGGTACTGCGATTCGAGAGTGATCAGAATGTCTTCGATCCGGCTCTTGAGCCCCAGTTGCTCCATGGTCCGCACCTTCGCGCGGACGACATCCGTGTTTCCGGCGGCAGCGACCGTGAGGTCGAGGTCCTTGCCCCCGCCCAGCGTGCCCAGCGCCATGCCGCTGGTGTAGTCGACGACGGCCGCCCCTAACGCCCCCTCGGCCGCGGTCATCATTTCCTTCAGCGACACATCCACACTCGCCATAGCGCCTCCCCTTGGTTTTCGGCTGTACGGCGGGATCGGTGGTGCCCGTCCCGCCGCGTGACCGCACCGTATGCGGACGACCGAGGCGCCGAAGGGAGTATCTCCGAGGCTGACATCCGCCGATCGGAGATGAGCGCAGTGGCATCGTTTCTCGACTACTACTGCCCCATTGTGGCCAGTGCGGCGAGGGTGGCGTCGAGGTCGGTGGCACGGGGCTGATTGAGCGGGAGCTTGGCCAGAACACGGGCCATGGCACAGCTGCCACTGACGGCCGAGTAGACCAGACCTCCGGCGACGCCGGCGGACAACCAGCGGGCGACCGAACGGCGTTGTCCGACCGCGAGGCCGACGAGGACCAGGGACCCGGCGACGAAGCGGACCTGACGGTCCATGGGCCAGACGCCGCGGGCGTCGGCGGGACGGTGCAGTTCGTGTCCGTGCCGGCTCCAGGCGGTGGTGCCCCCGGCGAGGGTGGCGGCCGAGAGGCCATGTGCGGTGAGGGTGGCGCAGGCCTGCGCGGAGCGGGCGCCGGAGGCGCACACCATGACGAGGTCACCGCGCTCGGCGGCGGGCTTCAGGACGGACACGGCCGCGTCGAGATGGTCCAGGGGGATGTTGTGGGCGCCCGCTATGTGGCCCGAGGCGTACTCGCCGGGGGTGCGCACATCGATCACGGTCAGCTCGTGGAGCCGGACGTGGGCCTGGTCGGGGTCGAGGGAAGTGGTGGTCACGGGAATTTCCTTCTCTTTCTGGTGCTTCACCCCACGGACAGGATACCCGCGGGGGTATGTCGAGGGAGGGCTTGTGGAACTGGCGATGGCAGCCGAGGAACTGAAGACGGTGATCAACCGGCTGCGCCGGGCGCAGGGGCAGATCGCCGGAGTGATCAAGATGATCGAGGAGGGGCGGGACTGCGAGGACGTGGTCACCCAGCTCGCCGCGGCCTCCCGGGCGCTGGACAAGGCCGGGTTCGCGATCATCGCGACCGGTCTCCAGCACTGTCTGACCGGTGCCGACCTGGCCGCCGACGGTGACCGTGAGCGGATGCGGGCCCGTTTGGAGAAGCTGTTCCTGTCTCTGGCATGAATCCGCCGAGGCAGGTCAGATCAGGTCAGGTCAGGTCAGGGCGTCTACGAGCATGAACGCGGCGACCGCCAGCAGGACCACGGCGAAGGTGCGCTGAAGGAGGGGGCCCGAGATCTTGCCGGCCAGGCGTTTGCCGTCCCAGGCGCCCAGGATCGCGGTCCCTGTGAAGGGCGCGATCAACGTCCAGTCCAGGCCCGACGTCGTGGCACCGCGGGTGAGCAGCGAGGCGAGCGAGTTGACCGAGATGATCAGCAGGCTGGTGCCGATGGCGGCCTGCATCTCGAAGGCCAGGACGGTGACCAGGGCCGGCACCGCGAGGAACCCGCCGCCCACCCCCAGCAATCCGGTCAGTGCGCCCAGCCCCGCTCCGGTGCCGAGGGCCCTGGCCGGCCGAACAGCGCCGGGCTCCGTTGCGGACGTCGCCCGCGAGGGGCGCAGCATGCGCGTGGCCGCCAGGGCGGCCACGGTGGCGAACGCGGCGATCAGCAGCGGCTGTGGCAGCCGGGCCGACGCCGCTCCGGCCGCCACGGCCGGGAGGATGCCGGCGGCCGCGAACAGGGTGCCGGCCCGCCACCGCACATGGCCGCTGCGGGCGTGGCCGAAAAGGGCCGTGAGCGAGGTCGCGGTGACGATCAGGAGGCTTGCGGTGGTGGCCGCGGCCGGGGTGAAACCGAGCAGGTAGATCAGGGCGGGCACGGCGAGAACGCTGCCTCCCCCGCCCAGCGCGCCCAGCGCGAGACCGACCAGGGCCCCCGCGACCAGCGCAAGAACGAACGCGCTCACGCTATGGCACCGTCGTCCCCGTCCGGGCCGGCCACCGGCAGACCGGCCCGCGCCCAGGCGAGCATGCCGCCGGTGACATCGGTGGCCTTCGTCCCACGGCCGGTCAGGATCCCGACGGCCTGCCGGGAACGCCGGCCGGAGCTGCAGATCGCCACGACGGGCCTGCCCTGGGCGGCTGGTGGCAGTGCTTCCCCCGCCATCAGCCGGGACAGGGGCAGGTGCAGCGCATCCGGTGCGTGTCCCGCCTCCCACTCGGCGGTTTCACGGACGTCGAGCAGGACGGCCTGGCCGTGGGCGGCCCGCTGGTGGGCTTGGACAGGGTCGAGCCGACGGGAGGCGCGGCTGCGGAAGAACACGGGTTCATCACTCCGAAGGGGTGTTTGCGACGGGGGGGGCCGGGGGGTCCGTGCGGGACTGACCGAGGTGCGGTGGTCCCTACGGGCCCGGGTGCGGTCGGGACCGCTGCGGGTCGGTCCGCGCAAGACCGGCCGAGGGTCGGTCCGTGCCGGACCAGGTGCGGGTCGATCCACGCCGGACCAGGTGGAAGTCAGCCCGTGCTGGACTGGTGAGGGTCATCAGCCCGTGCCGGACCTGGTGAGAGTCGGTCCGTGCTGGACCCGGTGAGAGTCAGCCCGTGCTGGACCCGGTGAGAGTCAGTCCGGCCTCGACGGCGGCGTCGAAGCTGTCGTCCACGGCGACCACGCCGCGTCCCGTGGCGTCCAGGAAGGAGGCGGCGATCGCCGCGCGCATCCCGCCCGCGCAGTGCACCCACACCTCCCCCGCGGGCACCTCCCCGAGACGACCGGGCAGCTCATGGAGGGGGATGTGCACCGAGCCCGCCACGGAGCCGCCCGCGCGCTCGGAGTCGCGCCGTACGTCCAGCACCACCGCGTCCTCGCCGCGACCGCGGCGGGCGGCGAGGTCGGCGAAGGTCGCGCGCGGGAAGGACCGCGGCTCCACTCCCCCGGGCACCCAGTCCCACGGGCCGCCGGTGGCGGCGGCGACCGGCCGGTCGATGCCGACCCGGGCCAGCTCCCGCTGTGCCGCGGCGATCCGCTCCGGTGTGTCGGCGAGCAGCGTGACGGGCTTGCCCCACGGGATCAGCCAGGCCAGGTAGGTGGCCAGCTTGCCGTCGCCCTCGAAGTTGAAGGAGCCGGCGACGTGGCCCTGGGCGAACGCGACACGGTTGCGCAGGTCGACCACCCATTCACCGGCCGCCAGCCGCTGGGCGATCTGTGCGGCGTCGGCCGGACGTGGCGGGGTGAGGTCGACGGGCGCGGGGCCCGCGGCGTTGGCCGGACCCATGTGCGCGTAGTACGCCGGGACGTCGTCCAGACCGGCGAGCAGGTCGGCGACGAAGGTGTCCACGTCGCGGGTGAGGGCTTCGTTGGTCTTGCGTTCCCGCCCGATCGTGGAGGTGTCGCCCTCGGCCTGGGATCCGGAGCAGAAACTGCCGAACCCGTGCGTGGGCAGCACCGGCACCTCGTCGTCCAGCTCCTCGGCAAGGCGGTGGGCGGAGGCGTGCTGGGCGCGGGCCAGCTGCTCGGTCAGCCGCGGTTCGACCAGGTCCGGCCGGCCCACCGTACCGATCAGCAGTGATCCGCCGGTGAAGGCGGCCACGCCGCGCCCGTCCTCTTCCAGGAGGTAGGACGTGTGGTGCGGGGTGTGGCCCGGGGTGGCCAGTGCCCTCAGGGTCAGGCCCCGGTCCACCGTGACGGTGTCGCCGTCGGCGACCGGGGTGCGGGCGAAGGACACCGAGGCCCCGGCCGGGACCAGATAGCGGGCACCGGTGACCCGGGCCAGTTCGAGCCCGCCGCTCACGTAGTCGTTGTGCAGGTGCGTCTCGGCCACGTACGCGATCCGCACGCCTCGCCGGGCGGCCGCAGCGATCACCTGATCGATGTCCCGCGGGGGATCGACCACGACCGCCTCGCCTGGGCCGCCGGCCAGATAGCTGCGGTTGCCCAGGCCCTCGAACTCCAGGGTGTCGACGAAGAACACGGGTTCGGCTCCTTCCGGATGAAAGTACCCCGGGGGGTATCTGACATCCACCGTAACAGAAATACCCCTGGGGGTATCCCGTGGGGCGTGCGCGGAGGTGTTTCAGCGACGGCCACCGGCCGACGACCGTGAGCTACAACGAGGACGAGGGCGACGAGGGCGCCCTAGACGAGGCCCTTGAGCATGCCGCGCCAGTACAGGGCAGGCAGGCCGTACCGCTTGAGCAGCCACATGTCGCGGCGCTCCTTGGTGGTGTCCAGGAGGGGGATGCTGGGGGCGGGGCGCTGGTCGTAGTCGAACTCGGCGAGCAGGACCTTGCCGCGGGCCGTGACCAACGGGCAGGACGTGTAACCGTCGTAGCGGCGCTGTTCACGGTGCTCGCCGTTGATCTCTGCCAGCAGGTTGGCCACCAGGACAGGGGCCTGCTTGCGGACGGCGGCGCCGGTCTTGGAGGTGGGCAGGTTGGCGACGTCGCCGAGGGCGAAGACATTGCGGTGCCGTGGGTGCTGCAGGGTGTGCTTGTCCACTTCGACATAGCCGTAGGGGCTCGCGGGATCGGCCAGCGGGCCGCGCTCGACCCAGCCCTGGGCGCGCTGCGGCGGTACGGCATGGAGCAGGTCGAACGCGAGGCCGTCCTCGGCGCCGGTGGAGTGGTCGGCCACGGTCAGCCGACGGGCCGCGCCGTCGACGGCGGTCATCTCGGAGTTCAGCCGGACCTCGACGCCGTAACGCTCGGCGACGCGTTCAAGGGCCCTGCGCCAGACCGGTACGCCGAACATGGAGTCGGCGGGCAGCACAAGGACCACCCGGATACGGTCCAGGACCCCCTGCCTGCGCCAGTGGTCGGCGGCCAGATAGGCGATCTTCTGCGGGGCGCCACCGCATTTCACCGGGCCGCTCGGCTGGGTGAAGACCGCGGTGCCCGAGCGCAGGCCACGGATGAGTTCCCAGGTGTAGGGGGCGTACTCGAAGGCGTAGTTGCTGGATACGGCACCGTGCCCGACGGCGGCGCCGAGGCCGGGGATGGCGTCCCAGTCCAGTTGCAGTCCAGGGGCCATCACGAGGTGGTCGTAGCCGATGGTGCGGTGCGCGGAGGTGGTGACGGTCCGCGCCTCGGGGTCGACGGCGGTGGCGGCATCGCGGATCCAGTGCACCCGCCTGGGCATGACGGAGGCTTCGGGGCGGTGGGTGACACCGAGTGGGGCCCGGCCGCCGCCGACCAGGGTCCACAGCGGCTGATACCAGTGGACGTCGGCCGGTTCGAGTACCGCGATGTCGCGGACGCCGGCGCGCCGCAGCCGGGCCGCGACGGTGATGCCCGCGGTTCCACCTCCGACGATCAACACCTGGAAGTGGTCGCGGGCGACGCCGGAGGCGGAGTGGGTGGAGGGCATGGAGGGCTCCTCGCAATCCTCGGGTTATACCCCCAGGGGTATTGAGTGAGCCCGATGCTAGGCCACGCCGGACGCCGGGGCCAATGTCCGGTCGATTAATTGCCAGCCAGGCAAGGGCAGTTGACGTACATACGACCGTCCACTAGGCCCGAGGACGCCGACGCGCCGACGCATCGGCCCGATCCGCTACGGCTGCGGCCGCCGTGGCAGGTGGAGCGCGACGGGTACCGCGGGCACCCCGCCGCCCGGCCGCCGTCGCACGGGACGCGGTCCTGGCGCGAGCGCCTGCTCGGCGGGACGGGCACCGCCTCCCTCGCCGACGGAGACGGTGCCCGCGCCCGCCGGGACGGTCTGCCGCGGCCGTCCCCGGAGGTCCTGGAGCGATTCGCCGGACGCCACTCGGGCCGCTGAGCCGCCGTGTCAGCTCATGGTGAGCACCATCCGGAAGCGGGCGGCACCGGAGAGCATCTTCTGGTACGCCTGGTCGGTCTCGCCCAGCGTCACGACCTCGGTCATCGGACGGATGCCGTGCAGGGCGCTGAACTCCATGGTGTCCTGGATGTCCTGCGACGTGCCGCTCGGGTGGCCGGTCACGACCTTGCCCGCCATCAGCAGCTGGGCCGGGCTGATGCCGAGCGGCTCCGCGTCCACGCCGATGACCACCAGCTCACCACGGGGACGCAGACCGTCCACGGTCGCGGTGATGGCGGCGGAGTTCGAGGCGGTGGCCAGGACGACCTGTGCACCCCCGAGGGACTGAAGCGCCTCGGCGACCGGAGTGCCGGCCGTGCTGTCGATGTAGTGGTGCGCGCCGAGCTGCTTGGCGAAGTCGGCCTTGTCGGCACCGCGGGCGATGGCCACGGTCTCGAAACCCATCGCGGCCCCGTACTTCACCGCCAGGTGTCCGAGGCCGCCGATGCCGAGAACGGCGACCAGGTCACCCGGCCGCGCCGAGCTGCGCCGCAGGCCGTTGTACACGGTCACGCCCGCGCAGGCCAGGGGCCCCGCGTCGGTGGCCGCCAGCGCGTCGGGGATCCGGGCCAGCGCGTCCACGGGCACGACGGCCGTCTCCGCGTATCCGCCGTCGTACGCCCATCCGGGGACCTGCAGGTTCTCGCACACGATGAAGTCGCCCTGCCGACAGGGCTTGCAGTGGCCGCATGCGCCGCCGAACCAGCCGACCGCCACCCGGTCGCCCACCTGCCAGCCCCAGTCCCCCGTCCCCTCGCCGAGTTCCGCGATCCGCCCGGCGATCTCGTGCCCGGGGACCACCGGGAACGTCACACCGGGAACGCCGGCGTTCACGAAAAAAGTGTCACTGTGGCACACCCCGCAGGCGTCGACGGTGACCCGTACGTGTCGGGGGCCCGGCTGCGGTACCTCACGCTCGACGACCTCGAACGAACCGCCGGGGGCGGTCACCTGCGCGACGCGATAGCTAGTCATCCGGATCCCTGCCTTGGAGAGTCGGTCTGATCTCGATGCGCTCCGCCCGCAGGTGGTCAGGGAGGCTGGTGACAGGCCCGCGGGCGGCACCCGGACCACACGCGAGACCGACCGGCACGCGAGACCGACCGGCTTGACTCACACCGGTGGTGGTGTGGTCGGTCGGTGGCCGGGCGGGATCCGTCTGCCGGGCCTCGGCAGGCCACGGACGGACGGGCGCGGGTAGCCTCACGCTACTTCAGGTCACAGCGGGACGCTCGGCGAGTTCGCCGTGCACCGCGCGCCCTGGGCACGTGCGGGCCGCCACTCGCGAACGGCGCGAGCCGCGCGGTCACGGCACACCACGGCCACGGTGTCCCGTCACACCCGTCGGCGAAACGCCCTCCTCGGCGTCGAGGAGAGCGGCACACCGTTCCCCAAGCCCACCCGTCCGGACTGTCACCCGGCGGGTGCCCGGAGCGAGCCCAGTCGACCGCCATGGATCGGTGTCGTGTGCCAGCGCACGGTGAAGGTGCCGTCCGGCAGCGAACACGTCAGGGTCAGCCGGTGCGGGGTCTCCAGGAACAGCACGTCGAGGCGCAGGGTGTCCTGGTCCGTCCAGCCGCCGTTGACCGCCGTGGGCGGGCCGTCCGCATCGACGGTCCAACCGGTCGCGCCGAGCCGCAACTCGATGAGCTCGTCGTCCTCCGCGAGCGTCACGCCCCAGCCCTTCCCGTCCACGTCGGCGGTGACCGTGACACCCGTCAAGGTCCGCTGCTGCGGGCACTCACCGTCCTCCGGTGCGAACACGGCGCTCTTCCAGTCGTCGCCCCGCGCGGGAGGCTCGGGGCTCGCCTCGACGGGTGGCAGGGCCAGCTCCGCGAGGCGGCGGCGCAGGCCCTCGTCCGCCGCGCCCGGGAGCGGTTCGCCCGAAAGCGGTCCGGCGGGAAGCGGTTCGGCCCGGAGCGGTCCGGCCGAAAGCGGTCCGGCGTCGAACGCCGGGAGGAGGTGGCGCCACACCAGGTTCAGCAGACCCTGCATCTCCTCGGTCGCCGCGGTCGTCGCGATCACCGCGTCGTGCTCGGGCAGGACGAGACAGAACTGCCCGAACGCGCCGTCGCCGCGGTACCCGTGTCTGCTCCTCCAGAACTGGTACCCGTACCCCTGCTGCCAGTCCGACTGCGCGCCCTCCTGCGTGCCGTCCGCGGTGGAGATGTGCGCGCGGGTCGCTTCCGCGATCCACGAGGACGGAAGCAGCCGCCGCCCCTCCCAGACACCGTCCCGCAAATAGAACTGGCCGAGCCGGGCGATCGCGTCCGTCGTGGCGTGCAGACCGCTGAAGCCGAGGTCACGCCCGGGCGGCCGTTGAAGCCAGGCCGTCTCGCCGATGCCCAGCGGGTCGAACAGCCGGGGCCGCAGATACTCCGTCAACGACTGGCCGCTCACGCGCTGGATGATCGCGGCGAGCGTGTATGTGCAGGGCTGGTTGTACGCGAAGACGGTCCCGGGATCCCGGTCCGGCGGGAAGAGCAGGAACCCCCGTACGATCTCGTCGCGGTCGCGTCGGATCGAGGTCGCGTAGGTCTCTTCGAGGTGACCGCTGGCCATGGCGGCCACATGGCGCACGAGCATGGCGCGGCTGCGCGGGTCGGTGATGTCGGCCTCGAACTCGGGGAAGTACGAGACCACGGGGTCGTCCAGGCGCAACAGCCCCTCGGCGACGGCGAATCCGGCGGCCGTGGAAGTGAAGCTCTTGCTGAGCGAGTAGAGCAGGTGGCGGCGGTCGGGTGTGTAGGGCGCCCACCAGCCGGAGGCCACTAGGTGCCCGTGGCGCAGGATCATCAGGCTGTGCGGCTCGATGTCCGGCGCCGCCTCGACGGCGTCGAGGAAGGCCTGGATGCCCGCGGCGTCCACCCCCTGGGCGGCGGGGGTGCTGGCGGGCAGGGGACGGGCGCTCATGACGGCTGCCTCCGGGCGGCTCTGGCGGTGACGGGAGCGGGGCACTGTGTGCATTTCGCATCTTTCCGTCGCCGGACACCGTCTGTCCACGAGGTGCGTGCAGGACTCTTGAGGCTGAAGAGACGTGATGCGTAGGATCGTTGCCAACGGAATGAAACGTTTCAATTCACGCTCCATCATCCACTTCACCATCGAGGGGCGACACATGACCAAGGATTGGAACCGCCGCGTCTTCCTGCGCAGCTCCGTCGTCGGAGCGGGCGCCACCGTCGCACTCGGCTCCGGGGGTGCCCACACCGCCTCCGCGACTCCCGGATCGAGCGCCGACGCCCCGCGGGAGGGCGGTCTGCGCATCGACCGCACCACCGTGGAGTACGCCGAGACGCTGCTCGGCACCGAGGTCGAACACCCCCGACTCACCTGGGAGTTGACCGCCCCGGGCCGGGGAGCGCGGCAGTCCGCGTACCAGGTGCGGGTGGCACTCACCGAGAAGGACCTGCGCGAGGGGCGGCGCCCGGTCTGGGACTCGGGGCGGGTCGAGTCGGACCGCAGCGTCGGCATCGCCTACGCGGGGCCCGCGCTGCGGCCCCGTACCCGTTACCACTGGCAGGTCAGGGTCTGGGACGGCGACGGCCGCCCGTCGGCGTGGAGCGCCCCGCGCTGGTGGGAGACAACGTTGCCGAAGGACGGCTGGCAGGGATTCTGGATCGGGGCGGCGGCCCTGCCCGAACCGCCCGGCTTCGACGGGGCGTCCTGGATCTGGTCGCCCGGCTCGACCACCGGTTCCGCCCCCGTCGGGCCCCGTTGGTTCCGTACCGCGACCACCCTCCCCGCCGGCAGTGAGGTGCGCGGGGCGAGACTGGTGGCCACGGCCGACGACGACTTCACGCTCTACGTCGACGGACAGCAGGTCCTGTATCAGCCCCAGCAGACGGACGCCTGGCGCACCGGGCATCTCGCCGACGTCACCGCGCAGGTGCGCGGGGCGAGCGGCGGGCGGATCGTGGTCGCCGCCGTCGCGACCAACCGCGACAACGGGTCCGCCAATCCGGGCGGGCTCCTGCTCCGCCTGATCGTGGAGACCACGTCCGGCGACACGGTCGAACTCGTCACCGGCGACGGCTGGCGCTGCGCCGAGAGCGAGCAACAGGGCTGGCAGCGGCCCGACTTCGACGACACGGGCTGGTCCGTGGCCGCCGTGCTCGCACCCTGGGGACAGGGCCCCTGGGGCACCGGCGTGTCCGTCAGCGTCCCCGAACAGCCCGCTCCCCTGCTTCGCCGGACGTTCAGCGTCCCGAAGGACGTCGTGCGCGCCCGCCTGCACATCAGCGGACTCGCCTACTACGAGGCCGAGATCAACGGAGTCCGCGTCGGCCGTCAGGTCCTCGACCCCGGCTTCACGGACTACGAGGAGACGGTGCTCTACGCGGTGCACGACGTCACGGACCGCGTCCGGCGCGGTGCCAACGCGATCGGGGTGACACTCGGGCGCGGCTTCTTCGGTCTGACCAGCGCCACCGCGTGGAACTGGAACCGGGCGCCCTGGCACGGTGAACCCCGGCTGCTGGCGCAACTGGAGATCGATCATCCGGACGGCTCGCGCACCACCGTCGCCACGGACGGCACCTGGCGGATCACCGACGGACCGACCCTCTCCAACTCCCTCTACGCGGGCGAGACCTACGACGCCCGCAAGGCGCCCCGGGACTGGACGCGCCCCGGCTTCGACGACCACTCCTGGCAGGAGGCCCAGCGGCAGACCGCGCCCAAGGGGACCCTGCGCGCTCAGGGGCACGACCCCATCGAGGTGGCGGAGACCGTACGCCCGGTGGACATCCGTGAGCTGAGCCAAGGTGTCTACGTCGTCGACATGGGGCGGACGCTCGCGGGCTGGACCCGGCTGACCGTGCGCGCCGAGGCCGGGACGACCGTCCGGCTGGTCCACGGGGAGCGGCTGAACTCCGACGGAAGTGTGCTCGCCCGCAACGACCTGGTGCCGGGCCGCTGCCAGACGGACGAGTACGTGTGTGCGGGCGGCGGCGCGGACGAGGTGTGGGAGCCCAGGTTCTCGTACAAGGGCTTCCGCTATGTCCAGGTCAGCGGGCTGCCCGCGAAGCCGCGGCCCGAGCAGGTGCTCGGGCGGGTCGTGCACACGCGAGTGGCGTCGACAAGCACGTTCTCCTGCTCCGAACCGTTCTACGAGCAGTTGGACCGGGCGATGCGCCGCACCGTGCTCAACAACCTCCACGGCATTCCGACGGACACTCCCGTGTACGAGAAGAACGGCTGGACCGGCGACGCGCAGCTGGGGGCGCCCGTGATGGCGTACGCCTTCGGTGTGCACCGCTTCCTGACGAAGTGGCTCGGCGACCTGAGAGACAGTCAGAACGCTGAAGGACAGCTGCCTGTGATCGTGCCGAGCGGCGGCTGGGGCTACCACGATCTGGCCCCCGCTCCCGAGTGGACGACGGTGTACCCCTTCCTGCTGCGGGAGATGTACCGCGTGTACGGGGACGAGCGGCTCGCCCGTGACCACTGGGCGCCGCTCGTCCGCTACCTGGACTGGGAGATCGGGCGTCTCCAGGACGGCCTTGCGGTGACCGCCCTCGGCGACTGGCTGCCGCCGGGCTACGGCGGGAACCCGCCCGAGGACACCAGGCTGACCGCCACGGCCTATCTGCACCGAGCGCTCACCGGGACCGCCGAACTGGGCGACCTGCTGGGCGACACCGAGGTGGCGGCCCGCTATCGCAAGACGGCCGACGCGTTGAAGGAGGCGTTCAACGCGGCGTTCCTCGGCGCGGACGGCCACTACCGCACGGCGAAGGACCCCGACTACCGCCAGACCAGCAACTGCCTCCCGCTGTCCTTCGGGCTCGTGCCGCCCGGCGCCCGGGCGAGCGTGGTCGACTCGCTCCTGGCCGACATCGCACGGCGTGGCAACCACCTCAACACGGGGGCGCTGGGCACCAGCGTGCTGCTGCGCGAGCTCTCGGCCCAGGGGCATCCCGAGGTGGCCCACGCCCTCGCCACCCAGCGCACCTACCCCGGTTGGGGGTACTGGTTCGACAACGGCGCCGACACCATGTGGGAGATGTGGCCGCTCGACTCCCGCTCCCGGGACCACTACTTCCTGGGCACCGTGGTGCAGTGGCTCTACGAGAACGTGGCGGGCCTGCGCCCCGGCGACGCGGGCTACCGCACCTTCACGGTCCGCCCGGACGGCCGTACGGGCGTGGACTGGGCCCGTACCTCGGTGCGGACCGTGCGCGGCCTGGCGGCGGCCGCTTGGTCCGTCGTGGACGGGACGATCCGGCTGTCGGCGGGAGTGCCGGTCGGGGCGACGGCGGAGGTGCATGTGCCGGCGGCCGACCGCTCGGCCGTCGCGTCGCCTGCCGGTGCGAAGTGGGTGCGCTCGGAGCCGGGGTTCGTCGTGTACGCGGTACCGCACGGGAGTTGGGAGTTCGTGGCGCGCGTCTGAGCCACGGGCGAGGACGCCGCGGCAGGTCGGCGCGGGCAGGTGCGGGAGGGGTTGTGCGAGCCGTGTCAGAGGGTTGCGCAGGCACTGTGAGGGCTTGTCGGATCGCCGCCATAATGCCGGGATGATCAACCCCTCCCCCACATCCGCGCCGGCGCCGCGCGTCCCCGTCGTCATCATCGGTGCGGGACCGGCCGGGCTCACCGTCGCCAACATCCTGCGGGCCGCGTCCGTCGACTGCGTGGTCCTCGAGACCGAGAGCCGGGAGTTCGTCGAACAGCGGCCCCGCGCCGGGTTCATCGAGGAGTGGGCGGTGCGGGCGCTGCGTCGACGGGGGCTGGCCGACCGGCTGGTGGAGCGGGCGCAGGCGCACAGCGAGTGCGAGTTCCGGATCGACGGCGAGCAGCACCGCTTCCGGTACGCCGCGCTGACCGGGGACCGGCACTTCGTCTATCCGCAGCCGCTGCTGGTGACGGACCTGGTGCGCGAGTACGCCGACGTGAAGGGCGGCGAGATCCTTTTCGGTGTGCGGGACGTCGCCCTCCATGGCATCGACGGCGACCGCCCGACAGTGCTCTACACCGATCCGCAGACGGGTGAGCGCCGACGGATCGACTGCGACATCGTCGCCGGCTGCGACGGCGCGCGCGGAGTGACCCGCGCCCATGTGACCCCGGACCGAGGCACGGTGGCCCGGTACGACTACGGGGTCAGCTGGCTGGCGCTGCTCGCCGAGGCACCGCCGTCCAGCGACTGCGTCGTCTTCGGTGTCCACCCGCGCGGATTCGGCGCTCATATGGCCCGCAGCCCCGAAGTCACCCGCTACTACCTGGAGGTGGCGCCCGGTGAGGACCCGGAGAACTGGTCGCACGACCGCGTGTGGTCGGAGCTGCACGCCCGGCTGTCGGCCTCCGGAGCCCCGGCGCTCACCGAGGGATCGCTGATCGAGAAGCGCGTCCTCGACATGCACAGCCACGTCGTGGAGCCGATGACGTACGGGCGGCTGTTCCTGGCCGGAGACTCCGCGCACCTCGTCGCACCGATCGCCGCGAAGGGCATGAACCTCGCGCTGCACGACGCCCTGCTGCTGGCCGACGCGCTCGTCGCCTACTACCTCAGGGGGGACGCCGACGGGCTGCGCGGCTACTCGGCGGCCTGTCTGCGGCGGGTGTGGGAGTACCAGGAATTCTCCCGGTGGCTGGCGGAGTTGCTGCACGGACCGTCCTCGGGCGATCCCTTCCGTGCGGGTTCCGCGCGAGCCCGTCTCCGACGGCTCCTCGGCTCGCCCGCGGCGGCGGCCACCTTCGCCGAGTCGTACATCGGCAAGGACGCCGGTCCGATGTCCACGACGACACCGTGAGATGAACCGCAGTGGCGATGCGGCCTGAATTCTTCGCACGGGTGCGCTACGCGCAAAGAATTCCAGAAAAGGGGGCCCCGGAATCGCCCGCCTTTGAACACACAACGTCACACCCGCCGTACAACCGGGAAAGGTGAGAGTCCGGTGCGCAGCGAGGGATGACCATGGTCAAGGTGCAAGTCTCCACGGATGAGTTGGTCGCCGGAAGATACCGACTGCTGGAGGGCGTCCACCACGAGGAGGGGCGTGAGGGCTGGCACGGTCAGGACGTCGAGTCCGAGCGGCCGGTCACCCTGACGCGCTCCCGGCTCCCGGCCCATCTCCGTGAGGAGGCGGAGCTGCGCACCGCCGTCCGGATCACCCGGGAGTCCGAGGCCCTGGGGCTGGTCTGCCCCGGGCGGGTGTCCGTCGTCGTCGACGTCGTCGAGGACAAGGATTTCCTGTGGACGGTCACCGCACGGCCGGAGGGTGTTCCGCTCAGCGCGCTCCTCGGGCACGGCCCGGTGGACTACGTCCGCGCGGCCCGGATCGGGCTCGGCGTCCTCGATGTCCTGGGCGCGGCCCATCGGGAAGGGATCACACACGGCGATCTCAGCCCCGGCCAGGTGTGGGTGGAGGAGCGGGGCGGGGTCACGGTGGCCGGCTTCGGGCTGATGGGGGCCAGCGCGTCCCCGCGCGTCACGGCACCGTCGTACGCCTCTCCCGAGCAGGCCCGTGGTGAGGGCGGCGGACCGGCCACGGACCTGTGGTCGCTGGGCGCGATCATGTACGAGATGGTCGAGGGCCGGCCGGCCATCCGGGACCGGGGAGGGCTCGAAGCGACGTTTCGCGCCGTGGAACGGCTGCCCATCCGGGCGCCGTTGAGCGCCGGGCCGCTCAGTCCGGCCATTCAGGGGCTCCTGCGCAGGGATCCGGTGGAGCGGGTGCCCGAGTCGGTCGTGCGGGAGGCGCTCACGCGCATTCTCAAGGCGGAGCCCGACGAGGACTCGATGCCCACCGAGACCCTGCCGATCTTCCGGGACCTCGACGCTCCGTCGGCGAGGCGGGTGTGGGGCAAGGTGCCCCTCAGCCGCCCGGTGCTGCTGGGCGGGGCGCTGGCCGTGACGGTCATCTGCTTCGCCGGGCTCACCGCGGCGGGCGGCCTGTCCGAGCGCGGCGCCTCCGCGTCCGGTTCCGCGCCGTCCCCCAGCGTTTCCGCCGCACCGTCCCCCGCGCCGAGCGCCTCGCCCAGCAGCACCGTTCCCCAGCAGGCCCCGTCGACGTCCCCCTCCCCCTCTTCTTCCTCGTCCGCTTCCGCCTCCCCTTCTCCGTCCCACACCGTCACCCAGGATCCGCCGACCGGTTTCTTCCGCTACACCGCGGCCCAGGGCTTCTCCGTCGAGCTGCCCAAGGGCTGGCAGCCGGTGCGGACCGAGAATTCCGCCGACGGCTCCTATCGGGTCACGCTCGGCGCGAGCGGGGACCCGCGCACGCTGGTCGTCACCTACAGCACCCAGCTCACCTCGGACCCCGTCGCGGTCTGGCGCGAGGTGGACGCCTCGCTGCGCGGCGACTCCATCGCCTATGAACGGCTGGGTGACATCCGCGCCGTCACCTACCAGGGCTACAAGGGTGCGGACATGGAGTGGCTTTCGACGAACGACGGCGTCCGTGAGCGCACGTTCGGGCGCGGTTACCTCATCGGTGACCACGAGGGCTTCTCGCTCAGGTGGACGACCCCGGCCGCCGACTGGGGCACCGCCGCCGACCAAGCCGCCCTGACCACCTTCCTACGGACCTTCAAGGGCGGATCACAGTGAACCCGCATGGCAACAGCCGTCCCTGCGCATCAGCCGCCCCACTTCGAGCAAGTCGTCCTCGGCCGCGGCGCGCCACCGCTCCGATGCCGACGCCGAGACCTTCGACGGCGGCTCGAAGTCCTCGAAGGGATCGCCGTCCACCACCGTGAGATCGGCGAGTTTCCCCGGCTGTACGGTGCCGAGGTCGCCGTCGAGGCCGAAGAGGCGGGCCGGCAGGACGGTCGCGGTGCGCAGCGCCCCGGCCGGGGACAGCCCGCCGCGGTGCAGGGCGCGCAGGCCCAGGTGCAGGGAGAGCCCGACCGGTACGAGCGGCTGGTCCGTGCCGAGCGCGACGAGACCGCCCGCGGCCAGTATCCGCCGGTAGACGTCCGTCTCAGTGCGCAGGGTGGCCAGTTGGGCCGCGGTGGGCGGCACACCCGTGGACCGCCGTACGGCGGCGGAGTCCCACAGGGGCATGACGAGGGTGACGCGGGGGTCGTCTGCGAGCCCCGGATCGGAGCCGAGCAGCGGCGCGGAGGTGAACGGCGTCGCGGTAGGCGCGAAGTTGACGCCCTTCCCGGTGTAGATCCTCACGACGTCCTCGTACGCCCGCCCGGTCGCGGTCAGGGCGTGTCCGAACTCCCCGCGCCGAGTGGCCAGCGGATGGGTCGTCAGGTCCTGTCCGCTCTGCACGCCGGGTGACAGGAGGTGGCTCCCCGAGCGCACCCCGAGCCGTTCGTGCGCGAATCGCGCCGCTTCCTCCATCACCCAACTCGGGGCTCGCACATAGGTCTTGACGAAGTCCCAGTCGAGAGCGGCACCCCGCTCCAGCGACCTGAGCAGCCCGTCCCTCGTGCGGTGGGCGCGCCCCATGCTGTAGGCGACCCGCGAGCCGTCGAGCAGTTCAGCGGGGAGGGACGGGAGGTGGGAGAGCTTCGGGGCTCCGGTCACGTTCCATGACAGAGAACGCTTACTCATCTCAAAGCCCGGGAGCAATACCGCCCTTCACGCCAAACGGGTACCTCCCGTACGCGAGGCGTTCCTCCCGACGCACCTCTTGTCGCACCTCTTGTCGCCGCCTCACCGCCGACCTAGACTCCTCTCTGAACTGAAGTTGGTTCAGTAAGTGTCTCGTGCCACGGACGGGAGCAGACCGCATGCTGGATTCACTCGGTGGCAAGGCCGCCCTCGTCACCGGCGCGGGCCAGGGCATCGGGCGGGCCATCGCCGTGGAGATGGCCCGCCAGGGGGCGTCGGCGGTGGCCGTAGCCGACCGGAACGCGCAGACCGCCGCTCTTACGGCCGAGTTGGTACGCGCGGCCGGGGCGAAGTCCGAGGTGATCGTCTGCGATCTGCGGGTCCGCGACGACATCGAGATGATGGTGACGCGCGCGGCGGAGCGGTTCGACGGACTGGACGTGCTGGTCAACAACGCCGGTGTGATCGAGAGCACGGTCACGACGGACCACGACCGCGCCGTCGACTCACTCTCCGAGGAGGTCTGGGACGCGGTCTATGAGGTCAACCTCAAGGCCGTGTGGCTGACGACCAAGTTCGCGGCGCCGTATCTGCGCCGCTCACGGCGCGGCCCCGCCATCGTCAACGCCGCGTCCGTCTCGGGCCTCACCGGCTTCCCCAACGCCCCCGCCTACGGAGTTACCAAGGCCGGGGTCATCCACCTCACCAAGGTCACCGTCGTCGATCTCGCCCCGGTGCGCTGCAACTGCTTCTGCCCCGGCGTCATCGACACGCCCCTGGCCCAGGACTTCTTCGCAGCGGCCGAGGACCGGGATGCGATGGAACGGGAGCTCACCGCCCCGCAGCTGGTGGACCGGCTGGGGCGCCCGGAGGAGGTCGCGCGGCTGGCCTGCTTCCTGGCGTCCGACAGCGCGGCGTTCATCACGGGTGGCGCGTATGTGATCGACGGCGGCGCGCTCGCCTGGCGCGGCGTCAGGAGCTGACGACAAAAGCGGGAGTGGTCGCGATGGAAGCGAGACTGGCAGGGAGGACGGCGCTGGTGACGGGCGCCACCGGAGGCATCGGCGAGGCGGTCGTCCGGCGGCTCGCGGCCGAGGGTGCCGCGGTCGTGGTGACCGATCTGGACGCCGACCGCTGCGAGAAGCTCGCCGAGGAGGTCGGGGGCGGCGCCCTGGGCCTGGCTCTGGACGTCTCGGACGAGTCGGCCTGGCAGGAGGTCGTCGCCAGGGCGACGGCCGCGCTCGGCGGTCTGGCCGTACTGGTCAACAACGCGGGGATCGCCGCGATGGGCACCGTGGAGACGGAGACCAAGGAGACCTGGGACCAGGTGCTCGCGGTCACCCAGACCGGCGTCTGGCTCGGCATGAAGCACGGCGGCGCGGCCATCGAGCGCTCCGGGGGCGGGTCCGTCGTCAACGTCGCGTCGATCTTCGGCACGGTGGGCGGGTTCGGCGCCCAGTTCTCGTACCACGCGGCCAAGGGCGCGGTCCGTCTGATGACCAAGAACGCCGCGCTGCACTGGGCGCGGCGGGGCGTACGTGTCAACTCGCTGCACCCCGGCTTCATCGAGACGCCCCGCTCCCGTGAACTGTGGCGCGGTACGCCCCGGTTGGCCGCGATGCTCGACGGCACCCCGCTCGGCCGGCTCGGCACACCCGACGAGGTGGCGGCCGCGGTCGCGTTCCTCGCCTCCGACGACGCGAGCTTCATGACGGGTTCGGAGCTGTACGTCGACGGAGGCTGGACGGCGCGCTGAGCGGGCCACGGCTACGACATCACGGCGGCGGTGTAGCGCAGGACGCCCTCGGTCTCCGTGCGCGCGACCCGGCCGCGGGCCACCAGCACGTCCAGGTGGGCGGCCGTCTCGTTCACGGCGAGCATCTGGTTGAAGGCCCCGAGGTCCGCGAAGGGCAGCTGCCGCCGGGTCCACCCCAGCTCCTGGGCCACCGCGTAGGCCGTGAGCGTACGGTCGCCGAGGACCGCCAGGGCCTGCGCGAGTCGGTCGTCGTGGTGGTCGAGCAGCTCGCCGACGCGCGTGTGGACGCTGGGGCCGACCGGGCCGTGGGCGGGCAGGAGCCGGGCGTCTGCGAGGGTGGTCAGGAGGCGCAGCGAGTCGAGGTAGTCGCCCAACGGCAGTGCGGTGGAGCCGAGTTCGAAGCCGATGGACGGGGTGATGTGCGGCAGCACGTGGTCCCCGGAGAAGAGCAGCCCGCGCGCCTCGTCGAGGTAGACGACATGTCCCCGGGTGTGTCCCGGCGTCGGGACGACCCGCAACCGCGTGTCGGTGAAGCGGAGTTCCTCGTCCTTAAGCCAGCGGTCCGGGGCCTCCCACACGCTCGGGTCGAAGCCTCCGTGGTCCATCGCGGCGACCCGTTCGGCGAGTTCGTGGGCCCCGGCCCGGCGCAGCGTGTGCAGCGAGCCGGACGGCCGGTCCGTGCCCGTCTCTCCGAGCAGTTCCAGGCTGCGTCGCTCGCCCGAGCCGAGGTAGACGCGGGAGCCGAGCAGCCTGCGCAGTTCGACGGCCTGGGTGTAGTGGTCCCGGTGGATGTGGGTGACCAGGACATGGCTGATCTCCCCGAGGTCGTGGCCGATGGTGGCCAGCGCGTCCTCCAGCGCCTTGCGGGACTCGGGGATCGACCAACCCCCGTCGATCAGGACCAGGCCCTCCGTCAGCCCTTCCAGCGCGTACACGTTGACGGCCCGCAGCCCGTCGTCCGGCAGTGGAAGCGGGATGCGGTGAACGCCGGCTCGTACGGTCTCGGCGCCGGCGTCCGCCCAGCGGCCTCGGTCGAAGCGGGCGGTGTGAGCCGTGGGGGTGGTCATGCATCTCCTTGCCGGTGCTGTTCGTGATCCGGTTGCGCGTGCCGGTCGTGATCCGATTGCCGATGTGGATCGCGATCCGTGAGCCGGTGTGGTTCCTGATGCGCGGCGAGCCGCGCGTGCAGTTCGTGGGCGAGTCTGCGGGCTGCGGACCGGTCGAGCTTCCCGACGGTGGTCTGCGGCAACTCGCTGACGGAGAAGGCGAATTCGGGCCACTTGGCCTTGGACAGGCCGGTTCGGGCGAGGTGTTCGGTGATCTCGTCCAGTCCGATGCCGGTGCCGCCTCCGGCCCCGGCCCCGGCTTCCTCTCCGTGGGCCCCCGCCTCCGCCACGACGAGAACGGCGGCGCGTTCGCCGAGCAGCGGGTCCGGTACGGGTGCCACGCAGACCCGGGCGACTCCCGGATGGCTGGCGACGGCACGCTCGATCTCCGTGACGTCGAGATTGCGGCCGCCGCGGATGATGACGTCCTTCTCCCGGCCCATCACGGTGACCGTGCCGTCGTCGCCGGTCATGAGCAGATCCCCGGTGGGGAAGAAGCCGTCCGGGGTCAGGGCCGGCGACTCGACCTTGCCGTCGTGGGCGTAACCGAGGAAGAGCGAGGGCCCGCGGACCTGGGCGCGACCGGCCCGGCCCGGCCCCAGGGCGGTGCCGTCGGTGTCCACGGCGCGCAGTTCGGTGCCGGGGAACGGGCGGCCGTCGCGGCCCAGCCGGATCTCCTCTGGGTCGTCGGGCCGCGGCGAGGTGTGCCCGAGGCACTCGGACATGCCGAAGACCCGCAGGATCCGGGTGCCGAGGGAGCGTTCGGCCCGGGCGAGAGCCCCGCGGTCCATGGGTCCGCCGCCGACCGTGATCGAACGGACCCCGTCGAGGACGCGTGATCCGGCCGCCGAGGAGCCCATCTGGAGGGCCATCGTCGGGACGCACATGGTCCACCGGACGTCGTGGGCGGCCATCCGCGCGAGCGCCTGTTCCCGGTCCCAGCGGCCGCTCAGGACGAGTGGTCCGCCGAGCATGAGGGCGAGGCAGACCCCGAAACAGTAGGCGGCGGTCGAGGAGAGCGGGACGACTGCGGCCACCGCATCCCCGTCGCGCAGTCCGTTGACATCGATGGTGCACGCGCACGCGTACCGCAGCGCGCTCTCGGACTGGACGACCCCCTTGGGGCGCCCGGTGGAGCCGGAGGTGAGGCCGATGAGGGTGCCGCCCGACCAGCGGGAGGCGTCTCGCGGGCCGCGGCCCGCGAGGACCGTCCAGCCGTCCAGCGCCTCGGCGGGCCGTGCGCCGGGCAGGGGCGGGGTGCCGCTGCCCGGCGGGTGCCACTCGTCGAAGGCGGACGGCTCGGCGATCACCGCGTCCGGACGGATGTCCTCCAGGGCGGCGGCGAACTCCGCCCGGGTCGTGTGCCGGTTGACGAGGGCCAGGACCCCGCCGCTCATCCCGACGGCGAGGGTCGCCGCGACGGTGCGCCATGAGTTGTCGGCCTGCAGCAGCACCGTCCCGCCCGGCGTGCCGTCCGGTGTCATCGCCTCGGCCAGCTCGGCCGCGCGGTCCAGGAGGCCGCGCGCGGAGTACCGGCCATGGTCGTCGACGACGGCCGTGAAGTCGGCGCGTTCGGCCCGCTCGTAGAACTCCCGTACTGTCTGTCGCATCCGCTTCCCCGCCTTTTCGCGAAGGGTGGTGGAGCCCCGGTGTTCGGGCGTGTCAGGCCCGTGTGCGGCCCGCGGACGGCGGGCCGGGCGTGCTCAGCCCGCGTACATCTCCTGCTCGCCGCCCATGACGGCGATACGGCGTCCCCGCATGTCGCCGACCTGGGCGACGGCGGCCGCCCACTCGGGGCTGTCGAGAGCCTTGCGCAGGTCCTCGGGGGTGTCGAAACCGAGGACGGAGAGGCCGTCCCAGCCCTCCGAACGCGGTTCGAGCGCCGCGTCGAGGTCGGTGTGCCGCCAGGACCTCAGTCCGGGCAGTCGGCGGGTGAGTTCGGCGTGCTCGCCGCGCCACCAGTCGATGAACCGCTCATGGGTCCACTCGGGCGGCCGGGCGGCCAGCAGGACGAGGTTGTACATCGCGCCCTCCTCAGGTGAACAACACTGCGGGCGAACGCCCGATGAGCAGCCGCCGCACCCGGCCCGAGCCGTCGAGCCGTGCCGAGGCCACGAAGCTCGCCTCCGGCTCGCCGAGGCGCCGTACCTCGCCGAGGAACAGCTCGTCCCCGCCGACGGTGCTCGCGGCCAGCAGATGGTGGGTGCGGACGCCCACCTCGCGCTGGTCGAGGTAACCCTCCAGCTCGGGCCGGCCGCCGTGGAAGTCGGTGGCGCCGTCGCCGCCGGTGGAGAAGAGGATGGAGAACGAGAAGTCCTCGCTGATCATGTCGAGGATCCGGTCGGCGTCGGGGCTGTCCAGGGTCGCGAACCAGGTGGTCAGGAAAGAGGCGGTGGACTGTGTGGTCATGGCCGGTCCACGAGGTCGAAGTCGGTGGTGAAGAAGGACTGGTAACGCGCCATCAGCCCGTCGGGCGACAACCGCACGGCGGAGAGGAACGCGCCGGTGGTGACGCCCTTCTCGACCACGAAGCCGTACGCCGTCTCGACATCGCCGTCGGCCGCGTACCGCCTGATCTCATGCGTACGGTCCACCGCCTCACGTCCGGCGATGTACGCGGCGAAGTCCTCGCGGGACTCCCCCGTGCGCTGCCCGCCGGGCAGGGCGATGAGGAATCGGAAGCCGGGTTCCAGGAGTTCCAGGACCTTGTCCGGTTCCTGGCTGTCCATTCTGGCCATGTAGTCGCGAAGCACCATTGCTGATCGCTCTCCCTCAGCGCCGAGAAACAACCTGAGTTCAGTTCAGTTTGACTGTAATCCGGATGCCCCGACCCCGACAAGGGGCGGGACGCACCCGGAGTTGCGGAACTATCCGGCGACCATGCGCACCACGCACCCCTCGATCATCTCGCTGATCTCGGTGAGCGGGATCGCTCCGGTCGGGCGGTACCAGCGCCAGACACTGACGATCATGCCGAGCACGGCGAGGCCGAGGGTGTGTGCGTCCCGGACCGGGAAGGCACCCTTCGCCATGCCGCGCATCAGCAGGTTCGTCCAGTCCCGCTCGACCATCTGCACCAGCTGACGGGCCGCGACGCGCTCGGTCTCCTCGCGCTTGGACTTGCGCTGATTGGCCAGCAGGGACATGTTGGCCTGGAGGATGCGCATCTGGCGAATCTCCTGCTCACTGACCGCGAAGGCCGAGCGAACCGCCGCGCGCAGCTCCTCGACGGGATCCACCGCGTCGGCCGTCGCCTCCGCGAACATGTCGTGGGAGCGCTGAAGTTCCAGGCGCATGATGGTGAGCAGGCAGTGGGCCTTGGACTCGAAGTAGTGGTACAGGGCGGTCTGCCCGATCCCGACCCGGTCGGCGACCTCGGACCACTTCGTGCTCTCGTAGCCGTCCTCCCCGAACCGCTCCACGGCGGCCACGAGAATGGCCGCGCGCTTGGACCTGGGCCCCTCCTGCGGATCCACGATCCGTGCCCTCGCCATCGTCTCTCCCTCTGCTCCACGACCGCTGTCGATCGCCGCCCGGTGTCGATCACCGCTCGGTCGTCCGAGAGTAGACCCTAGTTCAGCTCGGGTCACCGTGGCCGCCGTGGTCACCGGGCGGCGGTGGCGGGTGGACGAAGTCCGGTCGGCGCCTGGCGACGAAGGCGCTGACACCTTCGCGGCCCTCCGCCGAGACAGCGGCGGCGGTCAGCCCGCGGGCCTCGGCGTCCAGATGCTCGTCGAAGGACGCCGACAGAGCCTCGGAGACCAGTCGCCGTGTCACGCCGTACGCCCCCGTCGCCCCGCGTGCCAGCGCCTTCGCGGCCGCCGCGGCCTCCGCCGCAAGGCACTCCGGTGCGACGATCCTGCCGACCAGTCCCATCGCGAGCGCCTCGGCGGCCGTGATCCGGCGGTTGGTCAGCAACAGGTCCCGTGCCCGCCCGGGGCCCACGAGCCGGGGCAACGACCAGGTGACCCCGGCGTCGGGCGAGTACCCGATCCCGGTGTAGGCCGCCGTGAAACCGGCATCGGACGCGGCGAAGGCGAGGTCGGCGGCGGCCGTCAGCCCCAGTCCGGCCCCGGCGACGGCGCCCTGCACGGCCACCACCAGCGGCGCGTCGAGGCCGGCGAGGATCCGCAGCGCTCCGTGCAGAGCGTCGGTGACGTCCGTGAGGTGCCCGGCCAGCCGGTCCCCGGGCACCGCCGCGAACTCCCTCAGGTCGCCGCCGACGCAGAAGGACCGGCCCCGCCCGGTGAGCAGCACCGCCCGGACTCGCGAGCTCTCGCACTGCCGGGCGGCGTCCAGCAGCCCCCGGGCCATCGCGAGGTCGATGGCGTTGCCGTCCCCGCGGCACATCACCACGTGAGCCACCGCGTCGCCGTCGACCTCCGTCGTGACCCTCATCGTGCCGTCCACCCGCCGTCCACGGTCAGCACCTGTCCGGTGCAGTACGCGGAGGCGTCCGAGGCCAGGTAGAGCAGTGCCCCGTCCAGTTCCCCCGCTTCGCCGCCGCGGCCGAGCATCGTGCCGCGCTGGACCCAGCGCCGGGACCGCTCGTCGGCGAACAGCCCTTCGGTCATCTCGGAGCGGAACCATCCCGGGGCGAGCGCGTTGACCCGTATCCCCGATCCGCCCCACTGCCCGGCCAGTTCACGGGTGAGTCCGACGAGCCCGGCCTTGGAGGCGGCGTAGGCCGCACCTCCCAGTGGGGCGCCGGAGACGAGCCCGAGGACGGACGACACGTTCACGACCGATTTCGTCCGGGCGGACGGTGCCTGGGCCAGCAGTCGGGCCAGGTGGAACGGAGCGACGAGGTTGACGTCGAGGACGTGGGCGAAGTCCTCCGGGCTCTCGTCCTCGGCGCGTACGAATCCGGGTGTGCCCGCGTTGTTGACCAGCACGTCGAAGCCTCCGCCGTGCTCCAGGACGGTCTCGACCAGCCGCACCCGGTCCGCGTCCCGGGAGACGTCACAGACGACCGGGCGGATCCGGGGATCGCCGCCGGCCAGTTCCTTGAGCCGGTCCGGGCGGCGCGCCGCGGCGAACACGGTGGCACCGGCAGCGGCCAGCACGGCGGCGAACCGGGCGCCCAGACCCGAGGAGGCTCCGGTCACCACGGCGGTCCTGCCGTGCAGCGAGAACAGGTCCGTGGCCGGGTCCGGGGCGGCCGTGGTGATCACGCCTCCACTCCGATCGGCAGCGCGGTCGCCCCGCCGTCCAGGACCAGCGTCTGTCCGGTCATCCACGCCGACGCCTCCGAGGCGAGGAACACCGCCGCGCCTGCCACGTCCTCCACCGTGCCGAGCCTGCGCAGCGGCAGCCGTGCGGTGAGGATCGGTTCTCTCGGCTCCCAGACGGCTCTGGCCAGCTCGGTCTTGATCAGCCCGGGCGCGATCGCGTTGACCCGGACGCGCGGCCCGAGTTCGTACGCGAGCTGCCGGGTCATGTGCAGCATCGCCGCCTTGGTGGCGTTGTACCAGCCGATGTGCGGGTCGACGACCAGTCCGCCGACGGACGCGATGTTGACCACCGTTCCACCGTGCTCGCTCATCCACGCCCGCCAGGCGCAGCGGGTCCAGGCGATCATGCCGTACTGGTTGACCCGGACGGTCTTCTCCGCGCGCGCCAGGTCGAGATCGAGCAGGTCGCCCATGTACGGGTTGGTGGCCGCGTTGTTGACCATGACGTCGAGCCGTCCGAGGCGGGCCATGGTCTCGGCGACGCACCGCTCGGCCTGCTCGGACTCCCCCGCGTTCGCGACCAGCTCGTGGACCTCGCCGTCGCCCTTGACGCGCAGCAGCTCCGCGCGGGCCGCGGCGAGTCCGTCCGCCTTTCGCGCGGCGATCACCACATGGGCGCCCGCCTCACGACAGGCCTTGGCGATGCCCAGACCGATTCCTCGCGAACCCCCGGTGATCACGACGGCCCTGCCGTCCAGTACGCGTGCGCTCATGCCGACTCCTCGGGATATTTGGCCAGTTCACGGCGCGCGACGGTACGTAGATGCACTTCGTCGGGCCCGTCCGCGATCCGCAGCGCCCGGGTGATGGCGTACAGCCGGGCGAGTACGGTGTCGTCGCTGACGCCGGCCGCGCCGTGGGCCTGGACCGCGCGGTCGACCACCCGGTGGGCGACCTCCAGGGCGGCCACCTTGATGGCGGCGACCTCGGTACGGGCGGCGGAGTTGCCCGAGGTGTCCATCAGCCAGGCCGACTTGAGGACGAGCAGCCGCAGTTGCTCGATCTCGATGCGGCTGCGGGCGATCCACTCGCGTACGACGCCCTGTTCGGCGAGCGTGCCGCCGAAGGCGGTACGCGTCAGGGTCCGGCGGCACATCAGCTCCAGCGCCCGTTCGGCGAACCCGACCGCGCGCATGGCGTAGTGCATGCGCCCGGGCCCCAGCCGCCCCTGAGCCAGGGCGAATCCCTCCCCTTCGCCGCCGAGGAGTGACGACACCGGCACCCGTACGTCCTCGAAGAGCACGTCGCCGTGGCCGCAGCGGTCGGTGTAGCCGAACATCGGCAGATCGCGCAGGACGGTGATGCCCGGGGTGTCGCGTGGAATGAGCAGCATGCTCTGCTGCCGGTAGGAGGGGGCGTCGGGGTCGGTGACGCCCATCAGAATGATCAGCCGGCAGTCCGGGTCGAGGATTCCGGAGGTGTACCACTTGTGGCCGTTGACGACATAGGCGTCACCCTCGCGGGTGATGCGGGTGCGGATGTTGCGCGCGTCGGAGCTGGCGACCTCCGGCTCGGTCATGGCGAAGCACGACCGGATCTCGGCCGCAAGGAGGGGGCGCAGCCAGCGGTCCTGCTGCTCGGGCGTGCCGAACAGGGCGAGCAGTTCAATGTTGCCGGTGTCGGGGGCGGAGCAGTTGAAGACCTCGGGGCCGATGACCGAGCGTCCGGCCAATTCGGCGAGCGGTGCGTACTCCAGGTTGGTGAGCCCCGCGCCCCATGCGCCGTGGGCGAGGAAGAGGTTCCACAGGCCTTCCGCCCGCGCCTTCTCCTTCAACTCGCGCATGACCGGTGGTAGTTCGTGCGGGTTGTCGGCCTCGGCGAGCTGCCGCTCGTAGACGGCCTCGGCGGGCATGACGTACTCCTTCATGAACGCGGCCATGCGCGTGCGGAGTTCGTCGGTCCGCGGGGAGAGTCCGAAATCCATGGTGGCGCTCCTTCAGGACCGTGGGGCGAGGATGTCGTGTGCCGTGCGGATCATCGCCGCGATGGTCGGCGGCAGCCGCTCCTGGTCGGGGTCGTGGTGCTTGCCCTCACGGTGTCTGCGCAGGTTGTGGCCCATGATCGCGGCCATTTTGGTGCGGGCCAGGGCGCGGAACCAGTCGAAGGCGGGGGGTATGGGGCGGCCGTCGAGATAGCGGGCCAGCAGTTCGTCCTCGGTGGGCAGGCCCGGTACGGGACGGCCGAGCCGGGGGAAGTTCCGGTGGTCGGCGAAGAGCAGGAACCAGCCGAGATCGACGCGCGGATCGCCGAGGCCCCAGATCTCCCAGTCGACGACCGCGGACGGACGCTCGCCCCGGCAGAGCACGTTGCCGAGCCTGAAGTCGCCGTGGATCAGCACGGGCGGCAGACTCTCGGGGATGCCGGCGGACAGCAGGCCCAGTACCTCCTCGGCACCCGGCCGCAGTGGGGCCGGTACGGCACGCATGGTCCGCGCCCAACGTTCCAGCTCGGCCACCGGGTCCAGAGGTTCGGCGCCGTCGAGGTGCGTGCGGTGCAGATCGCGCAGGACACCGGCCAGCGCCAGCATCCGCGTGCGGCACAGCTCCGGGTCCAGGCGGTGGTCGTCGAGGACGGGCTCGATCGCCTCTCCGGTCACGAACTCCATGGCGAACCAGGCCGGTTCGCGTTCGTCGACGGCGTAGACCTCCGGTACGGGCACCGGTGATCCGGCGAGGGCGCGCAGGATCCGGGCCTGGCGCAGTACGTCGTTGCGCCCGACGGGCCGCTGCCCCTCAGGCACGGCTTTGACGACGTACGCCCCGGTGCCCGCGGTGATCGAGTAGGTGAGTCCCGAGTGGCCGCCGGGCAGGGTGCGCAGATCGCCGAAGGGCTCGTTCGGGTGCCGGGCGGCGAGCCCGGCGCGGACGCGGTCCGCGAGTCGTGTCACCTCGGTGGCGGTGCTCAACGCCCCGCCCCCTTCGGTTCCTTGGGCAGTCCCAGCACGCGTTCGGCCAGGATGTTCCGCTGGATCTCGTCGCTGCCGCCCGCGATGCGGTAGCCGGGTGCGCCGAGCAGGTGCTCGGTCCAGGCGAAGGTGCCCCACTCCCCCGTGTCGGCGGCGAGGCGCGGTCCGAGGAGCTGTTGGACGAGGTCGGTGGTGGCGCGCAGGGTGGCGGTGGCGTGGAGCTTGCCGACCGAGGCTTCGGCGCCGGGTGCGCGTCCGGCGGCCAGCGCCGCCGTGACCCGCAGGCCGATGAGCCGCTGGACCAGGCTGCGGACGAAGAGGTCGGCAGACCGCTGCTGTTCGCCGCCGGTCAGCGGGCGGGGCAGCTGCCGGGCGAGGTCGAGAGCCCGGTCGGCGTTGTCCAGGCCGAGGCCGCCGGAGTCGAGGCGTTCGGCGGCGAGGACGGTCAGCGTCACCCGCCAGCCCTCGCCGACCGGGCCGAGCCGGTCGGTGTCCGGCACGAACACGTCGTCCAGATAGACCTCGTTGAAGCTGGAGCCACCGGTCATCTGCCGGATGGGCCGCACGACCACGCCCGGCGCGTCCATCCGGACCAGGAAGACGGTGATGCCGGCGTGCTTGGGCGCGTGCGGGTCGCTGCGGCAGACGGCCACGCCCCAGGTGGCGACGCGGGCGCCGGAGGTCCAGATCTTGTGACCGCTCAGGACCCAGCCGTCATCCTGACGGACGGCCCGGGTGCGGACGGCGGCGAGGTCGGAGCCGGCTTCGGTCTCGGAGAAGAGCTGGCAGGCGAGTTCGTCGGTGCGGAGCATGGGCCGCAGCCAGCGTCTCCGCTGTTCCTCGGTGCCCCAGATCCGGATCGCCGGGGCCACGAGCTGCTGGGTGACCGGGAAGACCTCGGTGCGCCGGGGCACGTCGAAACGGGCTTCCTCGGCGCGGTACAACTGCTCGTAGTACGCCGGGAGTTCCTGCCCCCCATGCTCCGGTGGCCAGTCCAGTGCGCCCCAGCCGTGGTCGAAGCGGGTGCGCTCCCAGCCCCGTATCCGATCGGTGTGCTCGCGTTCCTCCGCCTCACTCCAGTTCTCGAAGACGGCCACCGAGTCGTCGCCGACGCCCCACTCCCGGTGGTCGGGGCGCGCCGCCGCCACACCGGTCAGCCAGTGCCGGGCCGCGGCGCGGAACTCCTCGGGCTCGGGGATACCGCTCATGGTCCTCCTTCCGGACGGGGTCTCAGCGGGTCAGTACGGTGCAGGCGCTGACGCCCGGCGCCCCGTACACATGGGTGAAGCCTGTCGACGGGCGGTCCGGCAGCTGCCGTTCGCCCGCACGGCCGCGTAGTTGTTGGACGATCTCGTGGACCTGACGCAGGCCGGAGGCGCCGATGGGTTCGCCGTTGGCGATGCAGCCGCCGTCGGTGTTGACCGGCAGGGCGCCGCCGGGCGCGGTCGCGCCGGCGGGGATCAGCCGCTCCTGCTCGCCGTGCTCGCAGAACCCGCACTCGGCCAGGTGCATCACCTCGGCACCGCTCTCGGTGTCCTGGAGCTGGCACACGTCGATGTCCGACGGCCCCAGCCCGGCTTCCTCGAAGGCGAGTCGCGCGGCGTCGGCGCTGACACTGGTCGGGGTGCCGACGGGTGCCCAGGGGCTGAACACCTCGAAGGAGCCGAACCGCCGGGTGCGGACGACGGCCGCCCGCAGCGTGACCGGGGCCGCGTCCAGTTCGCGGGCGACCGCGCGGCTGCACAGGACAAGAGCCACGGCGCCCTGACCGGGTGAGCAGAACATGTACCGGGTCAGCGGGTCGTTGACCATGCCGGAGGCCAGGATCTCGTCCGCGTCGAGCGGTGTGCGCCGCCAGGCGTGGGGGTTGCGGGCCCCGTTCGCGTACGCCTTCTCCGCGACCAGGGCCAGCGTCCGGGCGGTGATCCCGTGGTCGTGCATGTACCGCTGGATCTTCATGGCGAAGAACTGGGTGGTCACCATCAGCCCGTCGCGCCCGTACGCCTCGTCGAGCCCCCAGTCGGCGGGCCGTGGATCGAAGGCGCCGCGTGGGTGCTTGTCGAAGCCGACGGCGAGGGTCACGTCCGCCGCCCCGGAGCGGATCGCGTCGACCGCCGAGACCAGGGCGCTGCCGCCGGTCGCGCAGCCGTTGCGGACGTTGACGAACGGCACGCCGGTCAGGCCGAGTTCGGCCACCAGCGTGTCGGCGTTGCCGGCCGCGTCGCTGCCGCCGTACGCCGCCCGGACGCGGGACCAGGGCAGTCCCGCGTCGGCCAGGGCGGCCCGCACGGCCCGCACGGCGAGCTGCCGGCCGCTCGCCTCCGTGCGGGCGAAGGAGGTGATTCCGGCACCGCACACGAGCACCTCCTCGGTCGTCATACGGCGACTCCCCCGGCCCGTGGTACGCCGTCCGCCGCCGCGATGGCGACCGGCATGCCGATCTTCAGGTCCTCGGCGTGCAGGTCGAGCACGGCCAACACCCGTACTCCTTCAGGTAGTTCGACGTAGCCGACGGCAAACGGCTCGAACCCGGAGGCGGGCTGGACGTAAGGCGGCGACTTGGGCGCGTGGCGCTGCACGGTCCACGTCCACAGCGTGCCCGTACCGGAGAGGACGACCGGCTCGGCCGGTCCGCCGCAGCGCGGGCACGACGGGTCGGCGGGGTGGACGGCCACCGCGCAGTCGGCGCACCGGGAGCCGCGCAGCGGGCCCCCGGCCTCCGGCAGGGGGCTCAGCGCCCCTTCCACTGCGGCTCCCGCTTCTCCAGGAACGCCGACACACCCTCCGCCGCGTCCTCGGAGTTGAGCATCACACCGACCGCGAGGTGCTCCATGACCATGAGCGACTGGATGTCGGCGTCCAGGCTCCGGTCGATGGTCATCTTGGTGATCCACATGGTGAACGGGCTCTTGTCGACGAGCTGGTCGGCGAACTCCTCGACCGTCGCGTCCAGCTTGTCGGCCGGCGCCGAGGAGTTGATGAGACCGAACTCGGCGGCCTCGACCCCGGTCAGCAGCTTTCCGGTGAGCATCAGCTCCTTCGTCTTGCGGACGCCGATCATGCGCGGCACCCGGTAGATCGGCCCGGCCCCGCCGAACAGGGCTCGGCGGATGTGGAAGTCGCCGATCAGGGCGTCGTCCGCGGCGATCGCGAAGTCGCAGGAGATCATCAACTCGAAGCCGCCCGCCGTGACATGGCCTTCGAGGACCGCGATCGACGGGGTCTTCATCGAGTACAGGCGGTCACAGACCTTCGCCGACTTCACGGCGACGTCGATCGCGTTGGACCTGCCGACGAAGTCGGCCTTGAGGCTGTCCAGGTCGAACCCGGAGCAGAAGGTGTTGCCCCGGCCGCGCAGCACCAGTACGCGCAGCTCGGGGTCGGCGTCGACCTCGGTGATGATCTCGTCCAGCCGGTCGAGGATCGGCACTGTCACGCAGTTCTTCTTGTGGGGCCGGTTCAGCCAGACCCGTGCGACGTGGCCGTCCCGCTCGAACTGGATCTCGTCTTCGACTGCCATGAGTTCCTCCAAACTGAACTGAATTCAGATTGATTCTGTGGGCGTTTAGATGCCCCTGTCAATGGACGGGGAAGCGATTCCCGAAACGGTCGGGCGCTCAGTCCACGCGGCTCGCTCGGTTCATACGGCTCGCTCGGTCCGTACGGCCGGTGAGGCCCAGCAGCCCGGCCAGCCGCAGACGATGGTCGTCGGCGGTGCCGAACAGCGCCTCGTCGGCCCGGGCCCGGCGCACATAGAGATGGGCGGGGTGCTCCCACGTGAAGCCGATCCCTCCGTGGAGCTGCACGTATTCCGCCGTCGCCAGCCGATAGGCACCGGAGCAGGCGACGGCCGCCGAACTCGCCGCCACCGGCAGCTCCGCGCGCCCGCCCGCGAGGCAGGCCGTCGCGTACGCCGAGGCGGACCGCGCTCCTTCGAGGTCGACCAGGAGGTCGGCGAGCCGGTGCTTGACCACCTGAAAGGACCCGATGGGCCGCCCGAACTGGGTTCGATGCCTGACGTACTCAAGGACGGCGTCCAGCGCGTGCGCTGATCCGCCCACGTGCTCGGCGGCCAGCGCCACCCGCCCCGCGTCCAGGACCGCCGCCACGATCGCGGCGGCCTGCCCTGCCTCACCGACCGGCTCGGCGGGCGTGCCCCGGAAACGTACGAGCGCCTGCCGCCGCGTGGGATCGAGAACGCGCCGGGCCACCCGCTCACAGCTCCCGGAACCGACACCCGGCCCCGTACCGGTCCCGGTCCCGGTCCTAGCCCCGGCCCCAGTCCTGGTCCCGGTCCCAGTCCTGGTCCCGGTCCCGGTCCCGCGGTCCGGTTCACAGGCGAACAGCCGCGCACCGTCCGGCGCTTCGGCCGCGACCAGGATCAGATCGGCCCCCTCCCCGTCGAGTACGAAGTCGGCCTCGCCGCGCAGCACCCAGCCGCCGGCGCCGCGCTCGGCGGTCACATTCGCCGCCTGCGGGAATCCGGCCACCGTCGCGGTGAGCGAGCCGTCCGCGATCCCCGGCAGCCAGCGCTGGCAGGCCTGCCGGTCACCGCTTCGCAGGAGCGTGTGCCCGGCCAGTACGACGGTCGGCAGCAGTGGCGCCGGGCCCAGCACGCGCGCGGTCTCCTCCAGAGCCACGGCGAGTTCGGCGAAGGTATAACCGGCGCCACCGAACTCCTCGGGGAAGGCGAGCGCCTGCACCCCGATCTCTCCCGCGAGCCGTTCCCACAGCAGCCGGTCGTGACCGCGGGGCCCCGCCGCCTGCTTGCGGACCTCTTCGGGTCCGCAGGTTTCCTTCAGCAGTTCTCGCAGCACCTCGCGGAGTTGGCGCCGCTCCTCACTCTCCAGCAGCAGCGTCGGATCGGTGTCGAGCCGGAACATACGAGCCTCCCTGGGGCCTTTCCGGCGGATTGGGTCGGAGAAAAGTAACGGCGCCTCATAAGCGCAGGTGAGCGGGGTCTGACGCGTCCAGCCGCAAGGCGGAGGAGGGCGTCGACGCGATGGGGGTCCCCCTGCTCGAGCGAAGCCGAGAGCTCGGGGGAGTCGGCAACCGACGACAACGCCGCTGGGGGCACCCCCTGCTCGAAGCAGCTTGGGGGAGGGCGTGCCAGACCCCGCGACCCCGGCATGATCCGCCGAACAGGCCCTAGACCGTGAAGCGTCCGCCGTTGGCCAGCAGCACCGCGCCGACGAGATTGGCCGCCGCGTCGCCGGCCAGGAACAGCGCGACGTCCGCGATCTCCTCGGGTGTCGCGTAGGGACGTACACGCGGGTCGGCGAAGCCCCGGCGCAGCGCCTCGGGCGTCCTGGCGGCCATCCCCGTCTCGGTCGGCCCGGGTGCCACCGTGTTGACGCGGATTCCGAACGCGATCGCCTCCTTCGCAACCGACTGGCTCAGCGCGTGCGCTCCGGCCTTGGACGCCGCGTAGTGCGGATAGCCGGCCTGGGTGTCGAAGGCCGAGGAGGAGCCGACGGTGACGACCGCACCGGAACGGTTCGGCGCCATGGCCCGCAGTGCGGCGCGCAGAACATGGAAAGTGCCGTCGAGATTGACCCGCATGACGCGCCGCCACGCGGCCTCGCCGAGCCGTGTGGTCACCTCGGGCGGCCGGTCGGCCAGCAGGGCTTCGGCGATCCACTGCTTCGCCCCGGGGTCGTCGACTCCGGCGGCGTGCACCACGACGTCCAGACGTCCGTACTCGCGCACGGCCTCGTCGAAGACCCGGTCGACCTGCCCGCCGTCCCCGACGTCCACGGTCACCGGCCGCGCTCCGGGCAGTTCCTTCGTGACTGCCCGGGCCGCGGCGGCGTCGATGTCCGCCACCAGCACCAGGGCGCCCTGCGTGGCGAACCGCCGGGCGACCGCGGCCCCGATGCCGGAGCCCGCGCCGGTCACCAGCGCGATCCTGCCCGTGAAGTCTTCGTGTGCCGGGCCCTCGCCGTCCATGAGATCCACCGCCCCACTCGGTTGCCGTGCCGGGTTGTCACACTCGGCCACTGGACCAGTTACTGAACTGACTTCATTTTTGTTAACCTCTCACGTATGTCAACAGGCGTGACAAGAGCGATTCGAATGACGCGATGGGGCGGCCCACCGGTGCTCACCGAGGTGGCACGGCCGGTACCGCGCGGCGAAGAGGTCCTGGTGCGGGTCGAGGCGGCCGGGCTGTGCCGCTCCGACCTCCATGTCCTGGACGCGGCACCGGGCGCCCTGCCGTACCGGACACCGTTCACCCTCGGCCATGAGGTCGCGGGTCGAGTGGCCGCGCGCGGCCCCGAGGCCTCCGGCCCCGCGATCGGTGAGCGCGTGGTCGTCTACGGCCCCTGGGGCTGCGGGCGTTGCGCCCGCTGCTCGGCCGGGGCGGAGAACCACTGCGACGCGCGCCCCGCTCTGGACGCGGCCCGCGCAGGTACCGGGGCGGGGCTCGGACGCGACGGCGGAATGTCCGACCACCTGCTCGTACCGTCCGGGCGGGTGCTGGTTCCGGTGGGCGACCTGGACCCCGTGCAGGCCGCGCCCCTGTCCGACGCCGGACTCACCTCGTACCACGCCGTGGCCGGCGTCCGTTCGGCGCTCGGAGAGGGCGCGAGCGTAGTCGTGCTCGGGGTCGGCGGGCTGGGGCATCTGGCGGTGCGGATCCTGCGCGCCACCACGTCCGCGTACGTCCTCGCCGTGGACGTACGCGAAGAGGCACTCGCCCTGGCCGACACGTGCGGTGCGCACTTCGGCGCGCTCCTGGGCCCCCGCACGGCGGAGGTACTGCGCCGGCAGGTCGGCGGGGCCGGGGCCGACGCCGTGCTGGACTTCGTCGGCAGCCGGTCCAGCCTGGAGCTCGCGACCGGCGTCCTGCGCGCGGGCGGAGAGCTGGCCGTCGTGGGGAGCGGCGGCGGTGAGCTGACCGTCCGCAAGTCCGGCGCGCTCCCTCCGGGGCTGCGGATCTCGCTGCCCTTCTGGGGGACGCGGCCGGAACTGGAGGAGGTCGTGGACCTTGCGCGCGAGGGGGTGCTGACGGTGGAGACAGAGCAATTCCCGCTGTCGGGAGCGATGGAGGCGTTCGACAGGCTCCGCTCCGGCGACCTGCGTGGGCGCGCGGTGCTCGTACCCGACTGAGCCCGGCACCGGACAGCCCCAGCCGTACCCCACCCTCAACCTCGCCGCCGCTCCCCACTCTCGGCCGAGCACGGCCGCAATCATCTGCCGTCCGGACTCTCGACTACAGAAGTGAGTTCAATTAGGGTCTGGTTCCACGCAACGACGCGACAAGGCGGTGGGCCGCTGTGCACGCTCGAAAAGTGGATCTGCTGGTGATCGGCGGTGGTATGGCCGGCCTCACGGCCGCCGCCAGGGTGGCGCACGAGGGCGGCTCCGTCGTCCTGGTGGAACGGGCAAAGCGCACCGGAGGCTCGGCGCGCCTGGCCGGTTTCGTCTGGACGGCCCCCACCCTCGACGAGTTGCGCCGCGTCAACCCGGACGGCGATCCGGAGCTCGCGCAGGCGCTGTTGGAGGGCTTCGCCGAGGGAGTGGCCTGGATCGGCTCGCTCGGTGTGGAGTGCCGCCCGCCCGTCCCCGTCCTCGGCTTCGGCCGTGGACACCAGATCGACACCCACCACTATCTCGACACCTGCGAGCGGCTGGTCCGCGACCGGGGCGGGGAAGTACTGACAGGCACCGAAACCCGCATGCTGGTGACGGAGGACGGTGTGGTCAAGGGTGCGGAGTGCGTGCTGCCGGACGGATCCGTGCGGCGGATCGACGCGGCCTGGACCCTGCTCGCGACCGGCGGCTTCCAGGGTGACCCGGAGCTACGCGCCGAGCACGTCCACGATCAGGCCCGCGACATCGAACTGCGCGCCAACCCGCACAGCCGGGGCGGCGGGCTCGCGCTCGGCCTCACCGCGGGGGCGGCGTTCGGCAGGAAGGACGCGGGCTTCTACGGACACCTGATGCCGGCGGGCGTATCCCTGTCCGACCCGGCGCGCTTCGTCGACCTCGCCCTCTACTTCAGCGAGCACGCCCTGCTCTTCGACCTCACGGGCGAGCGATTCGTCGACGAGACCGTCGGGGACCATCTGACCGCCATGGCGCTCCTGGAACGACCGGGGGCCCGGGGGCTGTTGGTCGCCGACGCGCGCGTGCACAGGGAGTGGATCTCGGCCTCGTACGTGGAGGGGATCCCGGGCGTGGACAAGTTCCAGCTGTGCCACCGCGCCGGTGCCCGGAGCGCGGTGGCGGAGAGCCTGGAGGAGTTCGCCTGGATGCCCGAGGAATGGGGCTATCCGGGCGCCCGGATCAGGGACCGCGTCGAGGAGTTCAACTCCGCCGTGCGCGGCGGCGGCGAGACGGTTCCCGGGCGGCTGCTCGACCGGCAGCCGCTCGACGAGCCACCTTTCTATGTGATCGAGGCCGCCCCCGCGATCACGTTCACCTTCGGCGGTCTGCTGATCGACGCCGAGGCGCACGCCCTGTCCGCGGACGTGCGGGGGACGATCCCCGGCCTGCTGGTGGCCGGTGCGGACGCGGGCGGACTGTACCGGCGGGCCTACGCCGGCGGCCTCGCCCCCGCGCTGGTGTTCGGCCTCGCGGCCGCTCGGACCGCGCTCGGCCGAGGCGGTGAATCGCACTCCGACAAATCCGGTGCAGCGGTCTTGCCCGGTCGCCGTCCGAGTGTCTAGCTTACCGAATTGAGTTCAATTTACATAAGCGGTTCGTGGCACGAACCCGCTTCCTGAAGAGGGAGGGACTGTGAGTCAGTTCCTGCTTGTCCTGGTCAGCGGTGTGGCCGGCGGAGCCGTGTACGGGCTCATCGGACTCGGGCTGGTCATCATCTACCGGGCCACCGACGTCGTGAACTTCGCGATGGCCTCCCTGGCGACCCTGGGCCTGTACGTGGCGGTATCGCTCCGGGACCGCGGTGTGGCCACGGTGCTCGGCGTGCTGGCGGCGATCACCATCACCGTCGTGGCCGGCCTGCTGGTCCGCGAAACGGTGATCAGGCCGCTCGGCCAGGGGCAGTTGTTCTCGGCGCTCGTCCTGACGATGGGCGTCTCGCTGGTGGCCGAGAGCGCGGCCGGTTCGATCTGGGGCGACCAGCCGAAGGCCTTCCCCAGCCTGGTCGAGGGAACGGTGCGCTGGTCGGGTGCGGCGATGCCGGCCCAGAGCCTGCTGACGATCGCCGTCGCCGCCGTGGCGATGGCACTGGTCGGCTATCTGTTCGGACGGACCACCCTCGGCTCGGCCATGCGTGCCGTGGCCGAGAGCGCGGACACCGCGCGGGTCGTGGGGCTGGGCGCACAACGTCTCGCGCGGATCGCCTGGGCCCTGGGCCTCGGCCTCGCCGCGCTGGGCGCCTGTCTGTACGCTCCGCGGGCCGGGCTCGTGCCCACCATGCTCAGCGCACCGCTCTTCCGTGCCTTCGCCGGGATCTTCCTGGGGGGTCTGACGAGCATGTACGGGGCCGTCATCGGCGGACTGACCGTCGGCGTGCTGGACAACCTGGCGGCGAACTACGTCTCCGCCAGCCTCCGGGACACGTTCGTGTTCTCGTTCACCGTTCTGGTGCTGCTCGTCCGACCGCAGGGCATGTTCGGCACCCGCACCTTCCAACGGGTCTGAGAGATCCGAGGGATCTGAGGAGTCGCATCCATGGTCTTCAACCGTTCCGTCCTGGCGAAGGCGGCACTCGGGCCGGCCGCCGGCGCGGTGCTCATGGCCTTCATGGCGTCCGGTGCGATCCCGGCGTACCAGATGTACTCGGTGGCGCTCGCGGCGGTCTACTCGATCGTGGTGCTGTCGGTCGGCCTGCTGGCCGGCTGGTCAGGCATCTGGTCGGTGGGGCATCCGGCGTTCTTCGCCATCGGCGCCTACTTCGCCGCCTATGGCAGCGGTCACGACTGGCCGCTGGAGGCGGTGGTGCTCGGGGCGGTCGTCACCGGCGCCGTCCTCGGCACCTTCCTCGGCTACGCGGGCGCCCGGTTCTCGACGCTCTACATCGCCCTGCTGACCCTCGCGTTCACGATGGTGGCGCTGGAACTGATCAATCGCTGGAGCAGCGTGACCGGCGGTGACCAGGGAGCGCCGGTGCTGCAACTGCGCAGCGTCCTCGGCCTCGGCACCCTCGCGGGCGGCGGCACCGAACCGCAGTACCTCGCGGTGGGGGCCGCCGCCGTGGTGCTCGCGCTGGCCGTGCCCGCAGCCGCGTCGGGACTGCGGATGCGGCTGGTCGCCGCCAAGTCGCATCCGCTGGCGGCCCGTACGATCGGGATCGCGCCCGAGGCGCAGTCGGCCCTGGCATTCGCGGCGAGCGCCGCGTGCACCAGCTTCGCGGGCGTGCTGCTCGGTCTGATCACCGGCTTCGTCAGCCCCGACCCGTTCTCGCTCGGCTTCGGCATCGCGCTCGTCGCGGCCTGTGTCCTCGGCGGGGTGGGGACCGTCCTCGGTGCGGTGGCCGGTGGTGCCTATCTGACCTGGAACCCCTCGCTCTCGTCCGCCGTCGGGCTGCCGCAGCCGGTCGTGCAGGGCCTCGTGCTGATCAGTGTGCTTCTCTTCCTTCCCGGAGGGGCCGTGCCCTTCCTGGCGCGGCCCGTGCGGGCCCTGTTCCGGCGTGCCCTCCCCCGGCGGGAGGAACGGCGGCAGGCAGCGGCCCTTCCTCCCGTCAGTCCCGCCGCCGACCTGCCCGGCGACACCCCGCCACCGGTGCGGGCGGCCGGTGCGGACTCCCCGGCACTGCTGCGGCTGGAGCATGTGTCCGTCGCGTACGGCGGGCTGAAGGCCCTGGAAGACGCCTCGCTGTCGGTGCGCCAGGGCGAGATCCTGGCCGTCATCGGGCCCAACGGGGCGGGCAAGACAACCCTGTTGAACGTCCTGTCGGGGCTCACCGGCAACGGCCGGGTCAACGGAAGCGCCGACTTCGCGGGCAGGCCGCTGCTGAGGACGAGGGCGACCGCACGGCGCCGCCTCGGCATCGGCCGCACCTTCCAGCACGCGGAGGTCTTCTCCGAACTCACCGTCGCCGAGAACGTGTTGTGCACCCGGCGCCGGATCACGGCCGGGCACCGGGCCTCCGTCGCGCGGCTGCTCGACGCCGTCGGTCTCGCCGACGTGGCGGACCGCCGCCCGGCCGAGCTCCCGTTCGGTCTGCAAAAGCGCCTCGACCTCGCCCGCGCGATGGCCGAGGAGCCGAGGCTGCTGGTGCTGGACGAGCCGTTCGGAGGCCTGGACGCAGGCGAACGGGCGCTGCTGGCCGACCACATCAGGCGGCTGCAGGCCCGCGGTACCGCCGTCGTGGTCATCGACCACGTGCTGGACGACCTCTTCTCCGTCGCCCACCGGGTGCTCGCCTTCGACTTCGGCCGCACGATCGGCGAGGGCACACCGGACACCGTTCTGGAGGATCCCGAGGTGCGTTCGTCGTACCTGGGTACGGTCGGCGGCAAGGCGGAACTGCCCGAGCGGGTCGGCGAGCGGTCGGTGATCCGGCTCCGCGGGGTCGGCCACACGTACGGCGGCGTGGTCGCGCTGCGGGATGTCGACCTGGACGTCCGGGAAGGGGTCGTGCTCGGCGTCACGGGCGCCAACGGCGCGGGCAAGAGCACGCTCGCCGGTGTCCTGCACGGCTCGTTGCACCCCGCCCGGGGCAGCAGGGTGACGGACATCGGCGGGGGCGGGACCGCCCGCACCAGTCTGGCGCCCGAGGGGCGGGCCCTGTTCAAGACGCTCTCGCTGCGGGAGAACCTGGAGGTCGCGGCGTACGCGGCCGGTATCACCGGTGCGCCGCTGCGCGAGCGTCTCGAGGAGACTACCGAGTGGCTGCCGCCCCGGCTGCGCGACCGGATGTCCACCTCGGCCGCCGCGCTGTCGGGAGGCGAGCAGCAGATGCTCGCCATCGCCCGCGCGCTGATCGTCCGGCCGGACGTCCTGATCGTGGACGAACCGGCGCTCGGTCTGGCTCCCGCGCTGGTCGACGAGGTCTACGACCGGCTGGTCCGGCTGGCCCACGACGGACTGACGGTCGTGCTGCTGGAGCAACTGCTCAGCCGGGCGATGTCCGTGTGCCACGAGGTGGTCGTGCTCCACGAGGGCGTGGTCGCCGCCCAGGGAAGGCCCGGCGACCCGTCGTTCGCCGCCCTGGCCGAGGCGGCGTACTTCAGCGGGGACCGGGTGACCGCGGTGAGTACCGCCTAGGAAACCTCTCCCCCTCAGCCCAGCCCCCCTCGCGCACGACGCACCGTGGAACTGCCCCGCTCGCTCCGCATGAAATGAACTCAGCTCGGAAAATGAGGTGGACCGTGTTCCGGAGAACGACAAGACTCCGCCGTACGGCGGGGACGATAGCCGTCCTCGCCACCGTGACCCTGGCGGCCAACGCTTGCGCGGGCCAGGATTCCGCAGGGGCCGGCGGCAACCCATCGGAGATCAACATCGGCGCGTGGGTGCCGCTCACCGGACCTACCGCCTCCTACGGCGTGCCGGAGAAGGCGGGCGCGGAAGCGTACTTCAAGATGCTCAACGCCCAGGGCGGGATCAACGGCCGCAAGGTCAACTGGACCGTCAAGGACAACGCCGCCGATCCGCAGCAGACCGTGCAGATCGCGCGTGAACTGGTCGGCCAGGACAAGGTCGTCGCCATCGTCAACGCCAATGGCACCGCGCAGGCCGAGGCTTCCTTCCCCTTCGTCCTGCAGCAGTCGAAGGTTCCGATCCTCAACGAGGTGGGTGGCAGCGAGGCCTGGTACGAGCCGCCGCGCCCCGGGCTCTTCGGCACCCAGACCCTGTACGAGGACCAGGCGTCGGCGGTCGCCGCCTGGGCGGTCCAGGACGGCGCGAAGAAGATCCTCGTCGTCCACAGCGACCCGGCCGCGTTCGTCAATGTGGCCAAACAGGTGGAGCCCGTCGCGAAGAAGGTGAACCCGTCGGTGGAGGTGGACCGGCTGACGGTCAAGTTCGCGACGACGGACTACACACCGGTGATCAGCAAGGTGAAGGCCAAGAATCCCGACGCGGTGGTGCTGATCCTCACCTCGCCCGAGGCGGCGGCCTATCTCAAGGAGGCCAAGCTCCAAGGGCTGAAGCAGGCCACCTACGCCTACGCACCCGTCGCCGCGGAGTCGACCATCGCCCTGGCGAAGGACGCCGCCGAGGGGCTCAAGGCCATACAACTGGTGAAGGCTCCCTCCGACGCCGACCCGGCGGTGCAGGAGTTCAGGACCGCGATGGCCAAGTACGAACCCGGTCAGGACGCCGGATTCCTCGCGCTGTGGGGGTGGAGCAACGCCAAAGTGTTCGCGCAGATCGCGAAGACCATCAAGGGACCCGTCACCTCAGCCGCGATCACCAAGGCGTACGAGAAGGCCACCGCGGTGGATCCAGGCGTCTCGCCCGTGATGCGGTTCAGCGCGAACGATCACCTCGGAACCCGGAGCGTGCAGCGAGTGGTCGTGAAGAAGGGGGTCTGGGTCTCCAGCGGCGACTTCTACACACCTCCCGCGCGCGACTGAGTCCCGTACGGCGGGCGGGAGCGCCACCTCGACGCGGTGCCCGCCTCATCGGCGAGGCCGGGCCCCGCCGCACAGGTGGAAGATCGAGCCAGGTCGACGCGCGTCAATGGCCCTTGGCAGCCGGCCTTCGTTGGGAGAGCCACAGGGCGACCGCCTCCGAGATGGGTTGGCCGGTCTCCAGTTCGATGAAGCCGAACTGCCCGCCCTGGTTGCCCTCAAGGAACCACCAGACGCCGTCCTCGTCCTCGGCGAAGTCGAAGGCGGCGTAAGCGAGTCCGGTGAACGCGGTGTACTCCTGGACGGAGCGGGAGATGCGGCCGGGCACCGGGGTGGGCTCCCAGCCGTGTCCGGTCTCGCCGAAGCGCCCGTCCACCTGCCCGGCCTCGGCGACCTTCCGTGCGGCGAACAGCTGGTTGCCGATACAGGTGAGCCGGATGTCGGCCCGCTTGGGGATGTACTGCTGAAGCAGCGCGGGACCGGCCGCGACGCCGGAGAAGTCCGCGTCGGGGCCGATCAGCGTGGTCGGCAGGGCCACCGGGGGTTCGCCGGGCGGCGGCCCCGAGGCGGACTTCACCACCACCTGCCGGTACTCCTCCACGAACTGCTGGGCCACCCGCGGAGCGGTGGTGATCACGGTCGGTGGGACCGCGAAGCCACTGCTGTGGGCGACCCGAAGCTGCCAGGGTTTGTGCCGGGCCTGCTCGGCCCGGCGCGGGTGGTTCATCCAGCGGGTGGAGGCGGAGTAGAGCATGCCGAACAGGGCCTGCTTGGTCTCCGCGGTGAGCCACGGCGAGGGCTCCGCCGCGTGCGCCGCGGGTTCACCCGGACGGCGTACCCACACGGAACGCAGGCCGCCCATGCTGAGCACATGGCCGTTGACCGAGAGGTAGCCGTCGAAGTCACCGTGCGCGTAGTCCGCGGACAGCACCGCCTTGCCCGGCAGGTCGGCCGGGTCGAGGCGCACCATCGGCACGCCCTGTTCGTGCAGCCTGGCCACGACCATGTCGGCGGTGACGTCCTGCTCCGCCGTGAGAATGAGTACCGTCATGTGAGTGAGGGGCCGTCAGTCGTCGAAGTGCGTCTGGGAACCGGCGGTGGAGGTGGTCGTGCCGGTGGCCATGAGAAGGGCGTGGTCGCTGACGGCCGGGCGGCCGTCGGGCAGCACGTTCAGTTGCAGGGACACATCGAAGTGGTACGGGGGTATTGCGGCCGAATGCCCCGTGGGCAAGGCGTAGTTGAGGGTGAACGGTCGCACGAAGGTTCCTCCCGCCATCTCACGATGTTCTGCACCCTTCCCTACGTGTCGCGACCGTAAGGAATTCATCACTTTCCGCCACATCAGGGTGAAGGGCATCACATCGCGTCGTTTCAGGCTTGCTTGTTTCCGTATTGCACGTGTGTGTGCTTGGTTGTCTGCTTGACCCAGGCCGAAAGCTTCGGCCAAGGCTTCATTCTCTGTAATCTAGACGCCGTCCCACCCAGGAGAGTTCCCGGTGACCGTAGTTCGCGATCCGAGTGCCCAATCCGCCCCGATCCAGGGCGTGTTGGACCCCATTTCGTGTGACGCACGCGACTTCGGCGCCTATGCGCGAACCGGCGGCTGGACCTTCGCCCTGAAGGTGGCGAGGAGCGTGCGCCCCGGTGGTCAGCCCGCGGACGAGACGCCGAAGGTGTCCGCGAAGGAGTTCGCCGAGCTGGCCGGGTGCTCCCCCGAACGGGTGATGCGCTACTACAAGGCGTGGGACAGGGCCGCCGACGAGGGTCTCGTCCCGCACTTCGAAGTCCTCGTCCCGGGCCAGGACATCGAGCTGCCGGACGCCGAGGCGTGGCAGACGTACTACGTGTCCCGCTCCAGCGCCTCCTCCGAGCGCGGCAGTGCCATCACCGAAGCCGCCGCGGCCGAGGGCATCCGCCCCACCAAGGCCCTGGAGGTCGCCGAGAACCCCACCGCGCTGCGGGCGGCGATCCTCGCCGACCCCTCCACGGCCCAGGCGGCCCGGGCCGCGCTCCTCGACCGGGTGAAGGAGGACCCGGCGCTGCAGGCCGAGCTGGCCCGTGACATCGCCCGCACCGACGAGCTGAAGAAGGCGGTCGCCACCGAGACCAGGGCGGCCGACCGGATCGGCTACGTCCGCCAGATCGCGGAGAAGGGCCAGATCAGGACGCCGGCCGGACAGACCCTCGACGCCCCGGCCGAACTGCGCTCCGAGGCCGAGCGCCACCTCTCCCTCCTCGACGAGCTGGACGAGGGCGAGGACACCGGCGAGTGGGCGACCGAGGCGTACGACACCATGAAGAACCTCGTCGTCGAGACCGTCGAGGCGGACCCCGAACTGCGCGTCCAGGAGCGCCGCACGAAGTTCTACAGCAGCCTGCAGAAGGCCACGAAGGTCTTCGAGGAGCTGACCTTCGACGACGCCGACGACATCTACGAGGACGACATGGTGCAGCGCCTGGAGGAGCTCCAGCAGGCGATCGGTTCCTGCATCACGGCACTTCGCAGCGCGGCTACCCGCCCGTGAGCCGTGCCGGCGGTCTCCCGGGAGCGGCCTGTTCCCGGGAGACCACCGGTTTCACCGGGGAAGACCGGACGGGTCGGTCGCCCACCGGGTGTTGGGCTGTTCGGCGAGCCGGAAGGCGATCCTGCCGCCCTTCGTCGTCAGGCCGGCATCCGTCCAGGAGCGTTGCGTGAGCCGCCCGTTGACGCGTACGGCGTCGATGTAGGGGTGTGCGGCGTCCGCGCCGGGCGCGGCGATGGTGAGGTCGGCGCCGCCCGGACGGTCCACGACCGCGCTCAGGAAGAGCGGGGCGCCCAGCAGCATCGAGGCGCTGCCCGGGCTCTGGGGATACAGACCGAGGGCGGAGAAGACGTACCAGGCGGACATGGTGCCCAGGTCGTCGTTGCCGGGCAGCCCCGAAGGGCCGGTGCCGTACACGGTGTTGAGGATCTGCCGTACCGTCGCCTGGGTCTTCCAGGGCTGTCCGAGGGCGTTGTACAGCCAGGGCGCGTGGATGCCGGGTTCGTTGGTCGGGTCGTAGCGCAGCGGGTCGCCACCGCGCACCGACCAGGAGCCGTCCGCCGCGTGGAAGAACCCGTCGAGGCGGGCGGCGGCCTTCTCTCGGCCGCCCATCGCGGCCGCCAGACCCTGGACGTCCTGCGGCACCATCCAGGTGTACGTGGCGCTGGTGCCCTGGGCGAAGCCGAGGTCGCTGCCCGGGTTGAACGGGCCCACCCAGGAGCCGTCGAGCCTGCGGGCCTGGATGTAGCCGGCGTCGGCGGTGGCGGCGGGGTTGAAGACATTGCGCCAGTAGGCGCCGCGCTCGGCGAACACCGCGGCCTCCTGGTCACGGCCGAGCAGCTTCGCCCACCGCCCGAGCGCGGAGTCGGCGACGGCGTCCTCCAGGGTCTCGGCGGCGCCACCCCAGCAGTGGCAGACATCCTGCGCGGCGTAGTGCGAGCTCAAGTACTGGGCGAGATTGGGTCGTTGGCCCACGCATTGTCCGGGGCAGCCCGCGTTCGAGAGACCGTCGGCGTTCGGCACGGTGGCCTGCCGGACCAGCGAGTCGAAGGCGCCCTCGTAGTCGAAGTTGCGCACGCCCATGGCGTAGAAGGTGGCCAGGGTGGCCGCCGAGGGATCGCCGGTCATCACGTGGGTGGCGCCGCTGATGTGCACCCAGCGGTCCCATACTCCGTTGTTCTGCTGCGCGAAGTTGTAGAGGGACTGGGCGAAGTCGCCCGCGATCCTCGGTTTCAGCAGGGCGAGCAGCTGTATCTGGGCGCGGTACTGGTCCCAGCCCGAGAAGTTGCTGTACTGCGCGCGCTGGCCGCGGGCGAGGCGGTGCACCGAGCCGTCCATGCCGTAGTACCGGCCGTCGGCGTCGCTGATCAGGTCGGGCTGCATCAACGCGTGGTAGAGCGCGGTGTAAAAGGTGGTGCGCTGGGCGGAAGTACCGCCCCCGACGCGTACGGTGCTCAGTTCTCGGTCCCAGGCGCGGGCACCCGCGTCGGCCACCTGGGCGACGCTCGCGTGTGACGGGATCTCCCCGCGGAGGTTGGCCTCGGCGCCGCCCAGACTGACGTACGAGATCCCGATGCGCATGTGGACATCGTTGTCAGAGCTGGTGTCGAAGCCGACGTATCCGCCGGAACCTCGGCCCGCGCGGTCGGCCCCGGTGGCGTACCCCTCGCCTCCCGAGGCGGAGGCCGAACCCGCCGACAGCGTGCCGTCCTTCCACGTGCCGAAGTCGGCGAAGGCACGGTCGAAGGAGGCGCTGAAGTACAGCTTGTAGTAGCTCTTGCGGTTGTTCGTGCCGCCGTTGGCGCGGCGTCCGCAGAAGGCGCCGGTGAGGACCCAGCCGGTCACCTTGCGGTGCGCGGTGTCGATGTCGACGTGCGCGTCCTGGCTGCCGTTGAGGGAGTTGGACACGCGGAAGAGCAGGTTGGCGGGGCGGTCGCTCGGGAAGCTGAAGTCGGCGACACCGGCACGCTCACTGACGGCCAGGTCGGCGGTGGCGCCCGTCTTGAGACCGAGGGTGTAGCGCCCGGGTACGGCCTTCTCCTCGGCGTGCGTGAAGTTCGCGGCGTAGACCGCGTCCTTGGTGTCCGCCGAGGGCGAGGAGGTCACGTCACCCACGAACGGCATGATCGGTACGTCCCCGGCGGCGCCCGGGTTGCAGCCGGCCCCGTTGACGTGGGTGAGACTCAGCCCCCGGATGCGGGTGGTGTCGTACTGGTAGCCGTTGGCGGCCCCCGTGCTGGTCTGATCACCGGTGGTGCTGGTCGGGGACCAGGCGATCATCCCGTACGGGAGAGTGGCGCCGGGGTAGGTGTTGCCGCCGTTCGCCGATCCGATCAGTGGGTCCACGGCGGAGACCGGCCGCTGGGGCGGGGGGCCGGCCGCGTCCACCGGGGCGGGGAGGGCGAGGACGACCGCCGTGGTCACGACCACCGCGGCGGACCTGCTCGCGGTGCGACTGCCGAACCGTCTTGCTGTGCGCAGCCATTGGGGGCGCATACGTGGTGTCACCTTCCGTTGGACGAGGAGGTGCGATGACGGGTCGGACCGGGCTGTCCCCGACGACTGGCCGCCCCGGGCGCCGGTCCGGGCGCGAGGATAGAAGGCGGCAGGGAGTGCAGGAAGTGGCCTGTGCGGACTGCTGGTTACGGGGTGGTGAAGGGTGCGGGCGGGGGTGCGGGCGGGACGAGGGTGCGGGGCTCGGGCATGCGGGACTCGGGCGTGCGGGGAGCCGGTCGTGCGGGGGCTCGCGGGTGGCCTCAGTCGGTCGCGTTCGCCATCGCCGTCTCGGCCGCCGCACGGTAGAAGGCCATCTGGTCGACGAGCGGCTGGGGTGCGTGCGGGGCGAAGCAGAGGTCGAGGTTCTCCTCCGATGCGGCCGCCGCGGCCTCGCTGCGCGGGAAGAGCGCCTGCTCGTACGCGGCCAGGGCCTTCTCGATGTCGTCCGGGTGGGCGGCGATGGCCGTCGCGAGTTCGGCGCCGTCGAGCATGGCGAGGTTGGCGCCCTCACCGGCGAACGGAGACATCAGGTGCGCGGCGTCTCCGAGCAGGGTGACGCCCGGAACGCGGTCCCAGCGGTGCCCGACCGGGAGGGCGTGGACCGGGCGGGCGACGAGCGCCCCGTCCGCGTCGGCGATCAGTGCCCGCAGCCGCTCGTCCCAGCCTTCGAAGTGCTCCAGGACACTCGCCTTGGCCGCTTCGACGTCCGTGAAGTCGATGGGGCCGGACGTGGCCCAGTCGGCGGGCGTGCGCAGGGCGGCGTAGACGTGCAGCGAGCCGCCGGGGGTGCGGTGGGTGAGGAAGCCGTGACCTTCGGCCAGCGCGAACAACATGCCGTCGCCCACGACAGCGGCGCTCTGCGGGTGCCGGGTGTCGGCGTCGTGGAGGTGCGCCTCGACGAAGGAGAGGTCGAGGTAGGCGGGGGTGGCGTCCGAGACGAGCGGCCGCACCTTCGACCAGGCGCCGTCGGCACCGATCAGCAGACCGGCGGTGATCGTCCGCCCGTCGGCGAACGTCACCTCGTGGCGGCCGTCCTCCAGCGTCCGTACGCCGGTGACCTTGGCGCCCCAGCGGATGGTGCCGTCGGGCAGGGAACCGAGGAGGAGGTCGCGCAGCACTCCCCGGTCCACCTCGGGCCGTGTGCCGCCCTCGCCGTCGTCCGCCATCCGGACGGTGGCCTCCCGGTCGAGGATGCGCATGGCCTCGCCGCCGGCGTGGACGACCGCCCGGAACTCCTCGTGGAGTCCGGCGGCCCGCAGAGCGGCCTGGCCGGATTCCTCGTGTATGTCCAGCATGCCGCCCTGGGTGCGGGCGGTGGGTGAGGCGTCCAGGTCGAAGACGGCGGACTCGATGCCGTTCAGGTGCAGGACGCGGGCGAGGGCGAGGCCGCCGAGACCGGCGCCGACGACCGCGATGGGATGGTGAGTGGACAAGGTGTCGCTCCTTGGGAAGGGGTGACGCGAGTCGCTGTCACGCCTCCAAAGTAGCGAACATGTTCGTTGCGAACAAGTATGTTGCGATCGTGTTCGTTCTCCTTGAGCGTGGCTGCTCGGGGTGCGGGAGGGTTTTGTGTGGGTGGGGCTGTCGCCAGGAGGGCGGACCAGGAGCGTGAACCTGGAGGGAGGGAGGGCCCGCCGGGAACCGGTGAGGGGCAGCCTCGCCGGAGGCCCTGTCGCAGGCAGCTCCGTACAGGACAAGGTGCCGAGGGGCCGGACAGGACGCGCAACAGCAGATCGCCGCCGAGTGGATCCCATGGGCGGCCGAGGGCTACGGGCCAGGCTCGCGCGGCCCCGATGTGGCGGGAGCCGCGCCGCGGACCTGGCCCACTCAAGTCGCAGGCCACGCCAATACGAGGGCAACCGCAGGGACCTGAGCCGCCGCAGCCGCTCCCTGACCTGCGGGAAAGCCGAGACCGCGGAAGCCAGGCGCCCCGAAGCTGACCCGCGCACGGCCGAGGCCGCGGACGATAGCCGTCCCGAAAGTCACCGGCGCGGGGCCGGAGCCGGGGACGGCGCTCCCCCGAGGCCGGCCCGACGAGCCGGGGCCACCGACGGCACCCGGCGCGCGGCCGGCCCCCGGAGGGGTGCTACCAGCGGCCCTCCACCTGCTCCTTGATCCGTCGGTCGTAGAGTTCGTCGATCGCGTCCAGCGTCTCCACCGGCAGCGCCGACAGCTTCGCGGCGGTCGCGTTGGCGTGGGCCTGTTCGGGCGAACGGGCGCCGGGGATCACCGTGGTCACTCCGGGCTGCTGGATGATCCAGCGCAGCGCCAGCTGGGCCGGGGTGACGCCCTCCGGGGCGAGCGCGGAGAACTCGGCCGCCGCCTCCACGCCGGTCACGAAGTCGACGCCGGAGAAGGTCTCGCCCTGGTCGAAGGACTCCCCGTGACGGTTGTACGTCCGGTGGTCGTCCGCCGCGAACACCGTGTCCTTCGTGTACTTGCCGGAGAGCAGCCCGGAGGCCAGCGGAACGCGGGCGATGATCGCGACACCCGCCTCCCGCGCCGCCGGCAGGACCTGCCGCAGGGGCTTCATGCGGAACGGGTTCAGAATGATCTGCACGCTCGCCACGTTCGGCCGCGCGATCGCGGTCAGCGCCTCGTCACATGTCTCGACACTCACCCCGTACGCCGCGATCCGCTCCTCCTCGACCAGCGTGTCCAGTGCGTCGAACACCTCGTCCGACGAGTAGACGGGGGTCGGCGGGCAGTGCAGCTGCACCAGGTCGATGCGGTCGACGCCGAGGTTGCGCCGGGAACGGTCGTTCCACGCGCGGAAGTTGTCGAGGACGTAGTTCTGCGGAATCTGCTCGACCCGGCGGCCCATCTTCGTCGCCACCATCACGTGCAGGTCGGGGCGGGCACTGAGGAAGGATGCGATCGCCTGCTCACTGCGCCCGTCGCCGTACACGTCCGCGGTGTCGAAGAACGTCACCCCCGACTCCGCCGCCGTCTCCAGCACCGCCTCGGCGTCCCCAGCGCTCACGTCACCCCAGTCGGCGCCGAGCTGCCACGTACCGAGACCGATGACCGATGCCTTCTGGCCTGACCTGCCGAATTCACGCTCTTCCATGCCGTCAGTCTGACACCTCCACCCGCCCGCGCAGGACGCCCACCCCGCCCGCGCCCCCGGGCGGACGCAACAGCGTGTCACTCACTCACATGGGCGCGGCCTTTTGACGGGTAGGTGATGCGTGTCAACCGTCACCTACCGTGAACCGCGTGAGCGACCATTCAGAAAGTGAAGGGCCCACCCCCTGGTCCCGTCGGCGGTTCCTGCTGAGCGCGGCCTCGCTCCCGGGCACACCCCGCGAAGAGTTCGGCGGCGGGGATGTCTGTTCGGCTGACGCAGCGCACATGGGTGTTGGCGCCCACGCGCAGCGTCACCCCTTGCGGGACCGGCGTGGGTCCGGGCTGGGACGAGGCGGTCACCGTTCTCGACCGCCTCGACGCTCACCGGGCTTTCGGCACGCCCTCCTCAACCGGCTCTTCCCCTGATGTCCGGTCCCGCGAAGCGCGGTGGTCTCACTCGGCGGCAGCGGTCAGTTGCTCGCGGCCGGGCGTACTCGTCTCGCGGAACAGCAGACGCGCGGGAACCGTGAGAAGCCACCAGTACTTGGCGGGCGTCGGCGAGGCCAGCGACACCGGAATCGAGGTGGCGAAGACGAGGACGGTCAGCAGGCCCCTGAAGACCGACTGCCTCATCTGCGCGGGGGGCACGGTCGGCTTGGCAAGGGACGGACTGGCCCACAGTCGGGCGGACATGGCCGTGAGCAGCCCGACGGCGAGTGCGATCGTCACCGCATAGACCGAGGTGGCCACGGCGGTGCTGCCGTACTCGCTGATCAGGCGCGTGGGGAACGGGAGCGCGGCCACGACGGCGAGCAGAGCGAGATAGAGGCGGAGCAGCCAGTTGTCGAGCGCGGCGATCTGCCGGAAGAGCGCGTGCTGACCCAGCCACAGAGCGCCGATGACGGCGAAGCTCAGCAGGTACGCCCCGAACTTGGGCAGGGCGTCCCTCAGCGCGGCTCCGACCTCGCCGTCGGCCAGTCCTTCGGGAACGGTGATGTCGAGCGCGAGCAGCGTGATGGCGATCGCGATCACCGCGTCGCCGAAGGTGACGAGTCGGTCGGGATCCATCATGGCGTCGCGACGGGGAAGACGCGGGACACGGTTGGTCATCAGGAGGCACCAGGGGTGTGAGGAACGCCTGTCGGCGTCGATGGGGGCGGCAAGCGGTCAGAGTACCGGCGACCACTCCCGTGCATTCCCGCCTCAGAAGAAGCTGAGAAGTTCCTGTGCCAGGCTGCGAGCCGCCGGGCGGCGGGCGATCATCGCCGCCGCCCCTGAACACCCCCCACTTCGCGACCCAGCCTCTCCAGGAGACAAGCCTGATGAGCCCCAGCATTGTCAACGGCCTGCCCGCACACGTCCTGTTCGTGCACTTCGTCGTCGTTCTCGTACCGCTGAGCGCACTGGCGCTCGTCGTCTGCGCGATCTGGCCGCACCTCGCGCGGCGGCTCGGCGTCCTGCCACCGGTGCTCGCGCTCGTGACGCTGGTGAGTGTGCCCCTCACCACGCAAGCGGGAGAGTGGTTGGAAAGGCATGTCGACAGCTCGGCCCTGGTACAGCGACACGCCCAGCTCGGTGACGGTCTGCTGCCATGGGTCCTCGGCCTGTTCGTGCTGTCCTCGGCGCTATGGTGGGCGGCCCGCCGCACCGCCCCCGGCCAGGGAGACACCCAGGGTCCGGCGGTCCGTCTGACGTCCGCGCCGATACGGGCCGCCGCGGTCGTGCTGTCCCTCGTCGTGGCGACAGGCGCCGTGGTGGACGTCTACCGCATCGGCGACTCCGGCGCCAAGGCCGCATGGCACGACGCCTATTCGCAGTCCGCGCAGAGTCGGGGCAACTGACCGACCGCCACCAGTGGGCCCGCACAACCGCTTGCCGCACAGCCGAGGTTCCGCACGGCGGGGCCTCGGCTGTTTGCCGTCCCCGGGATGGTCGATGCGTTCAACTCCTTGTGAACGCAGGTCAATTCGCAGCGCGCTTTGCTTCATCTCTTGACGAGTTTGGTTCAGACCTTTAGGTTCACCGATCACTACAGCTCCATGAATGCACTCAACGTTCACGGACATGAACTCCCCCCACTGTCAGCCTCCCCGAAGGGCTGTGACCCTCTGATGGCAAGACGATCCCTCGCGCACTCCACCGCGCTGCGCGCCACTCTCACCACGGCGGTGTTCGCTCTCTCCGCCGGCGCCCTGAGCGTCTCCCCCGCCTCCGCCGCCACCGGGACCATCACCGGACTCGCGGGCAAGTGCCTCGACGTGGCCGGCGCGAACTCCGCGAACGGCACGGCCGTTCAGCTCTACGACTGCAACGGCACCACTGCCCAGCAGTGGACCGTCGGCTCCGACGGAACCGTACGGGCCCTCGGCAAGTGTCTTGACGTCACCGGCAACTCGACCGCCGACGGGGCCAAGCTCCAGCTGTGGGACTGTACGGGCGGCGCCAACCAGAAGTGGACGGTCTCCGCCGCCCGCGACCTCGTCAATCCGCAGGCCAACAAGTGTGCCGACGTCACCGGCAACACCTCGGCCAACGGCACGCCGATCCAGATCTGGACCTGCACCGGCGCCGCCAACCAGAAGTGGACCGCGCCCACCGGCGACGGCGGAGGCACACCCCCCTCCGCGCCGATGGCCGTCGCCCCCTACCTCTACAACGGCTGGGGCAACCCGCCGAGCCCCACCACCGTCATGAACGCCACCGGTGTCAAGTGGTTCACGCTGGCCTTCGTCCTCAGCAACGGCTACTGCAACCCTCAGTGGGACGGCGGCCGCGCGCTGACCGGCGGCGTCGACCAGCAGACCATCAACACCGTGCGCTCGGCCGGCGGCGACGTCGTCCCCTCCTTCGGCGGCTACAGCGGCAACAAGCTGGAGAGCTCCTGCTCCAGCGCGGGAGAACTGTCCGCCGCGTACCAGAAGGTCATCAACGCGTACGGGCTCAAGGCGATCGACATCGACATCGAGGCCGACGCCTACAGCAACACGACGGTCCAGCAGCGCACCGTGGACGCGCTCAAGACCGTCAAGGCCAACAACCCGGGCATCAAGGTATACGTCACCATCGGCACCGGACAGAGCGGCCCCGACACCGACCTGATCAACCGGGCCGCGGCGTCCGGGCTGACCGTGGACGCCTGGACGATCATGCCGTTCGACTTCGGCGGCGCCGGCCAGAACATGGGCACGCTGACCCAGAGGGCCGCGGAGGGCCTGAAGACGGCCCTCAAGAACGCATACGGCTACAGCGACGACCAGGCGTACCGGGACATGGGCATCTCCTCCATGAACGGCATCACCGACAACAACGAGACCGTCACCACCGCCGACTTCCAGACCATCCTCGGCTACGCGCAGACGCACCACCTCGCGCGGCTGACGTTCTGGTCGGCCAACCGTGACCGTCCCTGCCCGGGCAGCTACCCGAACGACGACACCTGTTCCGGAGTGGCCCAGAGCAACTGGCAGTTCACCAGCATCTTCGCCAAGTACACCGGCTGACGGACACACTCCGCCCCCCATCACCGCAGGAGAGAACCGTGCCCAGATCCGTACCTAGATCCGTGCCCAGATCCGTGCCCAGACTGAAGGGACTGTCCGGCCGCCACCGGATACCGAAGGTTCTGACCGTGTTCGCGCTTGTGGCGACCACCGCGTCCGGCATCGAGTTCGCCTCACAGGACTCGGCGAGCGCGCAGACCGCGGCGGCCGCCGCCCTGCCGACCGGCTATACCACCGTGGTCAACAAGGGCAGCGGCAAGTGCGTCGACGCCCGCTCGGCCGCGAGTGCCGACGGCACCGCCGTCCAGCAGTACGCGTGCAACGGAAGCGCCGCGCAGAACTGGCAGTTGGTGGCCACCAGCGGCGGCTACTACCGCGTCAACAGCAACCTGGACGCCACAAAGGCGTGGGACGTCACCGACGTCTCCACCGCCGATTCCGCGCCCGTCCAGCTGTGGACGTACTCCAGCGGCAACAACCAGCAGTGGCTGCCCGTCGCCGAGGCCGACGGCGCCTACCACTTCGTCAACCGCAACAGCGGGAAGTGTCTGGACGTCCCGAGCGCCTCCACCGCGGACAGCGTGCAGCTGGCGCAGTACACCTGCAACGGCACCGCCGCGCAGTCCTTCACTCTGGGCGGCGGCACAACGAACCCGCCGGGCACTCCGGACTTCGGTCCCAACGTGACGGTGTTCGACCCGTCGATGTCGGCGGCCGGCATCCAGTCCAAGCTGGACTCGGTCTTCTCCCAGCAGGAGACCAACCAGTTCGGCTCGGCCCGCCAGGCCCTGCTGTTCAAGCCGGGTACGTACAGCGCGAACGCCAACGTGGGCTTCTACACCCAGGTCGCCGGCCTGGGCTTCTCACCGGACGACGTGACCATCAACGGATCCGTGCACGCGGAGGCCGACTGGTTCCAGGGCAACGCCACGCAGAACTTCTGGCGCGACGCCGAGAACCTGTCGGTCAACCCGACCGGTGGCGCGGACCGTTGGGCCGTCTCCCAGGCCGCCCCGTACCGGCGCATGCACGTGCGCGGCAACCTCGCGCTCGACGACGGCGGCTGGTCCAGCGGCGGCTTCATCTCCGACACCAAGGTCGACGGGCAGATCCAGTCCGGCTCCCAGCAGCAGTTCCTCACCCGGAACTCGCAGATGGGCAGCTGGTCCGGTTCCAACTGGAACATGGTCTTCGTCGGCGACCAGGGCGCACCCGCCCAGTCCTTCCCGACGTACACCAACGTCGCCAGCTCGCCGACGATCCGCGAGAAGCCGTTCCTGTACGTCGACAGCGCGGGCGCCTACCAGGTGTTCGTGCCCGGTCTGCAGTCCAACGCCGTCGGCACCACGTGGAGCGGGAAGACCCCGGCGGGCAAGTCCCTGCCGATCGACCAGTTCTACATCGTCAAGCCGGGCGCCACCGCGGCCGACATGAACTCGGCCCTCGCGGCGGGCAAGAACCTGCTGGTCACCCCCGGCGTCTACCACCTCAACCAGACGATCAACATCACGCGCCCCGACACGGTGGTGCTGGGCATGGGCCTGGCGACCTTCGTGCCGGACGGCGGGATCACCGCCGTCACCACCGCCGACGTGGACGGCATCCAGCTGGCGGGCCTGCTCATCGACGCGGGTACCACCAACTCGACGACCCTGATGCAGATCGGCCCGTCCGGTTCGTCCGCCACCCACGCGGCCGACCCGACACAGCTGTCCGACGTCTTCATCCGGATCGGCGGCGCCACCGTCGGCAAGGCGACCAACTCGCTGGTCATCAACAGCGCCGACACGATCATCGACCACACCTGGATCTGGCGGGCCGACCACGGCAACTCCGGCACGGTCGGCTGGACGACCAACACGGCGGACAACGGCCTGACCGTCAACGGCAACAACGTGACCGCGTACGGCCTGTTCGTCGAGCACTACCAGAAGACCCAGGTCACCTGGAACGGCAACGGTGGCCGCACCTACTTCTTCCAGAACGAGATGCCCTACGACCCGCCGAACCAGGCCTCCTGGATGAACGGCACCGGGAAGGGCTATCCCGCCTACAAGGTCGCCTCGTCCGTCACCAGCCACGAGGCGTGGGGTCTGGGCAGCTACTGCTACTTCAGCAGCAATTCCAGCGTGGTCGCCGATCACGCCTTCGAGGTCCCGAGCGTGTCCGGGGTCAAGTTCCACGACATGGTGACCGTCTCGCTGGGCGGCGTCGGCACCATCAGCCACATCATCAACAGCACGGGAGGACCCTCCAACTCCAGCACCAACGTCGCCTACCTCACCAACTACCCGTAAACCGCACGGAAAGGATCGATCAGCAGATGCACACCATCAGATCTGGTTCCACCCGCGCGGCCCTGAGAATCCTCCTCCTGCTGGCGGCGCTGCTCGGCCTCGCGGTACCGCCCGCCGCCCACGCGAGCACCGCGGCGACCCCGTTCAAGGTGCTCGCGCTCTACAGCGGCACCTACGACGCGGCGCACATCGACTTCGACAAAGAGGCCAACGTCTGGTTTCCGCAGCAGGCCGCGGCGAACGGCTTCACCTACACGGCCAGCACCAACTGGGACCTGCTCGCCAACGGCGGGGTCAACGCCTACCAAGTCGTCCTGTTCCTCGACGACCTGCCGCAGACCGCCGCCCAACGCACGGGTTTCGAGACGTACATGAGGGGTGGAGGCGGCTTCATGGGCTTCCACGTCTCCGCGTTCACGACCGATGCGGCGAGCTGGTCCTGGTACCACAACACGTTCCTCGGCTCGGGGAACTTCGTGTCGAACACCTGGGGTCCGACCGCGGTGACCCTGAAGGTGGAGGACCATACGAACCCGGCCACCAAGAACCTGCCGGCCACGTTCACCTCGTCGGTCAGCGAGTGGTACAGCTGGTCCAACGATCTGCGGCAGAACCCGGACATCAAGATCCTCGCGTCGATCGACCCGAGCAGCTTCCCGGTCGGCACCGATCCCAACCAGTCCTGGTACAGCGGCTACTACCCGATCCTGTGGACCAACACGAAGTACAAGATGCTGTACGCGAACTTCGGCCACAACGCGATGAACTACTCGACCAACACGCGTCTGTCGTCGACGTTCGCGAGCGCGACACAGAATCAGTTCCTGCTGGACGGTCTGAAGTGGCTGGGAGGGGCCGACACCGGCACGCCTCCGGCCGACTCCCCCTCCGAGACCGCCTGGTACTCGCTGACGAATGCCGGCAACGACACCTGTGTGGACGCCCGTTCGGCCGCCACGGCGAACGGGACCGTGATCCAGCAGTACGCCTGCAACGGCACCCAGGCCCAGCAGTTCCAGTTCCGCTCGACCGACAGCGGGTACCGGCAGGCCGCCATCCGTATCGATCCACAGCAGGTCATCGACGTGACCGGTGTCTCGACGGCCGACAACGCGCCACTCCAGTTGTGGAGTTACTCGGGCGGACAGAACCAGCAGTGGCTGCCGGTGAAGGAGAGCACCGGGCGCTACCACTTCAAGGCTCGCCACAGCGGCAAGTGCCTGACCGCGGCGAGCGCCTCGACGAACAGCGTCCAGCTCACCCAGCGCACCTGCGACGGCTCCGCGGCACAGAGCTTCACGCTCACCGCGCAGCCCTGACAGCGACAGGCCGGTGCCCCCGCCGCACAGGGCGGGGGCACCGGTGCGTCACGTCAGGGTCCGGCCAGGCGGGCGAGTTCGGTGCCGGCGAGCAGGAAGGCGCCCACGCCGAAGTTCGCGGTGCTGTCGTAGGTGACGGGCTGGCTGGATTCGGGGCGGTCGCCGACGTTCTGGACGTAGCCGAGGAAGCCGTCGGGGTGGACGGCCGTGCTGACGAGGCCGTTCCAGGCGCGGGCCACGACCGGGAGGTGGGTACGCCGGTCGACGAGGCCGGCCCGGATCGCGTAGGAGGTGCCGAAGAGGAAGAAGGAGGTGCCGCTCGTCTCGGGGCCGGGCAGATGGGTGGCGTCGGCGAGGTTGACGTTCCAGAAGCCGTCGGTGCGCTGGATCCCGGCGACGGCCGTCACCAGACGTACAAGGGTGTCGCGGTACTCACCGGTGTGCCGCTCAGCGGGCGGCAGCGCCTTGAGCGTCTTGGCGTGCCCGCCCGCCACCCAGCCGTTGCCGCGCGACCAGACCACCGGCTTGCCCGCGGGCGAGAGGATCCCGCCGTCGATCCCGGGGAGGAACCGCTTGTCCCGGTACCAGAGCCCCGTCTCGGCGTCGTACAGACCGGGTCCGCCCTCGACACGCTTGGTGTGGTCGTAGAGGGCGTACAGCTTCTGCCAGTACCCCGGGTCGCCGCGGAGCGCTCCGATCCTGGCGAACGGAGGCATCGCCATGTGCAGGGCGTCGTCCCACCACCAGTCGTCGTTCTTGTCCGGCTGGTCGGTGTAGACCATGCGGTGGAGCGACTCCTCGATGGCGGAGATCTTGCTCTCCTCCGGCTCGATCTCGTACAGGTCGAGGTAGGCCTGTGCGGCGTTGTGGTTGTCGGCATGGCGCGTGCTGACCCCGCCGTTGAGGCCGTACGCGTACTTATCGGCCCAGTTCTTGGCGTACGCCAGATAGCGGGGGCTGCCGGTCAGTCGCTGGAGGGCGAGCAGTCCGCTGAACAAGGTGGCGTTGGCCCAGCCGTTGTCGCCGGGGTCCGTGTGCGCGCCGATCCACTGGTCGGCCACGCGCCGCAGGACGGCGACGACCTCGGCTCTGCAGGGCAGCGGCGCGGCGGGCGGAGCGGCTTGCGCGGTGCCCGTGAGGGCGGGCTGGAGCGAGGCGGCGGCCGCGAGGGCGGCTCCACCGGTCAGCAGGCGTCGTCTACGCATATGAACAACTCCTACGGATGGGGACTCCCATCCTCAACACCCGTCTCAGTCGCTGTCCATGGCCCGTCGTCAACTTGTCGCGAATCAGACCGACCTCACGTTCCACGCCCGCAGAGCTACGGCGTGTGGTCGTCCATGCCCTGGTCAGCACGGTCCGTGAGCTATGTTGAGTTCTCGTGGGACACGAAGGAGGCACATCGGTGCCATCGCCGCAGCAGGCACGCGCTCAGGCGTCCGCGATCACCTCGGGGAAGACGGCTCCGGAGGTGGGCGCGGCACCCACGTCCCAGCTCAGGGAATTGTTCGACGGCCCCCGGCTCTCGCCCGGACAGCGCCGTATCGCCCAGTACCTGATCGAGCACATCACCGAGGCGGCGTTCCTGTCGATCACCGATCTCGCCGAGCGCGTCGGGGTCAGCCAGCCGTCGGTGACCCGCTTCGCCGCGGCGGTCGGCTTCAGCGGCTACCCCGCACTGCGGGAGAAACTACAGGCCATCGCGCTCAGCACACTCTCCAGCACCCCGGGCGCACCCGCGGAGGACCACGGCAACGAACTGCAGTTGGCGGTGGACGCCGAGATCGAGAACCTGGAGAACCTGCGCCGCGACTTCGGCGATCCGGACCAGGTGATCACCATCGGCCGCGCGCTGTCGCAGTCGACCCCGCTCACCGTTCTCGGTCTGCGCATCTCGGTGTCGCTGGCCGAGTACTTCGCGTACGCCGCCCGCCGCATCCACCCCGATGTGCGGCTGGTGACGCGCGGCGGGAGCGTCGCCTACGACGCGCTGCTCCAGTCGCGCGAGGCGGGCGGCACCTGGCTGCTCGCCTTCGGGATGCCCCGTCATGCCCAGGAGACGCTGACCGCGGTGCGGGTCGCGCGCAGCGCGGGGCTGAAGGTCGCCCTGATCACCGACCTGGCGCTCGGACCGCTCGCGGACGAGGCCGATGCCACCTTCACCGTGGGCACCGGGGCCCGTCTCGTCTTCGACTCCTACGCCGCGCCCGTCATGATGTCGGCGGCGCTCCTCCAGGCCATGTCCGACGCCGATCCGGAGCGGACTCAGGCCCGACTGGAGGAGTACGAGCAGATCGCGGAGCAGCACCAGTTCTTCCTCAAGGACTGACCCCGCAGGGCTCTCTCCCTCTCCTCTACACCCCGTACACCCCCTGCCCTCAGGGCATCACGGGATCATTCGCCCATATCGCGGATGAATTTTTTCATGTCCTTGCGTATCCGGCGGTATATATAAATACTTCTCGCGGATGCGACCAGGAGGCCTCCGGGTCACGTCCTACGGCCATCCGGGGCCGTCCGCTCCTACCCGCATGGGGCCCCGGATGTTCGGACGGGCCCCGCGTGAGCGGGCGCCCGTGGCGGCGGCCCCGGCCATCCCCTAGACCGGGGCCGCCCCATAACCCGCAGACCCTTGCCGCCGACGTAACCCGGAAGCGATGAACATGGCCCTGACGACGTACTCACCGATCACCTCGGACTGGCCGTGCCAGGTCAAGACCCCCGGCAGCTTCGACTGGGAGCGCTCCGCGACCAAGTGGCTGCGCGATCTGGTGCCGTCCCGCTACGCGAGCTACCCGGTGCTCATGAAGCACCCCGTGCTGCTCGCCCGCCACGCCCAGATCCAGGTGCAGCACGAGATCCGGGTCGCCCGGACCGCCCTGCAGACCGCCCGGGCCGAACTCCCCGCGCTCGGCCTGCACGAATCGGTCATCGAGCACACCATCAAGATGTACGCCGCCGAAGTGCTGCAGCTCAATCACATCGCCCGTAGCGTCCGAGCGGTGACCCAGGCGCTCGTCGACCACGGCGCCGGGCGAAACTGAGGTCCCGGGTCCAGGTGGTGGTCCCGGCGGGATCATCACCGGGAGACGTCGTGGACACCCAGAGGCCGAGGACCGAACAGACCGCTGGAGCTGGAGCGGCGGAGGAAGCCGCGGGCGCACGGGCGCTGGACGTGCGGTGGATCCACGGATCTCCGTCGGCCAAGCACAACACCGATCCTGACATCCAGGTCCACGCCCACGACGCGCACACGGTGATCCTGCGGCAGAACATGGCCGTCGACTACGAGGCCCCGTTCCTTTTCCTGCTGTTCGGCGAGACACGGGCCGTGCTGATCGACACCGGTGCCACGGCCTCGGCCGACTGCTTCCCGCTGCGCCGGGTGGTGGACGAGCTGATGGAGAGCCGGCTGGCCGCCCGACCCCGGGAGGGCTACGAGCTGTTGGTGCTGCACACCCACCCGCACGGCGACCACGTCGCGGGGGACGGACAGTTCGCCGCCCGTCCCGGCACCACGGTCGTCGACGCGGCCCTCGACAAGGCCTGGCCGTTCTTCGGCTTCGACGACGACCCCGAGGGCGTCGCCCGCGTCGATCTCGGGGGCCGGGTCCTGGAGTGCCTGGCCACGCCGGGCCACCACGTGGCCGCGGTGACGTACTTCGACCCCTGGACCGGCTTCCTCCTCACCGGTGACACGGTCTACCCCGGCCGTCTGTACGTCGAGGACTGGGCCGCGTTCACCCGCACCGTCGACCGCCTGATCGACTTCTGTGCCGAACGGCCGGTCACGCACGTGCTCGGCTGCCACATCGAGATGTCCCGGCAACCGGGTGTGGACTATCCCGTCCGCACCACCTATCAGCCCGACGAGCCGCCCCTGCAGATGACGACGGGCCAACTGCACGACATCCGCGCGGCGATCGACACCGTCGGCGACCGCCCCGGAAGGCACGTCTTCGACGACTTCGTTCTCTGCCGCCGTGATGTCCCCGAGGGCCGGTAGAAGCCGCACGCCCGGATTGTCAGAGGCGCGCAGTACGGTCCTGTCATGGCAGCCAGAATCGATCTGACCCTTGACTGTGCGGACGCGAAACTCCTCGCCGAGTTCTGGAAGACGGCACTCGGGTACATCGACGAGCCTCCGCCCGCTCCCTTCACCACCCGCGAGGAGTGGCTCGCGCAGTTCGACCTTCCGGAGGACGACTCCGAGGACGACGGCGCGTGGCTCTGCGATCCCGACGGCGTCGGCCCCCGCCTGTCCATCCTCAAGGTTCCCGAGCCGAAGACGGCGAAGAACCGCCTTCACATCGACGTCCGCGTGCCGGGACACGGCGGTCCCGAAGAGCGGTGGGCGCGGATCAGCGCCGAGTCCGCGCGGCTCGTGACGGCGGGCGGCGCGGTCCTGGAGGAGTTCGACGGGCACCACGTGGTGATGGCCGACCCGGAGGGCAACGAGTTCTGCGTCGCCGCCGGCTCGGCCTGAATCGCCCGGTGTTTCGGGGGCGATACGAACCGGGCGAGCGGGAACACGAAGGGGAGAAACTGCCCTACGAGAGCACAGGACGGAACTCATGGACTCCACGGCATGGACGGTGGTCCTCATCGTCGCGATCCTGGGTGCCGCCGCGCTCGGGGTGGCGATCGCGGTCCTGGTACGGCTCGTGCGCACTCGCCGAGACCTCAGGCGCGCCGGGCTTCCGACCGGGTCCCGCTGGGTCTTCTGGGGTGCGGTCGCCTATCTCCTGCTGCCGACGGACCTGCTGCCCGACCCGATCTACCTGGACGACATCGGCGTACTCCTGCTCGCGCTGCGGTCGCTGCGCCCGCCCGAGGCGATCGACGCACGGGGTGCCAGGGAGCGCGGGAACCCTCGGGAGCGAACAGGACGTTGACGAGGTGAGCGGGCGGGAAGCGGGTGCGCCCGTGTCGGTGGTCCGCGAGGACCGTCTCTTCGACAGGCGGCACGATGAGCGAGTTGGTTCCCGGGGGCAATGTGCCCCTGCCGGGCGGCACCCTGACGATCCGGGTGCCAGGTCCCTTCGACGTCTCCGCGCTCATCACCGACGACAGCGGCAAGGTGCGCGGCGACGCCGACTTCGTGTTCTACAACCAGCCGACGGCGCCGGGCGCCCGGCTCACCGGGGAGCACCTCACGCTCGACCCGCCGCGCCTGCGGTCCGGCGCGAGCCGCGTCACCGTGGTCGTCAGTCCGGCCGATCCCGGTACGCCGCTCGGCCGACTGCCCGCTCCCACCCTGCACGTCAGCGGTCCGGGCGGCCACACCCTCGCCCGGTTCACACCCCCGCGCCCCCAGCGGGAGACCGTACTGCTGCTCGCCGAGATCTACCGACGCGGCACGGCGTGGAAGCTGCGCGCACTGGGCCAGGGATACGCGGACGGACTGGCCGGCATCGCGCGGGACTTCGGGGTCGAGGTCGCCGAGGATGCGACCGGGGACGATCCGGCGCCGGTGGCGGCTCCCGACCCTGACGGCTTCCTCGACCTGGTCAACTCGGTGCGCGGCGCGGCCGGTTCCCCACCCGTCCGCCTCGACGCGCGGCTCGCGACCGCGGCCCGGGCCCACGCCTCCGACATGGCGGCACGCGGACTCCTCAGCTCCGAGAGCGCCCAGGGGATCTCCGTCTACCAGCGCATCACGTCCGCCGGATACACGTATCTGACCGTCGGCGAGCACCTCGTCTCCGGCCCGCGCACCCCGGGCGAGTTCGTGGAGTACTGCCTCACCACCGACAAGTCCCGCGACACGCTGTACAACCCGGTGTACAGCCAGGCGGGGCTGGCGTACGTCCCCGGCCGGCGTTCCGGCGACATGTACTGGACGGCGCTGTGGGCCAGGCCCTTCAGCCGCGGGGGCCTGCGGCAGACGGCGGATGAAGTGATCGCGCTGACCAACGCCGAGCGGGCCGCGGAGGGCCTGGCGCCACTCGCCGTCGACGCCCTGCTCACCACCGCGGCCCAGGCGCACAGCGACGACATGGTCGCCCGCGCCTTCTACTCCCACACCTCCCCCGACGGCCGCCAACCATGGGACCGGGCCGCCGCCGCGGGCTCCGCACGCCGCACCATCGGGGAGAACATCGCCTGCGGCCAGCGCTCCCCCGCCGAGGTCGTCCGCGGCTGGATGAACAGCCCGGGCCACCGCGCCAACATCCTCAAGCCCGAGTTCACCCACATAGGCATCGGCTTCGCGGGCGGCGGCACGGCGGGCACGTACTGGACGCAGCTTTTCGGCCGCTGAAGGATCTTTTCCGCTTTCCTTCGCGTCACATGCAACCCATCTGCCCCTCCTGCGCGTAGAGATGATGCCGGCGTTCGCATCCGCGGCGCGGTACACAGAGGGAACTCGGGAGAAGAATCAGATGGTCTCAGGAACGGTGGGCAGAGGTACGGCGCTGGGCGCGGTGCTGTTGGCCCTCCTCGCAGTCCCCGTACAGGCCGGCACCGCCGCGGCCGCGGATCTGCCGACACCCGACGACGCCGGTCTGCAGGCGGTGTTGCACACGGCCCTGTCCCAGGGAGCCCCCGGTGCGATGGTGCGGGTCGACGACAACGGCACGGTCCACCGGCTGTCGGAGGGAGTCGCCGACCGGGCCACCGGGCGTGCGATCACCACGACCGACCGGTTCCGCGTCGGCAGCGTCACCAAGAGCTTCTCCGCCGTGGTCCTGCTGCAACTGGTGGACGAGGGCAAGCTCGACCTGGACGCTTCGGTGAACACCTATCTGCCTGGGCTGCTGCCCGACGACCGGATCACCGTGCGCCAGGTGATGAGCCACCGCAGTGGGCTGTACGACTACACCAACGACATGTTCGCGCAGACGGTCCCGGGCTTCGAGTCCGTCCGCAACAAGGTCTTCAGCTACCAGGACCTGGTCACCCTGTCCCTCAAGCACGGGGTCACCAACGCACCGGGCGCGGCCTATTCGTACTCCAACACGAACTTCGTCGTCGCGGGCATGCTCATCGAGAAGCTCACCGGCCACGCCGTGGCCACGGAATACCAGAACCGCATCTTCACGCCGCTGAACCTGACCGACACCTTCTATGTGCACCCCGACACCGCCATCCCGGGCACGCACGCCAACGGTTACCTCACGCCGGACGAGGCCGGTGGGGCCCTGGTCGACTCCACCGAACAGACGGTGTCCTGGGCACAGAGCGCGGGCGCGGTCATCTCCAGCACGCAGGACCTGGACACGTTCTTCTCCGCGCTGATGAGCGGGCAGCTCATGTCCGCCGCGCAGCTCGCGCAGATGCAGCAGTGGACGACGGTCAACAGCACCCAGGGGTACGGCCTCGGCCTGCGCCGCCGCGACCTGTCCTGCGGTATCTCGGTGTACGGGCACACGGGCACCGTGCAGGGCTACTACACGTACGCCTTCGCCTCGAAGGACGGCAAGCGCAGCGTCACCGCGCTCGCCAACACCTCGAACAACGTGAACGTGCTGAACACGATGGCCCGCACGCTGGAATCCGCCTTCTGCGGCAAGCCGACGACCGCGAAGCTGCGCAGCGCGACCTCCTCGGCGACCACCGTGGAGCGCCACGAGGACATCGCGCCGGGCATCACCCGCGACTGACGCGCGAAGGTGTGGCCGGACCATCCGTCCGGCCGCACCCCTCCGCCGGACAGGCCCTGGGCCGGGCTCATGACTTCTTCAGGTCGGACCGGTAGGTCCGGTACAGGGCGCTGCCGTCGCCGCAGCGCCTCGGGGGCTCGCTGCACTTCTGGCAGGCGAGCAGGTGGTCGAAATACGCCCGATAGCTGTGGGGGGCGAGCGTAGGGCGTTGCTGCGACATGACGTTCTCCCCGTGGACGGCGACTGCGACGCCCGTTATTGACCAATATTCAACAGCTTGATGAGCACAGGCGGAATGACCGGTCCCAGACCCGAGGTCGCCGGACCCTGGCCGGATCCCGCGCTCGCACCCTGATACTGGTGGCATGGGATTCGCCGTCTTCATGACCCTGCCGGGACTGGTCATCCTGCTGACTCTAGCGGCCTTCGCGGACCAGCTGTTGCCGCGCGCCGGACGGGCCGGCCTTCTGCCGTGGCGGAACGGCGTGCGCCAGGGCCAGATATCCGCGACCGGCTTCGAGCAGTTGCACGCGAGTCTCTCGCCGGGCAAGCAGAACGAGCTCAAGGAGCGGCGGTCGGCTCTGGCGGGCGGGACGGCGGTCGTGCGCAGGACCCGCTCATGACCTTCGACGACCTCGTGGAGCGGGCCGCGGCACTGGTGCGCCCCGGTCGGCGTGCGATTCTCGGGATCGCGGGAAGCCCTGGCGCGGGCAAGACGACGCTGGCCGAGCGTCTGGTCCGGGAGCTGAACGACGACGCGCCCGGCCGGGTCGCGCACGTGCCGATGGACGGGTTCCATCTCGCGGACGTCGAGCTGGACCGGCTGGGCCGCCGGGACCGCAAGGGCGCTGCGGACACCTTCGACGCGGCGGGGTACGCGGCGCTGTTGGGCAGGCTGCGTGACGAGGAGGCGGACGGCATCGTCTACGCGCCGGGCTTCGAGCGGACTCTGGAGCAGCCGATCGCGGGCGCCGTCCCGGTCTTCCGCAGCGCCCGCCTGATCATCACCGAGGGCAACTACCTCCTTCTGGGGGACGGGGCGTGGGCGCGCGTGCGGTCACGGCTGGACGAGGTGTGGTTCTGCGAGCTCGACGAGGAAGAGCGTGTACGGCGTCTCGTCGCCCGCCACGAGGAGTTCGGCAAGGACCACGACACGGCGGTGGCCTGGGTGCTCGGCACGGACCAGCGCAACGCCGACCTGGTCGCCGCGACACGGCACCGTGCCGACCTGGTGGTGGGCGCGGAGGTCACCGCCGCCGCAGTTCCAGCGCGGGTTCCCCTCGGTCATCACCCGCGGGATTCCCGATCAGTGCGGTGAACGCCTCGGTGCGGATCGTCAGGCCCGCCGGTGTGTCTGCGAAGGTGGGGGCGAGAGGGCCCGGCGAGCCGTAGCGCACGGCGAAGACGTGCAGGTCCTGCGGGGCGCCGGGAGCCGGTCCGGCTTCGAGTGCCGTGGAGGCGACGAGGTGGCGCCAGCCCTCGTCCGGGTTGCCGTAGCCGCGCGGGTCGGCGGCCAGGGCGAACGCCGCCAGCTCCTGGGTCGTCTCGGAGCGGGCGTCGAAGTGGTCCACGCCGTCCGCTCGTGGATGTGTCAGCGTGAGCGGGCCGGCGGAGGTCACGGCGGCCACGGCGGTCCTGCGCACCCGGTCCCCGTCGTCGGTGGCGTACGGCAGTCCGGCGAGCAGGTAGGGCGTCCCGTCGAGGCGCTCGACGACGACCGTCGTCCACAGGCTCGTGCCGTCCGTGACGTACAGGGACCGGACATGGCGCAGGACGTGGTCGCGGCCGACGACCGGCTTGGTGACGAGCTTGGCGCTCAGGCCGTCGCTCTCCAGATCGCGCACCCGTACCTCGCCCATGGGGCGGCTCAGCAGGAAGCCGTCGACGACCGGGCCGAAGCCGTGCTGGCGGTTGACCGCGGCGGGCAGGTAGTACGTGCCCGCCGCCTCGACCAGCGAAGGGGTCATCCGCTGGTCGAAGGCCACCGAGACCGTGCCCGCGCGCAGCTGATGCCGTGCGGGGTTCTTCGACGGCGTGCGGTGCCAGCACGTGGCGTCCTGGACCTGCCAGACCAGCATGAACGCGAAGTGGCCGTCGACCGCGCCGTCCGGCCCGACCGCGTGCCGGCCCCAGCGGGTGTCGCCCCGATAGCGGCCGAGGTCGGCGCCGATCCTGGCGCCGAAGTAGCGCAGTCCCAGGACGGACTCGAAACCGGAGTGCTGTTCGCTGTAGCGGGGGCCACCGTTGTCGAAGCCGCCGTTCGGCAGCCGGGCGTCGATGTAGCGGGCGAGCGCGTCCCCGTCCTCGGCGAACATCTCCTCGCCGCTGATCCGATGGGCCTGGGCGAGGAAGGACAGGGAGATCGGACCGTAGTTGTTGTCGTAGGCGCCGCCGTGCTCGGGCGGCAGCAGGGCGCCCCGGTCGAGGACGCGGTGGGCGCGGATCCGGTCGGTGTACAGGGCGAGCGCCCGCTCGCGGACCGGCTCCCCCTCCTCGGGTGGGAGGTGCCGTGCCAGCATCAGCCCGCCGACCACACACCCGATCGCCTGGTTGCCGGCCTCCTGCGGGTTGAAGAAGGTGGCCTCGGTCAGCCAGCGCCAGTAGCCCTTCGCCAACTCGACAACCGCGGCCCGTTGTTCGCCGTCGACCAGGCCGTCCGAGAGGTCCAGGACGTTGACCGCCTGGAGCAGCGCCCACACCGTGCTGGGCCAGTCGCCGATCGGGTGCGCGCCCGGCGCCAGGACGTAACGGGCGTACGGGAGGCCCGAGTCGCGGATCGTGAGGTTCGGGTAGCCGGGGTTGTCCTCGGTGTGGACGCGCTCGCCCAGATGGAAGGCGAGGCTGCGGCGGACCGCCTCGGGCAGCCGCGGGTCCTTGCCGCGCTGCCAGGCCAGGGCCAGCAGCGAGGTGACGCCGAGCGAGGTGTCGCCGATGTCGTCGGTGGCGTCGGGGTGTTCGAGGCTGCCCTCGGGGGTGAGGCGGGCCAGGGCCTGTTCGACGACGTCGGCGAGGACCGTGTCGTAGGCCTCCTGGGTGTCCGGGAGGTGGTGCAGCGGGCCGCGCTGGTGGAGGAGGTGCACGGGTGGATCTGCCCTTCATGCCGGAGGTGGCCATGGCGTGGGTTGTCGGGGTCAGAAGACAGGTGCGGGGTGGCGGGCGCGGAGTGTGACGCTCAGTGTGTGAGGGCCGTGTCCACCGATGTAGACGCGGTTCCCGGTTGTCGCGTCGGTGCCGCCCACCACGGTGTAGTCCTGCCCCGGGTCGTACCGCAGTACGTCGCTCCGGTCCGGCCCGGCGAGCGGTTCGCCTGCGTGGACGTCGACCTTGACCCGGATCTCGTCGTCACCGACCCGGTACGTCATCGGCGCGGTCGTCAGGCACCAGCGTCCGTCGCCGATCGGTACGGCGCCCTCCGGCACGCCGCCCGGCCGGAAGGTCAGTTCGAGGGCCCAGGGCACCCGTGGTCCGCTGATGTCGATCCGCAGGTCGGCACCGTCGTCCCTCAGGTCCGCCTCGACTCGGGTCGTGTGCGAGACCTCGTCCCGAGGCCGGTCCGGGAAGGCCATCGCGGCCGAGAAGCGTCCCTCGTCCGCCATCCGGTAGACGCCGTCGTCCCGCCTCAGGTCCGTCGGGAGCGGCTGGTAGTAGGCGGCGGTGAGGGTTTCGGTGAGCAGGTAACGGTTGTCGGCAAGCTGTTGCATGCCGACGGCGCGGAACGGGCCCAGGTCGAAGAATCCGCGTGAGAGGCGGACCGCGTCGAGGACGGCGTCGCCGGCGAACAGGCGCAGGACGGTGGGATTGCAGGCCAGGCCCGAGCGGATACGCCGGTGCTCGGGCACGTCCGAGCCGCCGTACAGGACGCTGTGCGCGGTGGCGGAGGCACGCGAGGCGAGGCGCGCCGTAGTGATGTACCGGTCGCGGGGAAGGGGTTCCGGCGCCGGTGCCGGCAGTACCCGGCACAGGTCGGGGGTGAGGATGGTCTCGGCGAGCAGGTCGGGGTCGTCGACACCGCCGGCCGCTGCCCACCTCGTCGCCCGGCTGAAGTCGCCCCGGCCGGTACGGATCGCCAGCAGCCGGTAGTGCGGCAGGTAGGGCGCCAGTGGGAACGGGTGGTTCTGGTCCTGCCGCCGCGAGTGGACGGTTTCCACCGTGCCGTCCGGTCTGATGAGGTCCAGGGTCGCGGTGAGGTTGCGTTCGACGGCGTCCCACAGGTCGGTGCGGCCTAGGACGTCGGCCAGCAGGAGCAGCGACGGGTTGGACACGTGGGCCGCGTAGACGGCGCTGCGTTCCGAGTACAGGCCCTCCGCGTCGATGTCGACGCCCTCGGCGAGCCACGCGTCGACACGGTCGAGCAGCCGGCTGTCCGGGAACGACCGGTGCAGCCGGGCCAGCGCCGCGCACAGCTCCCAGCGGTGGTTCGGGGTGTGCACCCCACCGGTCAGGAGACCGCCGGAGGCGGCGCCGGCGATCTCGGCGAGCGCGGCCGTGACGTCGCGCAGTTCCGGCCCCGCGCCCGCGGCGAGGACGTGCGCGTCGCACACGTCGTTGACGGTGAACGCGGAGTCCGGCGGTGACTGCACGTTGTCGCCGCCGGCGAAGAGGCCGGTGCCGGTCTGCGCGGCCCGGAGGGCGCCGAGGTGGGCCATCGTGGCGGCGACGGCCTGCCCGCTGCCGTGCAGTGCCGAGTCCGTGGAACGGTACGCCGCGACCAGAGTCTTCACCCGGCGTGCCAGTGCGCGGTGGGTCACACCGGCGATCTCCTCGTCGGGGCCGGCCGCCAGCGGGGCGGCCAGCCGGTCGGCCGCGCCGGCCGCCGCGCGGACGAACTCGTGGTCGAGCGGGATGGGCACGGTCAGTCCTTCAGGCCGGCATTGATGTCGGCGCCCATGACGTAGCGCTGGAAGACCAGGAAGATGGCGATCAGCGGGATCATGGAGATGACCGATGCGCCGAGCAGTACCGACCAGTTGATGTTCTGAGCGCCGACGATGCTCTGGATGCCGATCTGCACGGTGAACTTGTTGGGGTCGTTCAGCATCAGAAGCGGCCAGATGTAGTCGTTCCACCGCCACTGGAAGGACAGGATGGCGAGGGTCAGCATGATGGGCCGGGAGAGCGGCACCATGATCCGCAGGAAGATCGACAGTTCGCGGGCGCCGTCGATGCGTGCGGCTTCCACGAGTTCGTCGGGAACCGTCAGGAAGAACTGGCGGAACATGAAGCATCCGGTCGCGGTGAGCACGGCCGGGAGGATGATGCCGGCGAACGAGTTGTAGAGGCCGAGGTTGCGGACCACCAGGAACTCCGGGGCGAGCATGACCTCGGACGGCAGCATCGTGGTGGCCAGGATGCAGATGAAGAAGACCTTGAGCCACTTGTTGTCGTACTTGGCCAGCGCGTACCCGGTGCAGCAGCTGACTCCCACCGTGAGGATCGTCGTGATCACGCACACGATGGTCGTGTTGATGAAGTACTGGGAGAAGTTGGCACTGCGCCACGCGGTCAGGTATCCGGACAGCGTGGGGTTGTGCGGAACCAGCGTCAGCGGATAGGAGAACAGGTCGCTGGCCGGCTTGAGGGAGCTGAGGATGAACCACAGCACCGGCAGCCCGTAGAGGCATGCCAGGATCCACAGCAGTGTCGTCGCGGGTACCGCCCGCCGGAACCCGCCACCGCCTGCCCCGCGGGGCCGCTTCTTGGAGACGGGCCGTCCGGGATCGGCGTCGACCGGGCGTGGCGTGTCTGTGGTTGTCATCGGTTCTCCACCCGCCGGTTGACGATCAGCTGGATGATCGCGACGGCCATCAGGATGAGCATGAGCACGAATGACGCGGCGCTCGCGTAGCCGATCTGGCCCCGTTTGAAGCCGGTCTCATAGATGTACTGGACAAGCAGGTTGTTCGACGTGCCGGGTCCGCCGTTGTTGAGGGCGACGAACACCGGGTATTCCTTCATCGCGTTGATCGTGTTGAGCAGGATGACAATGAACGAGGTGGGCGCGATGCTCGGCAGCGTGATGCTGATGAACTGGCGCCATGGGCCGGCGCCGTCGAGCGAGGCCGCCTCGTAGTACGACACCGGTACGTTCTTGATCGCCGCGATGAACAGCAGCATCGAGAAACCCGTCCAGGCCCATGATGCCGCCATCACCACCACGATCAACGACAGGTCCGCGTTCGACTGCCACGGAACGGCACTTCCGCCGAGCTTCTCGATGACGTAGTTGACCAGCCCGAAGTTCTCACCGAACAGCCACCGCCACAGGACACCCACGACGATGGGCGACAGAAGCCATGGGATGAAGAAGATGACGCGGGCGACCGACGCGCCCTTCGCGTGCTTGCTCACCAGCAGGTTGGCGGTGAGCAGCGAGACCGCGAAGTTCAGCGGTACGAAGAGCACGGCGTACAGCAGCGTCCGGCTCAGCGCATCGTAGAAGGTGGAGTCCCCGAACAGGTTGTGGTAGTTGTCCAGTCCGATGAACTGGAACGCCCCCACACCCGTGTAGTTCGTGAAGGAGTAGACGAGCCCGATCACCGCCGGCCAGACGAAGAACAGCGCGAAGAGCACGACATTGGCCGCGATGAGGACGAGCGGCGCAAGGGTGTACTTACTGCGTCTCCTGGGCGGGCTCGCGGTCACGTCCGAGGCGCGTTTTGTCATCTTCCTGACTCCGTGCTGGTGGAATGGATTCCTGTGGGCTCACACCATGAGCCGGGCATTTCGTGGGCGCCCGGGCCGGGCGGCGGCGTCTCGCCCCCGCCGCCCGGCCCGCTGGCCTACGATCCGCCGCCGACCTGCTGGTTGTAGCCGGCCACGATGTTCTCCAGGGCCTTGTCGGCCGACTGCTGGCCGTTGATCGCCTTGCCGAGCTCCGTCTTGGTCGGGTCCTCGGCGAGGCTCTTGCCCTTCAGCACCCAGTTGGTCTGCGCGCCGTTGAAGTAGCCCGAGATCGGCGCGTAGAGCGGGATCTCCTCGTTGTACAGCTTGAACGCCGCCTGCGCCGCGTCGGAGGTGAAGGGGTACTTCGGGGTCAGACCGCTCTCGACCGGCAGGAACCCGGACGCCTCACACAGCTCCTGGTAGTGGGCCGGCTCGTAGATCCAGGACAGGAACTTCTGCGCGGCGGTGGCCGCGGCGCCGTTGTTGTTGAAGCCCACCATCATGCCGCCGCTGTTGACGTCGCTGGCCTGGACCGGCTCGGCGGGAGTCGGGACGCTCGCCCAGTCGAACTTCTTGATGCTGTCCGCGAAGGAGGCGACCTGCCAGACGCCGGACCAGTAGGCGACCACGTCACCGCTCTGGAACATGGCCGACGGGTCGGCGCCGCTGGTCCACACCGACTTCGGCATGGTCTTGTCGTCGTTCAGTCCGACGAAGTAGTTCACGGCCTTCTTGGTCGCCGCGTCCACCGAGAACTTGCCGGAGGAGTCCGCGTGGACGTACTTCCCGCCCATCTCGTACACCATGGCGCGGAGCCGGGACGGCGACTGGTCGAAGGTCAGGGAGTACTTGGCGCCGGTCTTCTCCCGGACCTTGTTCGCCGCGGCGATGAAGTCGGTCCAGGTCCAGGTCTTCGAGGGCGACGCGGGAACGTCGACCCCGGCCTTCTTGAACAGCGTCTTGTTGATGAACAGGCCGGACGCGGTGACGTCCGAGGGGATGGACAGCACCTTCCCGGACGAGTCCTTGGCGAGGAAATTGGCGTTGATCTTGTTGCTCTTGTTGTTGGCGATGGAGCTGAGGTCGATCAGCTTGTTCGACCAGATCGGGTCAAGGGCCGGCACGTCGGCAACATCCGGCAGCGAGTTCGCCTGGGCGGCGTTGTGCAGCTTCGTCGGGTAGCCGTCGTAGGGGATGTTGACGAGCTTGACGTTGACGCCGGTTTCCTTCTTGTACTCCGCCACCAGCTTCTTCCAGCCCGCGTCCTGCCCCGGAACCGTGGAGATCCAGAACGTCAGCGACTTGGAAGTCCCGCCCGAGCCGGACCCCGACCCGCAGGCGGAGAGCAGCAGGGCCCCTGCCGTGGCCACGGCAGCGAGGGGAACCAGGCGGCGCATACCGCCGCGGCCGAGTCGGCGGGAGCGCCGCACACCCACAGTGGTCATCTTCGATCCCATTTCGTCGTAGCGGAAGAAGCACGGCGCCAGCCGAGGCGGCACGGGTGCATTTTGCGGAGGATTTCGCTTTCCGGGGGCACGGCCTCGCCCGGCCGTGTCGCCTTGACGGGTGGGGTCCCCGGCCATGTCGGCCGGCGTCGCACAAGCACGCCCTCGTGCGGCTGCCGTACTTCGCGTACGGGCTGAAGGCTCACCCGGAGTCGGCGTCCCGGCCGACTTAGAAAGCGCTTGTCCGGACATTGGCAGACCGATAAGGAAGCCGTCAATCCTTCGCCTGCACGCCTTCGGTCACATTTTGGACTCCCTTGGCCACGGCAAGCCGGGCGGCACCCACGACGGTACCGAGATCCCCGATCTGGCTGCTGACCACCTCGGTCGGCCAGCTGAGCCGGCCCAGTTCGGCCCGCACACCCGGCAGGAGCTGCGGATCCGCGCCCGTGCTGCCGCCCAGCACGATGAGTCCCGGGTCCAGTACGGCGGCCACCGCGGCGGCCAGCCGACCCACGTCAGCGGCGTGCCGGGCGACGAGCCCACGGGCGGGTTCCCGGCCCTCGGCGGCCAGCGCGAAGAGCCGCTCGGTGGTGCGGGGGTGCGGGCCGTCGCCGGCCTGCCAGGCCCGGGCGGCCCGGCCCAGCAGGGCGTGCGAGCCGACATAGGCCTCCAGGGCCTCCCGGCGCGGCTCCCGGTCGTCGTCCCAGGGATACGGCAGCCGCGCCAGCTCACCGGCCGCGCCGTTCGCCCCGCGCAGCACCTGGCCGCCGATGACGATGCCGAGACCGACACCGACACCGATCCGCAGATAGCCGAAGGTACGACGGCCCCGCGCGGCGCCCTCCTGCAGTTCGGCGAGGGCCGCGCAGTTGACGTTGTTCTCCAGGTGGACCGGCACGCCCGCCGGCAGCGCGACGGACACGGCGTCGAAGGCGGGCCCGGCCTTGGCGGTCGCCGGGCGCATGCCGGTGCCCGCGCGGTCGGACTCGGTGACGTCACCGACGGCGACCACGATGGCCCGCAGCGGGGCGCCGACGGGCAGCGCGGCCAGCGCCTCGCGCACGGCGTCGGGAGCCCTGGTCCGAGGGGTGGTTGCCTCGGCGAGCAGGGTGCCGTCCAGGGCGCAGCCGCGCACCCGGGTGCGGGCCGGGCCGAGGTCCACGGCGAGGACCGAGCCGGAGGCGGGCCCGAGCCCGTAGACGGCGGCGGAGCGGCCGGTACCGCTGGACGCGGTGCCGGAACAGGCGGCCAGCCGGGCGCTCTCCAGTTCCGCGACGGCGGCGGAGACCGTCGGCTTGGACAGGCCCGCGAGGCTCGCGAGCTGCGGCCGGGTGGCACGGCCGGCCTCGGCCAGCACGGCGAACACCGCACCGGCGCTCTCGGTGAGGCGGGGGGCCTCAGCCACGACGTGTTCCACAGTTCCCCCATGGGTCAGGGGCCGCGCTCCCCGGGTGACGGGATGCGGCGATGCGATGCCCTCGTGCCGCGCGGTCCCGCCCTGCGGCGGCGTCCCGTTGATCGACTGCGCGACAACTCTTGACGCACTGTACCTAGTTAGTTAACTTCCTAACTAAGTCCACGGTACTCGCCTGCCGTGCTCCGCAAGAAGCCCGTCCCGGGGCTTCCCGACTTGTTCGGCTCCCGCAACCTCGGTTCCGCCAGACACGGTTCGCCCGCCGTCCCGGCACAGTGCCATGCTCTTCGGCGCTCTTCGCCCAGACGACGAAAGAGGATCCGTGCAGGACCTTTCTTCCTCCCCGCTCGTGGTCGGTATCGACGTGGGTGGCACCAAGACCCATCTCCGCGCGCTCATCGGCGCGGACCCCGTCGCCGATCACGTCCGGCCGAGCAGCGGCTGGCGGCCGCACGAACCGGCCGCCGCCGCCCGCTGGCTGACGGCACTGGTCCACGAGACCCTGCCCGTCGGCACCCGCCCAGCCGCACTGGCCGTCGGCGGGCACGCCTGTGAGACCCCCCGCCAGTGCGCCGGCATCACCGCCGCGCTGCGAGAGGTCCTCGACATGCCCATCCTGGTGGTGGGCGATGCCGAACTCCTCGTTCCCGCCGCAGGTCTGGACAAGGGTGTCGGTCTCGTGGCCGGCACCGGTTCGGTGGCGGTGGGGCGACTGGCCGACGGCAGCCCCGTTCAGGTCGGCGGCTGGGGCGCGGCGCTCGGTGACGAGGGCGGCTCCGCCGGTCTCGTACGGGAAGCGGCGCGCGCCGTGTGGGCCGCGCACGACCGCGGTGAAGCCCCGGACGAACTTGCCCAGGGGCTCATCGCCGCGTTCGGGGTGAGTGAGGTGCCCGCCCTGGGCGCCGCGCTGGAGAGCGCCACGGACGTGTCGGCCGAGTGGGGCCGGCACGCGCCCGTCGTGTTCGCGGCCGCCGAGCGGGGTTCCCGGATCGCGCGGTCGGTGATCGCGGACGGGGGCCGGTCCCTCGCCGCGCTCGTCGTGCGGCTCGCCGAGCGCGGGGTCGCCGTCGACGACGTGGTGGTCGCCGGCAGCACCGTGCTCTCCCAGCCCGCCCTGTACACCTCCTTCACGACGTCACTCGCCGAGTCCGTACCCGGGGCACGCCCCAGGCCGCTGCGGGCGGCGCCCGTCGAGGGGGCCGTGGCGTTGGCGCATGCCCTCATATGAGGGGACGGGGTGGCGCGACGCTCGCGGGGTGACCACTGCCCCTCGGGACAGCGCGCGTTGCCGCGGTGCGGGCGCCTGACAAGCAGCTTGTACTGGAGGCGCGTTCACCCGCACAGCGGGCGCACAGGGTCGGCGCATTCGTCCGTACGACACCTCGCCGCCCCCCACGCTTCGCAAGCGTGACATGAATCGGCCGTAGATCTTCGCTCGTATGACTCGTCCTCACCACAGGGGCACAGTCGCTTCACGACTTCACCCGGCTGTCGGAGGACCCATTCCACTCAGGAGAGGCACATCCATGCCGTCATCAGCCGGGCAGCAGTCCGCCCCTTCGGTCCCCGTCCGTGAACGCGCCCTGAACCGACGGGTGTTCCTGCGCAATTCACTCGGCGCCTCGGCGGGGCTGCTGGCCGCTCCGACCGTCGTCACCTGGCTCGCCGCCGCGGACGCGAAGGCCGCGACGGGCCCCGCCGCCTTCGTGGACGACTACACCACCAACGTCCTCGCGAACCTGACGCCCGAGACCAACGCGGTGGTCCGGATCCTCGGCGGCATGAGCAAGGTGTGGAAGACCGGCGGTGCCTGGAACACGGGCACGCCGCTCATGCCCGAGGTGCTGCGCGCCAACATGCGTTACTGCGCCCGCATCACGCACGCCCGCACCGACGCACAGGCGAAGGAGGCGTTCATCTACGACCGGCAGCACCAGAGTTACGCGTTGATCGCCGGACTGGGCCCGCTGGCCGACCTGTACAAGACGGGCGCCAAGGCGGTCACCTCCATCACCAGCGCTCCTGACGGCACTCCTTCCGGCAAGATCAACGACGCGGTGCCGGCCGACGCTCCGGCGGGCTCCGCGCAGGGCGCCGGTTCGCACGACTCGGCGCTCGGCAAGGTCGCCGAGCTGGTGGACACGGTGCGCGGCCCGTACGCCTCCGGCAACCCGTCCAAGTACGCCTTCCAGTACCCGCGTCCGTGGCGTATGAACGAGGACAGCGAGGTCGTCGACACGGGGAAGGTCGACGCGCTCGGCTTCCCGGTCTACGACTCCGACGTGATCGTCGCTCCGCAGCTGCTGTGGCAGCGCGGCGCGACCGCGGTCGACGACGGCGGCTTCCCCAGCGGCCACACCAACGCCTTCCACCTGGCGGGGCTGGCGTACGCGTACGCCGTGCCCGAGCGCTTCCAGGAGCTGGTGGCGCGCGCCTACGAGCTCAGCCACACCCGGATCATGGCGGGCATGCACTCCACCGTCGACGTCATCGGCGGCCGCATCATGGCCACGGCCCTGGCCGCCGCCACGCTGGCCGACCCGGCCAACGCCGTCCTCAAGGCCGCGGCGCGTGCCCAGGCCGCCGCGTACTTCCAGCAGCAGACCGGTTCGACAGCGGACACCCTGTACGCCTACGCGCACTCCGCGAGCGCCGCCACCGACCCGTACGCCGACCGGGCCGCCAACGCCCGCGCGCTCACGCCCCGCCTGACGTACGTCCTCACCCGGCACGGCCGCTCCGAGGACATGACCGTGCCCAAGGGCGCCGAGGTCCTGCTGGAGACGCGGCTGCCCTACCTCGACGCCGCCCAGCGCCGCGAGGTGCTCCGCACGACCGCCCTGCCCTCCGGGTACGTGCTCCTCGACGGCTTCGAGCAGTGGGGCCGGCTCAACCTGTTCGCCGCCGCGGACGGGTACGGGGCCTTCGAGTCCGACGTGAACGTCACCATGAACGCCGCGGACGGGGGCTTCAGTGCGGCCGACACCTGGCGCAACGACATCTCCGGGTGCGGCCGGCTGGTCAAGCGCGGCACCGGTGCGCTGACCCTGACGGGCCACAACGCCCACACGGGCGGCACCGTGCTGGAGGAGGGCGTGCTGACGGCCGGTTCGTCGGGTGCGCTCGGGTGCGGCGACGTGCGGGTGGACGGCGGGACCCTGCGGGTGAGTGCGGCGTCGTCCGCGCGCGTGCGCGGCAGCTACACGCAGGCGTCCGGCGCGAACCTGGAGGCGACGCTCCGTGCGGGCCGCGTGCCCGCGCTGACGGTGGAGCGACGGGTCGTACTGAGCCGGGACAGCGCGCTCACGCTGCGGCTGGACACCGACCACCCGCCGGTCCACGGCACCACCGTCCCGGTGCTCCGGACGTCGTCGCTGCGAGGCCAGTTCGCCCGCATCACGGTCCAGACGGACGGATACCGGGCCGTGCCCGTGTACTCGGTGGACGGATTGTCCGTGCGACTCGTACGGCACTGATCCCCGCCCTGGGGACGAGCTGAGTGACAGGACCCGTGGACCGTGCGTGAACGGTCCACGGGTCCTCTTCACTTCGTGTGCCTTCGTTCTGTGCGCCATCGCTCCCGTGCGCCTCCACTCCCGTGCACCCTCGTGCCCGTGCCCTTTCGCCCCGTGCGCCGCGTCCGATTTCCGCCAGCCAAGGCGGCGGCCATGGCGCAGAGTGGACAGCGGAAACACACTTCGAAAGGACACGACCGATGCCGGTGTACACAACGATCGACAGCCCTCTGGGCGAGCTGCTGCTGGTGGGCGAGGAGTCGGTCACCGCGAAGGGCGGCACGGCGCTGGTCTCGCTGTCCATGCCCGGCCAGAAGTCCGGCGCCGTCGTCCAGGACGGCTGGACCAGGGACGAGAAGGCGTTCACCGAGATCGTCTCGCAGCTGCGCGCGTACTTCGACGGGGCGCTGACCGACTTCGACATCGAATACGTGAGCGGCGCGGGCAGCGACTTCCAGCAGCGGGTGTGGAAGGCGGTGGAGACCGTCCCGTACGGCACGACCGTCAGCTACGGAGAGATCGCCGCGCGGATCGGCGCGTCGAGGGCGGCCGTACGCGCCGTGGGCACGGCGATCGGCGCGAACCCGCTGCTGCTCGTGCGCCCCTGCCACCGCGTGATCGGCGCCAGTGGCTCCCTCACGGGGTACGCCGCCGGTCTGGAGCGCAAGCAGCAGCTTCTCGACCTGGAGCACGCAGGCCCGGCCACCTGAGGATCGCCACCATCATGAACACGCTCGACACCACCCACCTGGCGGGTCCGGTCGCCGACCGCGTCGCGGCCGACGACTGGACCGCACTGACCGACGAGCTGAACGAACACGGACACGCACTGACCGCTCGACTGCTGACCCCGGACGAATGCCACGGAATCAGGGCGCTCTACGACGAGACCGACCGCTTCCGCACCACCGTCGACATGGCCCGCCATCGCTTCGGTTCCGGCCAGTACCGCTACTTCACCCATGAACTACCGGACTTGGTAAGGGAGTTGCGCAAGGCGTTCTATCCGCGGCTGCTGCCCGTCGCCCGGGACTGGGCCGACAAGCTCCGGCAGCCCGCCCCCTGGCCCGAGGACCTGGAGGAGTGGCTGGCGATGTGCCACACGGCCGGGCAGGCCAAGTCCGCTCAGATCCTGCTGCGTTACGGGCCCGGCGACTGGAACGCGCTGCACCGCGATGTGTTCGGCGCGATGGTGTTCCCGCTCCAGGTCGTCATCGGCCTCGACGCACCGGGAGTCGACTTCACCGGCGGCGAGTTCATCATGACCGAGCAGCGGCCCCGGGCGCAGTCGCGTGGGTCGTCCACGACCCTCCCGCAGGGGCACGGGCTGATCTTCACCACCCGCGACCGGCCCGTAGCCTCCCGGCGCGGCTGGTCGACCGGACCGATGCGGCACGGCGTGAGCACCGTCCGTTCCGGGCGGCGTCACACACTGGGCCTGGTCTTCCACGACGCCGCGTGACCTCCGCGCCGAAGCGGCGGCGGCTGACCGGGCCGGCACCCGGCGAGAGGCACGCTTTCGGCGAGCCCATGGCGCACGTCCTGATGTTCAGCCGATGGCCGTCCCGCGAAAAAACGCGGTGGTGTCCCACCGAACCCGCTGGTTAAGGTCGCCGGATGAGCACACGTACCTTCCGCGTCACCGTCCGCGGCGTCTTCGACGGGCTCGGCGCGGAGCAACGCGCCGAGCTCCTGGCCCGCGCGTCCGAGCACGACGTGCTGCACGCCGCCTTCACCCCCGAGGGGCACCTCAGCTACGACCTCGCGGCCAGGCCCGCCTTCACGTTCCGGTTCCAGGACTCGGGAGAGGCGGAGGAGGACATCCTGGAGGCGACCGAACGCGCCGAGGCCGCCGCGCGGGCGTGGCTGACCGAGCGCGGCTACGGATACAAGAACCTCAGGTCGAAGGCCGAGGACCTGTCCCAGGCCCCACTCGGCAAGCGACAGCGCCGCGCCGCCGCGCACGGCTCCTAGGGCGCGTTCGGCCGATCTTCGACGCGCCCCGTGACCACGGGGCCGGTTTTGCCGAATCGGCAACAGGCTTGGCTCGCGCCACGCAGACCGCCGCATGATCGTCGGTAGTACCGGAGGCCGCACGGCGAACGGGCCACTCCAGCCCCTTCACCCCACCGGCCACGCGTCGAGCCCCCTGGGAGGATCCGTGCAGCAGCCGTCCACAACAGACCGCGTCCACCGTCTTGTCCCCTCGCCCGCCGGGCGGATACACCTGGTGGAGCAGGGGACGGGCCCCCTGGTCCTGCTCGTCCACGGCTTTCCGGAGTCCTGGTACTCCTGGCGCCACCAGCTTCCGGCACTCGCCGCGGCCGGCTACCGGGCGGTCGCCGTCGACGTCCGCGGCTACGGCCGCTCCTCCAGGCCCGGGGCGCCCACCGCGTACCGGATCCTCGAGCTGGTGGAGGACAACGTCGCCGTGGTGAAAGCCCTGGGTGAGGAGTCCGCGATCGTCGTCGGGCACGACTGGGGCGCGAACATCGCCGCCGTCTCCGCCCTCGTCCGCCCCGACGTGTTCCGCGCGGTCGGACTGCTCAGCGTGCCCTACGCCCCGCGCGGCGGCCCGCGCCCCAGTGAGATCTTCGCGCAGATGGGCGGGGACGAGGAGTTCTACGTCTCCTACTTCCAGGAGCCCGGCCGGGCCGAGGCCGAGATCGAGCCCGACGTCCGCGGCTGGCTCGCGGGTCTGTACGCGGCGCTGTCCGCCGACACCATGCCCGCACCCGGCGCGCCGGACCCGCACTTCGTGAGCCCCGGCGGCACGCAGCGCGACCGCTTTCCCACGGGGCGGCTCCCCCACTGGCTCGACGAGCACGACCTCGATCTCTACGCCGGAGAGTTCGAGCGGACCGGGATGACGGGGGCCCTGAACCGCTACCGGAACATGGACCGGGACTGGGAGGACCTGGCCGACCACGACGGTGCGCCCATCACCCAGCCCTCGCTGTTCATCGGCGGCGGTCGGGACGCGTCCACCACCTGGCTGGCCGACGCGATCGCGGCCTACCCCACCACCCTGCCCGGTCTGCTCTCCTCCCACCTCCTGGACGACTGCGGCCACTGGATCCAGCAGGAACGGCCCGAGGACGTCAACCGCATCCTGATCGACTGGCTCGCCCTGGTCACGAGCGACAAGTGACGCTCCCCACCGGGGCAATCCCTTGATCGGGTGACTCACCTCGGGCGAGTCGATCGAATGCCCCCCACCTCGGTGCCCCGCATGAGGTATCCGCGACGGAGACGGCCACGGCGTCAACACCGTGCGCAGTGGGCGTCACCGCGGTCCGGGGCGCCGTGGCGGGCTGCTCGAAAGCGGGCCGGGCAAGAGCGGGGGCATCGTGGCGGTGAGGGCGAGATCTTCACGAAATGACGGGCGCCGTCGCGAGTCTGTCAGTGGATTCGAGTCGGTCGTGCTTCGCCCGCGAGACCCGGGCCTGTCGGCAGACCTCCCCGCCTCGGGGCGAGGATCGGTGCCTCGGCTCGTGGAGACGAACCCCCGGTGGCAGTCACTGCCTCTGACCGCCGTACCCGGACAGGGAGTGACGTCGCTCCCGCTCCCTGCGGCGCGGCAGCGCGCGGTTCACGGCGCCGAACGGCACCTGGACAGTGCCGAAGACCTGATCGGCGAGCACGAACGGGAGACGGTACGCCGCCGAGCTGACGCGGCTGGACCCGCTGCGCCACGGTTACGTGCACGGCGACTTCCACGAACATACCGCCCGCGTGGGAGAGCAGCGCTCCCCACGGTGTCTGGCCGCGCTCGACGCCGTGAGCGCCATCTCCTGGGCCGAGGCGGCCTCGCTAGGCGCGGGTCGATGCCCTGACGTTCAGTGCTACGGGGAGAGTGCGCACGGTTCCCGGTGGCGTCCGGCCGGACAGGATCTCGCAGAGCAGGCGGGCGCATTCGGACCCCATCGAGCGGGGGCGCAGGTCGATCGCGGTGATCGCCGGCTCCGCCGTGCGCATCGCCGAGCAGTCCACGCAGGATGCCAGCAGCAGGTCCCCGCCCACCGTGCGGCCCGCCGCGCGCAGTTCGGGCAGCACGGCCGCGGCGGCGCCGTCGGGAGCGCACACGACGGCGTCGGTCCCGGGTTCCTGGGCGAGCAGGTCCCGCGCGATGCCTCGTAGTACCTCGGGGGTGGCACCGACGGGCGCCTTGCGCAGGACGAGGGGCAGGCCGTGGTCGGCGCACCAACGGGCGTGGGTCCGTTGGAGGGTGAGGGACCAGTCGGAGGTGGCCTCGGAGGCGATGAGCGCGGGCCGCCGGGCTCCGGAGTCGCGCAGATGGTCGAGCAGTTCGGTCATCGACGCCTCGTGGTCGGAACGGACCACCCCGGCCGGCTGCTGGTCACCGGCGTACCGCTCGGCCGTCACGACCGGCAGCCCGGTGTTCATCAGGTGCCGGACCACCGGGTCCTCGGGGGCCGGGTCGCACAGCACCAGCCCGTCCACCTGGGGCGGCGCCGTACCCTGCTGCGACAGATGGCCGGAGGACAGCAGGGTGACGTTCAGGCCCGCGCCCGCGGCACGCTCGGCCACTCCGAACACGAACGCCATGGAGTACTCGGCGCTGGTCAGGAACTCCGGGAAGTAGAGCGCGACGGTGTCCGTGACGGAGGTGCGCAGACTGCGGGCGCTGCGGTTGGGCGCGTAGCCCAGCCGACGGGCCGCCTCCAGCACGGCCTCCCGGGTCGGTCCCGACACCCGGCCGTGACCGCGCAGGGCGTCCGAGGCCGTGGTCTTGGAGACCGCGGCCGCACGTGCCACGTCGGCGATCGTGGGCGGGGTGCCGAGGCGGGGCGAGGGCGCGGCCGCGGATCCGGGGGTCGGCATCTCCCGTGTCACCAGCCGTGCGTCAGTACGTCGTCCAGCGCGTCGGCGAACACGTCGGCGCTCCGCCGGGTCAGACACAGCGGCGGCTTGATCTTCAGCACGCACTGCCGGTCCGAGGTCGGCTGGACGATCACGCCGAGTTCCCGCAGCCGGTCGCAGATCGCGGCCGTCTCCTCGGTCGCCGGTTCCAGGCTCTCGCGGTCCCGGACGAACTCGACGCCCAGATACAGCCCCGAGCCGTGCACCGCGCCGATCAGCGCGTGCCGCTCGGCCAGTTCGAGGAGCCGGTCCTTCAGGTAGGTGCCGATCTCACGGGCGTTGGTCTGAAGGTCCTCGTCGCGCAGTGCGTCCAGGACGGTGAGCCCGACCACCGAACTGACCGGGCTGCCGCCCGCGGAGGAGAAGAAGTAGCCCTGCGTACGGTAGGCGTCGGCGATCTCGCGCCGGGTGATCACCGCGCCCAGCGGATGCCCGTTGCCCATCGCCTTGGCGACGGTGACGATGTCCGGCACCACGCCCTGCTGTTCGAATCCCCAGAAGTGCGAGCCGAGCCGGCCGTAACCGACCTGGACCTCGTCGGCGACGCACAGCCCGCCGACGTCGCGGGTGGCCTCGTACACCTGCCGGAGATATCCGTCGGGGAGGGCCATGCCGCCCGCGTTGCCGTAGTACGGCTCGCACACGAAGGCGGCCAAGGGGTGCCCCTGGACGGCCAGTTCGCGGATCCTGGCGGCGGCTTCGGGGGCGTACCGCCGCGACTGCGGTCCCCGGTGGCGGCCCCGGTAGGAGTTGGGCGCCGCGACGGTGTGCACCCACGGCGGCCGTGAGGCGAGCGCGTTCGGGTTGTCGGCGATCGAGGTCGACACCGCGTCGCTCGCATAGGTCCAGCCGTGGTACGCCTCCTCCACCGCGACCACGTCCTGTCGTCCGGTCGCCGCCCAGGCGAGCCGGAGCGCGAGGTCCACGGCCTCGGAACCGCTGTTGACCAGGAACACGGTGTCCAGCTCGGCCGGGAGGAGTCCGGTGAGTCGCTCGGAGAGCTCGACCACCGAGGCGTAGTGGAAACGGGAGTTGGTGTTCAGGCGCTGCCACTGCCGGTGCACGGCTTCGCCGAGCCCGGGGTGGCCGTGGCCGAGGATGGTCACGTTGTTCAGCATGTCGAGATAGCCGCGGCCCCGGGTGTCCACCAGGTGGTGCCGCCAGCCGCGTTCGATCTGGGGCGGCGTCTCGAAGTAGTGCTCCTGGACGGTGGCGAAGGAGTGCTCGCGCCGCTCCAGCAACTCCGCTTCCGTGACGGCCTGTTGGGCGTCGCGGGCGGAGTGCGGCGCGTCGTCGGGAGCGGCGGACGGCGCGTCGGGGGTGCCAGGGGCGTCCGGGACATCAGGGGCGAGGAAGAGGCGGGTCGGGTCGGGGCACACCTCCAGCCATCCCGCGGCCAGTTCCGGCGGCGCGAACCGTGGCGGTCGGCCCCCGGTGGCGCACGGCCGGAAGAGCTGGACGCCCAGCACCCGTACGCCCTCGCGGGCGGCCACCGTCCCGAGCTGCTGCCCGGAGACGACGGGGCCCGGCTGGACCTCCGCGTCGATGCCGTCCAGCAGCAGGTCCAGGCCCCCGGTGTGCAGCGTCACGCCGGTGTCGCCGTGCCGGGTGGCCGTGCCCGCCCAGGGTGCGCGTATCTCCGCCGGGCCGGCGAGGTGGAGCTGTACGCCGAGTGCGCAGGTCGCGGCGGGGAGGGAGTCGTCGACGGTGGTGCGGGTCAGCCGGAACTCGCCGTGCCGGGTCCGTACCACCGTGTGTCCGGCCGTCAGGGCGGCCCGGGCCAGGGAGGTTTCGGCGTCGGGCGCCAGCCAGCGTCCCGTGTGCAGCTCCTCGCTCGACACGGACAGGTCGAGGCTCGCCACGCCGTCCGGCAAACCGGGCAGCAGCGCATGTTCGGCCACCGGCAGGAGCTGCGCCGACGGGCGGCCGAGGGCGTGCCGCAGCTGGGCCGTCATCACCTCGGCCGGGACGGACACCGCGGCCTCGAACATCGCCCACTCGCGGTCCAGCGCCACCGAGGCGTAACTGTTGCCGGGGTCCGACAGGGTGTCGTACTGGCCGCTCACCACCATGACGGAGGTCCGCAGCACGACCAGCGGCCACAGCGCGTCCACTTCCTCGTTCGCGAGAGGTCGCACCGCGTGGAAGGCGTGCACGGCGGGCAGTACCGACGCCGGTCCGGCCCCGTGATGGTGCAGCACCGAGGCGCAGGTGACCGCCAGTTCGGCCACCGTCCAGCCGAGACCGAGGTCACCGAAGTCGATCACGCCGACCGGCATCCGGCGGCCGTCCGCAGCCGGTTCGCAGACCACGTTGTTGTCGGTGACGTCACCGTGGATCACCTGCACCGGCAGGCGGTCCACGAACGGCTCCAGCAGGGTGTGCGCGGCCCGGGACGCGCGCAGTACCCGGGCGGCCCGTTCCTGGTCGGGCAGCTGGGGAGCGAGCGTCTCGACGACGGTGAGCGCGTTACGCAGATCCCACAGCAGCGGCCGTTCCTGCTCCACGCCCGCGAAGTCGGCGAGCCCGGCCACGACCCGTCCGGCGAGTTCGCCGAGCCTGGCCACCACCGGTGGTGCGAGATAGCGGCTGTCCATGATCGGCTCACCGGGCACGTAGTCCAGCAGCCGGCATACGAGATCCACACCGCCCGCGCTGAGCCGCTGCACCACCTCGCCGTCGACGCCGGCGTGGGCTCGCGGCAGCCTCAGCCCGGACATCGCGTCGGAGAGGCGTTCCACGGCCGCGCACTGGGCGCGCAGTGCGGCCGGGTCCGAGGCGGGGTTCGCGATCTTGAGGACGTAGTCCCCCCTCCCCGTACGCACGCGGTAGTTACGGTCCTGCTGACTGCCCAGGTCATGAACGCTTCCTGTCACCCCGAACCGCTCCGCGAGCACCGCCGACACGTCGGCTTCGTCGACAGGACCGATCGGCCGCACCAGCCAGTCGGCGGACGGGATGCCCATGGGGTCGCTCGCTTCCGTTCGGCACGCCGCACGCGCGCGGGGCCCGGCGCAAGGGGTGCCGGAACGTTCCGGCAACCGTAGATTCGCCCGCTGAGGTGTGTCAACGGCCCCGTGGGCGATCCCACAACCGCCCCGTGCAGAACGGCCGAGAAGCGTAGCCCGGCCCCCCGGCGGGATGCCTTAGCGTGCGCCACTGAACCGGTTCAGCTTCCTCACCGGCATCACTGGGAACCCCGCAGCACGGGAATCAGGGAGGGCGCACATCCATGAATCGAAGATCGTCGATCGTGAGCCTGGTGGTCGCGGGGTTACTCGCGGCCGCCTTCGTGGTCGCCTCGTCCGCCGTGCGGGCGGCGGACACCGGCCTCGGCTCGTCTCGCCCCACTGAAACGCATCAGCCGTCGAACGGGCACTGGGTGAACACCTGGGTCTCCATGCCTCAGCTCACCGAACCCGCCAACATGCCGCCCGCGCCGTTCACGCGGGACGGCCGGGTGCTCGCCGACGCGACCCTGCGGCAGACCATCCACGTGTCGGTCGGCGGACGGCATCTGCGGCTGCGCTTCTCCAACGCGTTCGGCGGCGCGGAGCTGCCGATCACCTCGGTCCCCGTGGCGCTGCCCCTCGACGGGCAGGCGGGCGTCAGCGCGATCCGGCGCGGCACCTCCCGCCCGGTGACCTTCGGCGGCCGCCCCTCGGTGGTGGTTCCGGTGGGAGCCCCCGTGGTCTCCGACCCCCTGGACTTCGACCTCGCCCCGGGGACCAACCTCACCGTGACGGCCTACCTGGCCGAGGGGCAGGCGTCCACCAGCATCACCTCCCACCCCGGATCCCGGACCACCTCCTACCTCCTGTCCGGCAACCACGTCGGGGACGAGGACCTGCCCGGAGCCACCCCCACCGACCACTGGTACTTCCTCAGCGGCGTCGAGACCTGGTCGCCTCGCACCGGCGCGGCGGCCGTGATGCTGGGCGACTCGCTGACCGACGGTCGCGGCTCCACGACCAACCTCAACAACCGCTGGCCGGACGAGTTGCTCAGGCGGTTGCAGGCCGAGGAGAGTCCGGCCGGGGTCGCGATCCTCAACCAGGCGGCCGGCGGCAACCGCGTGCTCCACGACGGTCTCGGGCCCAATGCTCTCGCCCGACTCGACCGTGACGTCCTCGCGCAGAGTGGTGTCGCATGGCTGCTGGTCTTCGAGGGAGTCAACGACATCGGCACCGCCGAGCCCACCGAAGCCGCCCAGAAACAGGTCACGGCGGATCTGATCGCGGCCTACGAACAGATCGTCGTGAGGGCGCACGCACAGGGCATCCGGGTGTACGGAGCGACCTTGACGCCCTTCGGGGGCAACACCGGGTACGACGACGCGGCCGGATACCGGGAGGCCTCCCGTCAGGCGGTCAACCGGTGGATCCGCACGAGCGGCCGCTTCGACGCCGTCGTCGACTTCGACCGGGCGGCCCAGGACCCCGGGCAACCGGCCCGTCTGCGGACCGCGATCGACGTCGGCGACCACCTCCACCTCAACCCGGCCGGTTACCAGCTCCTCGCCGCCGCCGTCCCCACGCGACTCTTCCGACTCGCTCCACTTCCTGGGGACTTCGGCCTCGATTAGCACCCGGTCGGAATATGGACGAGCGTTCTCGGGCCCGATGTCAGGGGGCGGCCAGCAGCGCCTCCAATGCCAGCGCCGTATCGGGGTGAAGACCGAGCAGCGCCGCCCCGGACGGGCCGGGAGCCGCCGTCCGCCACGTACCCTCACAGCCCAGCAGGCTCGCCAGCGCGTCGCAGGTCGCGGGGTGGGCGGCGAGCAGCGCGGCGCCGGGGCCGTCGTCCGCGCCGGGCGCCGAGGGCACGGCCTCCGGCACCGACTGCGCACGCCACGGCGGCACCCACGCGTCCAGCGCCGCCAGCCGGCCGGGGAAGATCCGTCCGGCCTCCCGGATCAGCAGCGGGGCAAGCTCTGTGCCGCTCGCACGCAAAGTGGTGATCAGGGTGGGCAGCCAGGGCAGGAGCACCGGGTCCGGCAGCCGTCCGAACGCGTTCGACACTGCTTCCACGACGAAGTCGGTGAGGGCAGGGACGGGCTCCAGGGCGTGTACGAAGCCACTGAGGTAGCGCGGATAGGCGGGCACCACCAGCGGGTTGCCGAGAAGCTCGTCGCACCTCGCCCGAAGGTCGGCCCGGGAGAGGTTCCCGAGCTGTGTCTGCGCCGCCCACAGCAGGGCCGTCTTCGAGGGGTCCGCCGGATGGGACTGGCCGACGGCCAGTTCCAGTTGGGTACGGTCGCAGCCCAGCGACAGCGCCAGGCTCTCCATGCTGAACAGGAAGCCCAGCATCGCCGCCACATGACCGACGGTGGCGTCCTCGTCGGTGAACGCCGTGGGCAGCAGGGTGCAGTAGTGCGCGTACCCGGTCTTGACGAAGGACTCGATCCATGGCGGCAGCGTCGGCTCGCTGGTGCGGTAGTACGCCAGCAGCCGGCGCACCCGGCGCAGCACCTCCGGCGCGCCGTCGACGCTGCGTTCGGTCGCCAGCACCTCCAGCGCGCGGGTGCCCAGTTCGTCCGCGAGGCGGCGGCTGCGCAGATACAACGTCGCGTCCTCGACGGTCCCCAGAACGGTCGACGTGGTGGCCTGCGGACCGTACGCCGTCCGGCGCAGCCGCTGTTCAAGGACCTGTTCGATGCTGACGCCCTCGTAGCCGAGCTCGATGAGCGCACGCTGGTGGGTGCCCAGCGCCAGGTCCCACGACTCCTGGATCGACCGCTCCCCCAGCTTCCGCTCGCCCATGATCGGCCGCGCGGCGCCCTGGGGCAGCAGATGGCGGAGCATCCACAGCACGTCGGAGCAACGCTCCAGTTCCGGCTGGGCGGCTATGTTCAGCAACGCCCTCTGCACTCCGCGCTGTTGAAGCTTGAGGTTCAGCGGCGCGAGCCGGTCGTGCACGTCGCGCGCCAGCGGTGGCAGCGCGTCGTAGCCGACCTGTCCGACCCGGTCGCCGCCCATCATGATCTCCACGAGCCGGCGCACATCGCGCCGGCCCGGCACGGTGTCCTTCTCGATGCAGGTGACGGCCGCGTCCTGGAAGTCGTACGGCGTCGGCCTGGCCCGGTCGCGCATCCCGGCCAGCAGGATCGACGTCTCGAACACGGCGATGGCGTCGGCGGTGGAGGCGAGGTAGCCGTTGCGGCGCGCTGCCCGCACGATCTCCACGGACCAGCCGAGCAGTTCCTCCTCGTCCAGCCGGTCGAGGACGGGTGGTCGCCGCAGGAAGCCGGTCAGCTTGTCCGCGGGTGGCAGCGCCGGCACCGGAGCCGCCGCGGCCACGGTCTTCTTCGCCCTCGACTTCTTCGCGCCCGCCTGTCCCGCCAGGCGGTAGGGCCGCACACGGGTGCGGCTGACGTTCTTCGCCCAGACGGTCGCGGCGATCGACACCGAACCGGCGGCGAGTCCGAACTGCGCCTCGATCGCCGCGTGGCTGGACGGGATCAGGCCGTGCTGCCACTTGGTCGCGCTGCGCGGGGCGATCTCGAAAATGTCGGTGCCGTGGACGCCGAACTCCTCGACCCGGCTGGCCGCGTGGAAGGCTCCGCACACATAGAGACAGTCGTCGGGATCGGTGCCGGTCGCGGCCAGGTGCTCGCGCATCCTGGTCCACATGTAGCGCTCGCGGTCCTCGTCCACCCGCACCCGGTGCGGGTCGCCGGGTGCGAGGCGCCGGAAGAGGCTGCCGATCAGGAGCATCACCTGGCGGTAGGTGTCGTGGTCGCTGTCACCGAGCGGCAGTTCTACGTACTGGTGCCACCACTCCGACCAGTGCCGCACCCTGCCGTGCCGCAGCAGGTGTTCCTCCAGTTCGGCGAAGCGCGGGCGCAGGTCGCCGATCTCCACGCCGACCGCGTCGCCGTGCAGTGCGGCCTCCTCCTCGACGGGCGGGGCGTCGGGGTCGGCGGGCTCGCCGGCGTGCGTCCCGCGTGCGTCCCACTGGAAGACGTGGTCCGAGGAACGGTCGACCAGGACGAGTTCGACACCGGGCGTGTCCAGTGCGTAGGCGATCGCCTGGTACTCGGCCGAGGCCTCGGTGATCGGTGCGACCACCGACAGCGGAGACCACTCCGCCGGGAAGCCGTCGATCTCGGTCGCGAAGGCCTGAACCGCCACCGGGAGCCTGCAGTTGCGCAGTTCGGTCAGCAGCGGCGCCATGTCCTCACACAGCTCCAGGTACACGACCTTCGGCTGCTTCTCCCGCAGACGGCGTGCCATGGCCAGCGCGGAGGCGGGCGAGTGGTGGCAGACGGGGAAGATCTCCAGAGGCTCGCGCACCGCGCGGTCCACGTCCTCGACGATGCCGAGGAGGATGCCCTCCAGGGCGTCGGGCCCGTCGGCCAGCGTCGCGGCGGCCCCCTGCAACTGCGCGCGCAGCGCTTCGAAGGTGCCTTCGTGCGTGGTCGAATGCATGCTCTCGTGCGTGCCGCTCATGACAGGGTGGCGATCGCGTCGCGGCCGCCCTCCAGGAACTCCGGCCAGGAGCCGCCCTCTTCCTTGCTGCGCGGCTCGACCACTCCGTGCAGGTACTTGTTGAGGATGGCCAGGTCCTCGGGCTCGCGCCGGGCCAGTGACCCGACGAGCGAGGAGGCCAGGGTGTGGGCGGTCAGGGCGCGTTCGCCGAAGAAGTTGCTGTGCAGGATCGCGTCCTCGAGCACACCGATCTGCTCGGCGGTGGACAGCGCGGACTCCAGCTTCTCGTCGTCGCTGCCGGCCGCGGCCGCGGAGGCGCGCAGGTCGGCGAAGCTCTGCAGCAGCACGTCGAGCAGGGTCGGCGGCACGTCCAGCTCGATCTGGTGACGGCCCAGCAGTTCCTCGGTGCGGAAGCGGACGATCTCCGCCTCGCTCTTCTTGTTCGTCACCACGGGGATGCGTACGAAGTTGAAGCGGCGCTTGAGCGCCGAGGACAGGTCGTTGACGCCCCGGTCCCGGCTGTTGGCGGTGGCGATGATCGAGAAGCCGGGCTGGGCGAAGACGATGTTGTCGCTGTCCAGCTCCGGGACCGAGATGTACTTCTCGGACAGGATCGAGATCAGCGCGTCCTGGACGTCACTGGTGGAGCGGGTGAGTTCCTCGAAACGGCCGATCGCGCCGGTCTCCATCGCGGTCATGATCGGCGACGGGATCATCGAGTCCCGCGACTGCCCCTTGGCGATGACCATGGACACGTTCCAGGAGTACTTGATGTGGTCCTCTGTGGTGCCGGCCGTACCCTGCACCACCAGCGTGGAGTTGCGGGAGATCGCGGCGGACAGCAGCTCGGCCAGCCAGCTCTTGCCGGTGCCGGGGTCGCCGATGAGCAGCAGACCACGGTCGGAGGCGAGCGTGACGATGGAACGCTCGACGAAGCTGCGGTCACCGAACCACTTCTGCGAGATCTCCCGGTCCAGGCCGTCGGAACGCTCGGAACCCAGGATGAACAGACGGACCATCTTCGGGGACAGCCGCCAGGAGAAGGGCTTGGGGTTGTCGTCGATCGACTCCAGCCAGTCCAGTTCCTCGGCGAACTTGATCTCGGCGGGGGCACGCAACAGGTCGGACATCACAGGGCCTTTCTGAACGGAGAAAAGATGAGCGAGGAGTGTCTGAGCGGGCGGGACGCCTAGGCGAGGAACGTCTTGAGCTCGTGGACGAGCTTGCGGATGTGGCCGGAGAGCACCGGCGTACCCAGGTCCTTGAAGCGCTCGCGGAACCACGGGTTGACACTGCCGCGGCCGGAGCTGGTCACCGAGCCGACCGGGATGAACCTGGCTCCCGAGCGGTGGATGGCGGCCATGCTGTCGAACAGCGGCTCGGACCGCCATTCGTAGAAGTCGGAGATCCACACCACGACGGTGTTGCGGGGCTCGGCGATCTTCGGCTGGGCCAGGGCCATGGCGACCGTGCCGTCGGTGCCGCCCCCGAGGTTGGTGCGCAGCAGGGTCTCGAAGGGGTCGTGCACCCATGCGGTGAGATCGAGCGCCTGGGTGTCGTACGCGATCAGATGGACGTCCACCTTGGGCAGCCCGGCGAATATGGAGGCCAGGATGGTGCAGTTCACCATCGAGTCGACCATCGAGCCGGACTGGTCCACGACGACGATCAGCCGTTGCGGCGTCGTCTTGCGTGCGGTGTGCCGGTAGTAGAGGCGGTCGACGTACAGCCGCTCCTCCTCCGGGCTCCAGTTGGTGAGGTTCTTCCAGATCGTGCGATCGAGGTCGAGGTTGCGGAACACCCGCTTGGGCGGGACCGAGCGGTCGAGCGCGCCCACCGTGGTCTTCTCCACCTGGGTGCGCAGCACTTGGGCGACCTCGTCGACGAATCGGCGGATCAGGGCCTTGGCATTGGCCAGGGCTACGCCCGAGAGGTTGTTCTTGTCCCGCAGCAGCTGCTCGATCAGCGACATGCTCGGGGTCAGCTGCGCGGCGAGCTGGGGATCGGCCAGCACCTCGCGCAGGCGCATCCGCTTGACGAGATCGGCCTCGATCGCGCCGAGTTCCGGGCCGATCGCCGGAATCAGCCGGCTGAGGTCGGGGGTCGGGCCCGGGCCGCCGGTACCGGTGGGGCTGACCCCGGGTCCCGCGGTGCCTGCCCCGGACCCCGCGCCGGCGCGGCCACCGCGCAGCTCGCCCGGCTTGCAGCCGAGTGCGCGCTCCAGCCAGCCCGCGTCGGACTGCCAGCGCGCCAGCTGTCCGGCGGTGACCGTGCCGGTGCCGGCGGCGAAGACGTTGAGCAGCACCTTCGACACCAGTGCCGCGCGCCGCACTTCGGCGGCCCGGTCCCGGGCCTCGTCGTCGGCCTCGGGCACCATCAGACCGTCGAACTCCTCGGCCAGGTCCGGGTGGCGCTGCACGATCGAGTCGACGGAGGCTCCCGGGTCCAGCAGCGCGGACGGCAGGCCGATGTCCTCGACGACGGCGAGGCTCGCCGACTCCAGCGTCGCCTGCTCCTCGTGGTCGAAGAGCCGGGCGAGGAGCCGCCAGTACAGAACCTGACGGCGGTTGTCGTGAGAGTGGTGCGGGTCGTGAGAGTCGTGAGGGTCAGCTTCGGGGTGGGGTTGGGGTGAGGTCGTCGCGTCGGTCATTTCCGCAGCAGCCTTCCGGCGCGCTCCCGCAGCACGGCCACGGCGTCGGTGGCGGCCTTCTCGGCCTTGACGCCGACCTTGTCGGTCGTACCCCCGGCCCATGCCCCGGCGTGGAGCGCGACGGGCTTCTTCCGCACGGTCGTCTCGACGGCCAAGGGCTGGACGCGATACGTTCCGGCGTCCCAGCGGAGCAGCCCTATGCAGGCCTTCGATGTCGCGACGGCCTCGGGGGTGAGCGGGCCGGCGGTCGGAACGCGGTCGGTGTCGACGGCGAGAGGGTGTCCGGCGACCGTGAACGTCAGTGTCTCGTCCTCCTGCTGGGCGGCGTAGCCCTCCAGGAACACGGGGACGGCGATGCTCGTCGGGTGCCGGTCCAGCGGTGCGGTCGCCGGGTCGGTGGCGGTGGGCAGGGCGACTCGGGCGGTGGTGAAGGCGTCGGCGGGCTCGCTCGGGCGGGCGTGCTCGTCGCTCCAGATGAGGTCGCCCTCGGCGGTGACCGGCATGTCGGTGAGCTCCATCGAGCGGCCTTCGCCGACGGCTGCCAGAAGCGACATGTGCGGTCGCAGCAGCTGCCAGAGGCCGGCTCCGACGACCGTGTCGGGCTTCGGCACCGACACGGTGGCGCGCACCAGGCCGGGCGCGGAGCCGTCGGCGGGTTCGAACACCGCGTGGACCTGGGCCTGTGCCGCGGTCGCGTGTTCCTGGAGGTCGACTCCCAGGGGCAGCAGGCGACCGGTGGCGGCACCCGGCGCGGGCATGTCGGCGGCACCGGGCAGCGTCAGCAGCATGCCGCGTGACCAGAGGTCGCCCCAGCGGCGTGCCGGGATCCTCTCCAGGGCGGAACCCGGGCAGGACGCGGCGAGTTCGGCGGCGAAGCCGTCGAGGAGCGTCGCCGGTCGGCGCAGGGACGGGTCCGGAAGCATCGCGGAGACGACCTGTGCCGCCCCGGAGACCACCTCGTGGTCGATGCCCTGCCATCCGGCGCGTGCGAGATCGCACAGCCAGGCGCGGGCGGCGGCGAGCACGTTGGCCGCCTGCCGCCCACCGGTTGCCGGGACGGTCTCCTCGCCGCGGGGGCGACCGGTCGCCTCGGTGACGCGGGTCATCAGTGCGTCGTGGGCGGAGCCGAGCAGTGCGGTGCGGGCGGCGGCGAGGGCGACGAAGTGGTCTTCGCCCGCTGCTCCGGCCGCCGCCTTCGCCGCCGCCTCGGCGACCCGGGCGGCCAGCGGTGTCCCCGCGACGGCGTGCGCGAGCTCGGTCAGACCGGCGGCCTGGGCGGGCTGCGGACGGAGCAGGCCCGCGACGAGAGCCTGGTCGAAGGCGTCGACGGCCGCCAGCGCTTCGTCGAGCCCGGCGATGGGGTCGGAGAGCAGGTCCGCGCGCATCACGCCACCGCCCTGGTCGGCGGGAACCACTGCATCTCCGGCAACGGCGCGGTGGTCGGGGCGAGTTCGAGATAGGCCAGGTGGCGCAGGAACCGGCTGAAGACGGGCGCGGCGGCCTTGGTGTCTCCCTGCGCCGGTCGTGTGTTGTCCATGACGTGGGCGATGGCAGGTCCGCTCGGCTCGCCGTCCGCGAGCTCGACCCTCAGATAGCGGGCGACGCGCTCGGCGCCGTACTGAAGCACCGCCTCGTTGATCAGGGCCCGGATGTGATTGCAGAACATGCCCCGCGCGCCGCCGCAGGGGCGGTTGTTGTTGGTGCTGCAGGCGAACGCGTAGGTGCCGGCCGCGACCGACGAGACGTAGACCCGCTCGATGTCCGAGCCGCTGGACACCACACCCTGGAGACGTCCGTCGGCCAGCTCGACGAAGGGCACCTTGGCGAGCTTCCGCGGCCGCGCGGGCACTGTCACCCGTGCCGTGCTCGACCTCTCCCAATCCGACAACGCACCATCTCCTATGCATCAGAGGGGACTTCCACGCCACTTCGGCGGGACACCACTGAACATAGTGGCGACCACTGACAACGCCGTTTCGCGGACGACCACCGAGGCGGGCAGGGTCGGTGCGCGACGCCGTGAGGCCGACTGACTCTGACGTCGGTGGTGGCCGGCACGATGCTCCGCTTCGAACTCGTACACCCGCTCGACGGCTTGGACTCCCACCCCTGGTCCTCCTCCAGCCACGCCTACGCGAAGCGCTGCCGGAGTTGCACGGAAGCGTGCTGCATCAGGGGACGGTCTATGCCGCACGTGCGGAAGTGGCCCCGTTCCTGGCCAGGATCGCGGTGTCCGGCCGCCAGGTGGCTGACATGCTGATGCTGCTCGGAGGCATGGCCGAGAGCGAGGACGAACACGGCGTGGCACGGGGCACGGTCCGGGCGGCCGTTGCCGGACAACTTCCGCTGCTCCTGCCCCTGCTGGACGCCGCGGAGCGGAGCCCGCGGGGACGGTAGGCGCGCTCGGTCCCCGGGCGGCGAAGCGGTCACACCCGCGCTGGACGCGGACACGGCGCTCGCCGAGGCTCTGTGGCACGTCACAAAGGACGCCGCCGCGGTGGTCGCCGCTCTGGACTCGGTCTGCGCCCGGGCCGAACACGACTCCTGGTCCCAGTGGCCGACGGTGCGGGCCGCTCGCACGACGGCGCTCCTCGGCCCGGCGGGACGTCCGCTCACCTCCCGCCTGAAGACCCTGCTGGACAATCCCGTGCGGGTGCCGGCCGCGGTACTGGCCCTCACGGCCGTGGCGGAACCCGCCTCACTGGACCGCACGGCGCTCGCCGCGGCCGTCCTGCGGTCCGCCGGACAGGAAGCCGACCCGACAGGTGCCCGCGACGCCCTGGAGGCCCTCGGTGTCGCCGCCTTGACCGCCGACCACCTGCACCGGCTGTCCGCCCTCGCCGACGGGGACGCGCGGATCATCCGATCGGGAGTGGAAAACCGCATCACTCACCGGGACGCAGCCTTCCGGAACCGCGTCCGGGCACTCGTCACCACCTGCACGGCCCGCACTACCGCCTGACGCAACGGGACATCATCCGCCGCGGCATGCTCGTCCGGGCGTGGCCGCACCCCGCTCCATCGGGGATCTATGGACCGAGTCAACTGGGCTGGTCCCGGTGTTGCAGCTGACGGCTCGCTGCGTTTCGTACGCGGCGGGTTCGTCCGCGTTCGGCCAGCAGCGCGAGGGCCTCGGGCGAGGCCACGATCTGCGGGGTTGTGGCCATGCGCTGGAACCAATCGGATGCGCCGCTCAGATCCTCCGCGGTCCACGGCTCGCCCAGGGCGATATCTCTGAGCAGGGTCCACTCGCGCAGACGGAGGGTGAGGAAGTCGCGATCCACGATCACCCCGGTCATGGCCTGGGCCCAAGCCGTAAACGCAGGACCGGTCAGCAAATCGGCAGCCCGGCGATCCAGATGGCGGCCCACTGCACTGTCCGCCATCGTCGTGTCCTGGTCACGCAGGACGGCAGCCACCAGGTCGGCCTCGTCCGCCTCGGCGACGGCCTCGAGGGCCTGCAAGTAGCGGGCGAAGCGCCGGTGCTCGGCGGGCTCCTCGGTGGGCTCCTCGTCGGTGTGGAGGCCGGTCATGCCGCGAGTCCCTCCGGCCGTTCAACAGGCTCGCCGCGCTCGAAGCGGGCGCAGGGCCGGACCGGGGAAGCCAGGCGGGGTGTGTTCACCGCGTCCCGGCGGACCTGCGTGGATCGGCAAGTGACCGTAAGAGCCACGCCAGGGTCCCGGAGCACGTGCTCCGGGACCCTGACATACGTCCTGACCGCGAGGTCAGGCGGGGGTGATGTTCTCCGCCTGCGGGCCCTTCTGGCCCTGGGTGACGTCGAAGGTCACCGCCTGGCCTTCCTGGAGCTCGCGGAAACCGCTGGCGTTGATGTTGGAGTAGTGCGCGAACACGTCAGGTCCGCCACCGTCCTGGGAGATGAAGCCGAAGCCCTTTTCTGCGTTGAACCACTTGACGGTTCCGCTGGCCATGCTGGTGCCTTCCAGTCGATATCGGGTTCCGCACCGCGCGGACCCGGAGGTGATCGCCCTGGTCCTGCACTGCACAGCAAAACGCCCACGCCGGAGCGCGGGCAGATACTGCGAACCACGACATCTGAGAACGACGCTACACGGCGAAACTGCCCACCGCCAGAGAGCAACAGTCATGATCCGCACGGGTCGCACGGAAGCCCGCCGCAGGCCCATGGCCGGCGCACCGCGAGCCGAGCGGCCGGCGCAGGTCCAGGAAGCAATACAGCGGCGAACAGCCCGCTTGGCAGCAGGTCGTGGACCTGGCGCAGGATGCGGTCGGGCCACGCCGTCGCGTCGAAGTCCGCCCGTACGAGGCGCACGTGATCGGGCCGGGTGAGGAACCGGCGGAAACGGCGGCGGTGTCGCACCGGCGGGCGTACTGGCAGGGGCTGGTCACCAACTTCGCCAATCCCAAGGCGGTCGTGTTCGCCGTCTCCTTCCTGCCGCAGTTCGTGCCGCAGGGCGCTCCCGTACTGCCGACCTTGCTCGCCTTCTCGGTGATCTGGGCCGTGATCGACCTGCTCTGGTACCTCCCGCTGATCTGGCCGGCTGGACGGGTCCGCGGTGTGCTCCAACGGCGGTCGATTCACCGCCGGATGGAGCAGATTTCCGGAGCTGTCCTGGTCGGGCTGGGGCTGCGCCTGGCGGTTGAGTCGTAGGCCGTCGGAACCGGATCCTGTCCCGTCCGCTCGGCCTGTCCGCTTCCGGCCCTGCTCCGGCAATCGAAGGAGACGGCGCGGCAGCGGGGGACAGCGCGGCCGAAGCGGTTGGCCTGCGCGGCGGAGCCCGTCATCCGGTGCAGCCACAGCCCTTACGCCACCGACCCCATCCGTTCCTACGTCAGATACAGCCGACCTCGGTAAGCCGACGGGTCCACGGCGATCATGGTCTCAGGGCCGGGATAATTGGCGTAGGGTGGAGGAATCCGACGCGGGGTGGAGCAGCTCGGTAGCTCGCTGGGCTCATAACCCAGAGGTCGCAGGTTCAAATCCTGTCCCCGCTACTGAAGCCTGAGGGGCCGGCACCATGTGCCGGCCCCTCAGGCATGTCCAACCCCAGGACGCGCGAGGCACGTACCGCTGGGAGCTCAGCGCGGACACAACGCACTGGATGTTCCGCAGCACTGAGGGGCCTTCCCCCCGTGCGGTTGGTCACGGTGGGTGGCAGGTCCTAGCCTCGTCCTCGAAGGACCAACGCCTGTAACCGGAGGGCAGCACCATGGCCTCGATGCCACAGAAGATCACCACTTTCCTCATGTTCGAGGGCAGGGCGGAGGAGGCGCTGACCTTCTATATGTCGCTGTTCGACGACGCCGAGGTGGTCGACATCTCCCGCTACGGCGCCGACGGCCCCGGCGAGGCGGGCACGGTCCAGCGCGCCACGTTCTCGCTCGCTGGACAGCGGTTCATGTGCATCGACAGCTACGTCAAGCACGCCTTCGGGTTCACCCCGGCGGTTTCGCTCTTCGTCGAGTGCGACACCGAGGCCGAGCTCGACCGCCTCTACGGCGCCCTCGCCGAACAGGGCACGGAGCTGATGCCGCTGGGCTCGTACGGCTTCAGTGCCAAGTTCGGCTGGGTGAACGACCGCTTCGGCGTCTCCTGGCAGCTGAACCTGCAGAAGTGACAGTGGTGCGGCACAAAATCCCGAACGGAAGATCGTAAGCGGCTGTCAGTCATCAACTACTGAACGTCACCGCTGCTCATGATCAGCCTACCGGCGTGAAGCCGTCCGGGAGGTGGAGGTTCCCGGCCATGGTGTCGCCGGCGCTGGTGAAGGTGACGTTCCGCACGGTGATGTCCTTGGCTGACCTGTCCGGGAGAGCAGCCGTGAGGCCGCCGCTCCCGTGGTCGAGGTGAAAGCCCGCGGAGCCGGTCCGAAACCATGCGATGCACGGGCTGACCACCATGCAATCGGTGCACCGGCGACTGAGGGAGTCACTGCTGAAACGCGCCCTGACAGGGCACCCCACCAGGCTCTGCGGCTACCTGGCCTGGAAGGCATGGACCACCGCAGCGAGATCCGCGAGTTCCTGACCTCCCGCCGGGCCAGGATCACCCCCGACCAGGTGGGCTGCCCAGCTACGGGGCCCGCCGGGTTCCCGGGCTGCGCCGCGCGGAGGCCGCACAGCTCGCCGAGGTCAGCGTCGAGTACTACGCCCGCCTGGAGCGGGGGAGCCTCGCAGGGGTGTCCTACACCGTCCTGGACGCGCTCGCCCGCGCGCTGCGTATGGACGACACCGAGCGGGCCCACCTCTGCGACCTGGCCCGCGCCGCCGGAACAAGCCCGCGCCGACGCCGCAAACCGGCGGATCCGCAGGGAGTGCGCCCCAACGTTCAGCGGCTCCTCGAGGCGATGACCGACACCCCGGCACTGGTCATCAACGGCCGCACGGACGTACCGGCGAGCAACGCACTCGGCCGGGCCTTGTTCGCACCGCTCCACGACACCACGACGCGGCCTCCCAACCACGCCCGGTTCATCTTCCTCGACGCCCGCTCCCAGGATTTCTGGACCAACTGGGACCACGCAGCGAACGACGCCGTGGCCCTTACTGTCGACGAAACCTGAGCAATCGGCCTGGACCCGTCCGGCGCACCGAGAGTCGCCACTCTCGTGACGGCGTTCTCGCCGGGCTGCGCCCGCACCGCCCGCATCTCGACGAGCAAGCCGGTCTCATGCACATTTGGACCCGGTCCGGAGGCCGATCGGTCATGCAGGAACCAGCGTCCTACCTGCGAACCACGAGTGGTTCCACCCGAACGGCGTGTCCTCCAGGCGCACTTCGCCCGCTGTTCCGAAGCCAACGAACGCGACCGAGCGGTCACGGTGCACCAGCGCCGCCGCAGTCGGCGCGATGAGCTGGGGCCCGCCCGACGTCGAGCTGCTGTCGGAGTCTGCGAACCCGCTTCCGAGGCCGACATCTGTTGCGGCGTCAGCTGCTTGAGCGTGGCGGTGCCCCTGGGATGTTCGCATGGCGGGACCGGAAGCGTTTGAGGAGGAGCGCCGTGCCGGCAGCAGCGAGGAGTACCCCACCCGCGGCCCAGGCCACCACTTCGGTGCGGGATCCCCCGGAGGGACGCGCCGCCTGCCGCGTGGGGCAGGTGGTTGTTCTGGAGGCGGGGGCGACGCGCAGCCGGGCCCAGGGCTGGTTCGGGTGGTTCTTGTCCAGGTCGGGAGTGTGCCGGTAGACGGGGTAGAGGCCGGGCGCAGCATCGCATCTGAGGGTGGCGGTGGCGGTCAGGACCGCTCGTGCGCCGCGCAGGACGGGCCGGTCGGCGAAGGCGGGGGACGAGAGGGCGATGACCCCGTCCAGTCCCTCGTCGTCGTTGTCGGTGATCGTGATGCGGCTGCCGGCGCGGAAGGACCTGACATCCCATTGCGACTGGGGCCAGGTGGTGTCCGCCGCCCAGTGCTCCTCCCGGTCGGGCGGGGGCATCTTCTTGACCTTGTCCTGGCAGGCGCGACGCGCGGCCTCGTCGTCCGGTTCCACGCGTACGTGTGCCCACGGGGCCGCGTGCTCGGCCGGGCGTGAGGATCCGGCGCTGGTCAGCGCGACCGGGTAGGTGCCGGGCCGGGCGTCGCAGGCGATGGTGACGGAGGCCGTCAGCCGGGGTGCCGTCATCCGCATCCGCCCGGCCTTCAGCAATACCGGGGAGGTAATGGTGTCGCCGTTCACGGCCTGTCCGCTCGCTGCGGTAACGGCCAGCCTGTCGCCGGGATGCACCGACCGGACACTGCCGAGGGGCAGCGGTGCCGGTTCGGCGGCGGAGGCCGGGCCGGCGGCGAGGAGGGGCAGGAGGAGCGGCAGTGCCACCATCGCCGCGGTGCGGAATCGGTCCATCGCCTCGCCTGTCTGCCTTATGACGCCACGTCAAGCCGCATGTGACGCTACGCTACCAACCGTCACGACGAACATATGTGCGATTATGCGAGATCTGTATCGCCTGCCGTTCGGCTTCCTCCAAGACGGAAAGACACCTCGTTGAGTTCCAGTTCCACATGGATTCCGGCCCTGGCGCTCGGTCTGTGCGCGGGCATGCTCGGCACGAGCCAGGCGCTTGCCGCCACCGGCGCTCCAGTGCAGTCCCGCACTCCAGTGCAGTCCCGTACTCCGGTGCCGTCCGGCACTCCGCTACCGTCGGTCCCCGCTGCACCGTCGGCCCGTCCGACAGGACCCGGGGCGGCGGCAGTGCCGCCTGTCCCCTCGGCGACGCCGACATCCGCGCAGCCCAGCCACCCCCCTGTCTCTCCGGCCTCCTCCGGCGGCCCCAGCCTGAGCGAGGAGGAGAAGTACTGGACAGCCAACCGCATGGACAACGCGGTGCCCCTCGACAGCGCACCCGGCCGGGCCCCCGTAGCCTCGGCGCCGCACATCGGCACGCGCAGCAGGCCGCCGGCCGGCACGCCCCGTCCCGAGCACTTCGGCGGCCACCCGATGGTGGGCACGTTCTTCTACGACGGAAAGCCCTTGGGCGGAAAGAGCACGTACTGCACGGGCAGCGTGGTGCACACGGCCGCCCATGACATCGTCCTGACCGCCGGGCACTGCGGCCGCGGTCTGCAGGGGGCCACGCACCGCATCTTCGTGCCGCAGTATCGCGACGGGCTGTCCGCCGTGCACCAGCCGCGCGGCGTTTTCGCGGTGTCGCAGATGTACATCGATCCGCGCTACGTGGCCAACACCAAGAAACCCACCTCCGACCTGGACCTGGCCTTCGCACAGGTCGGCCCCAACAGCCGGGGCAAAGTGGAGGACGTGACGGGCGCTCTGACGTTCACTCCCACCAGCAAATACACCCACAAGGTCACGGTGATCGGGTATCCCAGCTCCGAAAGCGTCAATGCGAGGCACCAGGCGATCCGCTGCCCCGTCACCACCTCGCGCCTGCCCGGCTACCAGCAGGTGCGCATGACCTGCACCGGCTTCTACGGAGGGGTCTCCGGCGGCCCGTGGATCGAGGACTACAACCGTGCCACCGGTACCGGCAAGGTCGTCGGCAACACCGGCGGGTACAACGGAGGTGGGAACGACGCCAACGACGACTGGGTGACGTACGCGCCCATCTACGGCAAGGACGCCAAGAACCTGTTCAACGACGCCGCCGCCCATCGCACGGTGGGCGCGAGACCGCCCTACCAACCGTCGACGGACGCCCGGTTCTGCCCGGCCCGGCGGGCACCTGGACGCCCGACCTGGCGATGACGACCGGCGACTGCACCGGAAACGGGGCCATCGACGACCTCCCTGACCGGCTCGAGGTTCCGCCGCCCGGCGCCCAGTCCCTCGAAGAGCCGCAGTCCCTCTCCGAGGAGCACGGGCACCACGTGCAGCCGAAGCTCGTCGATGAGCCCCTCCCTGAGGTACTGCTGCACCGTGCTCGCCCCGCCCGCGATGTCGACGTTCCTGTCCCCCGGCGGCGGCCTTCGCCTGGTCACGGGCGCTGTGGATGCCGTCGGTGACGAAGGTGAAGGTGGTGCCGCCCTCCTTGACCAGGGCCGGCCGGGGACGGTGTGTGAGCACGAAGACCGGGGCCCTGAACGGCGGGTGGATCCACTCGAAGAGCGGCTCGGCGCCGTCGCCTCCCGGGTTGTCGAGGGCGACATTGGTGCCGGCGATGCACCCGTCGAGCGAGATGGCCATGTCCGCGGATACGGTCACGACGGGTTGCTCCTGAAGTGCTGGGATGTGCCTTCACTCTCACGTCGATCGGGAGCCGGCGTATTCGACATGCCCGGTGACACTCGACAGACCCGCCCACCAGAGCGTGCCCTCCCGGCGGCTGAACTCCAGGGCGGATTCCCGCCAGCTTCCGGCACTGGCGCCAGCAATGCTCAACCTGATGAATCGACTTGAAGGAAACGTGGCCCTGATCACGGGCGGAAGCCGGGGTATCGGTGCCGCTGTGGCACTACGACTGGCCGAAGAAGGCGCCGACCTCGTCCTGACCTATGAGAACAACGCGGAACGCGCCGGCGAGGTCGTGGAGCAGATCAAGGCCAGGGGGCGCCGAGCCCTTGCCATCCAAGCCGACAGCGCGGTCCCTGAGGCACTCACCGCCGCCGTGGACGAGGCCGCCGCGACGTTCGGCAGACTCGACATCCTGGTCAACAACGCCGGGGTCTTCCTCGTCGGCCCACTTGAAGACCTGGGGTCGGCAGAGATCGACCGCACTCTGGCGGTGAACGTCCGGGCACCGTTCGCGGCGTCCCAGGCGGCAGTGCGTCATATGGACCAGGGCGGCCGGATCATCAGCATCGGCAGCAATGTCGCCGAGCGTGCGGTCTTTCCCGGACTGGCGCTGTACTCGATGAGCAAGACGGCTCTGGTCGGGATGACGAAGGGCCTGGCCCGGGAGCTCGGCCCGCGTGGAGTCACCGTCAATCTGGTGCACCCCGGCCCCACCGACACGGACACCAACCCCGCCGACGGGCCGAACGCCGAGATGATCGCCGGCTTCACCGCGGTTGGCCGCTATGCGGAAGCGGCCGAGATCGCGGCCACCGTCGCCCACCTGGCAAGTGCGGACGGCGCGTACATCACCGGAGCCTCGATCCACGTCGACGGCGGGTTCACCGCGTGACACGCGAGCTCCACTCCGCAACCAACTCTTCGCCGACCGCAGCTACGAACGGGCCTGCCGCCTCATCACCCACCGACAACTGCGTCGAGTGTCTTCTTCAGCGCGGCCAGACCCTCGGCGTAGATGCCGTGGAACAGGGTGATCGCTTCTTCGTCGCTCGTCCCTGCCGGTGTGAAGGTGCCGGACCACTCCACACGGCTCTGGCCGCCGGACACTTCATGCACGGTGAGGGTGGAGCGGTAGTCGGTGACAGGGAACGGGGCCTGGAGAATGGAGTAGCTGTACGTGCGCGCCTGGTTGTCGAACGCTTCAAGGCGTTCGACGATGACGCCGCCTTCCTCGTTCGCGAGGCTGCGGACACGGCCACCCTCACTGAGCGTGCTCGTGGGAATGTAGGGCAGCCAGTCGGGCAGGGAGTCGAAGCCGCCGATGAGCTGCCAGACGCGCGCGGCGGGCACGGGGATGTCGATGGTTGCGGTCGTAGTGGCCATGGTCGTCTCCTCAACAGGTGCGGTAAAAGTCAGGCGCTGGGTACGGGGGCGTTCTGAGTGACCAGCCCTTCCGTGCGCAGAGCCGTCCAGAAGGCCGCCGGAACCCTCTCGCCGAGTGCGGCGGCGTCCTCTGCGATGCGGCTCGGCCGGGAGGCGCCGGGGATGGCGGCGGCGACCGCGGGGTGAGCAAGGGAGAACTGCAGCGCTGCCGCCTTGATACCGACGCCGCGCCGGCCTGCGAGTGCCTTGATGCGCTCCACCTTGGTGATGACCGGGGCGGGGGCCTTCTGGTACTCGAAGTGCTGCCCACCGGCCAGGACGCCGGAGCTGTACGGTCCGCCTACGACGATGTCGACGTCCTGGGCCTTCGCGGCCGGCAGCAGCCGCTGCAGGGCGCGCTCGTGGTCGAGCAGCGTGTAGCGGCCGGCGAGAAGGAACGCGTCCGGCTTCGGCTCGTCGAGGTCCAGCGTCAGCTCCAGGGGCTCGACCCTGTTGACCCCTAGGCCCCAGGCCCTGATGACGCCTTCGTCGCGCAGCTTCTGCAGCACCCGGAATGCGCCGGTACGGGCGGTCTCGTACGCGGCGAGCCACTCGTCGCCGTAGAAGTCCTGCGCGACGTCGTGCACCCACACGATGTCGAGGCGGTCCGTCTTCAGTCGCTTGAGGCTGTCCTCGATGGAGCGCAGCGTGGCGTCGGCCGAGTAGTCGTTGACGATCTTGTTGGGGCGTCCGTGTTCGAACAGTCCGCCCTTCTCGCCCAGGTCACGGGTGGCGGGATCCTCGATCTCGTCGAGGATGACGCGGCCGACCTTCGTGCTCAGGACGAACTCGTCGCGGGGGCGTCCGGCCAGGGCTTCACCGAGCCGGAGCTCGGACAGGCCCGCGCCGTAGAAGGGCGCGGTGTCGAAGTAGCGGATGCCGTTGTCCCAGGCGGCGTCCACGGTGGCCGCGGCCTCTTCGTCGGGTATGGCCCGGAACATGTTGCCCAGCGGTGCGGTGCCGAAGCCCAGGCGGCCGGGCAGGAAGGACTTGATGGCCATGGTGCGGATCCTTGCTGTACGAGTTGCGATGGATATGCCTTATACGCCGTTCGCGCATTCCGTCGGTCTGACACGTTCGAGGCTAGGATCTAGACTTGAGACTGTCCAAGACTTACTTGGACACACTTGAGTCCCTAGAGGTCTGACATGCTTGACCTGCGGCAACTCCGCTACTTCGTCGCCGTCGCCGAGACCGAACACGTCGGCCAGGCCGCCGAGCGGCTGCACATGTCCCAGTCACCGCTCAGCCGGCAGATCGCGCAACTCGAGCAGAACCTGGGCCTCACCCTGTTCGAACGCGGCCAGCAGAGAATCCGGCTCACCCGGGACGGCCAGGTCTTCCTGGCCGAAGCCCGTGCGCTACTGCGGCATGCTGATCGTCTGGAGAACCTGGGCCGACGGCTGGGCCGCGGAGAAGAGGGCGGCCTGTGCATCGGCTACGTCGCCGACGCCATGCACACCGGCATCCTGCCCGGCGCGCTACGCGCTCTGCACAACGAACGCCCCGGCATCCACATCGCTCTGTACAACCTGCCGCCCACCGAACAGTTTGAAGGCCTGCGGCAGCGCAGCCTCGACATCGCGCTCGTCCATGAACCTCCGACCGCGGATGAGTCTGACCTACTGGCCGCACCCCTGCTCGAGGACCCGCTGCTCCTGGCCCTGCCCGCGGGGCATCCCCTCGCCGACCAGGAAAAGGTGACTCCCGGGGACCTCGATGGTCAGCCATGGATCGCAGTCGAGAATGCCCAGGACCCCTCTTGGCGGGACACCTTCGTCGCCACCTGCACGGCTGCCGGCTTCACCCCCGACATCCGCCTCGACGCCGCCGAGCCACTGACCGCGCTCGGCCTGGTCGCCTCCGGGCTCGGACTCGCACTCGTGCAGAAAAGCATGGTGCGCGCCACCACCGAGGATGTCGCGGTGCGCGAGCTTCCCTGGCACGACACATGCATCCAGCTGTGGGCCGCATGGCACCGAGTCGACCTGCGGCCCCTGGTGACATCGTTCCGCGCCACAGTCCTGAGCACCAGCAGCGCCACCTAGGACCTGCCCGACAGGTCCCCGCCCTGGTGGGCGGGGTGTGCAGATGCCGGCGGGCGCCCGGTCGCCCTATGGAAACCGATCTCGATCAGGCATGGGTGTCGACGCACCATCGCGGACACGCGCTGCTCCATCGTGTCGATTCCACGACCGGCCTGATCGATACGGACTTCGTCGTCATCGACGACTGGTTGCGAGACCGGCGTACTCGGGCTCAGCAACGGAAGCGGACGGAGGCGCCGGGCCGGGCCCACCGTGGCCCCGACCCCGCGCCCACGTGAGAGGTCACGCCCAGGCGCTCAGATGGTGACGCAGATGTTGTCCTCGATGGTGCGGCGGTCGCGCTCCAGGCCGCCGCAGACGAGGCGGTTGGACTGCTCGTAGCCCACCGTCCACTTGTGGGACGCGGCGCTGACTCGAGGGGAGCGGAATTCGCCCCAGTAGGCACGCAGGGTCCCAGGCAGGCCGTCCTTGGTGTAGGCGGTGATGTCCTGGACGAACTTGTTGTGATGTGCGGTCATGACGCAGATGTACTTGCCGCAGTGGGAATCGACTCCGCGCGTCGCGGCGCCGGCCGGCACGCCGGCTGCAAGGGGAGCGACGGCAAGCGCCGCTGCGAGGATGAGGCCGAAGCGAGTGATCTTCATGCCCGGCCCAACGCCCGAAGTGGCCGGCAGACACGCGAACATCCCCGTCCGGCTCGCTGTGGCACCGCCGACTGCGGCCGTTCCCCCACGAGGCCACCGCAATCCCCGCATCGGCGAACGCGGCCAGGCGGCGGCATACCGCCACCGCTCAAGTCCGGCGTTGGTCAGTCGGACTGTTCGGGCCCCGTGGACGGGGTGCTTTCGGCTGACCCCCCGAAGTCCGGGCTGGTGAAGTCCGGGCTGGTGAAGCTCGGGCGCGGACCCGCCGCGGGGCCGCCGTCGGGGCTGCTGAACCCCGGCCGGTCGTAGCCGAGGTGCGGCATGCGGCCGGTGGTCGGTGTCGGTGACGGACGGGTCAGTGCCGCCGTGCCCGGATCGGCGAGGGCCTCCCGGAGGAACGGCATGATGCCGCGCTCCAGCAGGGCCTCGCGCCAGGCTTCCCTGGCCCGGGCCACCTCCGCGTTGAGCTCGCCGGGTGCTCCGGCGTGGAGCGAGGACGAGCCGTCGCGCAGAGCGGTGAGCAGCAGCCCGGCCGCGGCGACCAGGATCGCGGCCGCCGTGACCGCGCCGAAGACCCACCCGGTGGTCAGCAGGGTCTGGGCGAACGCCGACTCGGGGGTGAGGACCTTCAGGACGAACCCCACGAGCAGGAAGATCGCCGCGGCTGTCCCGGCGAGGACGGGCGCGAGCACCGCGACGACGGCGATCACACCGGCCCCGGAGGTCTCGTCGCGCTCTCCCCTGGTGGCGGCGAGCCCCATCGCGCCCGCGTCCGGCTCCCCGGAGCCTGACGCGTAGGCGGACCAGGGGGTGGACGGCGCCGGGCGGCGCAGTTCCTCGCGGACCTTCACGTAGTGCGCGTACTCGGTCGCCGCGGCCGCCGTGATGAGTGCGGTGGCGTTGAGCGCCATGGTGCGCAGCTGTTCGGCATTGAGCCGCCGGCCGACAGCGGCGAGTTCCGGGCGGTGTGGGGCGGAGCGCAGCACCTCATCGAGGATCCGCTCGTATTCCTGGCGGTCCTCGCTCAGCAGGTGCTGCGGAACCGGATCCACCCACCGCGAGCCGTGTTCCCGGCGGCCCTTGCCCGGTTCGCGGTGCGGCACGCCGCCATCTTTGTGCTCGGGGCGTCCCTCCTCTTGCGCCCGTGGTCGCTCGCCCGGTGTGTACGGCGGCAGGACGGGGCTGCTCGTGCGGTCGCTGAACCGTGCTTTCGTCTCCCCTTCCGACTCATTCCGCACGGATGCGTCGGACGCCTTCGCCGGGTGCACCCGGATGCCCAGGACCGAAGTCAGCAGACTGCGCGCACGGGGAGGTCGGCGCGGGCTCGCGACGCCACTCGGTTTTGTCGCAGCGCGGTTGGTGTCGGTGGGGATACCTTCGGGCGGTTCGGAAGTCCTGGAGGAAAAAGGAGTTGGCGAGACGACGGTCCGCACCCGAGTGTCGACCGGCTTGAACGACCCGGTGGGCCGCCGAAAGCCTGGTGAGCGGCGCGAGATGACGGCCAGGACCCGGCCGGCGAAGGATTCAGCGGCCGGCGTCATACCTGCCCCCCTGCGTCTGATGATCCCTGTGGCGCGATGATGCCTGCGTCCGGCTGCGCGCTGTCTGCGGGAGGACCCGCTGCCTGTGGCCGGAGGGGAACACCGTTGGCGTGGCCGTAACCGTAAACCGGCTGCGCTTGCCCCTGAAGGGCTTGCTGCTGTGCCTCCTCGGCCACACCGCCCAAGGCGGCCCGGCCGGCGCTCTTGACCGCCAGTGGCACCAGCGTGGCGAGTTGTTGAACGGCTGACAGTGCCCCTAAGCCGACCATATAGGCCACGAGCGGGTTCACACTGTGCGGGTAGGTCGCGGCGAGGGCGCCCGTCGGGGCCCCACTCACGAACAACCGCAGCACCGCGGCAACGCAGTAACCCGGCCAGCCGGGCGCGGGCAACTGCTCCTCGCCGGGCCGTACATCGGGCCTGCGCCGAGGAGGCTCGACCGTGTCCGGCTGCACGTTCCATGGCATTTTGTGGTGCCACTTGACGGACTTGATGACGTCGACGGCCTCCATGGTGGCACCACCAGCCACCCCCACCCACGCGGCCATCAACCAGTCCATGAGCCGAGATTAGAAGGTCGCACAGTGTCAGGGAACGACCTCGCAATATTCGCCCCAGTCACACGGCATCTTCACCCTGCGTGATCACGACGGGCCACAGCACCGACCACACCGGCCACACCGGCCACACCGAGCAGGACAGCATGATCCGCCACTCCGTCATTTCGCCTCACCAGAGGAACCGACCCCGTACGGCACTGGACCGGGGCCCGTCGCCGAAGGCCGGCCGGCGCACCCTGCGGAACCGGCACGTGGTCTCCATCCTCGGCGGCAGCGAGCGGCCGCCGAGGTAGCGCTGCCAGGAGCTGACGCTGAATCCGGTCTTGGCGGCGAGCGACGTCAGGCTCAGCTCACACCGGTCCTCGCACCGCCGCAACTCCCCCACCAGCCGCTGCAATTCCACCGGTACGTCGTCGCGCTCGCGCCGCCGACGGGCTGCCATCCGCTCCTCCCGCCCCGCAAGGGCAGCGGGCCTGCCCCACCGCGCCATCGTACGAGCGCGCCGAGCCACTGCCGTCCGCTGCCACGAAGCACCGCTTCCGATCAGGTGGAAGGGGAGAGCTGTTGGCGCACCCATTCGGGATCGGGGTTGACGTGCGGCCGGCCCGCCACGACGACGGTCGGCACGGTCTCGTCGCCGTCGTTGGCCGCCCTGACGGCTGCCGCTCCAGCCGGGTCACGCCAGATGTCGACCCAGTGCAACTGGCGGGCGCTACGGCCCAGCCGGATACGCAGTCGCAGGCAGTACGTGCAGCCCGACCGCCAGAAGACGACCGGCCGGCCGTCCACCGCGCTGCGGCGTTGCGCCTCCAGCGCGCCGATCGACCTCGGGAAGATGAGAGGTGAGTTCACGGCTGCGAGCAGCACAAACACCAGCAGGAGCGCTGCGGCTGCGCCGGGCTGCCCCCTGAAGACCAGCCCTGCCGCGACGACTGAGCCGCAGAGCACGAACAGCGTCGGCAGGATCCAAGCGCGCATCATGAGGACGCAGGTTATCGGCGAGTCGAAGTGCTCCTCGAACCAGGCCGCTCACCTGGGCGTTCGCCGGCCGTCCGGGCTGCCTTCGGCTGATCGTGTGCTCCGGCCAAGGATGCACGTGACCAGGACGAAGGCCGTGCGGGCGAGTCTGTCGACGCGGGCACGGCGCGAGGTACGACGCGTTGATCCCCAGGCTGCCAACGGGCGCCCAGGGAGCGTCTTTTGGACTACCGCGCATGAATGATCGACGGGGCTCGGTAGCCGCCAGGCGCCGCTACGGGCCGTCGCCCCACTGTCCCCGCTCGATCATGCCCAGCACCACCCCGCCGATGATGATCACGCCGCCCGTCACCTGGGCGAGCCGGATCGACTCCCCGTTGATCACGACGGCGCCGATGACGCCGAAGACCGGGACCAGGTTGAGGATGTTGACAGCGACGCTCGACGCCATCCTGCGCAGAACGTAGTTGTGATCGTCTTGTCCCGCGCGCTGCGGGGCAGCGGCGTTCCAGCTCTTTGCGCGGCTCACGCGGAACGGGAAGCTGAAAGCAGTTGTCCTCCATGTGGTTTCCATGAACGATCCGGGTGTGACCACGTTGTTTCTGACGGTCGGCCTGCCGGGGGCCGGCAAGACCACGAGGGCTCGGCAGCTGGCCAAGCAGCACAGCGCTCTGCGGCTGACGCCGGATGAGTGGATGATTCCGCTGTTCGGCGAGTCGGAGTCGGACGGCAAGCGCGATGTCCTGGAAGGACGGCTGCTCTCACTCGCTCTGGAGGCACTGAGGCTTGGAACGAACGTGGTCCTGGATTTCGGATGCTGGTCTCGTGACGAGAGGTCCGCGATCCGCTGGTTGGTGGAGGCCGCGGGCGCGTCCTGCCACCTCGTGTACATGCCGGTCGACCAGGAGACCCAGCGCGCACGGATCGCCCACCGCCAGTCGACCGCTCCGGATCGGACGTTCCCGATGAGCGAGGCGGACCTCTCGCACTGGAGGACGCTGTTCGAGGAGCCCAATGCCACGGAACTCGATGGGCAGGAAATCGGCGGTCCGCCTCCTGGGTGGCCGGGCTGGCTCGAGTGGGCCGCCGATCGGTGGCCGTCCTTCGCATGACTCACGGGGGACGAAGACCACGCTCCCGCAGAGCCCACGCGTGGCCGTCGGGATCGGTGAACTCGGCGGGGCAGCCCGTCGCCGATCCAGTCCGCGCCACCGCCAGGAGGAAGGTAAGTCAACAGGCCTGGGAGACAAGCGCCTTGTACTCCACGTCGGACAGGTCTGTGGCCTGTACGTGGAGCTGGACACCGTCGAGCAGGTTCCGGAGCGTGCCGTAGCCGGAGGAGTGCGCGACCCTCTCCTCGGCGTTCGTGCCCGCCGGGCACCAGGAGATCAGCACGATCTTCTCCTGACGGGTCCCGTCCGCTGTTGCGAAGAGCAGGTCGTGGACGACGTACCGGGGCTCGTCGGCAGGCAGGGCCTTCAGTAGTTCGTCGTGTGTCAGGTTCCCCTTGGCGTCGGGGATGACGGTCTTCAGCTTGTCGCTGAGCCGGTAGATCACTGTGTTGATGTCCCGCCTGCTTTTCAGCTCCTGGAAGGCGCTGATACAGCTGTCGTCCACTGAGATACCACCGCTCACGACGAGTCCTTCTGATCATTGGGAGAGCAGGCCAAGCGGCTCAACGAACCGGCTCCCCGGGAGGTTCTGGGCCGCTCGCCCGCTTCGTGGCGAGGAAAGGTCGTGATCAAGCGGTCAGGTCATATCCCTCCTGGTCGGGCCGCCACGGCGCCGAGCCGACGGACGGCTTCGGCGGCGTGAAGTCCCCGGCGGGCGCCGGTGATACGACCGCGCTCGCGGCGGTGATCCAGACGCCCGGCGCCAGCCGCTTCTTCGGCTGTACGCCCCTGGACCCCTCGGCCTCAGCCCTTGCCGAAGTGCTCCGTGGGGAACGCGCCCGCCGCCCTGAGGGTTCTGGTGAAGCCGCCGGCCAGCTCGGTGAGGCGCGCGGTGGCGGCAGCGCCGAGGTGGTCGTACGGGGCGGCGTCGAGGCGGTCGGTGAGCGCCTCGGCCTCACCACGCAGGGCCGTGCCCGCCTCCGTGAGGTCCCCCGCCTCGTCCAGCAGCCCGCGCTCGCACAGCCGGTCCCTGGCGGCGGCCCACTGCTCCGCGGACCACCCGCGTGTCCGCATGAACAACGCCGACGTCGGCGCCGTACCGGTGGCGTTGTGCAGGACGAGGGCCTCGATCCCGGACAGGTCGGCCACCGCCAGAGCGGCGAGGTGACCGTCACCCCGGTGCTCACGCAGCAGCGTCGCGGCGTGCCACAAGGCCAGGTGCGGTTCCTCGGGCACGGAAAGGGCGGCGTTGGCGGCGTACAGCGGCCGCGCCTCGCGGCGGCACGCCTCGGTGGCGCGCAGCGCCAGCTCGGCCGCCTCGGCCATCCCCTTCGACGTGAGGGCCTCCTCCCCGAGCAGCCGCCGCAGCGTCCCGTCCGCACCGCGCAGTCGGGCCGCGAGCACCGCCTCCGGCGTGGTGACGGCCCACGCGGCGGGGATGTACCGGGCCACGTGCTCGTGGTTGAAGTTGTGGAACGTCGCTGTGACGGTGCCCGCGCCGACCTCGCCGAGCGGAGCCGCGCGGCCCGCGAAGTAGGCCATGGCGCCGCGCTCCAGCCCGAGTGCCGCGAGTTCGTCCTGCTGCTCCGGCGCGAAGTACACGGATGTGTGCACGGGATTGACGACGTTGTGGCAGCGGCGTCCCGCGCTCGCCTCGAATGCGGTCATCTCGAATGAAGTCATCAGGACGAGCCGCCCGGAAGGAGCTGCCGGCCGCACCCGGGCCTCACTCGCCGGCCCACGGCACGAGGACGGCTCGGGCGAGCGTGTGCTGGAGGATGAAGAAGCTGAGGGCGGCCGGGGTCGACTCCGGGGTGATGCCGAGGGTCGTCACGGACGGTATGTCGAGTGCGTTGACGGCGATGTAGTAGCGGTGCTTGCCGGTTCCCGGCGGTGGCGCGGCGCCGACGTAGGCGGTCGCGCGAACGTCGTTCGCGACGTGGAAAGCGCCGTGCGGCAGGCCGCCGTTGCCGGGCGTGCCGGCGCCGGCGCCGGCGTCGAGGGACGTCACGTCGGCGGCGATGTCGGCCACCGCCCAGTGCCAGAAACCGGACGGGGTCGGGGCGTCCGGGTCGTACATCGTGACGACGAAGCTGCGGGTGGCGGCCGGGAAGCCGACCCACGACAGCTGGGGGGAGCGGTCCTCGGCTCCGGCGGCGCCGCTCATGGCGGCGAACTGCGCCACCGGCAACGGGCCTCCGTCGGTGACGTCCGCGCTCGTGACGGCGAACTGGGGAACGGCGGGCATGGTGTCGTACGGACTGCTCATCGGGTCTCCCATCGGGACAGACGCTTGCTGACTTTCAATAATCAACCACACTTTTAAAAATGCTGCCAGCTGTCAAATGTTGTAAGATCCGTCCTGTGGCGAGAGGAGCCGGGCAGCAGACCCGCAGTGAGGTGGTGCAAGACCGCATCCGGGCCGACATCCTGGGCGGCCGGCTCCGGCCTGGCCAGCGGTTGAAGTTCCCCGAACTCAGCGAGCAGTACGGGGTGAGCACCGGCGCCGTACGCGAAGCCCTGCTCAAGCTGGTCGCCAAGAACCTGGTCAGCTCCGAGGCGCACCACGGTTTCCAGGTCACCGACGTCACCGCTCGCGGGCTGGCCGACCTGACCGACACCCGCACCGAGATCGAGTCCCTCACCCTGAGCCGCGCCATCAGTGAGGGCGGCCTCGCGTGGCAGGCTCAGGTGCTGGCCGCCCACCACACTTTCGAGCAGACCCCGCGCGGCGACGGTGACCAGCCGAGCGAGGACTGGCTGATCGCCCATGCCGACTTCCACACCGCGCTCCTGGCCGGCTGCGCCAACCCCCGGCTGCGCGACCTGGCCGCCTCCCTGAGGGAAGAGGCCGAACTGTACCGGCGGTGGAGCCGGCCCACACCGGCAGAGACGAACCGCTGGACCGACCAGGCCGTCCACAAAGAACACCGCGACCTGCTCGACGCGGTCATGGCCCGCGACAGCGAGCGGGCCGACGCCGTCCTGCGCCGCATGATCAGCTCCACGTCAGGCATGGTCCTGGACACCGAGCCGCACGCGTGACGCGCGGCTGAGGATCGCGGCGAGGCGGCATGCACCGGCCGTCCGCCGAAGCTCGCCCCAGGGGACCACGAAGCTCGGCACGCGGTACGCCGTGGGCGACCTGGCGAACGCGACCAGCGTGCGCGCCGCCGTGGACCGCGCCGAGAACCTGTACGGCCGGCTCGACATCGCCGCCATCCGAACCACCGCCGGGACGGGCGGTCAACAACCTCGTGTGGGCCCTCGTGAGAGCGGACAGCGCCAAAGCTCCGCCCGGTCCGCTCGCCTGATGCGACGATCATCCACGTGTCTTCGCTGCCCGCCATGGAGTGAGTGAGAGGACGAGAAGACGTGGATGTGTACGAAGCCGTGGACAGTCGCAGGGCCGTGCGGGCGTTCAGCGATGAGCCGATACCCAAGGAGGTGCTCGAACGAGTTCTGGCCGCAGCGACGCGGGCCCCGTCGAGTGGGAATCTCCAGCCTTGGCATGTGTATGTCGTGACCGGTGAGCCCTTGGCCGAACTGAAGAGACGCGCGACGGCCAGGGCGCTGGCGGGAGACCCGGGTGATGAGCGGGAGTATCCGATGTACCCGGCCGAACTGACCTCACCGTACCTGGACCGTTTCTCCGCCGCGGCTGCCCAGCGGTACAAGGCGTTGGGAATCAGGCGCGACGACCCCGACAGGCCCACGAAGATCGCCGCTGTGAACTCGGAGGCGTTCGGGGCGCCGGTCGTGCTGTTCTGCTACCTCGACCGGACGATGGGGCCCGGGCAGTGGGGGGACGCGGGGATGTACTTGCAGACGGTCATGCTGTTGCTGAGGGCGGAAGGCTTGCACAGCTGCCCCCAGGTGATGTGGACGATGTTCCGCGAGACCGTCAGCAAGGTGGTGGGAGCCGATGACGGGCTCGTGCTGTTCTGCGGTGTCGCGGTGGGGTTCGAGAAGGAGGGCGTGCCACGGGTGCGTACCGGGCGGGCGGACATGACGGAGACAGTGAGCTTCATCGGAGTATGACCAGTATGAACCGCTGACTGACCAGCGATCCTCACGACAGACGGGTCGTCAGTCAGTGGCTGCCGGTGAAGATTTCGCGGACCGCGTAGTGGACCGCGCGTAGCCGGCGGCCGGCACCCAGGTGGACCGCACCAGCAAGTGGACCGCGAGCGCGGCGAATCCGACGCCGATCAGTCGGAGGTCAGTGAGGCACGGATCCGGGTGACGGCGCGCAGGATTTCGTCCCGGCTCCTCGCCCGCTTGATCCACGGCGGCAGACGCGCCACCAGTGTCATCTTCCGTCTGGTGTCGTACCAGGGTGCTCGTTCACGCAGCGAGGCCTGGACAAAGCGCTGGAGCAGGTCCAGATGGTCCAGGTTGTATGCCCACAACCACCCATGACGGGTCTCGCACTGGAGCCACAGTGGCGTGCCGAAGTACGGGTCCGTCGCGGGCTGAGCCGTACCCCGGCTGAACGAGACGCGACTGGCCGTCGACACCCGTGACAGCCCGCAGTTGCGGCAGACAAGACGCCTGGGCGTGAACAGTGTCACTCTCGCGTCTCCGGCACCCTCGGGTGACGGCACGACGTGAGCGACCTTCGCGCAGTGGGGGCAGCGCACGAGGATCGAGCCGATGAAGTCGTACCCCGTGCTCCGCGGATCCCGGAACCGATGGGCGGCAGACGGGAAGACCATGCCATGAGTATGAGCTACCGACGAAATGCAGTTCGAGCGCGCAGGCGCGGCGGGCCGGGCGTGGACGTCCTTGTTACGGTCGCTGGATGGAGAGCTGGGATGTGGGCGGCGTACGCGCTCGGATACTGGAGATGGCGGCACAGGATCCGGGACGGGAGCGCTTCGGGGCGGACACGCACCGGTACGTGTTGGCACCCCCGCTGCCAGCCGCGGAGATCAGTACGTTCGAGGAAGCCCACGGCATCGATCTGCCGGCGGAGTACCGGTCCTTCGTCGCAAAGGTGGGAAACGGCCCCGCCGGTCCCGGTCACGGGTTGATGCCGTTGGCCGCCCCCAGGCAGGAAGGCGGCGGGGAGTGGGCCATGGACGACGAGTGGGAACAAGACCGGCTGCCGGGCCGACTCGCCGAGCCCTTCCCTCTCGCCGAACCCCTGCCCGGCCGGATTGACACGTCGGCCGATGCGCTGATCCGGGGCACACTCATGGTGGCTGACCAGGGCTGCGGCATCTACGTCCGGCTGATTCTGAACGGCCCCCGAGCGGGCGAGGTCTGGCAACTCGACCCGGACTGGGGCGGCTTCGTCCCGGCGAGCGCCGGGTTTCGCGCCTGGTACACCGATTGGCTGCAGAGCCCGCACATACGCCCCACGCCGTCCGGGCCAAGCTTCCTACCTTGATCCAAATATCAGATGATCCGGTCAAGTTCGCTCGTCCCCTCAGGTGATCTGGCTCCTGGCGTCGGAGCAGGTCACCGGGGGTGTTGAGGGGCCGTCGGCGTCCGCCCCTCACCGGGCGTGAACACCTGAAGAAGGTGCCTGGGCCGGTCGCGGCTATGATCCGCATCTTCGAGTGAGTGGGGGCCTGGTGGGTATATTTCGGCGTGGAGAGCGTCGTGACGGGGTGGACCTCCCGCGCGACGGGGAGTTCGCGTTCCTGTCCGAGGCGGAGGCAGCCCGGTTGCGTACCTTCGTCCGCGAGGCCTTCGCGGAGCGCGGCATCGAGGTAACGGTCGAACCGGGACGCGTGACCACTGACTCGGGCTGGCGCTTCGGCCTCTCCAATCTCGCGGCCGTGTGCCACCACGACAGCCGCGGCCCTCGGTGCTGGCGAACGCTGGTAGACGAACATGTCGACCGGGTCATCCGCTCGATGGATGGGCCACAGGCGCTCAGGGCCCTGCCGCACGAACGGCTCCTGGCCCAGCTCTACCCCCGCTTCATTCCCAGCGATCCCGCGCTCCTGAAGGCCTTCGGGTACGGTCCCCGATCGGTCCCGGGGCTGCTGGAGGTGCTGGCGCTCGACCTCCCGGAAACGGTCGACATGCTGACCGCGGACTCCCTCTCCGATCTGGGTGAAATCACGGCCCTTCGGGACCGCGCGTTCCAGAACCTACGGGCCGTCCGCGTTGACAGGCACAAGGTGGTCAGGGACAAGGACGGCTCCCACTTCGACGTGCTGACGGGAGGCTCGTACTTCATCGCGAGCCTCGCCCTGGTCCTCGACGAGGTCGTACGCCGCTACACCAAGGACGCACCCGCGCCGGACGGAATCCTGGTCACGCTGCCGCACCGGCACCAACTCGCCTTCCACGTCGTCCGCGACAGGAGCGTGGCCCCCTCGCTGCACGCCATGGCCAGGTTCGCCGCCGTGGGCTTCGAGCAGTCGCCGGGCGCGCTGAGCCCTTCGGTGTTCTGGTGGCACGAGGGCAGCTTTGCCCAGGTCGCGACGCAGGACGACGCCGGCCTGCACATCAGACTCACCCGGGAGGCCATGGACCTGGCGGCACGTTTCGCGGGCGGATAGCCAGGCAGTGATCTGGTCCTCGCAGGTCCGAGCGCTGACTCCGAACCAGATCACTCGAGACGGGACACCCAGTTTGGGAGCGTGCTCGTTGCCGTGGGACCGCCGACCCATGTGAGCCCATGCGACACCGGACAGGGCACCGGTGCCGGCAGCCCGGCGGCGACAGCCCGCTCCCAGAGCCGGCACGATGTCCGACATGGGCCGACCGGAGACGTTGAAGGACAACCTCGCCGCCCGCCGTCAACATGCGACTCTCCAGCGGGAGTCCTTCGACAGCGCGGATCTCGCGTCGGTGCGCTTGCAGCCGTTGTGGTTCACACGGTGCACATTTCGGGGGACCGACCTCCGCCAAGCCACCCTCGACGGCTGCCACTTCAAGCTGTGCGATCTCCGCGGAGCCAATCTGAGCGGGGCTTCCATGAGGGGCGTCACGCTGGCGGGCTGCGACCTGACCGGCGCCGACCTCCGGGCAGCGGACCTGACCGGTGCCCGTTTCGGCCGGGTCCTCACCGGTACCTCGCCTCATGGGCTCACCGACGCCACCGACGTCAGGCTGGACAACGCTGTTCTCCGCGACCTTCAGCTCGACCAGGTCATTGGGTGGCCCATCATCGGGTAGTCGGCCGATACTCGAGGCGCACAGACCGCTTCCATCTACCAGAGGACCCCTTGGAGTCGATTGGTGTCAGGCCATCCGGAGGCGCAAGGGCGGCCTGCGGTGTTCCCGTCAGGTCCGGCCACGTCGGCAGGTCGTCCGCCGGTCAGGGGGTGAGTGGCGTCCGCGACCGCAACGGGGGCGGGCGGTCATCCACCGCCAGAGAGGCTGATGGCGGCTGACACTCAGGACCGCGTCATCAGCCGCGAGAGATCTCGGCGGTGGAGGCCAGCCGTAGGCCGGCCAGGGCGAGGAAATCGGTGAGTTCGATGTGGCCACCGTCGGTCCCGTCGTCCCACATCGTCCAGAGCCTGGACTCCTCACCGTCCCACGTGTCGGTGTCCTCACTCGGATGCTGCTCGACGGTCCCCTCCCCGTGCCGGTACCGCAGATACAGGTACTGACCGCCGGTCGTCCACGCGTCCCACTGCGACGGGAAGCCACCGCAGGTCTGCACCACCCGGGCGAGGATCACGTCCTCGTGCAAGTGGCTCTCGACCGGGCCCAGGTGCTGGTCATGGGCGAGGACGAGCTCGTCGTCGAGGGCGAGTAGGCGGATGCTCCCGCCGGGGAACTGGAGCGTGAGTCCGGCCCCGAAGCCGACGCGCGCGTCCCGATGGCTGATCTCTCGGACCGAGCGGACCGGCTCGCCGATGAACCGGGTCACCGACAGGCCAAGAGGATCCTCGACGACCACGACGCTGCCGTACTGCTCCATCGAGTACGGCTCGTGCGGCTGGTCGATCGTCAGCGACAGGCCAGTGCCGGGTGTGTGGAAGCGGACCGGGCCGAGCCCTTCGAGATGGAGCCACAGATGCAGCAGCGACGGCTCGCCATCGGCGTAGTGGTGCCAAGCCGTGGTCACCCGCAGCAGCCGCTTGCCGATCAGGTCGGCGGCGAACAGCTCCTCATCGTCGGTCACCCGCCGATGTTCGCATGGCTCCCCATACCGTGGCGCCGGGTTTCGCTCGCCTCCAAGCCTGGACGCTCACCCCTGTGCGCGTTCGGTTTTCCACCGCGGTACTCCTGCGGCCCGTACAGGTGTGTCCCCGGCGGGGAGTGTGACGAGGTGTCGCGGCGATGTCACACCGGGGTCCTCATGACCCCTCTTGGATGCGGAGGCTCGGCGAAGACGCGGCAGACGCGCGCGGGAGGCCGGTTATGACAGGACTTATGACAGGAGGCTCTCATGAACGACATGACCGATCCGGTGTCCGGGGAGCGGCAGAAGGTCCGTTTCAGCAGTGGTGGCAGCGAGTGCGCTGCCTGGCACTATCCGGGGAGCGACGGCTCCTGTGTGATCATGGCGGGCGGGTTCGCCGTGACGAAGGAACCGGCCACCGACCTGTTCGCGCGGCGGTTCCACGACGCCGGGTTCGGCGTGCTGGCCTTCGACTATCGCGGATTCGGTGAGAGCGGTGGTCGACCGCGCCAAGTCGCCTCGGTCAGCGGGCAGTTGGCGGACTGGCGAGCCGCCGTCGCGTTCGCAGCGACCCTGCCGGGAGTCGACCGGAACAGGCTGGCGGTCTGGGGATTCTCCGCATCCGCCGGTCACCTCCTCCGGCTCGCGGCGCGCACCCCGCACCTCGCCGCGGTGATCGCCCAGACACCGAACGTCGGGGGACCGGCCGCCGCACGCCTCGCGGCGCGCCACCAGAAGCCACTCGCCCTGCTGCGCCTGCTCGGCAGGGGCGTCCTCGACACGGCCGGCGGCCTCCTCGGCCGTCCGCCCCTGCTGGTGCCACTCAGCGGCGAGCCCGGCACGGTCGCCGTTCTCACCACGCCGGACACGGCCGACGCCCCGCGCGCGCTCAATCCCGGCGACCGGTATCCGCACTGGCGGCAGGAGGTCGCGGCCCGCTCGGCGCTCGGCCTCGGGTTCTACCGTCCCGGCCGTGACGCCTCCCGCGTACGGTGTCCGCTGCTCGTCGTCGTATGCGAGGAGGACCAGTCCGCCTCGCCCACGGCGGCCGTGCGCGCGACGCGGCAGGCGCCCCGCGCGGAGCTGGTGTGGTTGCCCGGCGGGCACTACGCGCCGTTCCTGGACGCCCACGAACGGGCGGTCGACGCCGAGTTGTCGTTCCTGCGCCTGCATGTGCTCGATTCCCCGGTGGCCTCCGTCGCCTCCGTGGAGCGCGGATGACGACGGGGGAGGTCGAGCTGTCGGCGGGGACGGTCGCGTACCGGGACACGGGTGGCGACGGTCCGGTGCTGGTGCTGCTGCACGGGCTGATGATGGACGCCTCGCTGTGGGACGAGACGATCACCGAGCTCGCCGCCGACCACCGGTGCGTGGCGCCGACCCTGCCGCTCGGGGCGCATCGGCACGGAATGCGGGCCGACGCCGACCTGTCGCTGCCCGGGGTGGCCCGGCTGGTCGCGGAGTTCCTCGACCGCCTCGATCTGCGGGACGTCGTCCTGGTCGGCAGTGACACCGGCGGTGCGCTCGTCCAGCTCATGATGGGCGACGGTGCGGCACGGGTGGCGGGGGTGGTGCTCGTGTCGTGCGACGCCTTCGACAACTTCCCGCCCGGGCTGACGGGCCGGACGCTCGTCCTCAGTGGCAGGCTCCCACCTCGGCTGTTCGGGATGTTCATGCAACAGATGCGGCTACGGCCGCTGCGCCGCACGCCGGTCGCCTTCGGGTGGCTGACACTCCGGGGAGACGCCGCCACCGCTCGGTGGATCAGGCCGGTCCTCGAACGGCCGGAGATCCGCCGCGACACCGTACGCACCTTGCGCGCGGCGGCGGCGGACACCGGTCTGCTGCTCGTCGCGGCCGAACGACTGCCGCACTTCGACCGCCCCGCCCTTGTCGTCTGGGCGCGCGGCGACCGCGTGATGCCGCCCGAGCATGGCCGACGCCTCGCCGCGCTGCTCCCGCGGGGACGTCTGGTCGAGATCGACGACAGCTACACGCTCGTCCCGTTGGACCGGCCGACGGAACTCGCCCGGGCCATAAGGGAGTTCACCCGGTCGTCCGCGGCCACCTGACGGTCCTGGCGCGCTCGGCACCCGTTCGCCGGCCATACGGCCATGGAGCCGCAGAGCCGTACGGGGTCACAGCGTCGTACGGGATTCGAGGTCGGCGCGGGTGTCGTTGCCGTAGACACCCGTCTCGTCGCCCCGGATCCCGTACCAGAGCTGGAAGCGCGCGACCGCGGCCGTGAGCGTGGCGTCGTAGGTGCCGTTCGTGGAGCCGTGGTCGTAGACGTTCGGGATCCGCAGCAGCCGCTGCTGCAGGTCCTTGACCGCGGGGCCGCTGTCCCCCTCGCGCAGGGTGCCCGCCCCGTCCGGGTCGGCGCTCGCGGACGGGGCCTGAGCGGCGGCCGTCGTGGGCGCGCCGGTCGGGGCTCGCCCGGCCTGCGCTCCGGCCTCCTGCTCACCGCCGGGCAGCAGCAGCGCGAGGGCGAAGCCGACGAGGGCCGCACCCGTGACCCCGATGACGACCGCCGCGCGGCGGTGTCCCGTGCCCCAGCCGGCCGTCCGCCCGCCCGCGCGCCCGCGCTCGCGGTGGACTCCGGGAGCGGAGGAGGGCCCGCGAGCCCCCACCGGTCTCCCGCCCCGGGTGTAGTCCTCGCCCACGAGGACGGGTGGCAGTTCCTCGGTCGCGTCCTCGGCCACCGGCGGCGTCACGGCGACCGTCGTGGCCGGTACGGCGATGACCTCGTAGTTCTCGTCCGAGTCGGGCCCGTGCTGTTCCTCCCGCACCTCCTTCAGAAGTTGCGCGAGTGCCTCCGTCCGGCGGCGCCGCTGAACATAGGTGGGTTCGATCGCCCGTCGCCCCCCGGGCTGCCCTGGTTCGGGCGGTGTCGGCACACTGCTCTCCTTCCGTGCGCGCGGTTTCACGCCATCCCCGTGGAGTGATACGTGGCCGGCGGCCCAAGGGTTCAACGGCGCCCCAGGCCCCCGAGCCCACGTGGTCGTACAACGTGAAGAATGGGCAAATAACGGGTAGGACCACCTTCGGGGAGCGGAGAGGGTCGCCGTGGCTGCGAGCGAGGAACGAGACGTGTCGGCCGCCCGCCGGCGCTTCGACATGGCGGACGCCGCGCCACTGCTGCTCGACGCCCGGATGACGGTGACCAGCTGGACCGCGGACGCCGAGCGCCTGCTGGGGTACGCGCCCTCCGAGGTCCTGGGCCGCCGCGCCGCCGACCTGCTGCTTCCGGAGGACGCGGCCCGGATCCCGGACCTTGCGGCGCGATGCAGCGACGGCGGCGGCTGGGCGGGACTGCTGTCCGCGCTGCACCGGGACGGGCACGCGGTCCGGTTGATGGTCCGGGCCGTCCCGATACGCGAGAGCGGCGGACCGACACGCTGGGTGGTGCTGCTCGCCGATCTGGCCGGTGGCCCCGGCTGGGACATGAGCCGGTCGGTGCTGGAGCGGATGAACGCCCGCTCGCCGGTGGGCATCGCCATCGTGGACACGGACCTGCGCTATGTGTGGTCGAACGCCGCGCTGGAGCAGTTCGGCGGGGGAGCGCCGCACCGGCGGCTGGGACGCAGGCTCGCCGACATCCAGCCGGGCCTGGACGCCGAGACGCTCGAGGCGCAGATGCGCCGGGTGCTGGAGAGCGGCCGACCGGTCGTCGGGTACGAGCACGTGGGCCGCATACAGTCCGCGCCGCATCGAGAGTCCGCGCACTCCCTGTCGTTCATCCGGCTGGAGGACGACCACGGCCACCCGATCGGGGTCTACTACACCGTCGTCGACGTCACCGATCGCTACCGTGCGCGACGGCGGCTGGCGCTGCTCGACCGGGCCGGCGAGCACATCGGCCGCAGTCTGGACGTCCAGAGCACCGCACAGGAGTTGGCCGACGTCGCCGTACCGGGGCTGGCCGACTTCGTCACCGTGGACCTGCTGGAGTCCGTGCTCAGGGGAGCCGAGCCGGTGCCCGGCCCGCTGAGCGACACGGACGTGGTGTCACTGCGGCGTGCCGGACAGCAGTCGGTCCGGGCCGGTATCCCGGAAACCGCTGTCGAGGTGGGTGAGGCCGCGACCTACCAGACGACCTCTCCCCCGGTCCGCGCTCTGGCCGAGGGCCGGTCCTGGCGTGAGGCGCGGCTCGATCCGCAGGCCAGGAAGTGGAGCACGAGCGCCCGCGAGGGGCCGGCCGCCTCCTTCCTCGACCTCGGGCTGCACAGCGCGATGATCGTGCCCGTCCGGGCCCGTGGCGTCACACTGGGGATCACCACATTCTTCCGGCGCGACTGCGAGGACCCCTTCGACGAGGACGATCTGAGCCTGGCGGAGGAGTTCGTCGGCAGGGCGGCGCTGTGTCTGGACAACGCCCGTCGTTACACCCGTGAGCGCGACGCGGCGCTCGTCCTCCAGCGCAATCTGCTCCCGCACCGCTTCCCCGAGCAGAACGCGGTGGAGGTCTCGGCCTGCTACCGGCCCGCGGACGAGCTGACGGGCCTCGCCGGGGACTGGTTCGACGTCATTCCGCTGTCCGGGGCGCGGGTGGCACTGGTCGTGGGCGAGGTGACCGGTCACGGCATCGACGGCGCCGCCGCCATGGGGCGGCTGCGGGCCGCCGTACAGACCCTCGCCGATCTGGACCTGTCGCCCGAGGAGGTGCTCGCGCACCTGGACGACCTGGTCAGCCGGGCCGCCCGGGAGGAGGGCAGCGGCGCGGACACCCTCACCAGCGGGATGCAGGCCGTCGGAGCCAGCTGTCTGTACGTCGTGTACGACCCGGTGAGCGGGCGATGCGCGATGGCGGGCGCGGGGCATCCCGCACCCGCGGTCATCGCTCCCGACGGCACCGTCACGTTCGCGGACCTTCCCCGCGGTCCCGCGCTGGGTGTCGCCGGACTGCCCTTCGAATCGGTGGAGTTCACCCTCGACGAAGGCAGTGTGCTCGCCCTGCACACCGACGGGCTGATCGCCACGCCCCGCACGGGACGGGATCCGGACGCGGGCCGGGAGCGGCTGCGGGGCGCATTGGCCTCGCACCGTCAGCCGTTGGACGGCATGTGCCGCACGATCGTGGACGATCTCGTGCCGTCGCGGCCGTACGACGACGTGGCGCTGCTGATGGCGCGCACCCGTCGGCTCGGCGCCGAGCAGGTCGCGACCTGGGACCTGTCCACCAATCCGGCCATGGTCGCCGAGGCCAGGAAGGTGGCGACGCAGCAGCTGAGTGCGTGGGGGCTGGACGAGCTGGTCTTCACCACCGAGCTGGTCGTGAGCGAGCTCGTCACCAACGCGATCCGGTACGCCTCGGGGCCGATCCGGCTGCGCCTGATCACCGAGCGGGCGCTGATCTGCGAGGTCTCCGACGGCGCCGCGACCGCACCGCATCTGCGGCATCCGAAGACCACCGACGAGGGTGGCCGCGGGCTGTTCCTGATCTCCCAGTTCACCCGGCGCTGGGGCACCCGTTACACCCCCGAGGGCAAGGTCATCTGGGCCGAGCAGTCGCTGACCACCCAGCCCACGACGTGACGGACGGACGCGTGGCCGCGGGGTTCAGCAGTCGCGGAACTCGGGTGACTGGTTGAGGATCTGCGCACGCTGCGAGGTGAACCGGGAGTGGGTCGCGCCGCCCCGGCCCTCGGGGCGGAAGACGGCGACGCGGTGGCAGTTCATGAAGGCGAGGGTGACGCCGAAGTGCCGCTCCAGGCTGCCGCGGATCGCGTCGCTGGCGAGCGCCCTCAGCAGCTGGCCGCGTTCCCTCTCGGAGGGCGGCGGAGTGTGGTTGTCGGCGAACTCGGCCGTACCGTCGCGGAGTTGATGAGCCAGGTCGGCGATGAGGTCGTACGCGTACGGCAGGGACGTACGGACGGTGTCCACGAAGTCCGCTTCGCGGACCGGACCGCGTTCGGCTTCGGCGAGCAGCTTCGGGGAGACGTCGAGTGACATGAGAGTGGCAGTCCTGTCGCTAGGTGGTTCGGTGGTGCGCCGGTCGTACTCCGGCCGTGCGCGGGGGATCAGTCGGCGGACGGTTCGAGGGCGGTGGGGCCGTGCCGGAAGTCGGGGTCGATCTGTGCGGAGAGGTCGGTGCCGGTGGCCCGGTCGGCCCAGGCGGCGGCGTTGCGGAGGTGGAAGGCGACGGCGTGTTCCTGGAAGGCCGTCCAGTCCTTGGTACGGGCGTCCAGGGCCGTCCGCATGTGGCGCAGCGCGTGGATGTTGTGCGGTTCGAGGCCGCCGCGGGGTCGGCCCTGCTCCTGGGCGCGCACCCAGGAGGAGTGCCGGACGTACGTCAGGAGGTCGTCGCCGACGTGTTCCTTGAGGAAGAGCAGGTCGTCCTCGGCGGTGACCTTGTTGCCGATCACCGCGATCGGGATGCCGAACTCCTCGGCGTGGTCGCGGTACTGGCGGTAGACGGAGACACCCTTGCGGGTGGGTTCGGCGACCAGGAAGGTCATGTCGAAGCGGGTGAACAGTCCGGAGGCGAAGGCGTCGGCACCGGCGGTCATGTCGACGACCACGTACTCGCCGGGCCCGTCGACGAGATGGTTGAGGTACAGCTCCACCGCGCCGAGTTTGGAGTGGTAGCAGGCCACGCCGAGATCGCTCTCGTCGAACTCACCGGTGACCATCAGCGGTACTCCGCCGATCCGTTGGAGGTGCGAAGTGTGCACCGGGTCGTCGCCGAGGAGACGCAACAGGCGTGAGCCGCGGCCCGGCGGGGTGGTCTTGATCATGGCCTCGGGCGAGGTGATGCGCGGGTTGCTGCCGCGCAGGTGGGCCTTGATCTCGCCGAGTCGCGCACTGAGGGGCGGGGCGGCGAAGGTCTCGTCGTCGCCGAGGCCGAGGGCGTGGGCCAGGTGCTGGTTGATGTCACCGTCGATGGCGACGACGGGCGCGCCGGAGTGCGCCAGCTCGCGGGAGAAGAGGGCCGACAGCGTGGTCTTGCCGCTGCCGCCCTTTCCGACGAAGGCCGCGCGCATCTCAACCCTCCGGGTGGAGCAGGCCGCGCTCGTACGCCTTGGCCAGCCGCTGGGGTACGAGGTGGGAGGCGCCGTCGACGGTGATCGGGACGAGCCGCGCCGTGGCGGCCTTCCACTGGGCGCGGCGGTGGCGGGTGTTGCTGCGGGACATCTTGCGTTTGGGCACGGCCATGTCGGTCTCCAAGGTAGGTGAACACGACCGACGCTACCTGAAAATGGATCTCATTTCCAAGCTGGCGCGCGGGGCGCGCACGGGAAGCGCACGGGGCATGCGCGCGTCACAGAGGGCGCTCGGACAGCCTTGACGCCAAGCGAAGTTGACAGATTGTTGACCAATTCCCAGGCGAGTGGTGACCGAGGCCGCCACTATGGTCGGCCGCATGTCCTCACACCCCCCACGGACTCCGCCCCTCCCTGTCCTCCCCTATCGGAAACCGACCCGTGACCGGGACTACTGGGTCTTCGACGATGTGCTGCCCGACGTGGACGCCGTCCGGGAGCGCTGTCTCGCCAAGGACGAGTGGGCCAAGGGCTACCCGTACACCTCGGAGAGCTGGCCGGGCCTGCGGACGATGCCGGGGCTCGAACCGGGCGAACTGGCCCGCGTGGAACGGCTGGTGAAGAAGGCCACCGGCGCGAAGGAGCTGTGGGTGCAGAGCACGCCCTCCGGGGGCACGCTCAATCACAACTGCGTCCAGGTGGTCGGCAAGGACGAGGGCCAACCGCGCCCGCACACCGACTCCCGCGCGCTGTGCCGGTACGCCGCCGTGCTCTATCTCAACCCGGTCGTACCCAAGAGCTGCGGCACGAGCTTCTACCGGCAGAGCCTGCCCGGCGGCCGGCTCGGCGGGAACGTGGTGGCGGCTCCGCACAACAACCTGGTCGACGCGCTGGGTACCCGGTTCGTGGCGCCGGACTCCTTCATCGAGGACCTCGAGGTCCCGCACCGCTACAACCGGCTGCTCCTGTACCACGCCAACTTGATGCACAGCGCCACCGGCTACTGGGGCAGCACGATGGAGGACAAGCGGATGACCGCGGTCTTCTTCTGGATGGCGTGAGCCCGCGTGCGGACGGCGTGAGTCCGCGCACCGATGCCGAGCGGCCCCGGATCCTGGAGTCCGGGGCCGCTCGGCTGTGCGGGGCGGTGGTGCACGAGCCGGTGCGCGGGGTGGCGGAGGGCACCGCCGACCGGCTCGCCGTGGGGCTGCCCGCCGGGGGCTTCGGCCTTGGGGCGATGTGGGCGCTGGTGTCGGGGCCGAGCGGCGGCAGGTGACGGCGTTCGCGCGGATCGCCCACCGGGTTGCGGCGCATCCGATGCGGAGCAGGGCCGAGGACTACCGCACCCACCGGGCCGAGAGGGAACAGCTCGCCGTTCTGCCGCACGTCGGTCCCACCGTCACCGGCTCCGGCGACTCCATCGAACTCCCCCGCGGCGCCCACTCGGTCGCCGCACCGGCCATCGCTCCCTCCACGACCCCTCCGAACGCGCCGTCGCCCGCTCCCGGCGGGAACACGGGCTCGCGCCCATGCAGCCGCGGCGACGGCACGGGACTGGCTGCGGGACCTGCTCGACGACCAGGCCGGGAATCGTATGCCCGTCCTTCATCCGCGTGCTCGGCCCGCAGCGGTCGTACATCCATGCGAACACCCTGCGCTACCGACTGACGGAGGTCGAACAGAGCGTCGGTATCAATCTCGCCGATCCCGGCATCAGGCTCGTCCTCGCCCTCCAGCTCGAGGCACGCGACCCCGCCTGACCCATCCGTCCCGTACGACCTCGCCCTCGACCTCGGGGAACGCTGCCCGCTCGGGGAGAAACGCCCCTGACTTCCACCCGCCATTTCCGGACATGCGCGGGCTACGGCTCAGTTACAGCTTGCTCAAGTCCTGGTGGCCGGACGGTGAGCCCTTCATGATGGGCGCATGACGTTGGCCTCGCGTGCCATGACACAACTGGCGGGCTGGCCGGACCTCGCAGAGGCCCGGCCGAGCTGCGGCACAGGGCGGGCGCTGAGTTCGGCGCAGGGCGAGATCGTGCACTTCCATTCGGATCACGATGTCGACCTGCACCTCACAGCGCGTGCCATTCACCGTTTCCAGGATTATCTCCGGGGCGCCACCGCGGTCCGGATGGTGCCCGATTCGCGGTGGGTGACGATACGCCTCGAGGTGGACGCCGACATCGGCCTGCTCTTCACCCTGGTGAGCCTCGCTCTTCAGTCCCACCAGACATGGCCGGTTCCGGGCGACTCTCCGTCGGCGGACTGCAACGACCTCCGCAGCCTGGCGCTTCCGCGCGACAGCGTCGGCTGAGCCGTCACCGACGCCGGACGGGGGCGGGCGGTGGGGTTGATCAGTTGATCAGCAACACGAGTGGCGGCTCCCGTGTTCCCTGTGCGGTGGAGGGCGGGCACGCAGCAGATCGATGGCACCCGCCCCGACGTGCACCGCCTCCACCTTCCGGCGGGCCGAACCCACCTTCGCCGCACCGCAGTCGCGCGAACTCGACGGGCACCCGGTGTCCCACGGCCGACGTCTCACCGCCGAGGTCGGGCCCGGCGTGCTGACCGTCCTGCCGCCCGCCCGGGAGAAGTGAACGGGCACCGCCACCGAGGTCCCCGGGACCCGCGACACGACCGGCGACGAACTCCCGGCCGACGAGGCACCGGCACCGATGCGCCGCTACGACCGCCGGCCGCTGCCGCGCGACCCCTGCGTCCGGTTCCGCTACGCCGACGTCGTCGACGACGTACTGGACAGCAGCCGCCACAGCGACGGTGACGGTGACGGTGACGGTGACCAGAACGTCCTGTGGTTCGGTCTGGTCTTCTCACTGGTCAACGTCACCATCGCGATGTGCCAGATCGAACGCGGCGCCAACCGGTCGGACACAGGGTGGCGCGAAACACCCTTCTGAACAGGCCCTGGACCTACCTCCCCGCATCCCCTTCGCCCATCCGCCGAGGGCAATGCGGGGCGGCCTGCGGCCGACGTCCAGGTGAACACGCAACCCGGACAAATCAACCTCCTGCCACAGCCGCGTAACAGCGGCCGGACAGGGCACAACTCCCACCCCACCCCGCCGGTCGAACCTGCTGCGTCGCACACCTGCGCCGCGGCGGAACCGGTGCCGCCCGGCGTAACTCCTTTAGTCCCGACCGAAGTTGGAGCTGCCCTGTGTCCAGGAAGTCCCTGCCGACGCGGCTTGCCGCCACCGCCGCGCTCCTGCTCACCGCAGGCGCGCTGTCCGCGCCCGCCGCCTCAGCCAAGCCCTCGGACGCCTCCCCCGGCGACGCCTACGTGCTGACCGTGACCACCAACCCGACCAGCACCAACTACGACAACCGCCACGTCGACGTCACCGGCACCGTCACGAAGGCCGACGGCACCCCGGCGCCCAACATCCCCGTCACCATCCAGGAGGTCGTCCAGTTCACCACCTGGAACCCGTGGGGCGACCCGATCGACCCCAACTACTACGAACCCCGTGACCTGGGCACGCCGGTCAGCGACGCCAGCGGGAACTTCACCGTCCCCGACGTCGACATCGACCACGTGACCGGCAGCAGCCTGCTCAACGTCCAGCGCGGGATACGGATCACCGCTCTCTACGACGTGGACGGCGACCTCAACACCCCGCAGGACGGCTACTTCGCGGACACCACCGTGGCCGCCAACGCCAAGTCCAGCTCCGTCAGTTACCAGGTCAACAAGAAGAAGGTGAAGGCGGGCGACACCCTCACCATCCTCGGAAAGGTCACCCTCCCCAAGGGGGTCGAGCCCAGGGGTACCGAGGTCTTCCTGCAGACCTACTGGGAGAACGAGTACCACGTGAAGACGACCGCCGAGGACCACGGCTTCTTCGTGCTGACCGTGCGCGTCTCGCGCGACGACGACACGTTCGTGCTGCGCACGGCCCCGAAGGACCTCTACGTGGCGGGCGTGGACCAGTCGCTCCCGATCACCAACACCTCGCTCCCCCGCACGTAGCCTCCACAGGAGGGACTTTCCGACGTAGAAGCGGCCTTCGTCTGATCCTGTGCTCGGTTACAGAGGCACAGGTACAGCGCGAAGGCCGTGGGCGTGAGCCTGACGGTCCGGTGCGGATGCCGGTCGACCTCGCGCTCACTCCCGAACCAAGCACGGGGGCGTGCTTGCGCGGCGGCCGCTGCCGATGCGTAACACGGACGAGAGCTGAGCAGGCGGCGGAACAAGACGCGTTTCAGGACTCCGTCGGCAGGCGCAGCAGGTCGGCCAGCTCGGCGTCGTAGAACCGCGCGGGGTCGAACCCCATCCCGGTGAAGTGGCCGGCGAGTTCCAGGGACAGGACGCCGTGCAGGCGGGTCCAGAAGGCCAGGGCCCGGTGGAGCGTGGCGGGCGGGGCGGGGTGGCCGCCCGCCCAGTCCCGGTGTTCGGCGAGGTGGGCATCGAACGGGGTCACCGGGCCGTCCGCGGACAGTTCGACGCACGCGTCGAGCAGGTACGCCATCATCTCGGAGGCGATCGCGGTGATGTCGTCGGGCGCGTGATAGCCGGGTACCGGGGTGCCGTAGACGAGGAAGTACCGCTGGGGGTCGGCCAGGGCCCAGCCGCGCAGCGCGTGCGCGAGGCCCGTCGCGTCGGCACCCGCGGTGCGCGCCGCACGGAGGGTGTCGGCGAGGCTGCGGTACGCGTCCCTGACCAGCTCGGTGATCAGCTCGTCGCGGCTGGCGAAGTACCGGTACAGCGCGGGCCCGCTCATGCCCATGCTCCTGGCGATCGCGTTGAGGGAGAGCGCGGACGCCCCCGCCGTGGCGATCTGCTCCCACGCACGCTCCTTGATCTCCGCACGCACCTGGGTGCGGTAGCGCTCGCGTGGCGTCGTCGCCTCTGCTCCGTCCATGACCTGCCCTCCCTCACCGTCTAGTTAGAGGCTATCACGATGGTTATTGACACTCCCTTCGCGAGTGAGTTACAACTTCTAACGAACCAGAGAGTGAGTAACTCACTGCGGGGTATTCGGGCCTGGCGGGGCGCACCGCGCCGGCGCCGCCGTACATCCGGCTGCTTCAGGCCACTTCCACGTAAGAACGCAAAGGAGAACGCACGTGTTTGAACGCTTGGCCGAACTGGCGATTCGCCGGTCCCGGCTGGTCCTCGTCATCGCCGTCGTGGCCGTGGCCCTCATGGGCGTGTTGGGAGCCGGCGCATTCGAAAAGCTGCGCGGAGGCGGCTTCGACGACCCCGCCTCCCCGTCCACCCGGGCCGCGAAGGTCATCGACGAGAAGTTCGGCGGAGAGACGAACCTGGTCCTGCTCGTCGAAGCCCCCGCCGGCCGCATCGACACCCCCGCCGCCACACAGAGCGGACACACCCTGGTGGCCGACCTCAGGAAGGAGAAGGAGCTCACCAACGTCGTCTCGTACTGGGACACGGGCAGCCCCGACCTCCGCTCCCGGGACGGCCGCGAAGCCATGGTGCTCGCCCATGTGACAGGCGACGAGACTCAGCAGCGGGAAAACGCCCGGAAGATCCTCGACGCCTACACCGGGACCCACAAGGGCGCACTCACGGTCCAGGCCGGAGGCGGCGCGGCGGTGGGCAACGACCTGTCGACACAGGTGGTCGACGATCTGGTCCTGGCCGAGACCATCGCCATACCGCTCACCCTCGTGCTGCTCCTGTTCGTCTTCGGCAGCGTGGTCGCGGCCCTGCTGCCGCTGGCCATCGCCGTCATCGCCGTCATCGGTTCGTTCGCCCAGCTCTCCGTCCTCGGCAGCGTCACCGACGTGGCCGACACCGCGACCAACCTCACCACCGCCCTGGGCCTCGGACTGGGCATCGACTACGCCCTGCTGATGACCAGCCGCTTCCGGGAGCAGCTCGCGGCAGGGGCGAGCGTGGACGACGCCGTACGGCGCACGGTGCGCACGGCCGGCCGCACCGTCGCGTTCTCCGCCGCGACCGTGGCGGCGGCACTCGCGGCGCTCCTGGTGTTCCCGCAGTACTTCCTGCGCTCGTTCGGCTTCGCCGGAGTCGGTGTCGTCGCCATCGCCGCCCTCGGCACCCTGTTCGTGATGCCGGCCCTGCTGGCCGTCCTGGGTCACCGGGTCAACAGCGGGCGGCTGCCATGGGCGAAGCCGGGGCACTCCGGCGCCCGGGCACCGATGTGGGGACGGCTGGCCCGCACCGTCATGCGGCGGCCCGCGCTCACCGCGCTTCCCGTACTCGCCGTACTGCTGGCGGCGGCGAGCCCACTGCTGGGCATCACCTTCGGCACACCGGACGAACGTGTCCTGCCCACGGACGCCGCCAGCCGCCAGGTCTCCACAGCACTGCGGGCGGACTTCGACGGCAGCGAGGACTCGGCCGTTAACATCGTCATCGACCAGCCCGTGAACAAGGCTCCGTTGGAGTCGTACGCGGTCGAACTGTCCGGGCTCAAGGGTGTCATACGCGTCGAGACCAGCACGGGAACCTACGCCGAGGGACAGTCCACGGCGACCGCTCCCGGCAACGCCGCCCTCGGTCGGCCCGACGCGCAGCGCATCAGTGTGGTGAGCTCCCTGACACCGAAGTCGGACGCGGCCCAGAACCTGGTCAAAGAGGTGAGGGCACTCATCCCGCCCGCCGGGACACACCCCCTGGTCGGCGGAACCGACGCCGTACTGGTCGACTCCAAGGACTCCATCGGCGGCCGGCTCCCGATCGCCGTGGCCCTGGTCGCCCTCACCACCTTCGTCCTGCTCTTCCTGTTCACCGGCAGCGTCGTGCAGCCGCTGCGCGCCCTGGTCCTCAACGTGATCAGCCTGGCGGCGACCCTCGGCGTCATGACCTGGATCTTCCAGGACGGCAACCTCTCCTCCCTGCTCGGCTTCACGGCACAGCCGATGGAAATGTCGATGACGGTGTTGATGTTCTGCATCGCCTTCGGCCTCTCGATGGACTACGAGGTGTTCGTCACCAGCCGGATCAAGGAACTCCACGATCTGGGCCAGGACAACGAGACCGCCGTGGCCGACGGCCTCGGCCACACCGGACGCATCGTCAGCGCGGCGGCCTTCCTCCTCGCGGTGAGCTTCTTCGCCTTCGGCACCGCCAAGATCAGCTTCATGCAGATGTTCGGCCTGGGCAGCGGGCTGGCCGTCCTCATCGACGCCCTCGCCGTACGCGGGGTACTCGTCCCCGCCGCCATGCGTCTGCTCGGCCACTCGGCCTGGTACGCACCCCGCTCCCTCCGCAAGCTCCACGACCGGTTCGGCCTCAGCGAAGGCGGCCCCGAACCCACGCCCGCAACGGAACCCTCAACAGCAACGTCGCCGTACGTGAAGGACGCGACGGGATCCTGACCACCCAACACCGGGCCGCTGACCCTTCCGCCGCTGGACCGGGAGCAGATCCTGTACGTACGGCGAACGGTCCGGGCCCGGTGTGCTGCGGTCAGGATGGAAGAGACACAGGACAAGCGGTAGGCGGAGTTCCGCCTACCGCTTGGGCGTTGGGCTCGCCGACGGCCACCCTGTTGCTCCCAGTCCGTGTTGCGGAACAGCGCGTGTCCCCGCTCGGCCGGCCTCGCGGACGCCGTCGACGTTCTCGAGGATCCACTGGATCCAGACGATGGCGTTGTAGTAGGGGCGGCCGTTGCGCGGGTCCCAGACGACTGTGGTCCCCCGCTGGTTGGTGATGCCGATCGCGGCCAGGTCTGTCGGGGACAGGTTCCCTTTCGTAGGTGTCACTCCTTGGGGGTGGGAGCGGGGATGCGGCCCGGGGGCTCCGGCTCCGCCGTCGGCAGGAACTGGCCTACGAAGAACTTGTACAGGGCAGCGCCGACCAGACCACCGACCAGGGGACCGAGGATCGGCACCCAGAAGTAGAAGTTCCCGTACTGATCTCGCCATGCTCCGCCGTACCCCGTGAGGAAACTGGCCAGACGGGGACCGAAGTCACGTGCCGGATTGATCGCGTAGCCCGCGTTGGTGCCCCAGGCCATGCCGATGGCCACGACGACCAGGCCGATGATGAACGGGCCCATGTTGGCACCGGGGGGTGTGTTGAGCAGGTCCGTGATGGCCAGGATCAACAGCAGCAGGATGGCGGTGCCCATGACCTGGTCGCGAAACGCGCCCCACTCGTAGACCGGCAGGTTCGTGTTGCCGTTGGCGGGGAGCGTGGAGAACACGAACTGCGTCTTGAGGGTGTGTCCGGGGTCGGCCTTCGCCAGTGCCTCGGTGTAGTTCCACCGCACGAGGAGGGCCGCCACGAAGGCGCCCGCCGTCTGCGCCAGCGCGTAGGGCACCACCTTGCTCCACGGGAAACCCTTGAACGCGGCCAGGGCGAGGGTCACCGCGGGGTTGAGATGCGCACCGCTCAGCCGTGCCGCGACGTAGACGCCCAGGGTGACGCCGAGGCCCCATGCCCAGGAGATGCTGTCGTGGTTTCCGAGGCCACCCGGTGGAGTGGTGAGCGCTCCGCCGGCGACCACCTGGGCCACCACGCCGCAACCGAAGAGGATGAGAATCATGGTGCCCGCGAATTCGGCCGACATCTCGCCCACCAACCCGGACCTGCTCAACCGCTCACTCATGGAAGCCCGCTTCCCGCCGGCTCAGGACCGGCCGTCGACTGCCCGGGTCCGCAGGGCATCAGCATAGAGCGATCAAGGAATAACCGCACAAACAGTGAAATGTCATGCACTCAGACCTGAAACGCTCACAGCCACGCAATGAGTCATCACTCTACGTAGCGATGATAACAGGACAAATCGATACCGCCAGTGGAACGCTTTCCGGAGACTGCGACACTCCGTGACCGCTCCGGATGGTCCACCGGCGGCGCCGGTGCCGAGTCCTGCCGTCGGGGGTGCGGGAGCGGGTGGTGCCAGAGGCGTCGCAGGTGGCGGAGCAGGGCACCGCGCCCGCTTCGCCGGTCCGGTGCGCCCCCGTGCGATCTCCTGTGAAACAGTGGCACAACTGGCCTTCCCTGGCCCGGTCCTGCCCTCGCCCTGCATGATTGTGCTGCCCGTGCCAGGCACCGTCAGACACCCCGGTCCGGTGGCGTCTCGGTGTCGTCCATAGGAGGTTTCACGCTTGTCACGCCAGTTGTTGACGGTCGGCCAGGAGCGGCCGGACGGCTATCGGACGATCGGTGAAGCCCTGGCGAGGGCTCGCAGCGGCGCCGTCATCAGCGTGCTTCCCGGGACGTACGCGGAGAACCTGACCATCACCATCCCGGTCACCATTGTGGCGCAACAGGCCCGCGGCACCGTCGAGATAGCCCCCCGCCGGGGCAGCGCGGTCGTCCTCAAGGCGGACGCCGTGATGCTCAACGACCTCGTGCTGCGCGGCCGGGACGAGGAGTTGCCGGTCGTCGACGCCCCTCGCGGGCAGGTCGCCATGGACGGCTGCGAGGTCACGGGCGCGGCCTGGGCCGCGCTGCTCGCCCGCGGCAGCGGCTCGCTGGCCATGCGGGACTGCCGGATCAGCAACCCGGGCGGCGCCGGGGTCGTCGTCACCTCCGCGGTGGACAGCTCCATCGAGTCCTGCACCCTCGAACATCTCGGTACCTCCGGGGTGGTGATCGGCGAGGGCGGCCGGGTCACGGTACGCGGCTGCACCATCCGCGACGCACGCGGCAACGGCGTACTCGCCAACGGGGAGGCGCAGGGTTCCGTCGAGGAGTGCGACATCTCGTCCACCGACAGCCCGGCCATCGCCCTGGAGGACCACTGCACCACCCAGGTGCTGCGCACGGTCGTGCACGACACCGGCACAGGCATCCACCTGACCAGCCAGGCCCGTACTGTGCTGGAGGACGTACGGGTCATGGGCACCGCCGGCCCCGGCATCGTCCTGGGCGGCGGTACCGACCCGCTGCTGCGCCGGTGCCGTACCGCCCGTACCAAGAGCCACGCGGTGCTGGTCACCGAGCGCTCCCGCGGCACCTTCGAAGACTGCTGGCTGGACGCGGCACAGGCGCCCGCACTGCGGGTGACGGGGTCCGCCTCACCCGTCCTGGTCGGCCTGACGGTCCGTGACTGCGCCGGGACCGCCGTGCTCCTTGAGGAGGACTCGGCGGCCGAACTGGACCGGCTGGAGATCATCGACGCGGCCGGTGCGGGCATTTCCATACGCTCCGGCGCCAACCCGCTGGTGCGCCGCGCCCGCATCAGCGCGCCGGGCAGCCATGGCGTGGAGATCGTCAAGGACGGCCGGGGCCGGCTGGAGGACTGCGAGATCGACCGGTCGGGCGGCGCCGGCATCCGGGTCGAGGACGACGGCAATGTCTACGTCGGCGGCGGCAGCGTCGTCTCGTCGTCCGCGAGCGGCCTGTCGGTCGGCCCCGGCGGCATCATGACCGTACGGGACTGCAAGGTCGAGGCCCCGGCCGAGGGCGGGATCACCGTGGACGGAGACGGTGAACTCACCGCCACCCGCGTGCGGGTGAACGGCAGCGCCGGCCATGGCGTGCTGGTCTCCGACGGCGGCCGGGGGTCCTTCAACGCGTGCGAGGTCGCCGGGAGCGCCAAGAACGGCTTCCAGATCGAGAGCACCGCCCCGGTCTCCGTGGTCAACTGCACCGCCCGCGACAACACGGGCGGTGGCCTCGTCCAGGCCAGGCCCGGCGACCGGCTCGCCGTCGAGGGGCTGACCAGCACCGGGAACGGAAAGCGGGACGCGTGGGGCATCGGCGACGTCGAGGGCACCGACCCGGCGGCCGGCGGCGAGCACGACGGCGGGGGGCTGACCCGCGAGGACGGACCGCTGGCCGCGCTCGACGGACTCATCGGCCTGGACAACGTCAAGCACCAGGTCCGTACGCTCGTCAACCTCACCCAGCTCGCACAGCGGCGCGCCCAACTCGGCATGTCCGCACCGCCGATGAGCCGCCACCTCGTCTTCGCCGGGCCGCCCGGCACCGGCAAGACCACGGTGGCCCGCTTGTACGGCACCATCCTCGCGGAGTTGGGCGCGCTGCGCTCCGGGCATCTGGTCGAGGTCTCCCGGGCCGACCTGGTCGCACAGATCGTCGGCGGCACGGCCATCAAGACCACCGAGACGTTCACCAGGGCGCTCGGCGGGGTGCTGTTCGTGGACGAGGCGTACACCCTGCTGTCCGACGGCCGTGGCTCCGGCGCGGACTTCGGACGGGAGGCCGTGGACACCCTGCTGAAGCTCATGGAGGACCACCGCGACGACATCGTGGTGGTCGCCGCCGGGTACTCCGCCGAGATGGAGGCCTTCCTCTCCTCCAACCCCGGTCTGGCGTCCCGCTTCTCCCGCACCGTCGAGTTCGAGAACTACTCGGTGCCCGAACTGGTGGCGATCATGGAGAGCATGTGTGTCCAGCACCAGTACGAGCTGGACGACACCACCCGCAAGGCACTCGCCGTGCACTTCGAACGGATGCCGAAGGACGCCACCTTCGGCAACGGGCGTGCGGCGCGGCGGGTGTTCGAGGAGATGGTGGACCGTCAGGCATTCCGCCTGGCCACGCAGCCCGACGTCACCGAGCGGGACCTGACCCTGCTGCTGCCGGAGGACCTCGGCGAGGAGGCCGCGCTGCCGGACGAGGCCGGGGCGGGCGGGGAGAGCGATCCGCTGGCCCGGCTCGGCGACCTGGTCGGCCTGGCCGCCGTCAAGCGGGACGTCACCGACCTGGTCAACCTGCTGTCCACCGCACGGCAGCGGGCGGCCGCCGGACTGCCCGTGCCGCGCATCAGCCACCACCTCGTCTTCACCGGCCCGCCCGGCACGGGCAAGACCACCGTCGCCCGGCTCTACGGCAGGCTGCTCGTCTCGCTGGGCGTGTTGCCACGCGGCCAGCTCGTCGAGGTCGCCCGCGCGGACCTGGTGGGCCGGTATGTGGGCCACACCGCGCAGCTCACCCGGGAGGTCTTCGAACGTGCCCTGGGCGGGGTTCTGTTCATCGACGAGGCGTACACCCTGACCCCCAACGGGCCGTCCGCCGGCTCCGACTTCGGGCGGGAGGCCGTGGACACCCTGCTCAAGCTCATGGAGGACCACCGGGACGAGGTCGTGGTCATCGTCGCCGGTTACACCCAGGAGATGGAGCACTTTCTGTCCTCCAACCCCGGTCTGTCGTCCCGCTTCTCCCGGCGGGTGGAGTTCCCGGACTACTCCTCCGACGAGTTGGTCACCATCGTGCGCCAGCACGCCACGGCGGCGGGGTACGAATGCGGGCCCGGTACGGGACAGGTGCTGCGGAAGTACTTCGAATCGCTGCCGCGCGACCGCTCGTTCGGCAACGCGCGGCTCGCCCGGCAGGTACTGGAGGGCATGATGACCCGTCAGGCCGGCCGGCTGAGCACGCTGGCCGCTCCGGGCATCGACGACCTGCGACTGCTGCTGGCGCAGGACGTGCCGTGGCAGGAGCCTGCCGAATGACGAGCCCGCGAGGGTACGGATGCGGGAGAGGCCGGAGGCGTTCATGACACGCTCTAAAATGCGTGTCATGCGTCGCCTCCCCCCTTCCCTCCGGCCCATGATGCCGCTGCTCCTGACGACGGTGACGGCGCTGGGGGTGAGCGCTCCCGCGGCCACCGCAGTGGGCACGACCGTACGGCTGCCCGTGCTGAAGTCACAGCTTGCCGACGGGGCCGGCTGCACCGGTGCGTCGGGCAACGTGGCCTCGGCGGTGCCGTGGGAACAGCAGAGTCTGGACCTCGCGCGGACCTGGCAGCTGGGCAACGGCGCCGGAGTGACCGTGGCGGTCGTCGACACGGGGGTGTCGCAGCAGGCATCCGTCCTGAAGGGACGCATCACGGCGGTCGGCGGGGCGGGCACGGACTGTGTGGGCCACGGCAGTTTCGTCGCCGGTCTCATCGCCGCCGCCCCGGTGAAGGGCGTCCGCTTCGCCGGGGTCGCCCAGGGGGCGCGCATTCTGGGCGTCAGGGGTACGGACGACCGCGGGAAGGCGACCGCGGCGACGGTCGCGGCGGGCATCCGGGCCGCGGTGGACGCCGGGGTGAAGGTCATCGAGGTGTCGCCGGCCCTCGCGCAGAGTTCCGAGGCGCTGACGTCCGCGGTGCGCCATGCCACCGATCACGACGCCCTGCTCGTGGCCGCCGCGGTCCCCGACGCCCCCGCGAAGGTCACATCGTCCTCCGCACCGCCGCCTCAGGACTACTGGCCCGCCGCCGAGCCGGGTGTCCTGTCGGTCCTCGACGTCGACGTCAAGGGCGCACGCCCGGACGGCGCGTACAGACCCCGCGGCGCTCGTCTTGCGGCGCCGGGCGACGGGGTCGTCGGCACCGGGCCCAAGGGCACGGGCCACTTCATCGGCTCCGGGGCGTCCCTCGCCGCGGGCTACGTCGCCGGTACGGCGGCCCTCCTGCGCGCCACGCATCCCGATCTGACGGCCTCGGAGGTCGCCGGGCGACTGACGGCGACCGCCTATCCGGCCGACGTCCCGCGGCTGGATCCGTACGCGGCCCTCACCTCCGTACGGGACGTGTCCACCGGTGCCGCCCGCGCCTCGGCCGCCGAGCCGGTGAGTCTCCCGTCCGACGAGGCCGATGCCCGCGCGACGCGCCGCGCCGTCCTGCTGGCCGCGGGAGGCGGCGGCGTCGTCCTGCTGGTCGCCTGGGCCGCGGTGGTCGTCCCCCGCGGCCGGGCGCGCGGCTGGCGACCGACCCGACGCTGACCGTCCCGGCCGGGCAAGGCCGGCCCGGGCCGGGTCACTCCCCCACGAGCGCCGTCTGGATCAGCGTCGCCTTGCGCCGGACGATGCGCTGCGCCCGCCCCGGCGGCAGGTTGCGCGGCTTGGTGTTGCCGAAGACATAGCCCTCGGACGGCGGGCAGGACATCAGCAGTCCCGGCGTGTTGACCTCGTCGAGCCGACGCAGCAACTGGTCGTTCAGTCCTCGTCCCGCACCCGTGGCCGAGCGGACGACGACCATGTGCAGGCCCACCTCGTGGCCCAGGGCGAGATGGTCGAAGAGCGGGGCGAATGGGTGGTCGAAGGCGTTGCTGCCGCCGACCATGTCGTAGTCGTCGACCAGGATGAACAGTCGCGGGCCCGTCCACCAGTCGGCCTGGCGCATACGGGCCGGGGTGATGTCAGGGCCGGGCAGCCGGGTCTTGATGGCCCGCGCCGAGCCGCCCACCAGTTCCCGGAGGCCGTCGACCGAGACGGCGTGCCCGAGGCGGTACTCCTGCGGCACCGCCTCGACCAGCTCGCGCCGGTAGTCCACGACCAGGATGCGGGCCTCGGCCGGGGTGTAGCGGGTGGTGATGGCTGAGGCGACCAGCCGCAGCAGGTTGGTCTTGCCGCTCTCGGTGTCGCCGACACCGACGAGGTGCGGGGTGCGGCTGAAGTCGTGCCAGACCGGGGACAGTGTCTCCTCGTCGAGGCCGAGCGGGATCCGCAGGCCGTCCGCCAGTTCCGGCGTCGGCAGTTCGGCGACGGGCAGGCGGTGCGGCAGCATCCGTACGGGCGGGGCGGCGGGTCCCGTTCGGTGCGCCGTGATGCGCTCCACCAGTTCGGCCACCCCCTCGGTGAGGTCCTCGGCGCTCTCGTTGCCGTCGATGCGCGGGAGTGCCGCGAGGAAGTGCAGCTTTCCGTCGGTCGTCAGGCCGCGGCCGGGCGAGCGTGGCACGGTGGCCGCCTTGCGGACGTCGACCACCGAGTCCATGGTGTCGCCGAGCCGCAGTTCCAGCCGGGTGGCGATCTGATCGCGGACCTGGGCGGACAACTCCATCCAGCGGGCGGCGGCGACGACCAGGTGGATGCCGTAGTTCAGGCCGCGAGCGGCGATCTGGTTGAACGTCGGGACGAGGGTGTCGAAGTCCTGGCGGACGGTCGACCAGCCGTCCACCACGAGAAAGACATCGCCGTGCGGTTCGTCGGCGAACTCGCCTGCCGCACGGCGCCTGCGGTAGGTCGCCATCGAGTCGATGCCATGGTCGAGGAAGAACTGCTCGCGGTGGTTGAGCACCGCGGTGACCTCGGCCACCGTACGAGTGATCCGTTCGCCGTCCAGCCGGGCCGCGACCCCGCCGACGTGCGGCAGTCCGGCGAGGGCGCTGAGTGTGCCGCCGCCGAAGTCGAGGCAGTAGAACTGCACTTCGCGCGGGGTGTGGGTGAGGGCGAGCGCGGCGATCAGCGTACGCAGCACGGTCGACTTGCCGCTCTGCGAACCACCCGCGACGCCGAGGTGCCCGCCGCTGCCTGCGAGGTCCACCACGAGCGGGTCGCGTCGCTGCTCGAACGGCTTGTCCACCAGGCCGACCGGCACGCGCAGCTGTCCGGTTCCCGGCCATCCTGCCGAGGTGAGACCGCGTTCGGCGTCCGGGACGAGCCCGGGCAACAGCGCGTCCAGGGTGGGCGGCAGACCCAACGGCGGCAGCCACACCTCGTGGGCGGGCGGCCCGGAGTCGCGCAGCCGGTCCAGGGCCACCGACAGCAGTGAGGGACCGGTCTCCTCCTCCCCGGCAGTCGCCGGCTCCGGGTCGGGCAGCTGGGCCGGGGCGCGCGGCACCACCCAGCCGGCCGTCCACGGCACCACCTGGCTGGCCACCCGCGCCTGCGCCGCCGCGCCCCGACGCCGGCGGTATCCCCCGGAGACATAGGCCGCCCGGAACCGGGTCAGCGCCTCCACACCGCTCTTGAGGAATCCGGCACCCGGCTGTGACGGCAGCTGGTACGCGTCCGGAACACCCAGCACGCCCCGGCTCTCCATGGCCGAGAAGGTACGCAGGCCGATGCGGTACGAGAGATGGCTCTCCAACTGGTGCATGCGCCCCTCGTCGAGGCGCTGCGAGGCCAGCAGCAGATGCACCCCGAGGGAGCGGCCGAGGCGGCCGATCATCACGAACAGGTCCATGAACTCGCGGTGCGTGGCCAGCAGTTCGCTGAACTCGTCGACCACCACGAAGAGGCTCGGCAGCGGATCCAGTGCCGCGCCGCCCGCCCGTGCCTTCTCGTATTCCAGCGCCGAGGTGTAGTTGCCGGCCGCCCTCAGCAGTTCCTGACGGCGTATCAACTCGCCGTGGAGCGCGTCCTGCATGCGCTCGACGAGCGCGACCTCGTCCGCCAGGTTGGTGATCACCGCGGAGGTGTGGGGCAGTTCGTCCAGGCCGAGGAAGGTCGCGCCACCCTTGAAGTCCACCAGGACGAAGTTGAGTGTTTCCGAGGAGTTCGTGAGGGCGAGGCCGAGGACGAGGGTGCGGAGCAGTTCGCTCTTGCCGGAGCCGGTCGCCCCGATCAGCATGCCGTGCGGGCCCATACCGCCCTGCGCGGACTCCTTGATGTCCAGTTCGACCGGGGAGCCGTCGGCGCCGACCGCGACGGGGACCCGCAGCCGGGCGGCGCCCGTGTTGCGCCGCCACAGCGTGGCCGGTTCATGGCGGTGCAGGTCGGGGATGCCCAGCAGAGCGGTCAGTTCCACGTCCTTGGACAGTGGCTCCGCGGCGTCGGCGGTCAGGCTCATCCGGTACGGCGCCAGCATCCGGGCCAGCGCCTCGGCCCCCTTCGGACCGATCGCGTCGGGGCGGCCGAGCGGGGTCGTCTGTTCCTTGCGGCTGCTGTCGGTGCGCACCAGCCGCAGGGAGTCGCCGCGCACGTCCAGCCGGAGCGTGGTGCGCCCCGGTCGCCAGCGCAGGGCACCGGACAGGTCGCAGACGACCGTGTTGCGGAATCCGGGCCCGTCCAGCCGGTGCCCGGCGGGCACGGTGACCCCGTCCACCACGATCACGGTGAAGGGCTCGTCCCGGCCGGGCAGCGCGTCCGGGTCGAAGGCGGGGCGCTCGGCGAACTCCGCACCCAGCAGGTCCTCCAGGTCGTTGAAGGCCGACGCCACCATCCGGGCCGGTCCGGCGCCGTCCTGCTCCTGCGGATGCAGGCTGTGCGGCAGCCACTTGACCCACTCCCACTCGGCGCGCCGTTCGTCCGAGACACACAGCGCGATCCACAGCTCCTCCGGCGGGTGGAAGAGCGCCAGCTGACACAGGGCGGCCCGCACCGCGGACCGTACCGCCTGTTCGTCGCCGCGCAGCAACACGCGTGACCAGGACCGCAGATACAGCGCGATCGGCTGGTCGGGCACGGTGCTGTAGGCGCGTACGAACCGGCGCAGCGCGTGTGCCGACAGCGGGTCGAGGTCCTCCACCGGTTTGGTCGACAGGGGCGTCAGCCGCATGCCCAGTTGCTGGTCGCCGACGGCGATGCGGACCTCGGCGAAGTCGTCGTCCTTGGGCCGGCGCTCCCACAGTCTGGTGGTGCGCGCCATCGAGCGGAGGGTCTCCGGCGCCGGATGCCGCCAGGCCAGCGCGCGTTGCTGTTCGATCACGGCCCGGTGAACTTTGCGCCGGGTCTGGGACAAGTAACGCAGATAGTCGCGCCGCTCGCCGCGCAGCCGCTGCTTGCGGTCGCTGCCCTTGCGCATCACCTGACCGACCATCATGGCGGCCGCGGCCAGCACCATCATGCCCAGTGCGATGTACGTGAAGACACTGGCCGAGGCGCCGGGCCGGACGAAGATCAGCATCATGGAGATGGACATCATCGCCATGGGCAGATACGTCCACACGGCCGAGTTGTCCGGCACGGTCTCCGGCAGCGTCGGCGGCTCCTGGAGGTTCAGCTCTCCCTCGGGCATGTCCGGGCCGCGTCGGCGGGCGGGGCGGCGGAACAGGACAACGCTCAACGAACCGGCTCCTTTTACGGCGGCGCCGTAGACGGACGGGATGCTTTGACAGGAGGTCAAGCTGGGGAAGCCCCGGGGCCGTTCGCACCGGCCTCAGTGTTATCAGTAGTCTGCATGTGCATCACACCTAGGTCCAAGTCTCGTCGGAGACGCTCCCCGGAGGCCTGACCCATTCCATGACTGACAGCTCGGTGGCGGGCCTGTGCCGCCTCACCGTCCGTGCCCCCGCCAACATGCTCGACCTCGCAGTGCCCGCGGACGTACCGGTCGCCGACCTCCTTCCGATCCTGCTGCGTTACGCGGGTGAGGAACTGGAGGAGAGCGGCCTGGAGCACGGCGGCTGGGTTCTGCAACGCCCCGGTGACCGTCCGCTGGACGAGGAAGGCACGCTGGAGACCCTCGATCTGAAGGACGGCGAGGTCCTCTACCTGCGTCCGCACACCGAGGCGTTGCCCGAGGTGCGCCTGGACGACCTCGTCGACGGCATCGCGGGCGTCACCCGGGACCGCCTGCACGGCTGGAGCCCGGAGGCGAGCCGGCGCCTGCTGCGCGCCCTGGTCGTCCTCGCCGTTCTGACGGGTCTGGGTGTTCTTGCCTGGCCGGGCGGCCCCGTCACCGCCCGCGCCGCCACCGCGGGCGTCGCCGGGCTGTTGCTGCTCGCGGGCGCCGCCTCCGCCGGCCGTGCGGTCGGGGACGCGGCGGCCGGCGCGACCCTGGGTTTCCTCGCCGCGCCCAGCCTGGCGCTGGCCGGCTGGCTGCTGCCGGGCGGCGAGATGTCCGGTGCCCATGCCCACCATGTGCTCGGCGCCCGGCTGTTGGCCGCGGGCGCCGCCGGGGCCGGGGGCGCGGTGCTGGCTCTGGCGGCGGTGGCCGTGTACACCCCGTTCTTCCTGGCCACTGCCGTCGTGGCGATCACCGCCGCGGTCGCGGGGGCGTTGATGAGCGTGCTGGACGTGTCCGTCGACGCCGCCGCGGCCGCAGTCGCCGCGCTCGTCGTCCTCTTCGGCGGCTTCGTACCGGCCCTGTCCTTCCGGCTGGCCGGCATGCGGATGCCCGCGCTGCCGACCAGCCCGCAGCAGTTGCAGGAGGGAATCGAGCCCTACCACGGCCGGGATGTGGCCACGCGCACCGAACTTGCGAGCGGCTGGATGACCGCGCTGTACGGCGCGACCGGAGTCGTCTGCGCCGGTTGTCTGGTCGCACTGGCGCGGCGGCCCAGCCTCGCCGAGGCGCTGACCGCCGTGGCGCTGTCCCTGCTCCTGCTGCTGCACGGGCGGGGCATGGTCAACGTCGGGCAGCGGCTCACCCTGGTCGTGTCCGGCACCTGGGGCGTGTTCCTGCTGGCCGTTCAGGCCGCCGCGACGCTGGACACGGCCCAGCGGCCGACGCTGGTCGGGGGGCTCCTCGCGCTGGCCGCCGTACTGGCGATCGTCTCCTGGACCGTTCCGGGCCGGCGTATGGCGCCGTACTGGGGCCGGGCCGGCGAGCTGCTCCACTCCCTGCTGGCGATCGCCCTGCTGCCGCTGACGCTGTGGGTGCTCGGCGTCTTCGGTGCCCTGCGGGCGATCAACGGCTGACCGGCGGACCACAGGGAATCGGTGGACGAACAATCATGCAGTCCAAGCGCGACCAGGTCCAGGCCCACGCCTTCGTCATGAGCCGGCTGACCTCCGGCATGCTGCTGGCCGACCCGGACGCCCCGGAGAGCCCGCTCGGGCGCACCACGCGCGGCGTCGTCATCGGCACCGTCATCGCCGTGGTGATCTCGGCGGGCGCCGTGGTGTACGGGCTGATCAACCCCGGGGGCAACGACTCCTGGCGCACGGCGAACGGCCTGATAGTCAACAAGGACACCGGCGCCCGCTATCTGTACGTCGACGGCCGCCTCAGGCCCGTGCGCAACTACGCCTCGGCCCTGCTGATCGGCGGCGCCGACCTCAAGACCACCGACGTGCGGACCGCCTCGCTGCGCGACACGCCCGTGGGCACCCCGGTGGGCATCCCCGGCGCCCCGGACTCCGTGCCGGACGCCGGTGACCTGGACGGCGGAGCGTGGCAGGTCTGCTCCGTAGTCGGCACCGTCCCGGACGCGGCGGGCAGCGGTGTGCCGACCGCGGTCACCACCGTGGTCGCGGGCGCCCCCACGGAGGCCTCCGGCGTGGGCAGCGACCAGGGCATCGTGGTGAGCGGCCCGGACAATGCGACGTACCTGGTGTGGCAGGGCAGCCGGCTGCGGCTGGACAAGGCCTCCGGGGCCGCCGTCTCCCTCGGCTACGGCTCGGTCACCCCGCGCCCGGTGTCCGCTGCCTTCCTCGACGCCCTGGTCTCCGGCCCCGCCCTGGCGGCGCCCTCCGTTCCCGGCCTCGGCGACAAGGGGCCCTCGCTGGGCGGGCGGAGCAGCACGGTGGGCCAGGTGTTCCAGGTGCGGGTGCCCGGCTCGAACGCGCAGTACTACCTGCTGCGGCGCGAGGGACTGGTGCCGCTCACCGACACCGGCGCCGCCCTCGTGCTCGGCGACCCGGACACCCGCAAGAAGGCGTACGGCGGAGCGGCGCCCGCCGCCGCGGTGATCGGTGCCGCCGCGCTGAAGGAACACGCCGCCCCCGGCACCGAGGGCCGCTCCCCCACCTCCGCCGGGCTGCCCGACTCCCCGCCGCGCGCGGTCGACGTGGCGGAAGGTTCCTCGGCCTGCGCCCGGGTGGAGCCCGGTGACGCGGGCACCAAGGTCACCACGGTGCTGGTGCCCGTCGCCTCCCTCGCCCCGGTCGCACAGCCGGACTCCACGAGTGTGACGGCGGCCTGTCTGCGGGTGGACGCCACCGTCGTAAGGCCGGGTCACGGCGCGCTCGTACGGGCGCTCGGTGCGGACGGTACGGCTGTGGGCGACACGACGTACCTGGTCGCGGACAACGGTGTCAAATACCGTGTGCCGTCGGCGGCGGCGCTTCAGTCCCTCGGCTACGCCGAGAGCGACGTCGAGGCGCTGCCCTCACCGCTGCTGTCCATGCTGCCCTCGGGGCCTGACCTGAGCCCGGAGACGGCCGCCGGCGGCGGCGCGGGAGCGGTGACGACACCACCGGGCTGCGCTCCGGGCAGCGCTTCGTCCGGCGGACCGAGCGTCGGCTCACTGGGCGGCAAGTTGCCTACAGGTTACGGAAGTTGAACTTCGTCACACTGAAGGAACACATTTCCCCAGCTCGTTGCTGCTTCCTCTGCGGCAACTCTAGTCTCACAAGAACCGGATCATCGGATCGATCGAGAGGCAGACCATGGCAGGCGATGGCCAGCAGTCAAGCGAACAGTCGACACGCAACGGCATCCAGGCCCTGGAGTCCGCCTTCTCCGGGATCATGAAGGCGCGCCAGGACGTGGACGGTACCCGGGCGACCCTGTCCAGCGGCTACCAGGGCAGCGACGGCAGTCAGTACGGGCAGCTCCTGCAGCAGTGGGACGACCAGGTCAACGTCATCCTGCGGAACCTGGAAGACATGGTCGACAAGCTCAACACGAGCCTCGTCGAGCACGGCAAGGCCCAGGGCTCCTCGAACGACGCGATCAACCAGGCGTACAACGCGTCCGACTCGGCCTTCCACCAGCTGACCGGCTCCTGACCCGGCCGCACATCACGTCCCCGCACCGACGACCGAGACGAGAGCACCGATGCCCGACAACCTGTCCGACGGCTTCATCTACGTCGACTACCAGCACATGGAGAACGCGGCCGACGACATGGTCCAGCAGACCAGGGCGATCGCGAACACCCTGTCATCGCTCGAAGCCGAGCTGAGCGAGCTGAAGAAGACCTGGTACGGCTCCGACGCCGAGACCTACACGCAGAAGCAGGCCGCCTGGGACGAGGCGGTCCGCAACATGGAGCAGCTGCTCACCTCGCACGCCGGCCTGCTGACGGACATCTCCGGCAACTACAAGTACAGCGAGAACTCCCTGGCGCAGATGTGGTCCGAGGTCACCATCGGCCGCTGAGCCGCCGTCCGTTCCCACACCCCGCCGTTCGCCGTCCGGCCGCCGCGCCGCGACGGCGGGCCCGGCACAGCAGCAGGACGCAGAGCAGGAGGACGCCATGGCGGACCTGACACACCTCGACTCACCCGGGCTCCAGGCGTTCGTCGACGGGGACCTGGCCGATTTCATCAGCGCGCTGGACAAGATCCGCAAGGACGACCCGGCGGGCACGCAGGCACTCAAGAGCCTTCTGGACGGCCGCAACACACCGAGCACTCTTCAGGAGAACCCGTTCCTGGCGATCGGTCTGATGGCCGGGGGCGACGACGTGCACGGCGCGAGCCTGATCTCGAAGATCAAGGACATGGCCCAGTCGGTCGACGACATCTTCGGGGCGCAGAAGACCCTGTTCAAGGACGTCGACTCGGACCTGCGGGAGACCATCAGGACGCTGCTCAAGACCCAGGGCACCAGTCTGACGTCGATCGACGGCGAGAAACTGCTCGACATCTTCTCCGACGTCGACAGCGACCTCGGCGACACGGGCGGATCGCACACGACCACCTCCTAGCCCCTGGTCCCGCCGGACTGCGTCACCTCCCATGAGTTCCGCGCTCCCGCCGGACAGCGCCGCCCATCCGTTCCCCCACCTCCGCGGAGCCACGTGCCATGCCAGCCACCAACGACGCCGACGACTACTGGGGCAAGGCCGTCACGCTCTACACCGGCTATCCCGTGCCCAGTCGCAAGACGGCCTTCGACAAGCTCAAGAGCAAGGAAGGCATTCCGCTCTTCCGCATGGACATCCAGTCCATGGACGTCCGGGCGGTCACGGCCGAGGACTACTCCGCCATCAGCGGTTGGATGAAGCACGACGGCGAGGACTACGACCTCGTCTTCTATACGGCCGGCGGGGACGGGGCGCACAGCGGGGCACAGATGCATCGGGCGCGGATCGTCCTGATCGGGGTGCCCGACGACGCCAACGGCAGGGCGCGGCTGCTCGACCCCGGTGAGATGACCTCCGGCGGCGCGTTCACCGGCCGCTACGGCGACCAGTGGGACGCCGGCCCCATGTCGCAGTACATCAGCGGGGCGAAGGCCGCGCTCGACAAACTGCTCACGGACCACACCACTCGGGGCTTCTCGTACGCCGGGGCCACCGTGCTCGACGCGGAGGCCGTCGACCTGAACTCGTTCGAGCGGACGGCCCAGGCCTTCGACCGGGCGACCAAGTTCTTCATCGACCAGGCCGCCCACCTGGAGCAGTGGGAGACGTCGCTGGGCAGCGAGCAGTCGTCGTGGAAGGGCCAGGCGGCGGGCGTCTTCTGGCATCTGGTCCACCAGTTGCACAAGAACTACGACAGCTACGTGGAACAGCTCGGCGGGGTCGACTACCACGCCGCCCACACCACGCTGAACGGCATCTCCCCCAAGTCGAAGTTCGGGGACACGCTGGCGATGGCCCAGCAGCAACTGGTCACGGAGCTCACGAACCTCCAGAACGCGTGGACGACGTGGGCCAACTCCGCGGAGCACGATCCGCACCGTTCGGTACTGGAGATGCTGGACGACCTGTCCGCCTGGGTGCTGGCCAACAACGTGCCGTACATCGAGGAGACCACCACGTACGGCGGCGAGGCGGGCAGCAGCACCAGCTATTCGACGCGTGCGGAATTCAAGGAGAACCACCCGGTCTACGGCAACCTCGACGACATCCAGTCCTGGAAAAAGCTCGGTGAAGCCGCGGTCGAGCGCTGGAACAACTATGTGAACCAGACACTGGTGCCGGTCGCCACACAATCGCTGTCCACACTCAACGGCGACTGGATCGACGCGGGCTCGGAATTCGAGGAGCCGCTGAAGACCAAGGACACCTCGTCGCTGACGGAGTTCTACCAGCAGGAACAGAACCAGCTCAACCAGGATCAGCTCAACAAGAATCAGCAGGATCTCAACAACGCCCTGAACAACAACCAGCAGAACCTCAACGACGGTCTGAACAACCTCGGCAACAATCTCAACAACCTCGGGAACAACCTCAACGACGGCCTCGGAAACATCGGCGACGGGCTGAACAACGGGCTGGGGAACATCGGCAACGGTCTCAACAACAGCCTGGGAAACGTGACCACCGGCCTCAACAACAGCCTGGGCAATATCGGCGACGGTCTCAACAACGGGCTGAGCGGCCTGAACAACCTGAGCACGAACCTCAACGGCGGTCTCAGTGGCGGCCTCGACGGCAACACCGGGCTGAACAACGGCCCGTCCGGTCTCAACACCGGGCCGGGTCCGGCGCTCTCCTCGAGTCTCAACGGCCTGGGCCTCAATTCCGCCCTCGACAACGGCGGTTCGAGCACCCTCACCAATCCGGGCGGCGGCACGACACGGCTGAACGCCGACGGCACCCTCACCACCGACTTCCCCGACGGCAGCCGGACCACGTTCAACCCGGCCACCGGCACGATGACGACGACCTCCCCGAGCGGCCAGGTCACCACCACCCGGCTCAACACGGGCGACAGCTTCACCAACCCCGACGGCTCCACGACGACGCTGAACGCCGACGGCACCCTGACCACGAAGTTCCCGGACGGCACGAGCACCACGCTGAACCCCGCCACCGGGGCCGCGACCACCACCCACCCCGACGGCTCGGTGACCACGGCCCACCTCAACACGGGCCTCGGCTCGGGCACCGACAGCCTCACCCACCATACGAACAGCGGGTCCTCCACCGATCTGAACAGCCTCAACGGCCTCAAGGGACTGGGCGGTTCCACCTCCCTGCATTCCGGCGGCCTGAACTCGGACGCGCTGAACCCGGGCTCCCCGCACTCGGGTGCGCTGAACTCCGGCGCTCTCCACTCCGGCTCCGACGGTCTCAGCGGTGACGACCTCGCCTACGACGACTACGACAGCACCCCGTTCACCGGAGGCGCTCTCGGCGCACCCGCCGGCTCCGCCCTGACGGCCGGCAGCGCCGCCGCCCAGCCCACCGGCGGCACCCCGCTGAATCCGGGCGGCCTCGGCGGGATGGGCGGCGCCGGTAACTCCTCGAGCAGCGAACGGGTCCGCAAGGTGCTGGACGAGACCGGCGGCGCGGCCCTGCGCCGCCCGACCGTCTCCCGTTCGCGGGCGGGCGGGGACGAGGAGGAAAGGGAGATGATCCTCACTCGCGGCTCCACCCCCACCAGCAGCTCCGGTTCGCCCTTCTACCCGCCGGGCGGCAGCTCGCCCGCGGCCGGCCAGGGGAACCAGTCCACGGAGAGCGGCGACCGGGAGCGGTCCAGCTGGGTGCCCGAGGACGAGGACGTCTGGGGCACCGACGAGGGTGGCGCGCCGGCGGTGATCGGCCGATGACCCGGGACGCGGCGGGCTCGGGCCGCCAGGAGCCGGTGCGGGCCCTGTCGATACAGCAGCGCCTGGCCGAGGCGATGACCGAGCTGGAGAACGTACAGGCGGGCGTGGCCAAGGCGGAGGAGGAGCTGCGGCAGGCTGCCGTCACCGTTCGGTCCAGGGACCGGGCGGTGGAGGTGACCGTGGGCCCGCAGGGCGAGCTGACCGGGCTGAAGTTCCTGGACGGCAAGTACCGCACCATGGCGGCGGCCGAACTCGCCGCCAGCGTGCTGGAGTCGGCGGAGCAGGCCCGCACTCAGATGTCCCGCCGGGTGAGGGAGACATTCGAACCCTTCACCCGGCCCAGCGCCACCGTGCCGGAACTGACCGGAGTCGACGTCGACTGGGCGAAGATCTTCGGACCCGGCGTGCTGGAGGACCCACGAGGCAGTACCGGGCGGACGAACGACCACCGGTTGCGGGACGAGATCGACGAGGACGCGGAGGACGCGAACCACCATGGCTGACGGCAACTCCTACTTCGCCGACCCCGCCCGGATCCAGGGTGGAGTCCGGCAGATCGACCAGATCAGCACCATCGCGCAGGAGATGATCCGGGACTTCGTGAACGAGGTGAACCTCACCCGGGACTGGCCGGGCACCAGCGACAGTTTCGCCAGGGAAGTCGCCCCGCAGGAGAAGAAGGAGCGCGACAGCTCGGCAGAGACCGGGCAGGCCCTGCGCGATGCCATCGTCTCCGTCGCCGACGGCACGACCGCCAACCTGAAGAACATCCTGACCACTCAGGGCGGAAACCTGGACGCCATCCATGAGTCGTCCGGCGGCGGGCACACCGGCGGAAGGCACTGAGCCTCCATGGCGATCGAGGCCTCGCCCCAGCTCAACAACCTCCTGTTCGTCCTCATCGGCGAAAGGCTGCTGCAGGCGAACGAGGATCAGGCGTACGCCAGCCATCTGCCGTACAAGCAGCTGAGCAAGCGAGTGCTGGAACTGTCCGACGTCATCGAGCAATCGGTCGTCGGAACGGGCAGGGCGCTGCCGCCCCAGGTGGGCAACAACTACGTACGGGCCATGAACCTGTTCGTGAACGACGGTGGCACGAACTACCTCAAGGATTTCGCCGACCAGCTCGACGAGATCGCCGAGGGGCGCGCCCAGACGTCGATGAACATCACCGAGTCCAAATGGCAGATCATCGCCGAGCTGATCCGGCTGCTCATCGAACTCGCCATCATTCTCGTGATGTCCATCTTCAGCGGTGGCTCGTCGGCGGGCGAGGCCGCCGTGGCCAGGGCCCGCAGCCGCGTGGTGATCCTGACGGTCATGGACACACTGCTGAAGCGGACGCATCTGATGCCGACGCTGAGCGAGGCGTTCGAAGAGGCGTTCATGACCTTCGCGGTCCGGCTCGCCATGATGGTCGCGGGCCCCGACGGCCGCCGTCCCAAAGGATTCGACTGGGCCCAGATCGCCCAGGACGGCGCTTTCGGCGCCTTCGCCTCCCTGTTCCACGGAGCTTTCTCCCACTTTGGGGACGCTCTGGGCAAGTTCTTCAAGAACGACTTCAAGAACAGCCCCTTCGGCAAGGACTTCGCCAACGACATCGCGCCGAAGACGGTCAGGAACGACATCAGCGACATCGCGGGCAACAACTCCCGCTTCTCGCCGGACCACATCGTGCGCGACCTGGGCCGGGACAGCCGGGACTTCGTCACCGAAGGCGGGTCCGAGTCGCTCGCCGAGTTCCTGGGCAGCGGTCTGTTCACCGGCAACTGGTCGACGAGCTGGGACACGTTCCTCGGCGCGGGCATCAGCGGCAAGATCGAGAACACGCTGAGCGAGGGGGCGGCCGGCACCGGGAACTGGGCGAGGAACACGTTCGGGCTCAACACCCCTACGGTGAGCCTCGACTCGGGCGGGGACCGGAACACGGCGCGCGAGGGCTCGGACGGGCTCGGGGGCGGTGGGCGGAGCGCGTCGGGAACAGGCGGCACGTCAGCAACAGGCGGTACGTCAGTAGCAGGCGACACATCGGGAACAGGCGGCACATCGGTTCCGAGTACCTCTGGCTCCGGTGGTTCCAGTAGTTCCGGCGGCACTCGTACGCGTTCGCTGCCCGACTCCGACTCCAGCCCCATCCCCAACCCCAACTCCGAGGGCTCATCCGTCACCCCGCCCCCCGTACGCACCAGCACGGCCGGCACAGGCACAGGCAGCCGGAGCGAGACGGAGAGTCCCACCACCGACGTCCTCACGGAGGGCGGGAGCACACCGACACCGGCACCGACGCACACACAGCCGCAGGCACAGATCCATGCTCCGGCCCAGACCCGGCCCCCGGCCGAACACGACACCTGGCAGCGGCTGTTCGACTCTCCGCACGCCTCGCCCGTCGAGCATCAGGCGCTGCTCGACGAGATCGCTGAGCACCGCGGCGGGTCCGTACCGTCGCCGGAGGAACTCGACACGCGCCGCATGGTGCACGACCATCTCGCCTCGCTGCCGGGGGTGACGGTCGTCGTGGACGATGCCGCGAACTTCGGTCACCAGGCCGCGGCCACCATGCTGATGGACTCGCTCCATGAGCTGGGCTACCCGGGGCACATCACGGTGATCGCGCCGGAGAGCGTGCAGGACCGGCTCAGGCTGCTGGTCCCGGACGCGATGAACCAGCGGATCGACTGGCAGACGGGCACGTTCGACTCGGGTTCCCCGCAGCCCGCCTCCGCCGGCACGGGCCACGCGGACTCCCTGGTCCTGGTGGCGGCGAGCGACCGCCTCGACCCCGACCCGGAGACGGCCAAGAACTTCCTGGACTTCGTCGGGTCCGACCGGGCGGTCGTGCTGAAGCCGTACGCCTGGGACGGTTCCCACCGTCTGCTCTACACCCGGTCCGGACCCGACTCCCCGGTCACGGTCCACGACTGGGAGAACGACGGCACGGACACCCCGCCGATCCCCGGCAGCGCCCTGTACCGCTTCCACGTCCCGACGTTGACCGGGCCCGAGCTGGACGCCCTGATCACCACCCAGGTCGGTGGCGCGCGCGGCGAGGGTCTCGGGGCCCTGGCGAACGCGGTCCGCGACGGCCGGGCCGATCTGATGCCGGTCTACGGTCTGCACAACGTGGCCGCCCCGGGCCGTGCCTCCGCCGTGGGCGCGCTGGCCGGCGGGGTGCACGAGGCGGGGCTCGGCAAGCCCTCGGTGGTGCTGACGCTCGGCGACGCCACCGTGCCCTTCGCTCCCCGGCACACCGCGGACTGGCTGGTCCACGCCGACCTGGACGATCCGGACCTGGCGGCCAGGATCGCCGGTCTGGGCCCGGACCAGGTGCTGGTCGTGAACGGCGGACGGCTGCCGCAGGACGTGTTCCGGCAGGTGTACCAACTCGGTTCGCTGCCCGCCGTTCTGGAGGGCGCCAACACCAGCAATCTGGTACAGCTCCTCGGCCGGCCCTTCATCTCCGTACTGACCCACCACACGCCGTACGACCGGCTCGACCCCGACGCCGCCGACCGGCTCCAGGGCGTCACCGACGCCGTCGTCCGCGAGAGCGAGTGGGGCGCCCGTCTGGAGGACTCCCCCGGGTGGCAGGAACTCCAGGCGGCCGATACCGCAGCATCGGTGCTGCGCTCGCTCCCCGCGCAGGACGGTGGCCGGCTCCTGACGCAGGACGAGATGCAGCGCCTCACCGACGTGCTGCCGACGGAAAGCATCACCGACATCCTCGGGGACGACGACACCGTCCGACGGATGGTGGACTACGACCCGAACGACATGCGGCAGTTCAAGCAGCAGATGCGGAATCCGGCCGAAGTCGTCGTCACCACCGACCAGGTCGCACGGCTGGGGGACGCGGTCCACGGCTACCGCGCCGAGCAGGAGGCCGTCGTACGGAACGCGACGAGCGGATACTCGGTGGCTCCGCGGCCGGAACAGACCGAGGTCATCGGGGCCGCGATCAGGGACTCGCTGGACGAGGGGGCCGGGCTCCACGCCTACTTCCAAGGGCTGGCCGCCCAGGCCCGGGACCCACGCAACGACCAGGTGCTCCAAGCCCTGAACCTCGTCTACTCCGGCGCGCACACCCCCCTCTCCACCACCCCTCCGACACCCGTGCACACCGTCTCCCGCGATCCGAAACCGGCACCGGCACCGGCACCGGCACCCGAGGTCACCCCGCAGGAGGCCGACGCACCGAGCCCGGTCCGTACGCTCTCGGCCCCCGTGAACGGCGCGCCGCAATCCCCGGACTCGGAGCCCACGTTCGGCGTCGTCACCGAGTCCGGCGCCGGATCGCACTCCAGCGACGACGAGGGCGAGAACGAGGACGAGACCTGGTACGACGCGGAGACCGGGCCCGACCCCTCGCGGTCGGCCGACCGGCGGCCCTGGCTGGTGTCGTCCGACCGCTGGCTGCTGGTCGACAAGGTGGACCTCGCGTCCGGCGAACCGGAACCGGACCCCACGACGGGCGAACCGGCGAAGGAGTTCCGGCGGATCCCCTACGAGCCCTCGACGCGGGTCTTCCGCGAGGTGAACGGCACCCGGGTCGGGCTCACCCCCCTCGGTGTCCGGGACTGGCTGACCGAGTCGGGGATCCACGTGCCGCCGGGATTCGTACGTGAGGCCGTGGAGGCCTACCTGTACCGCGGAACCCGCGACGGTGCGGAAGTCGTCTACCGCCCGGACGACGCGGCGCGACTGCTGGCGGATCTGCGGGCCGCCGCGCACGCGGAACTCCAGGCCGGCCAGGACCAGGTGCTCGACGCCGTCGTCGAGACCGCCGAGCTGATCACCGACAAGTACCCGCCGGACCGCTACTTCTACCTGGGTCTGGGCCGTAGCCCCGCCGCTGTCGTCGCGGCCCTCCAGGCGTCGGGGCACCAGGCCGAGTCCGTGCCGCTGTCCGACTTCCGTCCCGGCCCGGGGGACGCCTGGTCGGTGCTCCACGACGCGTTCGCCACCGGGCCCGACAAACCGCCGCTGACCGAGGACCAGCGCCGCATGCTCTTCGAGCACTTCGACGAGTTCGTACGACCACATGTCGGCCGCGGCAAGGACATCCTGCTCATCGACTACACCCAGACCGGCCTCTCGCTCTTCGCGGCCCAGCACCACCTCGGGCAGTACTTGGCCGAGCGCGGCACGGGCGCCCCGGTCAAGGCCCTCGCGATGCACCAGGACATCGACACGGCAACCCTCGGCAAGACCATCGACGCGGTCAGGACCCCGCGCAACCCGCTGCGCCATCCGCTCGACTGGTACTTCAACACGGACCGACGTGTCGAGTGGGGCCGTAACACCGACACCTTCCCCCTCGGTCACGACAGCGCGCTCGCGGACAACGGTCCGGTGCTCGGGCAGGCGTTCAAGCAGGAGGCGTTCGACGAGCTCGCGGAGCACGGGTCGTACAAGCTGCTCCAGAAGACGCCGCAGGAGTTCGGGTCCGACCGCCCCCGGCGCCGGCACGCCCAGGACGCGACCGGCTACCAGGCGCTGAAGGACCTGATCAGGACCCGTCTCGCCGCGAGGGACGGAACCGCCGGAACCGGCGAAGACGACCGGAGCGACTCCGTCGCCGATGTCGTCGCCGAGTCCGGGCCGCCGGCCCCGGTCGCCCCGCCCACCCGTCTCGTGCCCCGGCCCGTGAACTCCGTAGGGCCCCTGAGCTCCGTGAACCCCGTGAGCTCCGGCGGCGCCGGACCCTCCGTACGCACGCTGGAGGACCGTACGGTGCCGGACACCGAGCTGCGTCGGCTCACGTTGACGGGCAGCGACGGCCGGCCGGTTGGCCAGGCGTCCTACACCTCCAAGGACTGGGCGCGGCGCGAGGGGCGCATGCCGGCGGTGCTCACCGGCGCGACCTACTCCGACCACCGTTCCGACAAGGCCTCCCTCGTCGGCTCCCCGCACGCCCTGCCCTGGCACAACGGGAACGCCACCTTCTTCGCCGGGCACGGCACCGCGACCCGCGTCACCCTGGCCCTGTCCGACGGCACGACCGTGCAGGTCACGGGCAAGGAGCTGGCCCGTCATCTGGAGCGCGGGCTGGATCTCGGCCCCAAGGACCGGCCCATCGTGCTCTATTCCTGCGCGACCGGCCGCCCGCCCGAGCACGGCGGTCTGCCGGTCGCGCAGCACGTGGCCAACCTGACCGGGCGGGTCGTCCACGCCCCGAGCACCGAGGCCGGCACGGCCGTCGACAGCGCGGGCCGAGTGCGGCCGATCCTCTATCTGGACTCCGACGGCACACCGGGCGCCTGGGCGGCCTTCACTCCCGAACCGGCCGATGAGGCCCTGGACGACCTGGCCCGTGGCGCAGGGCTGCACGACGGCCCCGGGCCCGCGGACCCCTGGGCACGGACGCGTACCCTCCAGCTCGTACGGACCCTGCGCGGAGCCTTCGGGACCGGCATCGAGGACTCCGCCGACCACCCCGCGCTGCTGCGCGGTCTGGCGGCGCTGGACGCGCTGCGCTTCAACGTCGGCCCCGACGGATCCGCCGCCCGCCACAGGGACGGCCGGATGACCCCCGACCTGTTGCGCCGCATCGCCCGCGAGGTGCTGGGGCTGCCGGACACGGCGACGCCGGAACCCGCCCACCTCTCTGCCGTCCTGGCCGCCGCGGGCACGGCCCGTGACGCCGACCCGGGCACTTCGCCGGACCAGCTGTCCGTGTCCCCCTCTCCGGCCACAGTCCCCGCCGCCCCTACCCCCCGGTCCTCCAGGGAGAGTTCACCGGTCGCGGACGCCGTCCTGGACGGTGGCGCGAACGGGTCACCGGAGGCGACCGCGGACCGCCCGGTGACCGAGCGGATCCCCCCGGGCGACGGCCGGCCCGGGCTCGACGTGCTGAACGTGACCGGTGACGGCGACTGCTTCTTCACCTCCGTGCTGGCGAGCGCCGCCCGTCAGCACCCGGTGTCCGCCGTACGCATCATGACGGTCCGTCAGCTCCGAGATCACGCGGCGGACTGGTTCGCCGGCTCCGGCCTGCGGGACGCGGAGCCCCTGCGGATGGATCCGCTGGACGTCCTCGTGGGAGACCTTGACACCGACACGCTGCGCCATGTCCTGGGCGGGGTGGCGCTGCCCGCCCTCACACCCGGGCAGCGGGCCCGTGTCGACGGCGCCCCCGCGGCGCAGCGGGCCCGGTTCGCCGACCAGCACCACAGCGACCTCCTCCGCACCCGGCTCGTCGCCGAGTTGCACGGGAACGACACGGCGGCGCGGGAGCACTGGCAGCGGCTCCTGGCCACCGTCTACCCGCGCTGGGCGCAGGCGGCCCCGTCCCTCTCCGAGATCGCCGGAGCCACGACCGGAGACCTGGTCGAGCGTGCGATCCGCGACGTACGGCTCTGGGCGACGCCGTTCTTCGACCGTGCGCTGCCCGTGATCGCCCGGAGCACCGGGCTCGACGTGGTCGTGGTCCAGAACGGCCTGCCGGACCATCATCTGGCCGAGGGTGCCGTCGGCCCGGTGTACGTCCACTACAACGGCACCGACCACTACTCGGCCGTGGCACTCACCGCCGCTCCGGACGGACCGCCCACGACGCCCCCGGCGCCCCCGGCATCCCCGAAGAAGAAGGTCCACTTCGCACCCGACAGCAAGGACGGCACGGACTCCGGCTCCGGCTCCGGCTCCGGCTCCGGCTCCGGGACCGAACACGGCCAGAAGGGCGCGAAGCCCACGATCGACAAGCCCGCGGCCGAAAAGCCCAAGACCGACAAGCCCAAACCGGCCTTCTTCCGAATCGACTCCGAGCTCGACACCCACCGTCCGCCCCGCCTGGACCGCTCCATGCTGCCGCCGCCCCGCACCGGTCGCCCGGTGGTCTTCAGCGACGGCAGCCGGCTCCCCACGTATCTGACGGGCGACGGCAATGACGAGACGGCGGCGGGCAGCTACGGCCAGGCCCGGGTCACCCTGCGCGGTACCGATCAGGTCGTGGCGGAGATCGGCGGGCGAACGGGCCTCGGCGAGGCGGCCGAGCCCGGTGCGGGCGAGGCCCTCGCCGACCTGGAGCGGGCGCTGCGCGAGACTCCCTGGGCCTTCCATGGCGACGGCTACGAGTCCCCTCCGTTCCGGGACGCCAAGGGGCGGGTCAGGGTACTGCGGGTCACCACCCGTCCGCACGGCAACTGGGAGCGGTTCACCGACGGCTACGGCGCCCCCTTCAAGTTCGACGGGGTCCAGCGCAGCCAGGTCACCACGGGCGCGACCAAGACCCTGAGCACCTCCGTGCGGATCGCCCCGGGCTTCGCCATCGGACCGCCCACCACGGGCGCGCTCGCCGCTTACGGACGCGTCGGCGGCGTCCTCGGCTACCACCGCTCGTACGACTACGGCATGCAGGACCAGACCCTCAGCCAGGTCGAGACCCGGATGGGCGACGGCTCCCATCTGCACCTGGACGACGTCCAGTACGAGGTGTACGTCTCCGGCCCGCGGACCGGCGTCACCCGCTCCGGGCTGGCACCGGCGTTCCTCACCGGCGAGAGCCACTTCACCTTCGGGGTACGCGGTGGTCTGTCCGTGCGTCTGTCGGACGGGGAGACCTCGCCCACAGGAGCCGGGCGCGTACCGCGGACCATGAACCTCGGGCCGTCGTCCGACTACCGCCTGGTGCACACCGAGGGCTACGGACCGGTCAAGGAGATCCGCGACTGGGCCCTGAGCCGGGTCGGCGCGGAACCCGGCGCCGCCGCCTACGAGGAGATCGCCGGCTTCTTCACCACCGAGAACTTCCACCGCGTGGCCGACCGACTCGCCCGGGACAAGGTCACCACCCGTCAGTTGCTCGGCGAGGACCCGGAACGTTCGTCGCGGGGCGCCTTCGTGGTGGAGCGGGTGGTTCCTGGCAAGGCCGTCCTGCTGACCGAGTCCGCCGCGGCGGAGATGCGCAACACGGTCCAGCGGGCGGTGCGCAACGAACGCTCCCTGGCCAAGTCGTACACCCAGGAGATCAACGCCGGAGTGGGCCCCAGTGTCACCTTCGGCGACTTCTTCGGGGTACGCGCCGGGCTGCGGGCCATGGCGGGCCTTGCGGGCCGGTACTTCCGTACGACGACGCACGGCAGCGTCTTCGGCGGCACCGCCAGCCGCAAGATCGTGGGCCAGGCCAAGAAGGTACCCACCGACCTGTACCTGGTCGCCAAGACGGTCCATGTGCGCAAGACCGGCGACGCCCGGGCCACGGCGTTCACCACCTGGAGCCTGGACCGGATGACGCGCACCGAGGCGCGCCGCCAAGCCGGTTGGGACGACGGCACGGCCCTGCGCCGCCGCAACGGCAACGAGCCCTTCGCCCCGGTCTACCTGACCAAGGACGACCCGGCGGTGCTCGGCATGAGCAGGCCCGAAGCCTTCGTCCACGACGACGGTGAGGCGGTCCATGGTGATCCGGGCCGCACGGACGGGAACGGCGCGGCTCACGGCGCCGACGGTCCCGAGCGCACCCTGCTGGACACCTTCACCGACCAGGTCATCCGGGCCGCCGCCCGTGAGTACCCCGGTATGGTCGCCCCGCTGGAGGACTTCGGCGATCCGTCCGACCCTCGCTGGCACAACACCGAGCACTACCGGATGGCGCTCCAGAACACCCTGAACGTCATCAACACCCTGTCCCACCACAGCATGACGGGCGACCTCGAGGCGCTCGTCACGACCGGCCTGCGGATCGGCCTGGTCGTCCCCGGGCGCTTCACCCGCACCTACCGCTGGATCTGGATCGACGGCCGGCTGACCGACCGGCGCTACGAGGGCACCCAGAACGACCTGATCGTGCGTTCCAGCGCCCCGGGCACCGAGCGCCTGGACGGACAGCAGAACGTCGTACGCGGTTACGAGGCCGGAGCGGACGTCTCCGTGTCGGTGCGGGACTCCGGCAAGGACGGCATCGGTCTGCCCCCGAACATCGGCACGGTCGCGGTCGGGCCCCGGTGGGGACGGCAGACGGGCCGCAGGACCGGTTACGGCGCCACGGTGTCCTTCGAGTCGCTCAGCATCGGCGCCTCTCCGTCTCATCTGCACAGCTACCGGCTGGAGTTGTCCGCCCAGAGCGGCGGCTACTGGCGCTTCCGCAACCTGTGGCGGGGCATCGCCTCCCTCGGTCTGCTGGGCACCCACCACTTCGTACGGCGGGAACCGCAGACGTACCTCGTCGGCGGCACCGCCGGCCGTCCGGTGACCGGCCGGGTGGTGCTCGCCGTCCCCGCCGAGCACACGCCCACCACCGACCCGCACACCGGATCCGGCGCCCGTACCCCGGCCCGTGTGGAGCGGCTGGACCCGGCCCGGGCCAAGGCCCTGGCGACGGGCGACGTACGGGGCAGTGCCGCGGAGCACGGACCGAACCCCTTCGGCGACCATCCTCACTACCCGCTCGGTGTAGGTGCTCACGCCGAGCTGGGCGAGGCCGCCGAGGAGGTCATGAGGGACGCCTCGGGCGGCTCCTGGCACTTCGCCGAGACCGGCGCCCCCGCGCACGACGCCATGCTGCGGGCGTTCCAGCCGCAGTACCTGACGGCCGGCTCCGACCAGTCGTCCGGGCCGGCCGGCTCGCGGATCACCGGGCTGTTCGGCAAGGGGCCGTACCTGAACCGGCTGGGCGCGCTCGCTCATCGCATGCGCGTGACCAATCCCCGGGTCGTCTCCAAGCCCACCAAGATCGAGACGGAACAGACGCTCGGCAGCGATCTGCAGGCTTCCGGAGCGGTCACCACCACCCAGACCTTCAGCGTCACCCGTAGCGGGGCCTTCCTCCACACCCACCCCGTCGGCCCCTCGGCCGCCGGCTCGTACGGCGTCGTCAGCCGCAAGGGACGGCTGCGATCGCGGACGCACAACGTCAACCGCACCGTCACCGCCGACATCAACCCCGTCGACGAGAGCCACAAGGTGCTCGTGGTCGGGGACACCCAGCACGACATCGCCGGGGCGGTGCACGCCGACGGGTTGCTCTCCCCGCTGCACTCCCTGGTCACCTGGACACGTGATCGCTGGTCGGGACGGCGGCTGACCTTCGCTGCCGACTGGCTCGGGCATCTCTCGGAGAAGACCGCCCACCGCGTCGGACTCCTCAGGGACCGGATGGGCGATGTACCCCGGTACGCCGCCAAGGCCTGGAGCCAGCCCCGGTGGCTGCGCGACAACCCCTTCGGGTCGTACCCGGTGAACTCCCTGGACACCACCGAGGTACTCGCCGACTTCGACCGCGAGCTGCGCGGTCTTGGCATCGACGACGCGAGCCGCGATCGCGTGCACTCCCTGGTCACCCCGCGCGCCGTGCGCGCCCTGCGGGAGCAGCTCACCTCGACCGGCGCGGCAACCCGTACCCGCGTCGGCGGACCCGGGTGGCGCAGCGTCCGCGTCGGCGGGCGAACCGCCGCGCTGAAGGTGGAACTCGTCGCGGACGAGCCGCAGTTCGACGGCCTGGGCCACAGCGCGGTCCTCAAGGACGGCAGGCATGCCACCGAGACCAACGAGGACACCGTGGTCAGCGGCCGCAGCAAGGCCCTGGGCGTGAACGTCGGCGAGGCGGTGCGCACCGGCGACCCTGTCGCCCGCGCCGCCGGACCGACGTACGGCGAGGTCGGGTCCAGTACCCAGCAGACGACGAGCAGTCGCTCCACGGCGCGGTGGCGGTCGAACATCTTCTACGCCAACGAGCCGTACGCCGAGTACCTGACCGGGTACACCCTGCGGCTCACCCTCGACCTGGGGGGCGACCGTGTCGTCCGCGCGGAGGGCCCGGTGGGCCGACTGCGCGAGCAGTTGCCGCTGAGCCTCAGCGTCCCGGAGACCGGGACGGCCACCGAAGGCCCCCTCGCCACACCCGAGTTGAGCGTGCCGGCCCCGTCCGTCACTGTCTGGGCTCCGGGTGGCGACACTCTGAAGGCCAAGGGGGAAGCGCTGCGGAAGGCCATCGACGAGTGGCGGACGGTCCCTCGGCCTGACGGTGCGGGCAAGCCGTTCCGGAAGCCTCCGGTCGGGTTCGACGTGCGCCGGATCGTCGGCCTCACGGGCCTGCACGCCGCAGGTGATCTGGCCATCGCCAGAGCGTACGGCGCATCGGCCGGACCCTCGTCCGGACAGCGACGAGACCTTTCCGGAGACGATCTGGACAAGGCGCTGCGGCAGGCCCGCCGGACCCCGCTGACCAGGCCGGGAACGGCATCCGCGCTGGCACTGCACGACGGTACGGGCAACGCCTCGCTGGCCGCCTTCTTCGGCGACAGCACGACCGACGACGGCTTCCAGGTCGCGGGGCTGACCGAGGACAGTTTCGTCGGCGGCGCGCAGGGCGAGTACCGGCTCTACTCCCGGCCGGACTTCACCGGGGCCCAGCTGCTGGCGGTGGCTCCGGACGCCACCATGGAGAGCGCCGAACGGGACACCGTCGGAGGCGACACCTCCGTCGCCCGCAGCGGCGCGCACGACCCGGCGCTGGGCGGTGGCCCGCTGCTGGCCACCGGCGCGGCCGGCACCGCGGCCCTGGCCGCCTCCGGTTCCGAAGCCACGGCCGCCGAGACCGACGCGGCCAGGCTGGGTGGCGCCGAGGGCGCGCAGATCACCCTCAAGCCGAAGACCGGCCGCGCGTTCCTCTTCGCCATACCGACCAGCTGGGTCGGAGTGGCCGAGGTGGAACGGAGCTTCAAGGACAGCCGGGCCGGCGCCTGGCTCGGGGAACACCTGGGGCCGTTCGGCCACGTCAAGCCCGGTCCGCAGGCGGTGGAGGCCGAGACCCGGGTCATCGCCTGGGTCCGCGAGGACGTCGCCCGGGATCTGGGTCTCGTCTCGGACGACACCTTCCCGTCGCGGGTGGCCGACGCCTGGGGGAAGGTCACGAAGGCGAGCGGCGCCTGGGTCGCCGCCGACAACGCGTACTGGAAGCAGCGCCGCGCGATGCCCGACGCGCGCGACCGGTACCAGCGACTGAAGCGTGAACTGACGGCCGCGAAAGGCGAGTTGTCGAACACCCCGGACGCGGAGGGCGCCCGGCGTCGCGTGCGTGAGGTGACCTCAGGGCTCAAGGCGGCCCGGCGCGAGCTGCACCAGAGGTGGACCGCTCTCCGGGAAGGCCTGGCCGAGGCGAACGCCGCCGCCGCCGAGTTCCACCGCGTCCGCGCGGAGACCGACCGGCTCACCCGCTGGCACCGGCTGCCGGCCGAGCGCCGCGCCGGAGTGGCCGAGCCGGCACCGGTCGCCTTCGACCCGCCGCCCGCGAAGAGCAAGCACCGCCCGGCCCGCTACACCGCCGGTTCCGGCACGCTCGTCGCACCCTCCGGCGAGACCTACACGCTCCGGGACGTGCCCACCGACGGCGACGCCTTCTACCACGCCCTCGCCGAAGGCCTGCACCACGCCGACCCCGATCTCCTGGCCGCCCAAATACCGGTGACGGAACGTCAGGCGTTGATCACAGGCATGCGTGAGCTGCTCGCCGACCGGCTGCGCGACCAGGGCAACGCAGACCTGCTGGCCTTCACGGCGCCCGACACCGCGGACGCCTTCGGCGCGGCCGATCTGCTCGACTCCGGTGTCGCCTTCGACGAGGGCACGCCCGAGCGCCGGGAGTACGAGGACACGGGCCACATACCGCTGCACGCCGTGCTGCCCGACGACCAGCGCGGCGGACTCGCGGCGACGCAGCTGCGCCGGTCAGGCGCCGCGAAGGACGAGGCCGGATGGGATCACGGCGCCGCCGACGTCCTCCCGGCGCTGGCCGCCCGTACCTTCGGCGTACGGGTGTCCGTGGTGGGCGGCGACGGGACCTCCCAGGAGTTCGCACCCCTGGACGTGAAGGGGCCGGAGTCCGTTCCCCCGGACGCGAGGGGGCCGGGTGAGGACGGTGCCGACGGCCTCCCGCACATCGTCCTGCACCTGAAGGACCGCCACTTCCAACTGGCGGTCCCGGATGCGGGCGGCCCGGCACCCGACGACCGGCCGCCGCTGCCCGCCCCGGCCGGACCCCAGCCGCATCCCGTCGACGAGTCGCCCGCGCCGGAACCCGAGCAGGACGAGCAGGCCGCCGCCGCGACCCTGCGCCCCGCGCACCGGCAGGTGCCGTGGACCGACACACCCTCGGCCGCCGGCACGGGGCGCTACGGCATCATCGCCGCCGATGCCACGCTCACGGCTCCGGACGGCACCGTCCACGTACTGGTCGAGCCGTCGGGCGACGGCAACGGCTTCTGGTCCGCGCTCGCCTCCGCCCTCCACCCCGACCGCGGACGCGATCCGGTCGCCCTGGTCCAGGGCAGACCGCTCCCGTCGTCCGCGCGGCTGGACCGCCGCTCCCCGTTCACCCACGCCGAGCTGGAGCGGGCCGGGGTCACCCTCGGCTCCGCGCAGGCCGAGGAGTTCCGCCGTGACGGCGGTCGGCTGCCCGACGGCGTACGGCTGACCGCGGGCCAAGAGCGCACGCTGATCCGTACGCAGCTGCACACCCCGCGGCACTGGGACGACGGCAGCGCACGGGCCGCGGCCGAACTCGCCGCCACCGCCCACCGCGCCACCATCGTCCTCGTCTCCGAGGACGGCACCTTCCAGACCCATGCCCCCGCCGAGGCGGTGGACGGGCGGACGGTCACGCTGTACCGGCGCGGCGCGGAGTACCTGCTGGCACGCCCCAAGACCCCGCAGACGCCGACGACCCTGAAAGCCCCTCAGAGCCCGGAGACCCCGGAGAGCCCGAAGACGTCGGAGACCTCGGTGGCTTCGGTGGCCGAGGAGCCGACCAGTCAGCCTCTGACCGAGAACGGCGACCAGGACACCGGCGCCGACGCCGTCCCCGACGCCGACGCCGACGCCGACCCCGTCTCCGTCTCCGACGACCTCACCGAAGCCGACCTGACCGACGCCGTCAGAGAGCGGCTCAACGCCCCCGCGCTCCTGGACACCCCCGTCACCCGCGAGGACGTGGACGGCCTGGACAGCGACGCCGGGGCCGCGATCGCCTGGAACCTGGTCCCCTCCATGCCACTGCGCGAGGCCGGCCTCGACGATCTGAACCGGGCCCGCATGGTGCTGCGCAGACCGGATCTCGACCCCGAGCTGGCGGCGGTGCTCGGCAGACGTCTCGCAGACGCGGAGCCGGATCCGGCGCGGGTGCTGTGGCAGCCGGGATACGCCACCGGCGACCAGTTCGGCATCGCCGCCGCACTCATCGCCGACGAGAACCTGCACGTGGCCGTGATCACCGGAATTCCGGGCCGGGAACAGCAGGACAAGGGCCCGGCCGTGCACGCGTTCTACCTCGAGAGCGGCATTCCGGCCCGTCGCGTCCACCTCGTCCCCCTCGGCAACGACAAACCGCAGAAGGCGGCCGAGGCCAAGGCAGCCGAGATCCTCGGCCGCAAGCTCACCGCGAAGGAGCGGAAGACCCTCGTGATCCCGGTGGGCTCCGGAACGACATGGATCGGCAGGAACTTCGGCGTCGAGGTCCGCCGCAAGGTGCGCGGCGCGTGGCGACTGGACGACGCGGGCTTCCCCGTCCCGGCCCGTACCGCGGTCGGGAACTGGCTCGCCGGGCGCGACATCCATCCGTCACGCGAGCGGGACACGGTCATCCTGTGGTCGCGCTTCAGCGGCAAGAAGGGGGACGTGCACGTCGAGCACGACACCGGCTACCAGGGGATTCGCCAGATCCTGACCCGGCTGCGGGAAGAGGGCGACAGGACGGGGCGGCGCCCGCTCGTCGTCATCGCGGGCGACGCCCACGCCGACCCGGGGCACGCACACAAGTACCCGGACATGGTACGAGAGTTGCGGGCGGAGGGCCTGGACGTCCACGACCTGACAAACTTCTGGGTCAACGACAAGGCAGGGACGACGAGTTGGGGTGGCGACAGCCGTACCGGCCAGATGCGCCTTTACGAGTACCTGCGCCGCGACAGCCGTGCCTCCCGCCATCTCGGGTTCCGCAGCGGCAACCTCGAGGCCTTGGCACTGGCCGGGCACAGCGTCCGCTACATGGAGGAGCCGGGCAGCGAGGGCGGCGAACGGATGGAGAAGTGGCACGCCGCCCAGAACTCCCTGCACACCGCGACCGGCGGGCTGGCCCCGGGCTACGAGCGCCTGCCGGTGACCGCACCGCCGACGCGGTCGGGCAAGTTCCTGGTCGGCCTGAGGACGCAGGACGGCGGCCACAACCCCGCCCCGGACCTCAAGCGCCCGCCCTGGGTGTACGGCGCGCCCGCGAGCCGCGCGGAGAAGCCCGCCGAACTCCGGGCGAAAGCGAAGGGTTTCGCGGTGGAGGACCTCGACCGGATCATCCGCTATCTACTGGGCCCGGAATCCGGCTCGGCCGGCTCGGCGAAGGAGCCCCGGTGATGCCCCCGTGGCCCGGCTCGGCGGCGGCACGGGCGGCCGTATTGTGTTCACATCCACAACTCCCGTACCAGGAACACCAAGAGCACCAAGAGCACCAGTCGAGCGGAACGCCGGGCGGTGGGACGGGCGTCCGGCCGCGGTGCGAGCCCGCCCGAGGCACCCTTGATCGTGAAGGAGTCACGCAGTGAGCGACAGCCCACCGCCACGGGCCGCCGCGCCGCTCCCCGAGGCGCCGGCCGACGTGCAGGAGGCCGCGCGGCTCGCCCCCGACCACTGGCTCGGCATGGTCGACCCCGCCTGGCGCGGCGAAGGCCCCCCTCCCGTCTGGGCGTTGGTGGGGGAATGGCGCTCGGGTACGAGCGGCGAGATCGAGGAGTGGCGTGCCAACGAGGAGTACCGCCCCTCGCCCGCCGCGCTCGGCTGGCCGGAGCCGACGGACGAGGTGGACGAAGCCGTTCAGCGGGCGTCGACGGGTTACGGCCCCGTCGAGGACGTCCCCCGTCTGCTGGCGGCCGCGGAGGTCGGCGTGCTGCTCGGCCCGACCGGCGGACCGCTCGCCGCGCGTACGCCGGACGGCCACCCGGTGATCCCTGTCTTCACCTCCGCCGACCACCTTCGCCCGGCCGGGCTGCTCGCCTCCGAGACCGTGCCGGTCGCCGATCTCGTCGGCCGACTGCCTGAGGGGCACCGGCTGTACGTCAACCCGACCGGCGCCGTGAGCATGCTGATCGAGACCGACGCGCTGCTGGACGTACTCTCCGCGACGGCGCCGGAGCCGAACTCGCCCGCGGTTGCCCCGTGATCGACACGCTCGCCCCTCCTGACGTGGCCCACGTCCACGTCGCACCTCCCACCACCGTCTTCACCGGAAGGACGCCATGACGGCCTCCCCCTCCCAGAACTCCCCGAACGAGCCGACACAGGCCGAGACCGAGGAGTCCCGGCAGACCGCCACGGCCATCGCGAGCGCCACAGCGACCGCGACCGCGACCGCGACGGTACGCATCGAGCCGGAACCCGAGCCCGAACCCTCGGCCGGGGAAGTGGAAGCGGCGGCGGAGACGGAGCAGGCGCACGCGTCGACCGCGCCCGGTGAGGAAAGCGAGCCCAAGGCCGCCACCGCCACCGAACCGGCCCCCGATTCCGCGAACTCCGAGGCGTCGGCCACCACCGCCACCGCGGCGGCGACCGACGAGGAGGTGTCCGGCGGTACGGCCACGGAGACCGCGGCCGCCGCCCAGCCCGGGCGGCCCCACAAGAGTCTGCTGGCCGGGGCCGCCATCGTCGGCACGCTGCTGGTGGCCGTCCCGTTCCTGGTGACCGGTGGAAACGACGACGGCGAGAACCGGGTCGCCCGGGCCGGCGCGACGCCGGGCACCGTCCTGGGGGGCGCGCTGCAGGACTCGGGCGCTCCGGGCGCCTTCGACTCGGCGGCGCCGTCCCCGGAGGGCTCCGCCAAGCAGTCCCCGGCCGGGAAGACACCGGACCACAAGGCGTCCGGGCAGGCGGGCGGCTCGGGCGGGGGGCCGAAGTCGTCAGCGCCGGCAGCCGGGCAGCACGGCTCGTCCTCCACCTCCTCCTCGTCCACGGGCTCCGGCGGCAAGAAGTCGACGACCGCGAGCAGGCCGTCTTCGTCCGGCACCAAGACGTCCTCCGGGTCCTCGGGCTCGTCCGGTGCCGCCTCGTCCACGGTCGTGGGTGTCTCGGTCTGGAGCCACGCCACCGGCCGCTGCATCGACGTGTCCGGCGGCCGGGGCAAGGACGGCACAGCGCTCGACATCTGGGACTGCGGCAGCGGCGCCCGGATGAAGTGGCAGTTCATGTCCGACGGAACGGTGCGCGCCATGGGCAAGTGCATGGACGTCGCCTGGGGATCCACTGCGGACGGCGCAACGATCCAGCTCGCCAACTGCAGCGGCAACCCCGCCCAGCAGTTCCGCCTGAACGCCGCCCACGACCTGGTCAACCCGCAGGCCGACAAGTGCGTGGACGTGCGGGACAAGGGCACCGCCAACGGCACCCGCCTGCAACTGTGGAGCTGCAACGGCCAGGACAACCAGAAGTGGACCAGCCGCTGAACGAGGTGTCGGCACCGGCGACTCCCACGGTGACGGGGCTCGGTCAGGTCTTCTTGAGCTGGTCGTAGCGGCCGAGGAAGCGGGGAGTGCCGTTGTGCAGACGGTAGAGGAAGAGGCCGTTGACCGAGTGGAACGCGTCGGTCCCCGCGTCGAACGCGATGGTCTTGGCGAGCCCCTTGTACGTGGACGAGCGGAGCCTGCGCACCATGGCACCCCGCTCGACCTCGACGTTGCCCAACTCGCGCAGCCCCTGGGCGACGAAGAGCAGCGCGTCGTACGCCTCCAGCGCGAAGCGCTCGACGGCGCGTACCCCGAAGCGCTTCTCGTACGCCGCCACAAAGCGCGCCGCGGCGGGCAGCGCGGCCGGGTCGACGTAGGTCGCGCTGATCACCCAGCCCTCGGCCGCCGGGCCCGCCTCCCTGAGGAACGCGGTCTCCAGAACCGGTTCCGCCGCCATGCGCGTGCCCTGGAACCGGGCCTGTTCCAACGCGCGGGCCAATCGGGCGGCCCGGTGCGGTGAGACCCCGCCGTACACCACGGCCTCAGCCTCGGCGGTGACTACGGCGGCGGCGACCGGGCCGAAGTCCTCGCTGTCCGCGGGGACGACATGGGTGGTGGTCGCGCCGTTGGAGGGCGGGAACATGGTCAGGTCTTTGACGATCTGCCAGCTGACGCGGCCCGCCGCCCTGTCGTCGACGAGGGCGGTTCTGCGGCTCTTCTCGGTGTGGGTGAGGTAGTGGATGAACGGCGTCGACAGCGCGTACTCGTCGGGCCTGAGCTGGAAGAACGCGCGGGTGGAGATCTTGGAGTACACATCGGTGGCGGAGGAGACGCTCACGATGGACAGCAGGGCCTTCTCGTAGCGGGCGACGGCGGCCTCGGCCGTGGCGGTGCCGGTCGGGCCGATGACCGCGTACACCGCGTGGTCCGCGACGAACCTTCCGGCGACCTCCTGGGCCCGCTTCGCCTCCCCGGCGTCGTCGAGGACCTTCAGCGCCAGATCGAAGGTGCGTCCCTCACGGGAGCGGGAGTTGAAGTCCTCCACGGCCAGCCGCGCACCCCGCTCCTGCGCCCGGCCGATCGACCTGTCCGCTCCCGACAGATCTCCGTGCAGCCCGATGACGTACCGGGACAGTGGTCCCTGGCCCGTCGTTCCGCCGCCGGCCGCGGACCTGGACGCGGCCCAGGCCGCCAGTCCCCCGCCGGTCACGACCACTCCGGCCGCGGAGCCCAGCGTCAGCAGGCGGCGCCGTGACAGGGCGGGCCGCTCCGGCGGCTGCACGAGTGTGTTCGGCCCGGGGTCGGGCAGTGCCAGGACGGCGGCCGAGCGTTCCGCGATCAGCCGGGGCAGCGCGGACGGCAGCCAGTCGCCCGTCCGTTCGTCCTCACCGGCCAGGGCGTCCCCCACCTCCCGCGCGGTGGGCCTGGCCCGCGGGTCCTTGGCGAGGCAGCCGGTGAGCAGCGGGACCAGGGCCCACGGTACGGCGTCCAGGTCCGGTTCCTCGTGGACCGTACGGAAGATGACGGCGGCCGGAGTGCCGGTACCGAACGGGCGGCGGCCTGTCGCGGCATAGGCGAGGACGCAGCCCAGCGAGAAGATGTCGCTCGGCGGGCCGATGTCACCGGCCCGCGCCTGCGCCTGTTCGGGCGAGAGGTATCCGGGCGAGCCGATCACCACGTCGCTCGCGGTGAGCGCGGTGGCGCCGGTGGAACGCGCGATGCCGAAATCGATCAACCGGGGCCCGTCCAGGGCGAGCAGGACGTTGCCCGGTTTGACGTCCCGGTGCACCAGGCCCGCGGCGTGCACCTCGGTGAGCGCTTCGGCCAGCCGGGCGCCCAGGACCCGCACCGTACGGTCGGGCAACGGACCGTACAGCGCGACGGTCTCGGCCAGCGACGGGCCCGGTACGAAGGCGGTCGCCAGCCAGGGCTCGCGGGCCTCCGGTTCCGCCGCGGTGACCGGCACCACCCACCGCCCGGTGAGCCCGCCCGCCGCCTCGGCCTCACGGCGGAACCGGGTGCGGAAGTCGTGGTCGGCCGCGTACTCGGCGCGGATGACCTTCAGCGCGACCAGTGCGCCGCCCGTCGAACGGGCCAGGTAGACCACGCCCATGCCACCCGCGCCGAGCCGGCCCAGCAGCCGGTGGCCGCCGACGAAGGGCGGGTCGCCCGGTTTGAGCGCGTGCACCCCCGCGTGCACCTCTGAGTGCACCCCGCTCACTGCTACACCTCGGAGGGCGCGGCGCCGAGGAAGCGGAAGCGGCCGCCCTCGACCTGGTGCAGGAAAATGCCCCAGCCCGCGAACGTGCCGTCCTCCGGTTTGAAGGAGAACTCCTTGGTGATGCCCCGGTAGCGGCTCCTGCGCAGCAGGGCCGGCAACTCCTGGCGCTTCGGCGGCCGTCCGCCCTTCGTGGCCTTCACCAACTCCTGGAGAACGAGGTTGACGGTGTCGTACGCCTCGGCGGCGTAGTACCCGGGCGCGGCACCGAAGCGCTTGCGGAAGGCGGCGGTGAAGGCCGCCGCGGCCGGTACGGCGGAGGGGTCGACGAAGGAGGCGGTCAGGAGCCATCCCTCGGCCGCGTCCCCCGCCTGTTCCAGGAACGCCGGGTCGATCACGGCCTGCGGGGTGAGCCGCGGCCCTTCGAAGCCGGCCGTCGCCAGTCGGCGGGCCACCAGTGCCGCGCCCTGTGCGTAGCCGGCGTAGACGAAGGAGTCGATCCCGGCCCGCAGCATGTCGTCGATGACGGGTCCGATGTCCTCCGTGCCGTCCGCGCCCGCAGGGATCACCCGGGGGTAGGCGGGGCGGCCCAGCCGGCGCAGCATGGTGGCGTTGATCGAGGCGGACTCCGTTGAGTACGTCTGCGCGGTGCGGTCCTGGAGCAGGCCGGGGCGCAGCACCCCTTTCTGCTTCCTGAGATAGATGCTGATCGGGATGGCGACGGCCGCGTCGCTGGGGCGGCAGTGCACGAAGGACCGGTACTGCTGCGAGGTCAGGATCAGGCCCCCGGCCGAGACGCACAACAGCGGCAGCAGTGCCTCGTCGTAGGTGCCCAGGACCGCATTGGCCGTCTCGTCGTTGGTCGGGCCGAGCACGGCGAGCACGTCGGTGTCCTGGATCATTTTCCTGGCCGCGGTCTGGGCCCGCCCGGCGCTGCCGCCGTCGTCGGCCGTCTTCAGAGTGAGCTCGAAGGGCTTGCCCTTACGGGAGTTGAACTGCTCGACCGCCAGGCGCGCACCCCGCTCCTGCGCCTCTCCCGCCGTCCGCTGTGCCCCGCTCAGGTCAGCCTGCACTCCGATGGCCCAGCCGCCGGCCCGCGGAGCCGGTGCCCCCGGGTTGTCCCGATCGCGCAGGGCGGCCCAGACCGCGGCCCCGCCCGCCGCCATGAGCACCGCCGCGCCGGAGAGCAGGAGCAGGCGCCGCCGGCCGGGCGACGCCTGTTCCGTGTCCCCCGGTGCTTCGTCCCCCGGTGCTTCGGCGACGGTCGGCTCGATGTCGGGGAGCGCCAGCATCTCGGACGAGCGGTCGGCGATGGCCCGTACGACGCCCTCGGGCAACCAGTCGAGCCGGCCGCCTTCGGGGACCGCGTCCTCGACGAGCAGCACCGTGCAGATCTGCTCGGCCGTCGGGCGGTCCGCCGGGTCCTTCGCCAGGCACAGGTGCAGCAGGGTCAGCAGCTCGGTGCCCGCTGCCTCCTCCTCGGATTCCTCGTTGTCCGCGGCGTTCTCCTCGGCTTCGATGCCGGCCAGGTCGGGTTCGTCGTGGACCGTTCGGTAGAGCAGGGCGTCCGGCGTGCCGGTGCCGAACGGTGGTCGGCCGCTCGCCGCGTACGCCAGCAGGCAGCCCAGCGAGAAGATGTCGCTGGCCGGGCCCAGTGCCGCGCCGCGGGCCTCGGCCTGCTCGGGTGAGAGGAAACCGGGCGTTCCCACGACCAGGTCGGTGGAGGTGATCGCGGTCTCGTCGGTCGCGCGGGCGATCCCGAAGTCGATGAGGCGCGGGCCGTCCACGGCGAGCAGGACGTTGGCGGGCTTGACGTCGCGGTGGACAAGACCGACGGCGTGCACTTCGCGCAGTGCGGCGGCGAGCATCCGGGCCAGCACGCGCACGCTCCGTACAGGCAGCGGACCGTGGCGGGCGACCGCCTCCTCCAGAGAGGGGCCGGGCACGAAGGCGGTGGCCAGCCAGGGCGCCGCCGCATCCGGGTCGGCGCCGGTGACCGGCACGGCCCAGGGGCTGGTCACCCGGCGGGCCGCCTCGACCTCACGGCGGAACCGGGCGCGGAAGTCCGGCTCGTCCGCGTACTCGGCCTGGATGACCTTGACGGCGGCGAGTGTCCCGGCCTCCGTACGGCCGAGGTAGACCACGCCCATGCCGCCCGCGCCGAGCCGGGCCAGCAGCCGGTGGCCGCCGATCGTGGCGGGGTCGGTGGGGAGCAGACGCCCGCTCATCCCGGCCCCTCCAGTTCGCTCTCGGTGAGCGTCAGCATCTGCCCCACTCCCTGCTGCAGCGCGGCATCGACCTCTTTCCCGGACCGGCCCTTGGAACCCCTGCCGGAGACGGCCACCGTGACCTGGCCCAGACGGCTCTGTATCCAGTAGTAGTAATAGGGGCCGCCGAGTTCGACGCTGTAGTACTGGCCGCCCTCGGTGAGTGTGTCCTCGGCGGTGGAGTTGCCCAGCAGGCCGAAGGCCGACCCCTGGGAGAGCAGTCCGGTGATCCGCTCGCCTTGGCGGAGCTGCTGGTCGGGACAGCGCAGCGCCTCTTCGAGGGTCTCGGCCATCTCCCAGTCGGCGTCCTTCGCCGTTCGGTGCACGGTGACGACGGCGGCGACGCGGATCGGGCCCTTGCCGTCCTGCGTGGGCAGTTCGCTGTAGCGGGTGAGGGTGGCGAGTACCGTCGCGGGCAGTGGATCGCGCTGCCAGACGCAGTTCGCGTCGAGCGCGGGCCAGAAGCCGGGGTCGCTCTCGTACGGGTCGCGCTTCACGAAGCCGGGGCCCCAGTTGACGGGGGCCGCCGCGACGGCGCGGGCCAGGCGTTCGGCCTCTGCGCGGGTCTTCGGCGCGCGGCCGGGATCGGGGGTGAAGCCCAGGCCGGTGGCGCTGGGGCTCGGGGCCGGGCTGGAACGTGTGCCGCTGCTCGCGGTCGCGTTCTTGGAACCGGGGGGCTCGGCGGCCTCGCCACCGCCCCCTCCCGAACAGCCCGCCAATAACAGCCCGGTGGTCAAGGTGCCGCAGCAGCACAGCCGCACCCGTCTCCGATACTCCATCGCCGTCCCCCATCCGCACACCCGTTCCCCGCAGGGAGCGTATCGACTGTGCCGCGACGGGACTACGGCTGTGACCGCCCACCGGCAATACGTAGTCCTTTTCGGTCAGCCGCCGGCGTCGGCCGGTTCGGGCCCCGAGTACTTCCAGCACTCCACGTACTCCCAGCACTGGGCGTACGAAGATTTTACGATCGCGCGAGGATCGCATGAACCGCTTCCCACCTGCACGAAGTCCCCTTTGTCCGCATACACGGCCGGCCGGTAACTCCGCGTTCACCAAGCCTCTCTTCCTCACCGTTCTACGCGCCTGCTGTCATGCACGTGCCCACCGCCTCCCGGGTGGACATCAACTCGACTAGGAGCCACGTATGTTGTGGAAGGTCCTCGGCCGCGCGGGTGTCACGCTGGCCGCCGGCGCCGCCGTGCTGGCCACCGCCGTCCCCGCGAACGCCGCAAGCTACTCCGCGTTCGCCTTCTCGCAGAGCAGCAGCCAGCCGACCATCTACGGCTTCATCAACTCGGCCACCGCCTCCCTCGACATGACCATGTACGAGCTGGAGGACACCACCGCCGTCAACGACCTCATAGCCCTGAAGAACAAGGGCGTCACGGTACGGGTGATCCTGGACGGCGCGCACAGGTCCGCCAATCAGTCGGCGTACAACGCCCTGACGAGTGCGGGCGCGGGCGTGGTCTGGTCCTCGTCCACCTTCGTGTACACCCACCAGAAGACCGTCACGGTGGACGACGCCAAGTCGCTGATCCTCACCGGCAACCTCACCTCCCAGTACTATCCGACCGGCCGTGACTACGGCGTGTTCGATGACGACAGCCGCGATGTCGCCTCGATCGTGAAGGTCTTCAACGCGGACTACTCGGGCACCGCGATCACCCCGACCGACGGCGACCATCTGCTCTGGTCCCCCACCGACTCCCGCAACCGCCTGTTGTCCCTGATCAACGGCGCCACCACGACGCTCGACGTCGAGGAACTGGAACTCAGCGACAGCGCGGTCGTCAACGCCATCGTGGCCAGGGCGCAGTCGGGCGTCGCCGTACGGCTCGTCCTGGAGAGCCCCTCCAGCTACTCCAGCGAGGTGTCCGCGATCGAGGCGGCCGGTGGCACCGTCGTCGGCTACTCCGACCCCAACGGCTTCTACATCCACGCCAAGGCGATGGTCGCCGACTACGGCCTGTCCACCCAGAAGGTGGAAGCGGGTTCCATGAACATCAGCAGCAACTCGCTGAGCAACAACCGGGAACTGGGCATCATCCTCACGGGCACCGGCGTGGCCCAAGCCGTTGCCACCACCATCGAGACCACCTTCACCAGCGACTACTCGGGCGGCACCACCGCCTAGGACCCGCCGGGAGAGCGCCGGCCACGGCGGAGATTCGCTTCAGGCCGTGCAGGGACCAGTACGTCCAACTACCCACGCTGTACGCCCGGATGCAGCGCCGATGGCCACCGCGGCCACGTACCCTCGACCGATGGACAAGATCACTGTACGGCTGAAGGCAGACGCCACTCCGTCAGCCCCCGCTCTCCTCCTGCGCCCCTGGAGCCCGGCGGACGCTGCCGACCTGGTCGAGCTGTATCAGGACGACGCCATGCGCCGATGGACGAGCTCAGCCGTGAACGACGAGGCGAGCGCGGCACGGTGGATTCAGGACCAGCAACAGGGATGGGAGACGGGAGACCGCTTCGGATTCGCCATCACGGAAGCCCAAGCCCCAGACGTGGAGGGGCAGTTGGTGGGTCACGTGATCCTCAGGAACACCGCCCCGGGCACCTCGTCCGCCGAGGTCGGCTACTGGACCGCGGCACATGCGCGCGGCCGGGAAGTGGCGCCCCGAGCACTGCGGGCGCTGACGTACTGGGCCTTCACCGCCTTCCCCGATGACGGACCGAAGCGCCTTGAACTCGTGCATCAAGTGGACAACACGGCGTCATGCCGCGTCGCGCAGAAGAGCGGGTACGAACTGACCACGCTCCTGCCCGCGGCACCACCCGCCTACCCCCTCACCGCTCACGTGCACGTACGGGAGCGCGACCGCTGACCCAGCCGGGCCGCGACCCTGGCACTGCTGCTGAGGGCTCCGCCATGGGGAGAACAGCCGGTCAAAGACGTGTCGCTACCCGGATCAGGTCGGCGACCGCGCGCAGTCGGCTCTGCGGCGGCCAGGCGATCACCGTTGTCACGGGCGGAGCGTCCAGGACCGGCACGGCGGCGAGATCCCGGCGCAGGTCGGTGCCGGCGGACTCGGGCACGATCACGGTGGTACGGCCGAGCGCGATCAGCTGGAAGAGCTGGCTCAGGTTCCGTACCTCTGCCCCTGGTCCCTCCGGGTAGTTACCGCCGGGACCGGGCCAGCGCGCCATCGGGAGTTCCGGCAGTGCGGTGACCTCGGCCGTCCGGATCCGAGAGCGGCCGGCAAGTGGGTGAGAGCCGGGCAGGATCGCCACCTGTCCCTCGGTACAGAGCGTTTCGGTGTCGAGTCCGGCCGTCGAGTCGAAGGGCAGGTGCAGCAGAGCCACGTCGGCCTGCCCGTCCTGCAGCAGTTTCTGATGCTGATGCGCCTCACAGAGCAGCAGATCGACGGTGGCCGCACCGGGCTCCGTGCGGTAGGCGTCGAGCAGTTTGGCCAACAACTCGCCTGCGGTGCCGGACTTGACGGCGAGGACCAGGCGGGGACGCCTCCGCGCAGCCTGCTGGGTACGCCGCTCGGCCGCGGCTACCGCGCTGAGGATCGCACGCCCCTCGGACAGCAGCACGGCCCCGGCCTCGGTGAGCGTGACCTTGCGGCTGGTGCGCTCCAGCAGCGTGACCCCGAGTTGTCGTTCGAGCCGGGCGATCGTGCGGGACAGGGGCGGTTGAGCTATCTCCAGACGCTGAGCAGCCTTCCCGAAGTGCAGTTCCTCGGCGATGGCGACGAAGTACCGCAGCTCGCGTATCTCCATCCGTTCACAGTAACTCCGGCGCACGGTCGATCGATGTCGCTCAGGTATCGCTGCATGACCGAGACGGTGTTGGTGCCAGGTCGAAGCGCAGCCATGCTCGCTGTCATGAGTGAGAAGACAATCGCGCTGGTCACCGGCGCGAACAAGGGAATCGGGTACGAGATCGCGGCCGGCCTCGCCGCATTGGGCTGGAGCGTCGGTGTCGGCGCTCGGGACGAGCAGCGCGGGAAGGACGCCGTGGCGAAACTGCGCGCGGCGGGTGCCGACGCGTTCGGTGTTCCCCTGGACGTGACCGACGACGAGAGCGTGAGGGCCGCGGCGCAGTTGATCGAGGAGCGGGCGGGACGCCTCGACGTACTGGTCAACAACGCGGGTGTTGCGGGCGGCTGGCCGGAGGAGCCCACGACGATCGACCTCCGGACCGTGCGGCGGCTGGTGGAGACCAACGTCATCGGCGTCATCCGGGTCACCAACGCGATGCTGCCGTTGCTGCGCCGCTCGGCGCACCCGCGGATCGTCAACCAGTCCAGCCACGTCGGCTCTCTGGCCCTGCAGACCACGCCCGGTGTCGACCTCGGAGGCATCAGCGGGGCGTACGCGCCGACGAAGACCTACCTCAACGCCGTCACCATCCAGTACGCCAAGGAGTTGAGCGACACCAACATCTTGATCAACAACGCCTGCCCCGGCTACGTGGCCACCGGCCTCAATGGGTTCAGCGGCACTCAGACCCCCGAGCAGGGCGCGGTGATCGCCATCCGGTTGGCGGCTCTGCCCGACGACGGCCCTACCGGCCGGCTGTTCGACGACAAGGGAGTCGTACCGTGGTGATCTTCTGACGTGGTGTCCACGGCCTCCGGATCACCAGCGTGGAAGTCGGAGCTCGTACTCGGGATGGAATCGCCGCATGTAGCCGGTGTCGTCGCGGCCGCGCAGGCCCGAGTCGAGGTAGCGGCGGTGGAGGCGCTCCAGGGCGTCGTGGTCCAGTTCGACGCCGAGGCCGGGACCGGTGGGGACCTCGACCGCGCCGTCCCGTAGCTCCAGCGGGCCGGGGACGATCACGTCGTCCGTGGAATTCCACGGGTAGTGGGTGTCGCAGGAGTGGCCGAGGTTCGGGAGGGTCGCGGCCACGTGGGTCATCGCGGCGAGGCTGATGCCGAGGTGGGAGTTGGAGTGCATCGAGAGTCCGATGCCGAACGCCTCGCAGACGGCCGCCAGTTCGCGGGTGCAGCGCAGCCCGCCCCAGTAGTGGTGGTCGGTGAGGAGGACCTGGATCGCGTTCTGTTCCACGGCCGGGCGCAGGTGTTCCCAGGCGATCACGCACATGTTGGTGGCCAGCGGCATGGGCGAGGTCTCGGCGACCTCGGCCATACCGGCGATGGTGGGAGTGGGGTCCTCCAAGTACTCGACCACGCCCTCCAGTTCGCGTGCCACGTACCGCGAGGTCTGGACGGTCCAGGCCGTGTTGGGATCCAGGCGGAGCGGGCTGCTTGGGAAGGCCTCGGCGAGGGCCTTCATCGCGGCGATCTCCTCGTCCGGCGGGAAGACCCCGCCCTTCAGCTTGAACGAGTCGAATCCGTACCGCTGTCGCATCACCCTGGCCTGCTCGACGATGCCCGCCGGGTCCAGGGCCTCGCCCCAGCCGTCGCCGATCGCCGGGCGGCCGCCGAGTGCCGGGTGTTCGGCCCATTTGTAGAAGAGGTACGCGGCGAAGGGCACGGAGTCGCGGACCCTGCCGCCCAGCAGATCGCTGACGGGGCGTCCGGTGAGCCTGCCCTGCGCGTCGAGGCAGGCCACCTCCACGGCGGAGGTGATCCAGCCACGCTCGTGGGAGCCGGGCACGGTGGGCAGCAGGGTGGCGTCGATGGCGGCGGCGACGGCCGTGGTGTCGAAGACGTCCATGCCGACGATCACCTTCCCGGCGGCCAGCAGACGTTCGAGCCGGTCGTCGCCGCCGGGGGTCTCGCCCAGGCCCACGGTGCCGTCCTCCAGGACGAGTTGCAGGACGCAGCGCAGCGCGAGGGGCTCGTGTACTCCGCTGGAGTTGAGGAGCGGCGGATCGCTGAAGGCGATCGGTGTGACGATGAGCTGACGGATGCGACTGTCGGTCGAGTTCATGTGCGGACTGCCTCCAGGTCGGGGTCGATCGCACTAAGTTCATGTCCGTGAGCTCGCTTCATCAATCTGAATCACTCAACGGGCCCCGGCGCTCACGTATCCGGTGAGTGCCGGGGCCCGTCGAAGAGTCGTCGCGATCCGATGACGTGAGATGACAGCTGACAGATTTCAGATTTCAGATTTCAAAAAACACCTGTCAGACGTCAAACCTCAAACGCCCAACGACAGCCGTCACGAGCTGGTGCGCGACGAGCGTCGACGCCGGGTGACGACGGTGATCGCTCCACCGGCCACGAGCAGAGCCGCGGCGCCGCCCGCGATCGGCAGCGTGTTGCCACCGCCCGTCTCCGCGAGGTCGCCGGGCGGCGTCGACTGGCCGCCGTTCGGCGAGGGAGCCGGCGGCGTGGTCGAGTCCGAGGCCTCCGGGGTGGCCGGCGTCGTCTCCGGGGTCGACGGCTCGTCGGGCGTCGTCGGGGTGGGGCTGCCGGGAGTCTCCGCGGGCGGCGTGGAGGCCGGCGGAGTCGAGGCCGGAGGCGTGGTCTCGGGCGTGCTCGGCGGCTGCGCCGTGCAGTCCTTCTTGCCGCCGTTCCACGCCATGATCAGCTTGTCCTTGATGACCGCACGGTCCGGCCCCTTGGGCAGGTCGCCGTGCTCGAAGCCGTCGTTGGCGTCGAACCTGCCGTCGAACTTCACCGCGCCGCGGTAGAGGTCGATCTGCGCGTAGCAGCCGACGTCGGGCACCGCGATGTCGAGGGAGTCGGTCTCGCCCGGCTTGACCTTGACGCTGTCGAAGTCGTGGAAGACCTGCTCACCGGAGGTCTTGAAGGTGGCCCCGTGGGTGCGGTACGCGGCGAGGGAAGCGGTGCAGGACCCGGCGTCGCCTGCCGCGCGCACCTTGATGTGCACCTTGCCGTCGTCGGTGGGCTTCAGGTTCTGGTCGTCGACGCGGACCCAGTCGTAGAAGTTCGTCCCGTCCAGGGAGAACTCGCAGCGATCCGCCGCGGTCACCGTACCGGCGCCCTGGCCGGGCTTGTAGGCGCTGTTGCCGCTGTCCCAGCCGTCTCCGCCGGGCGTACCCGTGGCCCAGGCGCTGGTGGTGGCCGCGGAGAGGGCGAGGGCCGCCGCGCCCGTCCCCAGCAGGCAGCGAAGGGTGACACGTCTCGCTATGGACATGCAGATCCCATCTCGATGATCCAAGACCCGGTCGTCGGCGGCAGGGCAGCACAAAGCAGCCGGGGGCCGCACCGGGGATGAGTGGTCGAAGAACACTGGGCCCACTGGTCACATGGGCCACAGCTCGACCACATAGTCGATCACTGTGCAGGGGCTGTCAACCTCCTTGAAAACACAACGAGTTCACACGTTGCCACATTTCCGACACATAGGGAATCAGTTGTTCCGCGTCGACTCGACGGCGGCCGGTCCACGGTCGCCCGCGTCGGACCGAGCGCCGCGCTCCGCGCTCCGACGCCGACGCCGACGCCGACGCCGACGCCTTCACCGACGGGGCACGCGATCGACCAGCACCTTCACCCGGAGCACTCAGTTCCCTCGATCATGTGCACTGAGTGCCACACTTCCCGCGCGATGCTAGGTTCCGTCCATGAGCGAGGCACCCCGTGGCGGCGACACCGCAGACACGACGACGGCGAAGCCGCCCATGCGGGACGCGCTGGTCGCGGCGGCCTTCCAGCTGTTCCTGGAGCGCGGGTACGAGCAGACCACGGTCGACGACATCGTCACGCTCGCCGGTGTCGGCCGACGGTCCTTCTTCCGCTACTTCCCGTCCAAGGAGGACGTGGTCTTCCCGGACCACGAGCGCTGCCTGACCGACATGAAGGCGTTCCTGGGTGCCGGCACCGGCGAGGAGGAGCCGGTACGCAGGGTGTGCGACGCCGCCCGGCTGGTGCTGCGCATGTACGCCGAGAACCCGACCTTCTCCGTGCAGCGCTACCGCCTCACCAAGAAGGTCCCCGGCCTGCGCGCGTACGAACTGTCGGTCGTCTGGCGTTACGAGCGCGCGCTCGCGGAGTATCTGCGCGGCCGCTTCTCCGGCCGGCCCGACGGCACGCTGCAGGCCGACGTCATCGCCGCGGCGGTGGTCGCCGCGCACAACAACGCTTTGCGCTCCTGGCTTCGTTCGGACGGACAGAGCGACCCCGACACCGCCGTGGACCACGCGCTGGGATACGTACAGACCTCGTTCGGCGGCTCCCCCGGAAAAGGTGCCGCGCCGGGCGAGGAGCACGAGGACGTGGTCGTCGTGATCTCCCGGCGCGGGGCACCGATGTGGCGCGTCGTACAGGAGATCGAGTCCGCGTTCGGCCGGGAGTGAGACGCCGCATCACCCTCACTTCCTCAGATGAGGGTACCGAGTGCCTTTACGAGTGGCACTCAGTGCCATACCCTGTGGCTCGTGCGCGGCATTCCGGGCACCTCAGACTCCGGCCCAGTGCAGGGAGATGACATCGTGTACCCCTCAGGAATCGCCCTTCATCCGGGCGTCGGACCCGCGACGGACATACTCGGCAGCGACTCCGCGCCGAGCGGGACGTCGTCCTCGGACGCTCTCCTCTTCCAGCGGTGCCGCTGGTGCGGGACGGCCATGTACCACCGCCTTCTCTGCCCGGTCTGCGCGGGCAGCGACCTGCGGACGGAGACGAGCGCGGGAGCCGGCGTCGTACGCCACTCCACCATCGTCCACCGCAACACCCCGGCGGCTCGTAACGTCTCCCTCATCGAGATGGCGGAGGGGTTCACCGTGCGCGGCCGGGTGATGGGCGCGCCCGCCGACGTCCACAGCGGCGACCGGGTCCAACTCTCCACCGCTCAGGATCCCGTGCGCAGCCAGCCCGTGTTCCAGCTCATCGACGGTCCCTATCGCGGCTGGAGTTGACGTGGGCCGGCTGGACGAAGCGGCGCGCGCCGCCGGTTCGTCCAGCCACCGGGAGAGATCCCTCAGCCGTACGTGATGTCGGACGTCGCGTACTTGCAGTAGGTGCTGTCGGGGCCGGTCCCGTTCGTGGTCGGTTCGGCCCCCGTGTTGTTGCCGATGTACTTCTGGCAGGGGATGATCTTCTTGCTGGAGTCCCCGACGATCCTGATGGCCTTGAGGGTGGCGCTGTCGCCGTAGTTGGTGTTGATGCCGACGAGCTTGCTTCCCTTGTAGGTGGCCTCGATCCCGTTGAGGTTGATCGCCCGCTTGTACTGCGTCTTGCAGTTGCCGCACGAGCGGACGAACGTGCCGAAGGTCTGGACCGCGAAGTTCGAGACGTTCAGCGTTCCGGCGCCGTTGAACTGGAACACCTTGTCGCTGGCCGCCTTCGCGCCGCCACCCGACACGGTGTAGACGTTGGACGACGAGGAGCCCAGGAACGTCGCCGCGTCCTCGCCGACATCCTCCCACCAGACGTTCTGCAGCGTGCAGCTGCCCAGGCAGTGGATGCCGTCCGCGGCGGGGGCGCCGATGATGACGTTCTTCAGAACGGTGCCGGCGGCCAGCTCCAGGATCGGTCCCTGGTCCTCGTCCTGGCTGCCGGAGCCCAGGTCACCGGTGCCGTAGAGCCGCTTCATCCCGTAGTCCTTGGTACCGGAGACCGAGATGGTGGCGGAGACGGCCTGACTGCCGTTCGCGGTGGGCCAGGTGGCGGCACTCGCCGGAGAAAGGCCACCTCCTGCCATGATCACGACAGCCGACAGGCCGACTGCGGCCAGGGAGCCGGTGAGGGCGCGGCGTCGGGCGCGCGGGCGTACTGATGAGGTCACGTCCCGATTCCTCCTTCTGAACGAACGTGGGGGCGGTCAGAGCTTTCCGGCGCCCGCGCCGGACGTCACCGAGGCGACGACACCCGAGGCCGGCTCGGCGGTGTAGCTGTAGGGCGGGGTGGTGAAGGTGCCCACCTGCGAGATCTCGGTGGCGGCTCCCCCGAGGTCGTTGCCGCGCAGGTTGGCGTAACCGTCGACGTCGCTGTCACGGTTGGTCGTGACGGCGACCGTCGTGGTGCGGAAGACGTTGTTCTCGACGAGCATCTGGGCACCCATGCGGGAGTGCACGGCGGTGTCGGCCCCGACGACGTAGTTGTCGTAGAAGTGGCCGGTGCCGAAGCGCAGGCTGGGGATGCGGGAGTTGACGTTGTCGAACCAGTTGTGGTGGTACGTCACTCTCAGATGCCCGGTGTCCTCGCTCGCGTTGTTGTCGCTGTGGCCGACGAGCGAGCCCTTGTAGTGGTCCTTGAAGGTGTTCCAGGACACGGTGACGTAGTCGGAGCCGTGGTTGATGTCGAGCAGACCGTCGTAGTAGTCCTTTCCGTGGTCACGGTCGGACGAGAAGGCGTTGTGGTCGATCCACACCTTCGTCGACGCCTGCACGGTGATGCCGTCGGCCGGCTTGAGCGGCTTGCTGATGTTCAGGTTGCGGACGACCACGTTGGCCACCTTCTTCAGCCGCAGTCCGCCGCCGGTGAAGCCGGACGCCGAACCCACGCCGAGAACGGTGGTGTTGGAGCCGATGTCGACCTGGCCGCCGAGCGTGATCAGACCGGTCACGCGCACCACCTTGGCGGTGTCGCCGGTGACGGCCGCCTTGAACGCGTCGAGGGTCGAGACCGTGACGGCGGTGGCTCCCCCACCGCCGGTGGCCCCGGCGCCGAAGCCGACCGGCGAGGTGTCGGCGGCCGAGGCGGACGAGGGGAGGACGAGGGCGGTGGTGACGGCCAGTGCGGCGGCCGTGGCCGTGGCCAGGGCCAGTCTGCAAGTGCGTGTCCGTGGGGGGCGAGTACGCATGCGGGTGCGTCCCTTCGGGGTGCCGTAGGTCATGTACGCGAACGATGTACACCATGGCGAACAGCACGAGGCGCCCATGACACCTTCACCGAGAATCGCCAGCTCCAGGGAGGGCACACATTCCCAGGTGATGCGGCTCGGAGATCTGGTGTCTCGCATATGAGATGCCAGGCACGGGTCAGGCTGCTGAACGGGAAACGTAAGGGGCAAGCGCTTTCTAGTCAACGCTTCGCGCAGCACACATCCGGTCAACTCCCGTGCCCCGCCCGGCCGGTGGACACAAGGAAGCCGGGCCCGATCCACGGAGGGATCGGGCCCGGCGAGGTGGTTCGGTCGCGTCGCGACCGGTGGCGCGTCAGCTGAGGCCGAGGTCGGAGAGGGCGGTGGTCCAGTCGTTGATGATGGCGTCCTGGGCGTCGGAGAGCGAGACCGTACCCGCGCAGACGGCCTTCTTGAGCTTGTTCTCGACGGTGTCCTTGTTGGCCGCGGTCTTGGTGCCGTACTGCGGCTCGGGCCAGAGGTTGAGCTCGCTCTTCGGGGCACCGCCGAGTTCCAGGGGCACGAAGTGGTCTTCCTCGTAGTCCGAGGTGCTGGTGTCGGTGTAGCCGTACTCGACGATCTGCTTCTTCTTCAGGGCGGTGGTGTACGAGCTGGAGGGCCGTACGGTCGCGGTCCAGCCGGAGACACAGATCGTGGAGCCGATGGTGGACTGGGTGACGTCGGGGTTGAGGGCGCCGGGCTGGCAGCTGGGGTCCGGCAGGGGAAGGTACGCCTGGCTGCACGTCGCGGCGTGGGCGCTGCCGGTGGCGACGGTGATGCCGGCGGCGGCGAGGGCGAGGGCGGACAGGGAGGTGACGAGGGAGCGGGGTATGCGGGACATCGTGGGGGTCTCCCGATGTGGTGCCCGGCAGGAGTTCCGGGCGGTCGTGCGCATGACAGCACCAGGAGCGTCTATGCGGGTAGACCCTTTGACCGGACCGAGAGACGTTTGATTGAAGGTTTGTCCATGACCTGACAGCATCGGATGAAGTCATGGCCTCGGCTTGGTTGTTCAACGCGATACGGCCGAACGGCGGGCCCCGTCGCTCCGGACGCCTCCCCACCAAGGAGGCGCGTGGCGGCCGGCCTCACACGGTCGGGGCAACGCGCCTCACATTCGAGGGGGCTGTCTCGTCATAGAGGTATGAACTCGAACATCAGGTACGCCAGTCTCGGCCTCCTGGCCGTGACCGGGCTGTACACAGGCGTCTGGGCCTACTGCTCCCCGACGAGCTGGTGCGCGAACTTCCCCGGCCTCGGACTGAGCTGGCTGCCCCAGCTGGGCCCGTACAACGAACACCTCGCCAAGGACGCCGGAGCCATGTTCCTGGCCCTGGCCGTGCTGGCCGTCATCGCCCTGCGCGACGTACACAACACCCGGCTGGTCCGGACGGCAGGTGCCGTGTGGTTGCTCTTCAACGTGCTGCACTTCAGCTACCACGTCCAGCACCTCGACATGTACAACACACGCGACCAGATCCTCAACGTAGTCCTCCTCGCCGCACTCATCCTGCTCGCGGCCCTCCTGCTGTTCCCCGCCCTCCCCGCACGACAGGACCGCACACGATGACCCAGAACGGCGACAGCGGAGACAACGGCAGCGTGAGCGCGAAGGAGGAGCCCGGCATGCGGGTGGCGGTGGCAGGCGGAACCGGGCTGGTGGGACGACTTGTGGTCGAGGAGCTGACGGCTGCCGGGCACCACCCGGTGGTACTGGCCCGTTCCACGGGTGTGGACCTCGTGACCGGCACCGGACTCGGCGGGGCCCTGGCCGGCGTGGACGCGGTCGTCGACGTCACGAACGTGACGACCACGAGCGCCAGGAAAGCCATCGCGTTCTTCGACCGCGTCGCCCGCACCCTCCAGGACGCCGGTGAAAAGACTGGGGTTCGCCACCACGTCCTGCTGTCGATCGTCGGGATCGACCGGGTCGGCCTCGGTTACTACCAGGGGAAACTGCGCCAGGAAGACGTGCTCAAGAGCGGGCGGACGCCGTGGACGGTGCTGCGCGCCACCCAGTTCCACGAGTTCGCCCAGCAGACCCTCGACCGCGTCCCTGGACCACTCGCGGTGGTACCCCGGATGCGGACCCAGCCCATCGCCGCCCGTGAGGTCGCCCACCGCCTCGTCCAACTCGTCTCCGCCCCGGCGCAGGGCATGGCCCCCGAACTGGCCGGACCCCATGTCGAACAGCTCGTCGACATGACAGGCCGGCTGCTGCGGGCCCGTCACCAGCACCGGCTGCTGCTGCCCGTGAAGATGCCCGGCGCCACCGGCACGGCCATGACCGGCGACGGTCTGCTCCCCGCCGGGCCCGGCCCCCGCGGCAGCCAGACCTTCGACGAATGGCTCACCCTGCACACCGCTCACCACGCCCACCAGGGAGGATGACGGCCCCGTGTCCACACCCCCGGGACCCGCCCAGGACCCCACCCTCGGCACGCTCATGGCCGAACGCCGCCGTCTGCTCAACGTCGGCTACCGCATGCTCGGATCGCTGCAGGACGCCGAGGACGTGGTCCAGGAAACCTACGCCCGCTGGTACAGCCTGTCCGAGGAGGAACAGCAGGCGATCGGCGCGCCGTTGGCCTGGCTGACGCGGGTGGCCTCCCGGATCTGCCTCGACCACCTCGCCTCGGCCCGCGTCCGCCGCGAGCACTACACCGGTGAGTGGCTGCCCGAGCCCATCCGGCACAGTGCCACGTGGACCAGCACGGGCGATGAGGGCGGGGCCGATCCGGCCGACCGGATCACCCTCGACGAGTCGGTCAGCATGGGCATGCTGGTGGTCCTGGACTCGTTCACTCCCGCGGAGCGCGTGGCCTTCGTCCTCCACGACATCTTCGGCATGCCGTTCGCCGAGATCGCCGACACCCTGGGCCGCACCCCCGCCGCCTGCCGGCAGCTCGCCTCCTCCGCCCGCCGGCGCATCGCCGACCGGCGTCCCGGCAGCAGCACCCCGCAAGAGCACCGGCAGATCGTCACCGCGTTCCGCCACGCCTGCCAGACCGGCGACCTCGACACGCTTGTCGCGCTCCTCGACCCCGCCGTCGAGTCTCGCAGCGACGGAGGCGGCAGGGTCCGCGCCGCCCTGCGCCCGGTCATCGGCCGGGACAAGGTCGCCCGCCTCTTCCTCGGCCTCATGCGCAACGAACCCGGAGTCGAACTCGTCGAGGAGGACGTCAACGGCACCCCCGGCGTCAGCGTCCGCATCGCCGGTACCACGATCGCCGTCGTCGCCCTGGACATCCACGACGGTCTGGTCACCGACGTGTGGATGGTCGTCAACCCCGACAAGCTCCATGCCTGGACCGGCTAGTTCTCCATGAACTTCCCGTCCGGACAGGTGAGTTGTCCGCCACGGACAGGAGGGGGTGAGGGCCCGGCGGTGGCCGGGCCCTCACCCCCTCCTCACGTGGCCATGCCTCACGCGGTCAGGGAGATACGAATCCCGACCGTGCCGTCCGTGCCCCGCCGCAGACGGCTGCCGAAGAGGGTGAGACGGCCGAGGATGCCGTACTTCCCGGCGATCAGCTGCCGGTAGCGCGCGGAGCCGGCCTGATCGAGGATCTCCGCCGTGGCCGGGACTTGCTCCCCGGTCGGTTTGCCCCGCGCGTCGCACGGACCCACCAGGACGTCGGCCCGGTTGCGGATCCGCTTCACCTTCCAGGAGTCCGCGCTGGTCCAGGCGCCGAGCGCCGCACCGTCCCGGACCACCCACACCGGCGTCGCCACCCCCGTACCGTTCTTGCGGTAGCTCGTGATCAGCAGGAACTTGCTTGAAGCGAGCGCGTCCAGTTTCGTCTCGTCCATGCGGGGAGTCTAAGCAGTCACGGCAGGGAGTCCACGCCGTCCGTTCAGGACAGCTGGCCGTTGTAGTCCGGCAGCTTGAACGTGCGCTCGGCGTGGCCGCCGACGAGGTCGGAGTCGTTGTTGCCGACGTTGGCGATGATCGTGTAGCCCCGCGACTCGATCTCCGCGCGCTTGCTGGTCTTGTAGGCGCTGACCTCTTCGAACAGATCGGGCAGGTCGCGCGTGTAGAGACCGGAGACCGGGTAGCCGACGCTCGTCAGGTTCCACTGCGTCAAGGAGGAGATGATGCCCGGACGTGCGCTGATGAAGAAGATGTCGACGCCGCGGGAGCGCGCGTAGCGGGCGAGGTCGAGCGAGGGCTTGACCGCCGGGGTCGGCAGTTCGTACCACGGGTGGAAGTCCGTCTCCAGCGTGGTGTTGTCGATGTCGAAGACGAGGGCCAGCTTCTGCCCGGCGGCGTTCGCGGTGCGCTGCTCGACGTAGGGCCGCGCCTGGTCGATGACCGCCTTGACGTCGCTCTGCCAGGTGGCGTAGTCGACCGCGGCCGTCGTCGCCGTCGCGCTCACCGTCGTCTGGGCCGGAGCCGCGGCGGCGGTCCCCGCAGCGGTGACCGTCCCCCCGATACCCAGCGCCACGACCGCCGAGACCGCGCCGATCCGGCGCCCCACACCGCGTCCTGTCATGCTCGTCCCCTTTTCACGTCGGAGCGGCGAGGTGCCTCGACCGTCGCCGCTGGACAGATGATCGTGCCTGAGGATGTACAAGAAGGGAAGACGAAGTTACTGATCGGTAGAAGAACTCGTGGCCGCCGTCCTCCGCTCCGGCGCGGGGTGGCACTCGGGGTCGTCCCGTGTGAGCCTGGGCTCGCGGGTGGCGGGCCACGATGTCGGCACACGGAGAGAGGTAGCTGGGATGGACGCACCGAACATCGTGATCGTCGGCGGCGGGTTCGCCGGCGTCGAGTGCGCACGCGGACTCGAGCACGCCCTTCAGCCGGGTGACGCCCGGATCACCCTCGTCAGCCCCACCGACTACCAGCTCTATCTGCCGCTGCTGCCGCACGTCGCCGCCGGTGTCGTCACCCCGCAGTCCGTGGCCCCCTCGCTGCGCCGGATCCTGCGCCGCACGACGTTCATGCCGGGCGGGGTGATCGGCGTGGACCCCGCGTCCAAGAGGTGCGTCGTACGCAAGATCACGGGGGAGTTCGTCGATCTGTCGTACGACTACCTGCTGCTCACGCCGGGCAGCGTGACCCGCACCTTCGACATCCCCGGTCTCCTCGACGAGGCGCGCGGGATGAAGACGCTCGCCCAGGCGGTGTATCTGCGTGACCATGTGATCGCCCAACTCGACCTGGCCGCGGCCACGTCGGACGAGGACGAGCGGGCGGCGCGACTGCAGTTCGTCGTGGTCGGCGGCGGATACGCGGGCTCCGAGACCGCGGCCTGTCTGCAGCGCCTGACCACCGCCGCGTCGAAGCGCTACCACCCTCGCCTGGATCCGGGGCTCATCAAGTGGCACCTGGTGGACGTCGCCCCCAAGCTGCTCCCGGAGCTCGGCGACAAGCTCGGGGCGAGTGCGCTGCGTCTGCTGAGCGAGCGCGGTGTGGAGATCTCGCTCAAGACGACCGTCGCCTCGGTCACGGAAGGCAAGATCACCCTCACGGACGGCCGGGTACTGCCGTCACGGACACTGGTGTGGACGGCCGGTGTCGCGGCGAGCCCGCTGGTCGACTCGCTGGGCGCGGAGACCGTACGCGGCCGGGTCCTCGCCGAGGCGGACTTCAAGGTGCCGGGCCTGGACGGGGTGTTCGCGCTGGGTGACGCGGCCGCCGTGCCCGATCTGGCCAGGGCCGACGGTTCCTACTGTCCCCCGACCGCCCAGCACGCCGCCCGGCAGGGCCGACACGCGGCGAAGAACCTGGCGGCGCTGCTGCAGGGGCAGCCCATGACACCGTACAAGCACAAGGATCTCGGCCTGGTCGTCGACCTCGGTGGCCACGACGCGGTGTCCAAGCCGCTCGGTATCGGCCTCAAGGGCGTGTCCGCGCAGGTCGTGGCCCGTGGGTACCACCTCTACGCGCTGCGCACGGGCTCGGCCCGGTTCCGTACGGCCGCCAACTGGTTCCTCAACGCGGTCGCGGGCGACGACTTCGTGCGCACCGGCTTCCTCGCCGACCGGAAGGGCACCCTGCGGGAATTCGAGCACACCGACACGTACCTGACGCCGGAGGAGGTCGCCGCCCGCCTGAGCCGTTAGGGCCGCTCCGGCGGATCACGCCGCAGCCGCGGGGCTGTTCAGGAGGGCGAGGTAGCGGCGGGCGAAGAGGTAGGCGTCACCCGGCCAGCGGGCCGAGAGGTAGCGGCCGTCCTCGACGACGAACGCGTCCGTGTCGTCGGTGGCGGTGCCGCGCCGGGTCAGGGTGCGGGGGACGTGGCCGGGGCGGTGAAGGCCGCCCTGACCTCGTCCTCGACCTACGCGGGATAGGTGCGGTATTGACGCCCTCTCCCGCCCGAGGGCAGGAGATTCCGGTCCGTACCACTACGCGGTACCACCTTGGGTTCCTGTTTCACGGGCCCCTGCCGACCGGTGAAGGTCAGTCTGACAAGGCCTCCGCAGGCCTGACTTCCCGCCCGTCCGGCGGTAGGTCCAACACATACGGTGTTGGACATGACGACCCTAACGTGGTGCTGCGGCCCTCTCAGCCGCTACGGGCAGGCTGCCTGACACCTTCGCCCTGAAGGGTGGAGCACCGGGCCGTAGTTCGATTCGGCCCAGCAGCAGGCCGTCGTACTCCTTCATGTCGGCCTCGGCCCAAGAGACGGTGGAGGTGAACTCCGGTGACCTCGTGAACTGCTCGTAGAACCGCCGGGGTTCCTCGGCGGCGCCCAGTTGTCCGAAGAGCACCCCCCTCAGCAGCCGTGGGTCCGCCGCCGGCCGGGTGCCCGCGCGCTCGGTGGCGAGCACCATCTCGTGCCCCGCATCGGTGAGGATCCGCCAGGGAACGGCCACTTCGGTGACGTCGAAGTCGCGGTCGGGGACCGGCATCAGCACGCGCATGCGCCCATCATGGCAGGCCTCGGGGTCGCCGACGGCGCGGCCGGTCGGAGAGTGACAACATCCCTTTTCCGATGGCTTGTTGACGCCTACATTGCCCGTTGACACGTCATCACAGGAAATGCCCAGGAGCTGATTCCGTGCCCGAGAACCCGGCCGCCTCGGAACTCCCCGCCGAAGGGGTGCTCAGCCGGATCATCACGACCCGCCCGCACACGGCCCGGATCTGGAACTACTGGCTCGGCGGCGGCGACTACTACGAGGTCGACCGGGCGGCCGGGGAGCGGATCCGCCAACTGCACCCGGGCATCGGCGACTACGCGCGGGCGGACCGGCTGTTCCTGGGACGCGCCGTACGCCATCTGGTCACCGCGTGCGGAATACGGCAGTTCCTCGACATAGGCACCGGCCTGCCGACCGCGGACAACACGCACGAGGTGGCGCAGCGGCTCGCACCGGACGCCCGGATCGTCTACGTCGACAACGACCCGCTGGTCCTCACGCACGCCCGCGCCCTGCTCACCAGTACCCCCGAGGGCCGCACCGACCATCTCGACGAGGACCTCCGCAATGTGGACGCCATCCTCGAACGCGCCGCGAGGACACTGGACCTGAGCGAGCCGGTCGGACTGATGCTGCTCGGGGTCGTCATCTTCATCGGCGACGACGCGGAGGCGTACGACATCGTGCGCCGGCTGCTGGAGGGGCTGCCCTCGGGGAGCCATCTGGTCCTCTCGCACACGATCACCAGCCCGGTGATGCCGGACGTGGACGCCGCCGTCTCCTACTGGAACCAGCACGGCACGCCCTGGATCACCCAGCGCACTCCCGAGGCGGTCACCCGGTTCTTCGACGGTCTCGATCTCCTGGAGCCCGGTGTCGTCTCCTGTTCGCGCTGGCGTCCGCAGCCGACGGACGGGGACGAACCGGCGGAAGTGGCCATGTTCGGCGGGGTGGGCCGCAAACACTGAACCGGAGAACGGCCGGGGGTGAACGCGAGGGCACGGGCGCACGTATGGAAGGAGGGCTCACGACCGGAGCCCCGGCGGCGTCGACGCCGCACCGTACGGCTTCGGGAGCCCATGCATGAGGCACGCACGACGACGGATCGTCCGACGAGGGACGCGACTCGCGGCCGTCGGCGGGGTCCTCTGCGGAGGGTTGATGGTGACGCACGCCATGGCGAGCGAGCCGTCCGCCGCGTCACGTGCCCCCCAGAGCGCCACCCTGGCCGCCGCGGGCAAGGGCGCGGGTCTGGTGTCGACCCTCGGCACCTCGCGTACGGCGGGCAGTTGGATCGCCGCCGACGGACACCCCGTGGTCGCGGTGACCGACTCGGCCGCGGCGGCCGAGGTGAAGAAGGCGGGCGCCCGGCCCAAGGTCGTGAGCCACAGCATGGAGGACCTCAAGTCCGTGACGAAGGCGCTGAAGGCGGCGCCACGGGTCGCGGGCACCGCCTGGGCCATGGACTACGTCCACAACGAGGTGGTGGTGCAGGCCGACCGCACCGTGTCCGCCTCCGACTGGTCCCGGATGAAGAAGCTCGCCGCGAGCATGGGCAGTTCGGTCCGGATGGAGCGGACCGAGGGCACGTTCACCACGCGGCTCAACGCCGCCCTGCCGATGTTCTCGACCGGCGGACGCTGTTCGGCGGGCTACAACGTGACCAACGGACGCAACGAGTTCATCCTGACGGCCGGGCACTGCGGGCCGGCCGGGTCCGTCTGGTTCGGGGACAACCAGGGCACCAAGCAGCTGGGACAGACGGTCACCACGGCGTTCCCCGGCAGCGACTTCTCCCTCATCCAGTACAACAACGGCCAGAACGACACCGGGAACAACGTCGTGTCGATCGGGGGCGGCAAGGGCGTCCAGATCATCGGCACCGCCGATCCGACGGTCGGCCAGCGGGTCTTCCGCAGCGGCAGCACCAGTGGACTCCACGACGGTGAGGTGAAGGCGCTCAACGCGACGGTCAACTACCCCGAGGGCACCGTGACCGGTCTGATCGAGACCAACGTGTGCGCCGAACCGGGCGACAGCGGCGGTCCGTTGTTCTCGGAGGGCATCGCGCTGGGCGTGACCTCGGGGGGCAACGGGGACTGCACCGCGGGCGGTACGACGTTCTTCCAGCCGATCACCAAGGCGCTCACGGCGCTCGGGGTCAAACTGACCGGACCGGGTGCGGCCGCCCAGGGCGCGGCGGGAGCCACCGCCCAGTCCTCCCCCGCCCCCGCGTCCTCGCAGGGCGCGGCCGTCGTGCCGGGATCCGCCGCGCCCGGCTCGGTCCAGGCGGTCGGGTCGGGCGCCTCCGAGCCGCTCCTCACCCGTCTCACGGACCCGCAGAACATCGGTCCGGGGCTGCTGGTCATCGCCGGCAGCATCATCGCGCTGGTCGCCACGCGGTACATCCGTACGGAACAGGATCGCAACCGTTACCGGCGGCAGTACTCGCAGAGTTGGGGCTGAGTCCGGAGAGCGGACGAGGGACGGGGCGGAGACTCGCAACCAGGAGTCACGCCCCGTTCGTCACGGGACCGCGGGGCGGCCGAGCGGGCTCACGCCGCCTGAGTGGGCGACTGGGGGGCGGCTTCCGCCCACTCCAGGACGAGCCGCTGGTACTCCCGCCGCTCCTCCATGCTCAGCGTCCCACCGGCCCGGAACCACAGGGCCCGGATCTCCTCGTTGACATCGGCGGCGGACCGCACGGAGTCGGTTTCAGGAGTGGTGGACATGGTGTGAAGCATACGGGCCTTGGCGTGAAGGCGCTGTGAGTAAAGGTACACCTTACGACAATATGGACCGTGAACCTGATCACTCGTCCGACGTGGGATCACCCTCCGCACCTGCTCACCTTCCCTCCCCCGTCCCCAGCACCAGCACCTGAATGGCCAGCACCGCGGCCCCGCGCGACCAGTCGTGGAAGTCGGAGACCTTCGTCTCCAGGTTGACCGGATCGGCCTGCGGGTGGCGGTGTGTGAGGATCGTCTCCTCGACGACCGGGCCCGCCACGTCGACGAGTCCGACGCCCTCTCCGGCGAGCAGGATCTTCTGCGGCATGGCGAAGTTGGCGATCTGTGCGACGAGGATGCCGAGCGCGCGGGCCGCCTCGTCGAGGACGCGGGCCGGCAGCGGGTCACCCGCCGCGGCACGGGCGAGGATCTCCTCATAGGTCAGGTCCTCACCGGTGGCGGCACTGACCTGGTAGCGGATGCTGGGGATGGTCAGCAGGGAGATGGCGCTGCCGCGTTCCCCGTCGGGGGTGAGGGGGCCGTACGGGTTCACGATCCAGCGGCGGCCCACGCCCCGCCCGTCCTCGACGGAGGCGACCCGGCTGCCGCCGAGGACGAGGCCGTAGCCGATCCCGGCTCCGATGGTGAGGACCACGAAGCGGTCGAGTCCACGGCCGGCGCCGAACCAGGTCTCGGCCTCCACGAGGGCGGCGACGTCGTTCTCGACCACCACCGGCAACCCGGTGCGCGAAAGGACGAGTTCGGCCAGCGGGACGTCCGTCCAGCCGAGGAAGGCCGACTCGGCGACGACCGAACGTTTCTCGACACGGCCGCCGACCCCGATGCCGATGCCGGCCGGCGCGGGAAAGGACCGGGTGAGTTCCTCGGTCATCTCCGCCAGCAGGTCGGCGACTTCGGCCGGGGTGTGGGTGGTGAGCGGGCGGTCGTGACGCGCCACGATGTCGCTGCGCAGGGTGGTGACGACGCCGTAGACCATGTCCTCGGTGATCTTGAATCCGATGAAGGAGCGGGACTCGGCGACGATGTCCAGGGGCTGTGAGGGACGCCCCTGCCGTACCTCGGCGCTCTCCCCCTCCCCCGACTCGGCGGCCTCGATCAGCAGGCCGGACTCGATCAGCGGTTTGGTCAGCCGGGTGAGACTGCCCGCCGACAGGTTCAGGCGGCGCGCGATCTCGCTGCGGGACAGCGGCCCGTGCACGAGCACCTCGATCGCCACCGCGCGCTCACCCGGACTCAGCGGCAGCCAGCCGGCGGCGGCACGAGTGGTCATGAGGCTTGGACTCCCACAAGATTTTATTTCGCCTCGGAATTAATGACATCACTCTATGGCGCGACAGTTCGCCGGAAAAGATGCGCACTGGACTCTTGACGCCCTGATTGTTCCGCATCAAAAGTAAATGAGTCCAGGACGAGCCCGACCCGTGAAGTCCCCACCACTGAAGGATGTTGCTCAGATGACGTTCTCTCTCGGCATCGTCGGCGCCGGCCAGTTCTCCGGCCAGTTCGCGAAGCTGTTCCTCGCCCACCCCGGCGTCGCCGATGTCCACGTCACCGATCTGCTCCCCGAGAGGGCCGAGGAACTGGCGGCCGCCGAAGGGCTGTCGGGCACCTTCCCCTCGTACGAGGCGATGCTGGAGTCGAGGGCGGTGGACGCCGTCGCGATCTTCACCCAGCGCTGGACCCACGGGCCGCTGGTGCTCCAGGGACTCCGGGCGGGCAAGCACGTCTACTCCGCGGTGCCGATGGCCATCACCCGGGACGAGATCGCCGCGATCATCGACGAGGTACGGGCGACCGGACTGACGTACATGATGGGCGAGACCAGCCAGTACAACCCGGCGACGGTCCACGCCCGCAACCAGATCGCCGAGGGCGCTTTCGGGCGGCTGTTCTACGCCGAGGGCGACTACGTCCACGACATGGATCTCGGGTTCTACGAGGCGTACCAGTACAGCGGCGGCGAGAACTGGAAGGCGACCGCCAGCTATCCCCCGCTCCTGTACCCGACGCACTCGGTGGGCGGGGTGCTCGGCGCCTGGCGGACGCACGCGGTGAGCGTGTCGGCCATCGGAGTGCGCGACGAGCGCGGGGACGGGGTGTTCGACAAGGAGGTCAGCCAGTTCGGCAACGACTTCTCCAACGCGACGGCGCTGTTCGAGGTGGCGGGCGGCGGCTCGTTCCGCGCGAACGAGTTCCGGCGGGTCGGATATCCCTCACACATCCGGGAGTCCCGCTTCCGGTTCTTCGGGACCGACGCCAGCATGGAACAGCTCGCCACGGTGAGCTTCTGGCAGGACAAGAAGGGGGTGCGGGACATCACGGAGCTGCTCGAGCCCAAGCCGACGATGGCGCCGGACGATCCCTCGCTCCAGCACATCGCGCCGGCGCTGCGGGCCGCGTTCACGTCCGGGTCGGCGCCCGTGCACGACCGGGCGCGGCTCCCCCGGGAGTTCGACCACCTGCACAACGGGCACGAGGGCAGCCACCACTTCCTGGTGGACGACTTCGTGACCGCGGTCAACACCCGGACGCTGCCGTCGGTGAACGCGTGGGTCGCGGCCCGCTACACCCTGCCGGGCATCGTCGCGCACGAGTCCGCGCGGCAGGGCGGGGTCAGGCTGGAGATCCCGGACTTCGGGGACGCGCCCGGGGCGTGAGGTCCCCGGACGGTACCGGGCGCCGTCAGGTGCCCGGCTTGCGGCCGTACACGAAGACGTCGTCGCCGTTCTTCAGCAGCGACCAGTACTTCTTGGCGGTGGTCGTGGTCATGTTGACGCAGCCGTGCGAGCCGGGCGGGTTCCACATGCTCAGGCCGACCGAGTGGAAGGCCTGGCCGCCGTCGAAGAACTGGCTGTAGGGCATGGGCACGTTGTAGATGTTCGAGACGTGGTCGATGTCCCGCCAGTAGATCTTCTTCAGACCGGTGCGGGTCTCGTACCCGTCGCGTCCCGTGCGGACCGGCACCGGACCGTAGACGAGCCTGCTGCCGTCCTGGATCCAGCTGAGCTGGAGGGTCAGGTTGACGCAGGCGATGCGGCCCTTGTTGACGGGACACTTGCCGTCCTTGTTGGGCTTGTTCCCGACGGCCTTCTGCTTGTTCATCAGGTCCATCACGCCCCAGGTGACGGACCCGGCGTAGCCCGCGTTCGGGGTGATGCCGTGCTTGGTCTGGAAGGCCTGGATCGCCTTGCAGTCGGCGGTGGACTGACGGCCGTCGACCGGTCGGCCGAGGAACTTCTCCACCTGCTTCTGGTACGGGCCGGTCTGTGTCGTACAGCTCGCGGCCTGCGCGGGCGCCGTGCCCAGCGCGAGCGTCAGCGGCGCGACCAGTCCGGTGATCCCCAGAGCGACGGCTCCCCGTCTGCGTATGTCCCCCATGTCGGGCCCTTCTGTCTGCGTGTTCCCGGGTGTTTCCGGGTGTTTCCCTCGTTCTCCGCCTGCTAGACCCGCGTCGGGGCGCAGGCGTTGTACGGGTGTCCGGTCTGCGACGAAACGGTGACATCGGGAGCAGTCCAGTTACCCCGGATTGGACCAGGCTCCGGGTGCGCCGCCCGCTCTACGCTGCCGCCATGCACCGCACACTCGCCGACGATCTCTCCCGGCTTCCCGAGCTCCTGCAGTCCGCCCGTGACTTCGCCGCCGGGGAGGTGGACGGACTCGACGGGCGTCCCGTCGCCCGCCCCGGAAAGGTGCCCGACCCCGAGCCCCTGCCCGCCGAGGGGCACGGCGCGCAGGTGGCGCTGAGGCGGTTCGCCGAGCGCTGGGCGCCCGGATTCTCCGGTTCCGCGGGCCCGCGCTACCTCGGTTTCGTCACCGGCGGCGCGACGCCCGCCTCGCTGACGGGGGACTGGCTGACCGGCGCGTACGACCAGAACGCGGCCGGCGGCGGCGTGTCGTCGGCGAGCGCGCTGGAGCGGGAGACGGTGGGCTGGCTGCGCGAGCTCTTCGGACTGGGCGAGGCGCACAGCGGGGCGTTCGTGACCGGCGCGACCGTCTCGAACACGGTCGGTCTGGCGATCGCGCGGGAGTGGCTCGGCGAGCGGCTGGGGGTGTCCGTGTCACGGGAGGGCGCCGCCGCGCTCGGACCGGTCGACGTGCTGTCCGGCTCCCCGCACTCCAGCGTCACCAAGGCGCTGTCCGTGCTCGGCATCGGCCGGGACCGGCTGCGCATGGTGCCGGTGCTGCCTGGCAACCGTGAGGCCGTCGACGTCGAGCGGCTGGCCGCCGCCCTCGACGGGCTCGACGGGCGCCCGGCGGTCGTCGTGGCGAACGCCGGAACCGTGGACACCGTCGACTTCGACGATCTGCGCGCCATCGCCGCGCTCAAGGAGCGGTACGACTTCTGGCTGCACGTGGACGCGGCGTTCGGCGGCTTCGCCGCGCTGTCACCTTCGTACGCGCATCTCGTCGACGGGCTCGACGCGGCCGACTCCGTCTGTGTCGACCTGCACAAGTGGCTCAACGTCCCCTACGACGCGGCCGTGCAGTTCACGCGCCGACGGGATCTCCAGGTCCGGGTCTTCCACAACGAGTCCCCGTACCTGGGCCTGCCCACCGGCGACCCCGACTTCCTGCACCTCACGCCGGAAACCTCGCGTCGGCTGCGGGCGCTCCCGGCGTGGTTCTCGCTGATGGCGTACGGACGCGAGGGGCATCGCGAGATCGTCGAGCGGAACATCGCGCTCGCCCGGCTGCTGGGCGAACGCATCACGGACGTACCGGAGTTGCGGCTCCTGGCGCCCGTCCGGCTCAACGTCGTCTGCTTCACCCTCGCGGACGAGCCCACGCGGGAGCGGGTGCACGCGCTGGCGGCGGCGGTCGCGGCCTCGGGCGAGGCCTACGTGACGCCGACCGTGTACGCGGGGACGCAGGGACTGCGGGCGGCCTTCAGCAACTGGCGTACGACGAAGGCCGACACCGAAAGGTCGTTCTCCGTCCTGCGGTCGGCCGCCCTCACGGTCTCACCGCGCTCCGGAAACCCGTGTTGACCGCGGTGAGGCCGCCGTCCACACACAGCGTGGTCCCGGTGATCCATGCCGCGTCCCGGGAGGCGAGGAAGGCGACGGCTGCCGCGATGTCGTCCGGCTCACCGACCCGTCCGAGCGGATAGATCCCCGACGCCTGGGCGAGGTCGCCGTCGCGGCCCTCCCACGCCGGGGTGCGGACCGTGCCCGGCGCGACCAGGTTGACCCGCACACCCCGGGGCGCCGCGTGCCCCGCGAGGGTGCGGGTGAGGGACATGAGGCCCGCCTTCGCCGCGCTGTAGGCATGGTTGCCGAAGTCCTGGATACCGTTCACCGAACCGATGTTGACGATGGCGCCCCGGCCCGAGGCCACCAGGTGCGGGAGGGCCGCGCGGCTGCAGCGGTACGCGCCGGTCAGGGTGAGGTCGAGGTCACGGGCCCACACCTCGTCCGGCTCGTCCTCGAAGAGCGGGGCGTCGGGAGAGCACCCGTACGCGTTGTTGACCAGGACGTCGAGCGAGCCGAAGGAGTCCACGGCGTACGCGACGGCCGCCTCCACCGCCGCCCGGTCCCCCACGTCACACGCCAACTCCTCGGCCCGCGCCCCCAGTTCGCGGATCGAGGCGGCTGTCTTCTCCGCCTCGGCCGGGTCGACGTCCGTGACGAGCACCCGGGCGCCCTCCTCGGCCAGCCGGCGGGCGGTGGCCGCGCCGATGCCGCGGGCCGCGCCCGTGATCAGAACTCCGTATCCTTCAAAGCGCCTCATGACAGATACCGTGCGCCCATGTCCGCGTTCATACAACAACTTCCGGCACTGATCGGCGTGGTCATCGGTGCCCTCGGCTCGTATCTGGCGATCGTGCGAGGCGATCGGGCCCGCTTCCACCGGGAGCAGACGGCCCGCTGGGAGGAACGGCGGCTCGCGGTGTACGCCGACTACGCGCGGTCGCTCAAGAAGAGCGTCACTCTGACCTACCGGGTGGCGTCCTACCTGGGCAACGACCCGCACCCGCACCCCTTGTCCCCGCAGGAGGCCGAGCCGCTGCTGGCCGAGGCCACCCTCGCGCGGGATCCGTCCGGGGAGACGCTGATCCTCCTGGGCAGTCCGGAGGTGGTGGAGCGAGCCCGGACGTGGGTGGTCAGGGTGATGGAGATGGAGCAGTTCCTGCGCGAGGGGACGCATGACCCGCAGGCATGGCAGACCCTGTTGGAGCGTCAGCGCGCCGGGCGCGAGGGCTACTACGCGGCCGTGCGGAACGATCTGGCGCTGCCCCCGGGCCACTCCGCGCGCTGGCCGCTGGTGCCGGTGCGCCCCGCCTGAGCTCACCGGTACCCCGTCGCATCCGCCGGCCTGTCCGCGTCCTGGACCTCGACGAGATAGCGCCAGGCGTCGGGCCTGCTGCCGTCGCGGTCGGTGAAGCCGTACTCCTGGGCGAGCTGTCCGCTGGAGAGCGAGCGGCCGTTCCAGCGCGCGACGTCCGGGTCGGCGGCCAGCGCGGCCACGGCCCGGCCGACGTAGAAAGGTGTCTCGGAGATGGCGAAGTGCGGGACGCGCTCAAGGGCGTCGCGCCAGTTCTCCTCGCGGACGTCGAAGTTGTCGAGCATCATCTCCGAGCGCAGCCAGCCGGGGGTGAGCGCGAGGGCGGTGGCACCGCGCGGGCCGAGTTCGTGGCCGAGGGAGAACGCCATGCGCAGGACGGACGCCTTGGCGAGGTCGTAGAAGAAGGAGACCCGGTAGGTGTCCCGGTTGTACTCGGCGGTGCCGTCCGTCATCTCGACGACAAGGCCGCCGGGGGTGCGCAGCAGCAGGGGCAGTGCGTGGTGGCTGGTGATCGCGTGCGTCTCGACGGCCCGGCGCAGCAGCCCGAGGCCCTGGTCGAGGTCGGTCTCCCAGAGCGGGGTGTCCCACTCGAAGTCCTTCTCGCCGCCCCAGACGTCGTTGACGAGGACGTCGAGGCGGCCCTGTTCGTCCGCGACGCGGGCGACCAGGGCCGCGACCTCGACGGGGACCAGATGGTCGGTGGGCACCGCGATGCCGACGCCTCCGGCCGCGGTGACCAGGTCCGCCGTGTCCTCGATCGTCTCGGGGCGGTCGTACTCGGAGCGCCGTTCGCGCGTGCTGCGTCCGGTGACGTAGACGGTGGCGCCGGCCGCGCCGAGCTCCACCGCGATTCCCCGGCCCGCGCCGCGGGTCGCTCCCGCGACCAGCGCGACCCTGCCGTCCAACGGCCCTGGCATGTCCGACCTCCGTGCTCGTGGCGTTGACGGGCTGCCTTCGCCCGTGTGTCCCCACGAGAGTCCCTCGGAAGCCGGACATCTCCTGTCGTGATTCGCTGGTGTGTCGCGACGGGTCCGCCCGGTCAGTGACCGCGCTTGATCCACTCCTCCAGATGCGGGGCCTCGGCACCGATCGTGGTCGAGTCCCCGTGTCCGGTGCGGACGACCGTGTCGGCCGGGAGGGTGAGCAGGCGCTCGCGGATCGACTCGACGATCGTCGGGAAGTGGGAGAAGGAGCGCCCGGTGGCTCCGGGCCCGCCCTGGAAGAGCGTGTCACCGGTGAAGACGGTGCCCAGGCCCGGGTCGTAGAGGCAGACCGCGCCCGGGGCGTGGCCGGGCGTGTGCAGGACGGTCAGGTCCGCGCCGGCCGCCTCGATCACCTGACCGTCCTGCAGCCAGGCGTCGGGGAGCCGATCGGGGTGGGTCTGCTTCCACAGCTGCAGATCGTCGGGGTGCAGCCAGATCGTGGCGCCGGTGCGCTCGGCGAGGGCGGGCGCGGCGTCGATGTGGTCGTTGTGGGCGTGGGTGCACACGATGGCCAGCAGCCGCCGGTCGCCCACCGCCGCGGCGATGGCGTCGGCGTCGTGCGCGGCGTCGATGACGATCGCCTCGTGGTCGTCGCCGACGATCCACACGTTGTTCTCGACGTCCCAGGTGCCGCCGTCGAGCGAGAACGTGCCCGAGGTGACGAGGTGCTCGATCCGGGCGCTCATCACAGCACCACCACGGAACGCAGCACGTCACCTTGGTGCATCCGCTCGAAGGCGGCCTCGATCCCGTCGAGGGCGATCGTCTCGCTGACGAACGCGTCCAGGTCCAGCCGCCCCTGGAGGTGCAGGTCGATGAGCATGGGAAAGTCGCGCGAGGGCAGGCAGTCGCCGTACCAGGACGACTTGAGGGCGCCGCCGCGTCCGAAGACGTCGAGGAGCGGCAGTTCGAGCTTCATCTCGGGGGTGGGCACGCCGACGAGGACGACCGTGCCGGCGAGGTCGCGGGCGTAGAAGGCCTGCCGGTACGTCTCCGGGCGGCCGACCGCGTCGATGACGACATCGGCCCCGAAGCCGCCGGTGAGTCCCTGGATCGCCTCGACGGGGTCGGCCGAGGTGGAGTTGACGGTGTGGGTCGCGCCGAGCTTCGCGGCGGTGGTGAGCTTCCGGTCGTCGATGTCGACGGCGATGATCTTCGCGGCGCCGGCCAGCCGGGCTCCGGCGATCGCGGCGTTGCCGACGCCACCGCAGCCGATGACGGCGACGGAGTCCCCGCGGCCGACGTTGCCGGTGTTGATGGCGGCGCCGATGCCCGCCATCACTCCGCAGCCGAGCAGACCGGCGACCGCCGGGGAGACCGCGGGGTCGACCTTGGTGCACTGTCCGGCGGCGACCAGGGTCTTGTCCGCGAAGGCGCCGATGCCCAGGGCCGGGGACAGTTCGGTGCCGTCCTTGAGTGTCATCTTCTGCTTGGCGTTGTGCGTGTTGAAGCAGTACCAGGGCCGCCCGCGCAGACAGGCCCGGCACTGCCCGCACACCGCACGCCAGTTGAGGACGACGAAGTCGCCGGGAGCCACGTCCGTGACGCCGTCGCCGACCGACTCCACGATCCCGGCCGCCTCGTGGCCGAGCAGGAAGGGGAAGTCGTCGTTGATGCCGCCCTGCTTGTAGTGCAGGTCGGTGTGGCAGACCCCGCACGCCTGGATCTTCACCACGGCCTCTCCCGGCCCCGGATCCGGCACGACGATGGTCTCGACCCGCACCGGTTCGTTCCTGCCCGGGGCGATCACGCCACGTACTTCCTGCGCCATGGTGGTGAACCCTTTCGTAGATCGACGTTCGTCAACCGACCCTACGGTGTGACCCGCCGGTAACCGGCCGGTAGAACGCCAGGTGACGGGCGGCGGACCCGAAGACCGCACGCCGGACGGGCAGATCACGGACGACCGGCTGGACGCCGAGTCCGGCGGCCCGGGCCTCCCGCCTCGCCCGGTGGTCGCGGTAGTCGAAGAGGATCTCGCCGCCCGCGATCACCGGCCGCGCATCGGGACGCGCGGCGCGCAGGGGCGACCGGGCAGTTTGCACTGCCAGTTGAGGGCGACCAGGCAGAACGAGTCCCAGCGGCGCCCGCGCCACGCGTGCCCGACGCGGTGTGCCTCGACGACGTGTTCGATACCGCGCTCGCGCAGGCAGTAGCCGACCGACAGTCCCGCCTGGCCCCCGGCCGACGACGGCCACCGGGCAGTGGGCCCACCCTGTGCTCCTGAGTCGGGCAGGGCGAGGACGAGGGCGGTTCACGGGATCCGGACGGGCGGTCCCGGACATGGACGAGCGTCTCGGCGACGTGCTGGGCGGATGTGCCGCGGGGAGGGCTCGACGAGCACGACGTCCGCGAGATCCTGCCCCGCGATGGCACCTCCGGGTGGCGCGCGGCACCGGGCCGAGGGTCGCGCCGATGGCGAGCACCACGCCGGCCGGCCCCTCACGGACGACCGCGAAGCCGCCGGGCGCCGCGCGCGGCTCGGACGGGTGGGACACGTGGAGGTACGCCCGGTCTCCGTGGGCCACGACGTCCAGGACCGGCGGCCCCACCTCGTCGAGGCCGTGCCCTGGAGCTCGGGCAGGGCGGCGAGGGACGCACGGTGCGGCGGCCGAACTCGCGCTGATCGGGAGGGTGGCGGCGCATCGCCCGGCGACCGGCCGTCGGCGACCGCGTGAGCGGCGCCGCGGCCGACGTGAGCCGGGCCTCCGGCCCGGCCCCCGGTCGCGGGCCCGGGAGGAGCCGCCTAGCGTGGAAGACGTCCGGGCGGGGGGCGGCACGGCGCTCGTGGGGGCCGTCCTGTTCTTCGGAGGTCCCCCCGTGGGTACCGTCTCGTTCCTCCTCGTCGTGGTCGTCCTGACGGCCCTGGCCTTCGACTTCACCAACGGGTTCCACGACACGGCCAACTCGATGGCGACGTCGATCGCCACCGGGGCCCTGAGACCACGCGTGGCCGTCGCCGTCGCGGGAGCGCTGAATCTGGCGGGCGCGTTCCTGTCCACGGAGGTTGCCAGGACCATCTCCGGCGGCATCGTGGACGACGCCAAGGTCTCCCTGGTGATGATCTTCGCCGGGCTGGTCGGCGCTCTCCTGTGGAACCTGCTGACCTGGCTCGCCGGGCTGCCGTCGAGTTCGTCGCACGCGCTGTTCGGCGGTCTGATCGGCGCGGTGTGGGTGGGCGCCGGCGCATCCGCGGTGCAGTTCGGAGCGATCGTCGAGAAGATCCTGATCCCCGCCGTCGTCTCGCCGCTCGTCGCCTGTGTCGTGGCCCTGCTGGCGACCTACTTCGCGTACGTCATCACCCGGCGGACGGCCCCCGACCAGGCGCTGCGGGGATTCCGCCGGGGGCAGGTCGGTTCGGCGTCGCTGGTGGCGCTGGCCCACGGCACCAACGACGCGCAGAAGACCATGGGGGTCATCACCCTGGCTCTCATCTCGACCGGGACGCTCGCCCACGACTCCGCGCCGCCCTGGTGGGTGGTACTCATCTCCGGAACGGCGATCGCGCTCGGCACGTACACGGGCGGGTGGCGCATCATCCGCACCATGGGCAAGGGGCTCACCGACATCGAGGCGCCGCAGGGCTTCGCGGCCGAGACCAGCGCGACGGCCGTGATTCTCGCCTCGTCCCACATGGGATTCCCCCTGTCGACCACGCAGGTGTGCACCGGCAGCATCCTGGGCGCGGGCCTGGGCCGCAGGCTGGCCCAGGTGCGGTGGGGCATCGCCGGGCGCATCGCACTGTCCTGGCTGCTCACGCTGCCCGCGGCGGCGGCCGTCGGCGGCGCGGCGGCCTGGACCGCCGGCCACGGCACGGCGGGCGTGGCTCTGGTGGCCGCCGTCGCGGCCGCGGCGGCGGCCGGGTTCTGGGCCCTGTCGCGCCACCGGCCCGTGACTCCGGACAACGTCAACGAAGGGCCCGCCCGGCCGGTCGAGCGCGTGCAACAGCCTGCGGCGTGAGAGCCGGCCGACCGTCCCGTCCGGCAGCGAAAGGAGGCACCGCGATGGACATCCACTGGGCCGCCCTCGGCGCCGTGTTCGGTGTGAGCCTCGGAATCACGCTGCTCACGGTCGTGCTGTTCTCCCTCGGTGTCGCCGCCCTGCCCCGTGGCGACGGCGGAGGCCACGGCGGGGAACGCTCCCGCGGTGCGGGCCGTACGGCCACCGTGGCAGCGGTGCTGTGCTTCGGCGCGTGCCTGGCGGTCGCCGTCTACGGGCTCACCCTGATCATCGGCAGCTGACATCCGTCGTACCCGAGGCACCCCCCTCCAGGCCCGAGGCCTGGCCTGCTGACCCGAACTGCCTGAGATGGCCGGGGCGTTGTCAGTGGTGGCCGGCAGGATCGCCGACATGACGGCCTCTGCGTACGCGCCGACCGGGGTTCCCGCCCGCGTCCGAGGAGCGTATCCGCGCCCTGGAGGAGCGGCTCGGGCACCGGCTGCCGCCCTCGTACCGGACGTTTGTAGCGGTGAGCGACGGCCGGCGGCACGCGGGCGGCTTCGTCTGGCTGCTCGCCGGTACCGACGCGGTGCGCCGGCACGAGGACGCGGCGGGCCTGGCCGAGTACGTTCCCGGGGATCTGGAGGACGACCCCACGCCCGAGGACGTGTTGCTCGCCGGGATGTGGGAGCGCGCGCTGGAAGTGGAGTCGGACGCGGTCCACGTGCTGCTGCACCCGGGGGACGTGGACGACGCCGGCGAGTGGGCGGTGTACTGCTACGCGTCGTGGCACGCGAGTCCTCCGGAACGGTACGCGTCGTTCGGCGCGTTCACGGAGGCGATGTACCGCGAGTTCTACCGCATGCAGGTGAACCGCTCGGAGCGGGCGGGGGCGGAGTTCGTCAACGCGACGACGAGGGCCCTGGACGCGTCCGTCGGGGCCGCGCGGCTGGACGCGCTGGGCGGGAGGTACGAGCGGGCGTCGGCGCCCTGACGGAGGCGATCGCGTACGGCAGGCCCCGGGCGTCGGGGCCGCGCGACCAGCTCCGTCGGCTGCTCGGGGAGACCTGCATGGTGTATTTCCCGGGACTCACGCCCGACCCGCTGTACGCGCCCGAGTTTCTGGCCGTGCCGGCGGCCGAGGACGTACGGCACCACCGGGACCCCCAGCCTCGACCCGCCACCCGAGGGGCGCCTCCGACGAGGTGCGCGAGGCGGCGGACGAGATCCTGCGGCAGGTGGGGGACGGCACATTCCGCTACACCGCCGAAGGCCCCTTCGGCCGTGCCGTGGAGGAGGCGCGGGAGCTGGCACGCTGGGGCGACTGGGGGACGCGGCCTGGCGCACCCGGCGCGCCGCGCTGCCCGAGTGGCGGCCGGTCGGCCGCGAGCACCTCGCGCCGGTCGGCCTGTGCGCCGACCCGCTCCTCGGCCCCTTGATCACTCCGGAGCGGGGCCGGGAACTGCCGGCCACACCCCGGGCCGGACAGCGGGGCGACGCACCGGCTCCCGCGGCCGACCTGGATCCGCCGGGCCTGGCGTGGCCGGCGGACGGCGATCCCGGCAACTTCCTGGTGTCCTACCGCTTCGTCCTGGTGGAGTCAGTGGAGCCGGCCGAGTTGCCCGGTCGTGTCGGCGCCCCCGACAACGCCGTACCGAACGCGCCGGCGACCTTGTGGGACTCGCGCACGCGTTTCCCCGGCAACCGAGCCCTGGCGTGCGAGGACGAGGCGCTGGTCGCCGTCGGCCGGGCGGGCCCCGGCTGGAGCTTCGCCTTCGCGCCACGGCCGGGCGGGACCTTCGACGAGCGGCGGTGCGTCTCCCCAGGCATCGCCGCTTCCCGGGGCACCCGTGCGGTGACGGTGTGGAGCGAGCCGAGCCGCCCCCACCGTCCCGGTGTCTTCCATCTGTCCGTCACGGACGACGGCGAGGAGCGGTACGCGTTCACCGTCCGGGGGACCTCGGTCGGCAGACGGGGGTCCGTGCCGATCGCGCTGGACCCGGACCGTCTCTTCCCGCTGGACGACGCGCACGCCCAGCGGCTGAGCGAGCGCCGTGCCCTGGAGGCCCTTGCCGCCGAGTTCGGCGTCCGGCTGCCCCGGTTCGCCCTCAGTCGCGGACGTCTCCAAAGCTTCCGGACCCGGCCCTGGAACCGGCCGCCGGGACGCGGCGAGGGCTATGTGACGCTGGGCGTGGTCCGCGCGCGGCCCTGACGCCCTACGCCGGCGGCCTGGGCGGGATGCCGGTCCGTGAGGCCAAGGGACGGTTCGCACGCGGCCAGGGCTGAAGCGGTGGGCCAGGGCGCCGGTGAGGGAGTCGCCGTTGCCCGGGCGGTGCCGAGGATGCGGGCGCGGTGGCCGGTGCGGGCGCGGTGGCCGGTGCCGACGACGGCCGTGCGGACAAGGGGAGTTAGGCCCATGGAGGGGCCCATTCCGGCGCCCGCGCGGGGGAATTCCCCGGTGACCCGATTCTTGTCCTGCGCGGGCACATTTCCCTGGCACAGGCAACCCACAGGTTCCGTTTCGCTTCCTTCGAGGCGCGAGGGGCTCCCGGTATCGACGGGGCGCCCGCGCTCGAAGTGTGAGGAGGGGATCCTTGAACCGTACCCGGCGCACAGCGGTCACCGCCGTGGCCGTTCTCGCGGCCCTGGCGGGCTCACCGGGACTGGCCCAGGCCCAACATCCGGTCAAGGTACAGCCGTTGACGCAGAAGGCCGACAGCCCACTGCCGCCAGGCTGGCGCGTCACCGGAAAGGGCGTGGCGCGTGAGCTGGTCTGGCGGTCGGACAGGGCCGTGCCCGTGGGCGACGCCCGTGTCGAGTTCCGCGCGGCCGGCCAACTGCTCGGCATACCGAAGCCGGCCAAGGACGGCCACACGTTCCGGCTCGCTCTGCACGGAGCCACCCCGCTCAAAGACCTTCAAGTCCTCGCGGCCGGGCGCCGGTTGGACGCGCCTGCCGACCACACCGGCAAGAAGCCGGAGAACTCCCTCAAGGCCGTGCAGCCCCCGGCCCCACTCCCGGCGAACTCCGTGGACCCGGGCAGGCCGGGCGGGTATCGCACGGTCACCGGCGAGTACCACCTCGACCCGGTGAAGCTCCCCGGCTTCGCCCAGCCGGTCGAGATGCAGGCCGTCGTGGTCGCGCCCGCCGGCGCCACCGGCAGGCGACCGCTCGCCCTGTTCCTCCACGGCCGCCACGCCACCTGCTTCAAGCCGGGCGGGTCCGAGGACGACGTGACCCTTGAGTGGCCCTGCTCGGCCGGCACCCAGCCGATCCCGAGCCACAAGGGCTACCTGAAGGACCAGAAACTGCTGGCCTCGCAGGGCTATGTGACGGTGTCGATCTCGGCGAACGGCATCAACGGCCAGGACGGGGACGTCGAGGACGGCGGTGCGCAGGCGCGCTCCTCGCTGGTGCGACAGCACCTCGCCAAGTGGGCCGGCTGGGCCGCCCATCCGGGCACCGCCCCGGCGGCCGTGCCCGACGCGGCTCAGGCCGACCTGTCCCGCGTGCTGCTCGTCGGCCATTCGCGCGGCGGCGAGGGCGTCAACCGGGCCGCCATGGACAGCCTCTACCCGCCGCCCGCCGCGCAGGACGGCTACCGCGGCCCGGTGCGCTGGAAGATCCGCGGGACCGTCCTCATCGGACCGACGATCTTCGGCCAGAATCCGGTGGCCGACGTGCCGTCCACGACGATCCTCCCCGGCTGCGACGGTGACGTCTCCGACCTCCAGGGCGAGGTGTACGTCGACGGGACGCGCGGGGTCAGCCGGGGCACCGCCCTGCACAGCGCCGTCTACGTGGTCGGCGCCAACCACAACTTCTTCAACACCGAGTGGACGCCGGGCAAGTCCGAGGCACCCTCCTTCGACGACTTCTGGGACGACCCGGAACAGCGGCCCGACCCGGTGTGCTCCACGGGCGTTCGCACCCGGCTGACCGCCGACCAGCAGCACCGGGCCGGCGCCACCTACATCGCCGCCGCGGCGCGGCTGTTCGTCGCCGGCGACGACCGGGTGCGCCCGCTGCTCGACGGCTCGGGCCGACGCGCCCCCTCGGCCGACCCGGCCCGCGTGCTGACCCACGCGGTCGGCGCCCGCCGCACGGGCGGCTTCCTGCCCGACGCCCCGGTGAAGGTGACCGGCGGCAGGCTGTGCTCGGCGCTCGACCCCGACCCGGCCGTGGCATGTCTCGACCCCGACGCCGCGGGGAGGTCGCCGCACTTCGCACGGTGGTGGACGCAGAAGGAGGCCGGCCGCGGCGCGGTCGCGCTGAAGTGGTCGGCGCCGGGCACGGCGACAAAGGTCCGTCCCGCCGCTCCGGTGTCCCTCGCGGGCGCCAAGAGCCTTGCGCTTCGCGTGTTCGTACCGCCGAACACGACCGGCACCGAGCTGGACGTGGCCGTCACCGACTCCGGCGGCCGCCGGGCCGAGCTCGGCGAGGTCCAGGTCGACGGGCTGCCGGGCACCGACCGCACCGCCTCCTACTGGGCGCGCGAGCTGCGCGTCCCGCTGACCGCGGCCACCCGCGCCGGCCTCGACCTGAGGCACGTCAAGTCCCTTGAACTGACTCCGCGTTCACCGTCAGGACAGGCCTGGCTGATGGATGCCTGGGGCTGGGCCCCCGGTACCCCGGCGGCCAGGGCCGCGACGCTGCCGCGCGTCGACATCGGCCGACTCACCGTCAAGGAGGGCGACGCGGGCACCCTCAGCTACCACGTCCCGGTCCAGGTCTCCGGGCACGGCAGCGGCAAGGTCCGCTTCTCCGTCCTCGACCCGGACACCGGACAGGCCGAGGACAAACTGGTCACGGTACGGCCGGGCAGCGCCCCCATCGACGTGCCCGTGAAGGTGAAGGGCGACACACGCTTCGGCTACGACGAGCAGTACGACGTCGTCGCGAAGGCCGTGGGCGGCGCCGTCATCGGCTCGTACCGGGGCGGGGTCACCGCGGTGAACGACGACCCCGCGCCCGCGGTCACCCTGACGCCGGTCACGGACCGGGTGACCGAGGGAGGGACGCTGACGTGGCGGATCTCGCTCTCCGAGCCCGCCGAGGTGGACATCATGCAGCCGATGCGGGTGCTTCCGGTGACCGAGGGCGCCGAGCTGTCCACCAAGGACGTGGACCCGCAGTGGCTGATGGACCGCGCCGGTGAGCTCCCCGACCCGGAGCGCGCACTCTCCCGGGCGGACCTGTGGTTGGGGACGGACATCCCGGCCGGAGCCACCACCGCCGACTTCACCGTGCCGACGGTGATGGACCAACTGGCCGAGCCGGCCGAGTCGCTGCGCCTCGCGCTGACCGACGACAACGCCGAACCCCTTCCCGGCCGTCCCGTACTGACGGGCACGGTGGTGGACGCACCGTAAACCGCCTGCGTAGGGGGCATGGACAGGATGGTCCATGCCCCCTACGTGCCGCCGCGGGATCGGCAGGGAGCCCGCTGGATCACGAACACCGGGGATCCGTCGATCCGCAGGAAGTGGTGGGTTGCCGTCTTCTCGATCGTCCCGCCGAGCATCCGGTGCCAGAACGAGCATCCGGGCGCCGCAGCGTCGGTACCGGGCCGGTCGCCGCGGCGAAGCGCCGGGCCCTCTCCCCCCAAGCCGCGACTGCCGCCGGTGACCAGCACGCGCAGGCCGCTGAACCCCATGTCCATGGCGCGCCGCGGCATGACAGGCCATGGCCGTTCGGCTACTTGAGCTCGGCGTCGGTGTAGTAGCCGCCCGCGACCAGAACGCTGTCGTAGTTGGTCTTGTCGACGCTGATGGGCTGCAGCAGGTAGGCGGGCACGACCTTGGCGCCGTTGTCGTAGGTCCTGGTGTCGTTGAGCTGCGGCTTCCTTTTGTTGAGCACGTCGTCGACCATGTTCGCGGCGACATCGGCGAGCAGTCGGCTGTCCTTGTAGACGGTCTGCGCCTGCTGACCCGCAACGATCGACTTGACCGAGGCCAGTTCGGCGTCCTGCCCCGTGATGACCGGGAGGGGCTTGCTGAGGGAGCCGTAGTCGTCCGCCCTCAGCGCCGCCAGGACGCCGATGGATATGCCGTCGTACGGCGACAGGACCGCGTCCACCGTCTTGGTCTTGTACGACGTGGCGAGGATGTTGTTCATGCGCTTCTGCGCGGTGGCACCGTCCCAGCGCAGGGTGGTGACCTGGTTGAGCGCGGTCTCGCCGGACTGGACGACCAGTTGCTTGCTGTCCAGGAACGGCTGCAGAAGGTGCAACGCGCCACTGAAGAAGTACTTGGTGTTGTTGTCGTCACTGGAGCCGGCGAACAGCTCGATGTTGAAAGGGCCCTTGCCCTTGTCCAGGCCGAGCTTGTCGATGATGAAGCGGGCCTGGAGCCGGCCGACCTGCTCGTTGTCGAAGGAGGCGTAGTAGGTGACGTTCCTGGTGCCGAGGATGAGCCGGTCGTAGGAGATCACCGGGATCTTGGCGTCGGCGGCCTGCTGGAGCACCTTGTTCAGCGACTTGTTGTCGATGGCCGCGATGATCAGTGCGCTGACGCCCTGCGTGATCAGGTTCTCGATCTGCGAGACCTGGGTCTGCGGGTCGTTCTCGCCGTAGACCAGTTTGGTCTTGTACCCGTTGGCCTGAAGGTCCTTGACGACGCTCTTGCCGTCGGTGATCCAGCGCTCGGAGGCCTGGGTCGGCATGGCGATGCCGATCGTGCCGCCCTTGGAGCTGCCCGTGCTGTTCTGGCCGCCGCAGGCGGACATGGTGAGGGCGACGGAGGCAGTTCCGGCGATGGCGGCGAAGGCGGCTCTGCGATTGCGCATGGTGATCGTTCCTTGTTCTTCTCGTCGTTGAGAAAGATGACGGCGTATCAGATGTCTGTGAGCAGGCGGCGGTGGAACATGCCGGGCGGCCGACGAGCACGTCGAGCGCGAGTGGGTGTGTGCCGCAGCCGGAATGAGGTCCCCGCGTATGGGTGCCGTACGGGTGGATCCCGGGCGCCCTGAACAGCCCGAACTCGAGGTGGAGCGGTGCGCCGCGGCGGATCGGCTCGGCGACCTTGCAGATCCGCACGCGACCGCCGAGGTCGTCGGGGTCTTCGGTGCGCATCTCCATGGGAGTGAGCATCAGTATTCCCTGACGAGGTGACCGACGGTCAGGTTCTCCGCAACATTGTGGAGTCGGGACTCAGGAGCCTCGGTGCGTCGCGGGTCTCCGATCGACGCGTCGTGGCCCAGGCATCCGGGTCTTGCCGATCCGCGCGACCCCTCTGCCGGCGTGCACCTGAACGCATGCCGGGCCGTGCCGCGGGGTTACGTCCACACGTGTTCCAACTCCGGTGATGCACAGGGCAGTTGCCTTTCAACCGTTCGAAATGTCGTCACACGTTCGGAACGTAGGCGTGACCCTAGGAGGGCGAGCGCGGGGGTGTCAACGGGGGAGGACCGGTATGGATTCCGAAAAGATGTGGGAGATTCGCTCCCGGAACGCTCGGACCTGGCTTTCCTCGCAGGGCTGCGCCACTGGTGAGGCAGACGAAGCCGCCCCTGGCACCGGGTGACCCGTTCCCCTCCGGGGGCCGCGCCGACGTAGCCTGAATGCTCCGCGCCGAACTCCCGCTAGGAGCACCGTGAGCATCGCAGAGCCGCACGCCGGACCGCCCGCCTGGCGGCTGCTTCTCGGGTACGTACGACCGCATCGATGGGCGCTGCTGGCGGGCGCGTTGCTGGCGCTGACGACCGGCGCCACCGGTCTGGTGCTGCCGCTGGTGGCGCGGGGGCTCATCGACGACCTGTCGCACGACCGGCCCATCGGGCGGGCGCTCATCGGCATGGCGGCGCTGGTGGTCACCAACGCCGCGGTGGGAGCGCTGGGTTCGTACGTACTGCGGCGCACCGCCGAGTCGGTGGTGCTCGGCGCACGGCGCGCCCTGTCCTCGTATCTGCTGCGGCTGCGGATACCGGCCGTGGACCGCAGCGAACCGGGCGACCTGATGGCCCGCATCACCTCCGACACCACGCTGCTGCGCGAGGTCACCACCGATTCGCTGGTGGGCATCGGCACCGGCGGTCTCACCCTGGTGGCGACGGTGGTGATGATGGGCCTGGTCGACGTGGTGCTGCTCGGCGTCACCCTGGGGGTGATCCTGTGCGCGGGCACGGTGCTCGGCGTGATCGTGCCCCGCATCAACCGGGCCAGCAAGCAGGCGCAGGACGCCGTGGGCGTGATGGGCGCCTCGCTGGAGCGGATCCTGGGCGCGCTGCGCACGGTCAAGGCGTCGGGTGCCGAGCACCGGGAGGAGCAGACCATCCACGCGGCGGCCGAGGAGTCCTGGCGGCAGAGCGTACGGGCCGCCAAGTGGTCGGCGGCCGCGGGCAACACGGCCGGTCTGGCGATGCAGATCGCCTTCATCACGGTCCTCGCGGTGGGCGGCGCGCGGGTCGCGACCGGCGCGATCGAAGTCGGCACGCTGGTCGCCTTCCTCCTCTACGTCTTCTATCTGATGTCGCCGATCCAGCAGGTCGTGGGCGCGATCACCCAGTACCAGACCGGCGCCGCCGCGCTCGCCCGCATCCAGGAGGCGCTGCGGCTGCCCGCCGAACCGGACGCGCTGCCCGCGCCACTGCCGACCCCCGGCGCCGAGCCGGCCGCGCTCGCCTTCGACGACGTCCGCTTCCGGTACGCCGACGACCTGCCGTACGTCCACCACGGCGTCACCTTCTCCGTCCCGGCCCGCGGCATGACCGCCTTCGTCGGCCCCTCCGGCGCCGGCAAGACCACCGTGTTCTCGCTGATCGAGCGGTTCTACGACCCCGAGTCGGGCGTCATCACGGTCGACGGCCGCTCCCTGGACCAGTGGGACCTGCCCCGGCTCCGGTCCGCCATCGGGTACGTGGAGCAGGACGCCCCGGTCCTGTCCGGCTCCCTGCGCGACAACCTGCTGCTGGGCAACCCGGAGGCCGACGACGCCGATGTCACGCGCGTACTGAAGACGACCCGGCTCGACGGGCTGGTCGCCCGGCTGCCGCGCGGCCTGGACACACTCGTCGGGCACCGCGGCACCAAGCTGTCCGGCGGCGAACGCCAGCGGGTCGCGATCGCCCGCGCGCTGCTGCGCCACCCCCGCCTGCTGCTCCTGGACGAGGCGACCTCGCAGCTCGACGCGGTGAACGAGGCCGCGTTGCGCGACACGGTCGCCGATGTGGCCCGCACGACCACGGTCCTGGTGGTCGCGCACCGGCTGTCCACCGTGACGATGGCCGACCGTATCGTCGTCATGGACGCGGGCCGGGTACGCGCCGTGGGCACCCACCGGGAACTGGTGGCCGGGGACCCGCTCTACGCGGAGCTGGCCGCGACCCAGTTCCTCGCGACGGCGGGCTGAGGAGAGCGGACCGTCGCGCGTTCTCCGTACGAAGTTTCCTTCACTCGGCTCAGGACAAAAGTGTCTGCCCCCGGCACGGGGTGCCAGGGGCAGACGCGGGCGGACACGGCCGGACAGGCCGAGGCCCGGCCCGAAGGACCGGCCCTAGGCCTGGAGGCCCGGGAGAACTCCGGTGACGGGTGCGACCAGGTCGGTGACCTGGTGCAACTGATTGAGGTCGTTCAGGCGGTTGAGTCCGCCCAGTTGCTGGGAGACGCGCGGGATGTCGGCCTGGTGCTCCGCGGGGATGTCGCTGACGGCGAGCGCGTCGAGCTGGGTGATCGGGTTCAGCTTCCCCGCGTCCGGGGCCTCGGCCGCGGACGCCATCGGCGCGGCAAGGCCCGTGACACCGACGGCGAGACCAACGGCGGCGACCATACGTCGTGTTGAGATCATGCTTGCAGCAACGGTCCCGGACGGCGCGCGGTCACGGCCGTCCCCCGCTCCTCACCCGAGAGGCGCATCCCACCGGCTGGGCTTGCCGTGGGCCATGGGGCGGAGGACGCTCGGTAGAGAGGCCCTTCGCGGTCCCCTCCTTGGCGGACCGCGGCCTTCCGAGGAGGTCGACATGGGCACCATGGCAGGCCCCGCCTTCGACACCGAAGCGCTACGCCGGGGCATAGAGGGACACAGTGCGGCGGATCTCCTGTCGCTCTACGCGGACGACGCGGAAATGACCATCGTCGACCGCAACACCCAGCCAAGCCACCCGATGATCAAACACGGTCGCGGCGAGATCGCCGAGATACTCAACGACGTCTACAGCCGCGACATGACCCACAAGTTGGAAGAGTGTGTCGTCCAGGGCGACCACGTCGCGTTCACCGAGTCCTGCCAGTACCCGGACGGCGTGCGGGTACTCGCCAGCTCGATGATCTCGCTGCGGGACGGCAAGATCGTCGAACACACGCTGCTCCAGGCATGGGACGAGTAGGAAGGAACTGGCCGAAGGTCCAGATCAACTCTCGCCTGACCTGGACCTTTTCGGCGAAGGTCGCGATGGGTCGCTCGCGCTCGCAGCGGCCTCTGCTGCCACGACCAGTTTCCGCAGCAGGTCTGCGAGCGTCCGCTTCTCTGCTGGAGTCAGTACTGCGAGCAGCGCGTTCTCACCCCGGTCCTCCGACACCGCGTGCTGTTCGAACGCGGCGTATCCGGCGTCGGTGAGCCGCACATCCACACGACGCCGGTCGGCCGTGTGGTGGGTACGGGCGATCAAGCCGTCCTCCTCCATCGGACCCAGCCGCGCCGACAGTGCGCCGCGGGTCAGCCCGAGCATGTCGGCGAGCTGCGAGGGGCTCGCCGCGTAGGGCGGGCCGAGTCTGCGCAGCATCAGCAGCACCTTGAACTGCCAGTGCTGCAGCCCGTCGGAGTCGAGCACGTCCCGACGGGCCTGAGCCGCGTGCCGGGCCAGGATCGCGAGCCGGACGAAGATCTCCTCCTTGACCGGGTCCATCCAGTCGAGTTCCTTCGCCCAGACCGCGACGTGCCGGTCGACCGAGTCCGCCGCCGACGCCCGCCCCCGAGCGGACTTCGGCTCTTCCGCCCTCACGTCTCCCGCCTTCACGTCTTCCATGCGCCACTCCGTAGATAGTTTTCTTGTGGATAGTTTTTCTGATTACTACTTTCCCTGCCATGACGAACACCGCAAGTACCCTTCGTACGGCCGTACCGCTCGACGAACTCATCGCTGTAGCAAGGGAGTTGAGGATCGGCGCTCGTTGGGAACGCGCTACGCGCCTGCTCGACTCGGCCGAGGCGTCCGATCCGAGGTCCCGTGCCCGTCTCGCCCTGGCCGCCGCCGAAGTAGCCCTGGAGAGCGACTGGTTCGGCGGGACCGCCCTGGCGGGGCCACGGCTCGCCGCCGCCGAGGAATTCGTCGAGGTCCTCGGCGCGAGCCCCGGCGGGAACCCCGCCCATGAGGCGCACTCCGGCATCCGCTGGGATCTGGACTTCCTCCGGCTGCGCCACGGCTACCTCGGGCAGGTGCGCGTCGACGGTGTTTTCCGTGCCGGACCCGAAGGCAAGGACCCGGACGCGCTGGCCGCCCTCCGCACACACGCCGAGCGGCTCCGCGGCCGGGCCCCGGACGAGGTGCGCCGGGGCTGGGCCGAGATGTATCTGGGCCTCGTCGCCGACAATCTCTTCGCCGAGCGGGACGTCGCGCCCGGCCACTACGAAGCCGCGCTGCGTGCCGGTGAAGCGGGTGAGGCAGGTGAAGGCGGCTCACACGACTGCGGTGACGATCTGCTCGTCCGTGAAGCGCTGCGGCACCTCGGCGATCACGACCACGATCACGGTGACCACGCACGGGCACGGGAGCGCTGGAGCAGGGCGACCGAGCTCGGCGCCCGGGCCGGGACCGTCCCGGGCACCCTCTCTCAGCAGCTGCTCCTGGCGGTAGTGGCGCGCGACGCGGGCGACGAGGCCGGTGCCGTCGCGCTGGTCCGCGAGATCGCCCGCTGGGCCAGGGCCATCGGCGCCGTGACCACCGAGGCACAGGCCAGGGGGTTCCTGGCCGGGGTCGACCCGACGGCGCCGCCCGCTCCCGCCGAGTCGGACAGCTGATCGTACGAGCTACTCTGGTCGCGGGCCGTGACTGGCGCTGAGGTGGAATACCACCGGGGAGCGGCCTGACGAACGGGTCTTTGCCGCGCGCCTGGGCGATTGTGTCAGCGACGCTCAGGAGTAGCTCATGTCCCAGGCCCAGCTCATGGACGGCGCGGGTCTCGCGCGCCGCGTCGTCGAGGAGACCGCGAAGCGCTCGGCCGCACTCACCGGGCGCACGGGGATGGCTCCGTGTCTCGCGACGGTGCTGGTCGGCGAGGATCCCGCCTCGGTCACCTACGTCCGGATGAAGCAGAACCGCAGCCGCAAGGCCGGCATCGAGTCCCGGCACGTCGCCCTGCCCGCCGACACCACCACCGCCGAGCTGGTCGACACGCTGAAGGCGCTGTCGGGCGACCCGACCGTGCACGGCATCCTGCTCCAGCACCCCGTCGGGCCGCACATCGACGAGCGGGCGGCGTTCGAGGCCATCGCGCCGGAGAAGGACGTCGACGGGGTGACGCTCAGCTCGTACGCGGCGATGAGCTTCGGGCTCCCGGGGTTCGTGTCCTGCACCCCCGGCGGCATCATGCGGCTGCTCGACGCGTACGACGTCGACCCGGCGGGCCGGCGCGCCGTCGTGGTGGGCCGCAGCGCGATCCTCGGCAAGCCGGTCGGGATGCTGCTGCTCGGACGCGACGCGACGGTGACGTACTGCCACTCGCGGACGACCGGTCTCTCCTCGGTCGTCCGCGAGGCGGACATCGTGGTGGCCGCCGTGGGCCGGCCCCGGCTGATCCGCGGTGAGGACATCAAGCCGGGAGCCGTCGTGATCGACGCGGGTTACAACGCCGGGAACGTCGGCGACGTCGACTTCGACACCGCCCGCGAGCGGGCCCGGCTCATCACGCCGGTGCCGGGCGGTGTCGGTCCGATGACGATCGCGGTCCTGCTGGAGCAGACCGTGACCGGGGCCGAGCGCCAACTCGGCCTCCGGTAGAGCGTTTCGGCCTCACCTACCGCGTTTCGGATTCCGCTACAGCGTTTTGGGTTCGCTCACGGGACGTCGGTCCGCTCAACGCATCCACGCGCTGTACGACATCACGTCCCCGGCCTTGACGCCGTACTCGGGATCGTCCTTGGTGACGGTGTCCTCGATCCCGAGTACGGCGCCGCTCCTCGGGTCGAGGACCAGCATCCGGCGCACGGAGTGCGCGGCGTCCTCGTACACGTACGCCTGTCCCTGCCTGCCCAGCCGGTCGGTGACCGCTCCGGCCGGGCGCAGGCCCTTCGCGTCGGCGAGGACGCGGACGAGCGCGGCGTCCTCACGGGCACCCAGCGTCCAGTTGTTCAGCAACTCGGCAACAGCATCGAGAAGTTGGGATGTACCCATGGCCTCGACGCGGTCGATCTCCTCGAGGTAGGCGCGCAGCCGCTCGGCGTCGTGCGGCGGCCGGGCCACCGGCGGGGCGTCGCTCCAGCTCGGCGGGTAGGTCTGCCGGCTGAGGACGTGCCCGTCCTCGACCGTGCGGGGGACGGGGTCGGCGTCGGTGACGACCGGCCTGCCCGGATGACGGGGGTCGGTCGCCACGACGAGTTCCGTGTGACTGCCGTCGGCCTTCCAGCGGACCACGCGTTCCGCGGGGAGGGTGATCGGCGGCCGGGCCCCGGGCCCGGAGGTCAGACTCATGCTCCAGGTCTGTACGTGGGTGCCCTGGACGAGCCGCTGCGAGCCCGCGGAGGCGGCCACTCGGTCGGCGAGCCGGTCCAGGGGTACGGGGGTGGAGCCCGCCTCGACGATCAGCGGGCGGGGTGCTGCCACGGCCGGGGTGGTGGTCGATCCCGACAGCGTGAGCGTCAGGACGACGACACCGACGGCGGCCGCGGTGCCGACGCTCCAGACCCAGCGGCGCAGCGGGCGGGGGCTCTTGCGCTGCCGTTCGCCGTGCAGCAGGTGGTTGAGGCGGCGCTGCGCGTGCTGGTCGAGGGGGCGGTCGTGGAAGCGGGGGTCGGTGGCCGGCACCGGGTTGGCGCGGCGCAGGATGTCGAGTTCGTCAGCCATGGCCGTGCTCCTTCGGGGCGTCGCGGCGGGGCGAAGCGGTGCCGCCGGCCACGGTGATGTGCATACGGTCGATCTCGGCTCTGAGCCGGCGGCGGGCGCGGTGCAGGCGCATGGCCGCGGCGCGGGTGCCGCAGCCGAGGGCGACGGCGACCTCGTCGACGCCGAGTTCCTCCCAGGCGGTGAGGCGCAGTACCTCCTGGTCGGCCGGGGAGAGCCGGGCCAGCGCCTCGTGCACCCAGTCGCCGGGCGACGCGGAGTCGGGGCTGTCGACGACCTGTCTGCCGTGCGCGCTCTCGTCGTTGCCGATCCGGTCGAGGAGCCTGCGGCGGCGCCCGTAACCGCGTACGGCGTTGGCCAGGCAGTGCCGCGCCACCCCGTACAGCCAGGGAAGCGGGGACGGCGGGAGGTCGGACCGGCGCCGCCAGGCGACGGTGAAGACCTCCGCCACCACCTCCTCCACATCACTGCCCCGGCCGTCCAGTCGCCTCGCCACGTAGCGGCTGACCGCCCAGTAGTGCTCGCGATAGGCAGCGGCGAAGGTCTCGTCGTTGCTCATGATCCGTAAGTGTCCGGCAGGTGCGCGATCGTCACAGGTGCGGGTGTGACGCTCGTCGCTTCCTTCAAGTGTGACGGCGGGGCCGGCGGCGGACACAGGCGGGGCATGGAAAGCACCACAGTGACGACGCCGCCCGCAGCGCTTCCCGCGCGTGCGCGGCGTCCTGGACTCGCCGCGGTGAAGTGGCTGACCACCACGGATCACAAGACGATCGGCACGCTGTATCTGGTCACGGCGTTCGGCTTCTTCTGCGTCGGCGGGGTGATGGCGCTGCTGATGCGCGCCGAACTCGCCCGGCCGGGGCTTCAGATCATGTCGAACGAGCAGTTCAACCAGGCGTTCACGATGCACGGCACGATCATGCTGCTGATGTTCGCGACGCCGCTCTTCGCCGGTTTCGCGAACTGGATCATGCCGCTGCAGATCGGCGCGCCCGACGTGGCGTTCCCACGGCTGAACATGCTGGCGTACTGGCTCTATCTCCTCGGCTCGCTGATCGCCGTGGGCGGATTCCTGACGCCTCAAGGAGCGGCCGACTTCGGCTGGTTCGCCTACGCGCCGTTGTCGGACGCGGTCCGCTCGCCCGGTGTCGGCGCCGACATGTGGATCATGGGTCTGGCGCTCTCGGGCTTCGGCACGATCCTCGGCTCGGTCAACTTCATCACCACCATCATCTGCATGCGCGCCCCCGGCATGACGATGTTCCGCATGCCGATCTTCGTGTGGAACGTGCTGCTCACGGGTGTTCTGGTGCTGCTGGCCTTCCCCGTGCTCGCGGCGGCACTGTTCGCGCTGGAGGCGGACCGAAAATTCGGTGCGCATGTGTTTGACGCCGCCAATGGCGGAGCCTTGCTATGGCAACACCTCTTCTGGTTCTTCGGCCATCCAGAGGTGTACATCATCGCTCTACCATTCTTCGGCATCATCTCCGAAGTCATCCCGGTGTTCTCCCGCAAGCCGATGTTCGGCTACATGGGCCTGATCGCCGCGACGATCTCCATCGCCGGTCTGTCCGTGACCGTGTGGGCGCACCACATGTACGTCACCGGTGGCGTACTGCTCCCGTTCTTCTCCTTCATGACGTTCCTCATCGCCGTACCGACAGGCGTGAAGTTCTTCAACTGGATCGGAACGATGTGGAAGGGGTCCTTGAGTTTCGAGACCCCGATGCTGTGGGCGACCGGCTTTCTGATCACCTTCGTCTTCGGCGGTCTGACGGGTGTGATGCTCGCCTCGCCGCCGATGGACTTTCCGGTCTCCGACTCGTACTTCGTGGTGGCGCACTTCCACTACGTGATCTTCGGTACGGTCGTGTTCGCGATGTTCTCCGGATTCCACTTCTGGTGGCCGAAGTTCACCGGCAAGATGCTCGACGAGCGCCTCGGAAAGATCACCTTCTGGACGCTGTTCGTGGGCTTCCACGGCACGTTCCTGGTGCAGCACTGGCTGGGTGCGAACGGAATGCAGCGCCGTATCCCCGACTATCTGGCGGTGGAGGGCCTGACCGCCCTCAACACCATCTCGACGATCTTCTCCTTCCTCCTCGGGAGTTCCCTCCTGCCGTTCTTCTACAACATCTGGAAGACCGCCAAGTACGGCGAGAAGGTCGAGGTCGACGACCCGTGGGGCTACGGCCGCTCACTGGAGTGGGCGACGTCCTGTCCCCCGCCGCGCCACAACTTCCTCACCCTGCCGCGCATCCGCAGCGAGTCCCCCGCCTTCGACCTGCACCACCCGGAGATCACGGCCGCGGCCGCACGTCTGGAGACGCCCCGGAAGGAACTGCGATGACGACGATGGACGATCGACCGCCGGCCTCGCGGGCACTCATCGACGAACTGGAGGGCCATCTGCTCATCGAGGCCACCAAGGCCGAGGGGCGGGCGGAAGCGGCTCGTTTCACCCATTCCCTCGCCTGCCTGACGGACACCCAGCGCGAAGAGGTGGAAGAACGCTTCGCGGACACCTATCTGGCCCTCACCCGCCGCTCCTGGGAACGGACGGCACGGCGCGGCCGGGAACTGCGCGCCGAGTACGAGGCGAGGTACCGCGCGCTGCGTCGGCGCCTTTGCGCGGTGTTCCTTCTCGGTGCCGCTTTCGCGCTGGTGACCGTCGATGCGGTCAGCAGACGGTGACCTCGCGAGCGAGGTCGGCACGCAGAAGCATCCCGGACGATTCGTCCACCAGATTCCGCATCATCGACAAGTAGGGCTCGTCGCCGCCCAGTTCGTCCAGAATGCGGTGCGCTTCGCCGCGGAACTCGTTGACGTCGTCCTCGTAGCGCCCAAGAACGCCCGGTGCCAGAAGGGTGTCGATGAGTTCCGCTCGGGCGTCACGGGAGTTCCTCGCGTCGGCGTGCAGCCGAGGGCACATGCCAGGAGATACGTCACCGTGCCGTTCAGAAGGTCCTCGTTGCGGCCTGACAGGATGTCTTCCTGGTCGTTGAACATCTGCCACAGGATGCCGAATGCATCGCCGAAATCCCGCCAGAGCTCCACTCTCTCCTTCTCGGCACCCGCCAATTCGGCGGCCATCGCGGTGACCATCTGGCCTTCGGTCGCGACGATCCAGCACTTCACGATCTCGGCCGACAGGGCGCCGCGCACCGATTCCGGGACGGCCTGCGTCTGGACGACGAGCAGAGGGAGCGAAGTCCCGCTGACGAGTGCGGCGAGCAGCGCCTCAGCTCCGCCGAGGTCACAGGTCGTTCCGGACCGTGCCGCGGCCGCTTCGCCCGCGCCGGCCTGCTGGTCGCCATCGGCCTCGTCCACAGGGCCACTTGGTGGGGACCCGCTCTCGGTGCTGCCGCTGATCGTGCATGCCGTGGAGACGGGCGCGCCCGAACCGGCCGTGCCGCTGGCCGACCGCGGCACGCACCGCGCCGGCCTCAGGGGACTCCGAGGTGGGGCTCTGCCCGTCGGCCAGGTGGTCGAGACTCCCGATGGGACCTTCATCGTCGGTTTTCGGTGGACATCGACGCGGAGATGGAGACCACGCTGGAGAGACCCTGGTCCCTCCCCCGCACCCGTCCTACCTCCGGAGGACGTGCCGGGCCCTCGGGCCGCGCAAGCCCACGGCTTCCCCCGGTCATGGGCTGCCGGCAGGGGCATCCTCGCGCGGAGGCGGCCCCACTGCGCCGAACCCGTGGGGACGGGGAGCGGCGCGCGGTTCCCGAACCCGGTGGCGGATCCCCGGGATTCACCGCCGGGTTCGAGGACGCCTCGACCTGCGCCCGGCACGACACGGCACGGCACGGCACTCACGGTGAGGTCACGGCGTCGGCTTCCGGCCCCTACGGGTTCCACCCCGCCGGTCGCAGGATCCCCAGCAGCTGACGGACCAGTTCCTCGACCACCTCGTCGAGCGTCGCCGCCACCCAGCCGGCGCGCCAGTCGTGCAGAAGGCCGTTGACGCTGCCGATGAAGGCGGTGGCGGCGATCCGGTAGTCGCGCGGCACCGCCTCACCGCGGTCGGCGGCCGCGGTCGCCTCGGCGCAGATGAAGTCGACCCAGCGTGCCCGACGGGCGAGCCGCTGCTCCTCCAGGCGCGGACTGACGCCGATGATCTCGACGAAGGTGATGCGGATGCGGCGCGGGTCCGCCGTCACGTTCGCGGCGTAGGCACGGAAGATCGCGGTGGCGCGCTCGGCGAGCGGCAGGTCCTGGGCGTCGGCGAGGGCGGCCAGAGCCGCCTGCTCGGCCCAGTCGTTGACCTGGAGGTGGAGGGCGGCCAGCACGTCCTCGAGGGTGCGGAACTCCTCGTAGAACTGACGCGTCGACAGTCCCGCCGCCTCGCTCAGCGCCGCGATGGTCGTGGATCTGAACCCCGGGCTGTCACCGAAGAGTTGGAGCGCGGCGGCCAGAAAGCGCGAGCGTCGCTCGGCCTGCCGTTCCGCGGCGGTCCTGCCTCCGTAACGGCCGGTCGGCTGTTTGATCCTGCCCGCCACGCGTTCCTCCCTCGCCGGAGGGACGAACCGTTCGCCCCTCCGATGATTTTGTCGTGCACGGACCCTTGTGGAGAGCACCGGTCCTTCCTTACTTTCCAGTAAGTCCATTGTGAACGCAGTCGTGTTCAGACTTTTCTGCACCCGCACCCCCCGCCTACGACAAGGGACCCACCATGTCTGCCCTCAGACCCAGACACCTCTGTACGCTCGCCGCCGCCGTCGCCCTCACCTTCACGCTCGGCGGTGCGGCGACCGCGGCCCCCGCGCGGACCGCCGCGCAGACCGCCGCGGCCGACCTGCGCGAAGTGATGTTCGTGGGCAACAACTGGGACGGCACCGCGGACGTCATCAAGTCCACCGGTGACTTCGCGAAGATCGGCCGGATCAACGTCGTCCCGGACAAGGACGCGCGGATGGCGGCGATCAACGCCGATCCGATCAAGTGGATCTACTTCCAGGCCATCCGCAACGGCGTCGGCGAGGGCCACGACCAGCTCGTGGACGACATGTACTCCACGCCCGACGGCAAGTCGGTGGTGGTCTCCCGCCCGAGCTTCGCCGATGTCGTCTCGATCGACCTCGCCACCGACAAGATCAACTGGCGCTTCCCCGTGGCCGGTTACCGGTCCGACCACATGGCCGTCTCCCCCGACGGCACCCGCGTCGCGGTCTCCGCGTCGACCGCGAACACCGTGCACGTGCTGGACATCAACACCGGCAAGCAGCTGGGCTCCTTCGGCACCGGCGACAAGCCGCACGAGAACATCTTCACGCGGGACGGCAAGTACATCTGGAACATGGCCATCGGCGATGTGAACACCTCGCTCGACGACCCGTGGCTGGACTGGACGAAGGGCGACCGGCACATCACCGTCGTCGACGCGACCACCTACAAGCAGGTCAAGGTGATCGACATGCGGCAGCGGCTGGACGCGATCGGTCTCACGGACTTCTCCGACGCGGTCCGGCCCGCCGTCTTCAGCCCCGACGAGTCCAAGCTGTACTTCCAGGTGTCGTTCTTCAACGGCTTCCTGGAGTACGACGTGGCCTCCGACCGGATCACCCGGGTGAAGACCCTGCCGATGAACCCCGCGACCAGCACCGACCGCACGACCTGGGTCAACGACTCGCGCCACCACGGCATTTCGATGAACCCGTCCGGCACCAAACTGTGCGTCGCCGGAACGATGGACGACTACGCGACCGTCGTCGACCGGGCCACCCTCCAGGAGGGCCCGCTCGTCACCGCCTCGAAGCCGTACTGGGCGACCGTCAGCGGTGACGGCAAGGACTGCATCATCTCCGAGAGCGGCGCCGACCAGGTCACCGCCATCGACTTCGCCACCGGGCAGAAGACGGTGTCGGTGCCGGTCGGCGACCACCCCCAGCGTGTTCGCCTCGGCCATGTGGAGGCGAACTGGACCGGCCCTTCGACTAGTTGCCCGTCGACGCGGCCCATGAGTTCAGTTCGGAACGGGCCGCGCTCAGCAGATCGACGGACGGGGCCGTCGCCCCGTTCGTGACCAGCGCGTAGTGCAGGGTCCCCGAGTCCGGTGCGGTGAGCAGCAGTCGGCGACTGCCGGTGCCGCCCGGCTCGGGGGCCACGGCGATCGGGGTGGTCGTGGTGTAGGCGGGCGGGGAGATCGTCGCACCGAGGTCGGAGACCACCGTCGTGGACGCGGTCGGGAAGGACGCCGGGAGATGGAGTTCGGTGGGAGCGCTGCCACCGCCCGAGCGCCACAGGAGCAGCCCGTACTGGCCCGATCCCACCAGTTGGGAGACGTGCGGCAGGGACGACGGAACCGGGTTCCAGGTCAGGGTGGTGGAGCCGTCCCGGGAACGGTCCTCGTAGGTGAAGGCGACGGTGCTGCCCGAGGTCGCGCTCGGATAGAGCCGGTCGAGCAGGCGGGCGTCCTGACGGAGCGCGGCCGTACCGGAGTCGTCGAGGCGTACGGCCGAGAGGTCCTCGTCGTTCCAGGCGTCGCCGGAGGTGAGGACCTTGCTCGCGTTGCCGTTCATCAGCTCGTGATGGCGGCCGCTGTAGATGTCCCACTGCCACTGGGTGCCCGAGAGCACCGGGCCGGAGGACGCCGGTCTGGTCCACCAAGTGGACCCCGGCAGGCGGGAGTCGAGGGCCTGGTACATCGCCTTGTCGACCGTGGGGGCCTTGCCGGAGACCGTTCCCGACAGCGGATGGCCGAACTCGCTGACGATGGCCGTCGTCCCCGCGGCCGAGGCGCGGTCGCGGACCGTACCGAAGTCGGTGGCGTACTGGCCGTCCGCGGCATTGCCCCACATGAGGATGCCCGAGATGGCCTTCTGGTCGTAGAAGTGGGTGTTGAAGACATAGCGCGGCCCGAGGGTGCCCGCGTCGAGCAGGCCGCCCTCCTGCTTCTGGGAGTCGATGTTGGAGTTCCAGAAGAGGTTGGCTTCGACGAAGGCGGGCTTGTCCTGCCAGCCGGCCGCGTCCATCCGGGCCCGGAACTTCACATAGAACGGCCAGAGCAGGTCCCGCTCCCAGGTGCGGCTGGTCTGCCCGGAGTCGTAGGTGCCTGCGTACGGCTCGTTGAACGGGTCGAAGCCGACGAGGCCCGCGAACTGGGCCGTGGTGAGGTGCTGTCTGACGTAGGTCATGGTGGCCTGGGCCGTGGTGAGGAAGGCGTCCTGGACGCCGTACGCGTTGTGCCAGAAGTCGTACTGTGCCTGCTTCACGGCCCCGTTCTGGGTGATGTTCTGCCCCCAGAAGAGGCAGATCCCGCAGGACTCGCTCGGGTAGTTTCCGGCGTCCACGGCCCACTTGGGGGCTCCGTCGCCGGTGTACCAGCTGCCCGAGTTGAAGAGGTAGCGGGAGTAGAGGTCCTGGTGGAAGTCGGGATACACGCGGATTCCGGCGTCGAGGAAGGCACGTATCTGGTCGGTGACGGCGGCGAGGTAGGCGGAGTCGACCTGCCCGCGTACGGGTTCGGCTTGGGCCCAGGAGAGCAGGAAGCGCACGGAGTTGCCGCCGCCGAGGGCCCGCAGGGCCGTCGCGGACTTCTTGGCGTCGGCGACCGAGGCGAAGGGCAGACCGCTGTTCTCTTCGAGTTTCGTCTCGCCGGAGACGTTGTAGCCGCGCAGGACGACCTCGCGGCCGAGGCCGTCGAGGAAGCGGCCCTTGTCGACCGTGAGAGTGGCCGCCGCGGGCGCGTCGAACCACAGGAAGTCGGGGAGTCCGTCCGCGGCGGCGGGCTGGGCGCCCACCGCCGAGAGGAAGCCGGTGAGGAGCACGAGGACGCCGAGCAGACGCGCACGTAACTTCGACATGTCCACAACATTCGCGGGTGCGCAAGTGGGCGTCAATACTTCTGACTCCAGAGTAAGTTTCAGGTTCTGAAGACCTTCTGAAGACCTTCTGGAGATCTTTTGGGGAGACGTGTCGCCTTGTGCGGGCTCAGGCACCGACCCGCCGCGTCACGTTCAGCAGGTACTCCTTCCGGTCCAACGGGTTGAGGTCGGTGCGCGGACGGTCGGGGACCGTGCCCCGCAGGACCGGCGCGTAGTGATCGAAGGCGCATTCCAGCTCGCCCTCGCCGCGGGTCAGCCCCGGCAGTTGCCGCTCCAGCCCATGGACCCGGGCGACCGGGATCCGGCCCTCCAGCACGAACGAGACGCCCCGCAGCTCGGTGGCCCCGGCGACGGCTCCCTGTTTCGCGAGCACGGGCAGCACCGCGCCCAGCGTGTCCGCCGGGGCCTCCAGCCTGAAGCGGTGCATCGGCTCGTACACCTGGGTGCCCGCCGCCCGCAGCGCGTCCATCACCACCAGGGGGGTCAGGCCCCGGAAGTCGGCGCCCGTGCTGGACATGCTCTTGTCGAAGCCCTGGTGGGCGTGGCTCTGCCGGGGCCAGTAGCCGGAGTGGGTCATGGTGACCGTGCAGTCCGTCACCTGCCAGCCGTGGATTCCCTGCGCGAGCGTCTCCTTCACGGTGTCCTCGACCGCCTTGAAGAACGCGTACGGCATCGCTCCGAGCTCGACCTCCAGCCGGAACTCCACCCCGGAGCCGACCGGGGCCGGATCGACGCGCAGGCCGACGGTCGCGAGAAAGGGATGGAGACCTTTCTTGATGAAGTCGACCGCAGCGCCGCTGCCGAGGGGCCGCTCGATGCACAGGGGTGTCGTCTCGCGGAACAGGACGTCGATGCCGAACTCATCGGCCAGAGTCGCCTGGATGACCTCTTTCTGCACCTCTCCGTAGAGCGAGACGGAGATCTCCTTGCGCGTCTCGTCCTGGCGCACATCGATCAGGGGGTCCTGCTCGGCCAATTGGGTGAGGGCGCCGTGCAGTGCGCCGCTTTCGGCCGGACGGCAGGCTTCGACGACGGTTTCGAGGGTCGGGGGCGAGAAGTGGTGCTCACCGGCCGACGACTTCCGCGGTACGCCGATGGTGTCACCGATCCGGATGTCCGCGAGGCCCCAGAGCTTGCCGATCCGCCCCGCCGCGACGGACATCTCGCGCGGCGCCGCACCCCGGTCGAAGACACTGATCGCGGTGACCCTGCCCTCCTTGCCGTCACCCAGAGGCAGCCGGTCGCGCGTCCGCAGCGTCCCGGAGAACATCCGGGCGTACGCGATCTTCTCCCCGGCGGGCCCGCGCTCGACCTTGAACACGCTGCCCGACAGCGGGCCGTCGGCATCGGCCTCGGCGCGCGGCAGCAACTCCCTGATCCCCACGATCAGTTCGTCGACCCCCGCGCCCGTCACGGCCGAGCCGAAGAACACCGGATGGACCAGGGCCTGCCCGGTCTGCCGCACCAGAGCGGCGCGGATCAGGTCGTACGACACCCGGCCCTCGACGTACGCGGCGAGCAGCGCGTCGTCGTGCTCGGAGAGCAGGTCGAGCAACGGCGCGCCGAGCCGCGCCTCGTCGAACAGGCCGAAGCGGGCGTCCCGCGTGCCCTGCGCCCGGACCTCGCCCATGGGGACGATCGCCGGGGTGAGCCGCGCCGCGACGGCGTCGAGCACGCGCTCGGGACACGCCCCGCCACGGTCGATCTTGTTGACGAAGACGAGCGTGGGGATGCGCAGCCGCCGGAGCGTCCGCATCAGCACACGGGTCTGGGCCTGCACGCCCTCCACGGCGGAGATCACCAGCACGGCGCCGTCGAGCACGCTCAGCACGCGCTCCACCTCGGCGATGAAGTCCGGGTGTCCCGGGGTGTCGATCAGATTGACGGTCACGTCGTCGACCGCGAAGGAGACCACGGCGGACTTGATCGTGATGCCACGCTGCCGCTCCAGCGCGAGGGAATCGGTCTGGGTGTTCCCGTCGTCGACGCTGCCGATCTCGTCGATGACTCCGACCGAATGCAGCAGCCGCTCGGTCAGGCTTGTCTTACCGGCGTCTACGTGCGCCAGGATTCCCAGGTTGAGCATATGCACCGGGTGTCATGTCCTTTGGAGTGGGAGTGATTCCTTCCTGGGTGGACATGAACGGTGTGGTGCGCATCGCTGCTCCCTGATCTTGGTGGACGCTTCGCTCTCAGTGGAGCAGGCGGCCTCGCTCGGCAGCAACGGATTAACGCTCAACGAATCCCCGCCGCAGCACTCGCCGCCCTCCCCGCCCGGCCCTAGAGTGACGCACACCACGTAAAATGACTGATACCCCTCACCTGGCTCTCCGGGAGGGCACATGACCCGCATTTCGGTGAAGGTGGACGGCACCACGTACGAAGACGAGGTCGAACCCCGCCTTCTCCTGGTCCACTATCTGCGCGACCACCTGGGTCTGACCGGCACCCCGATCGGCTGCGACACGTCGAACTGCGGGGCCTGCACGGTCGACCTGGACGGGGAGACAGTCAAGAGCTGCTCGGTCCTCGCCGTCCAGGCGGACGGGAGCGAAGTGACCACCATCCAGGGGCTGGCGCACGACGGTGAGTGGCACGCGCTCCAGAAGGCCTTCCACGAGCGGCACGCGCTCCAGTGCGGCTACTGCACCCCCGGGATGATCATGGCGGCCCGCGATCTGCTGCGCGAGAACCCGGCCCCCGGCCCGCAGGAGGTACGCGAGGCCCTGGAGGGCAACCTCTGCCGGTGCACCGGCTACCAGAACATCGTGCGCGCGGTCCTCGCCGCCTCCCGACAGGAGGTCTCGCCGTGACGGACCAGATCGTCGAACGCGAGGTCGGCCGCTCCCGGCCGCGCAAGGAGGACGCCCGTCTGGTCACCGGGCAGACCAACTGGACCGACAACATCAACGTCAACGGACTGCTCCACCTGGCCATCCTGCGCAGCCCCATGGCACACGCCCGGATCGACCGGATCGACGTCGCACCCGCCCGCGAGCGCCCCGGCGTGGTCGCCGCGTTCACCGGCCAGGATCTCGCCGAGGGCCTCGGCTCACTCCCCTGCGCCTGGCCGGTCACCGAGGACATCGTGCTGCCCGACCACCCGCCGATCGCGGCCCGCGAGGTCCGGTACGCGGGAGACCCGGTGGCCGTCGTCGTGGCCCGCGACCGGTACGCGGCCGCCGACGCCCTGGAGGCCGTCGAGGTCGACTACACACCCCTGCCCCCGGTGCTCGACCTGGAGGCCGCCCTCGCCGAGGACGCCCCACTGGTGCACTCCGACAAGGGCACCAACCGCTGCTACGTCTGGCCGCTGGCCACCGGCGAGAACTACGCGGCCGTGCGGGAGCGGGCGGACGTCGTCCTGAAGCGCCGCTACCTCCAGCAGCGGCTCATCCCCAACGCCATGGAGCCGCGCGCCGTCGTGGTCACCCCGCTCGCCGCCTCCGGCGAGTACACCGTCTACTCGGCCACCCAGATCCCGCACATCCTGCGGATCATGCTCGCCGTCGTCACCGGCATCCCCGAGCAGAAGCTGCGCGTGATCGCTCCCGACGTCGGCGGCGGCTTCGGCTCCAAGCTCCAGGTGTACGGCGAGGAGGCCCTCGCCCTGACCGTCGCCCGGCGGCTCGGACGGCCCGTGAAGTGGACCGAGTCGCGCTCCGAGGGCTACCTCGCGACCCACCACGGCCGCGGCATGATCCAGGACATCGAGATCGCCGCCACCAGCGAGGGCAGGCTGCTCGGCCTCAAGGTCGACCTCCTCGCCGACATGGGCGCCTATCTGATGCTCGTCACCCCGGGCATCCCGATCCTGGGCGCCTTCATGTACCCGGCGATCTACAAGATGGACGCGTACGACTTCACGTGCACCGGCGTCTTCACGACCAGGACGCCGACCGACGCCTACCGCGGCGCGGGGCGCCCCGAGGCGACGTACGCCATCGAACGGATCATGGACGAGCTGGCCGTCGAACTCGACCTGGATCCCGTCGAGTTGAGGCGGCTCAACTGGATCAGGCACGAGGAGTTCCCGTACACGTCCGTCGCGGGTCTGACCTACGACAGCGGCAACTACGAGGCTGCCACGGACAAGGCGCTCGCCCTCTTCGGATACGACAAGCTGCGCGCCGAGCAGGCGGACCGCAACCTGCGCGGCGACTCCGTACGCCTGGGCATCGGCGTGTCCACGTACACCGAGATGTGCGGGCTGGCGCCCAGCCGGGTGCTGCGTGACCTGCGGTACGCGGCGGGGGGCTGGGAGGCGGCGAGCATCCGCATGCTGCCCACCGGCAAGGTCGAGGTGGTCACCGGCACCAGCCCGCACGGGCAGGGCCATGTGACCTGCTGGAGCCAGATCGCCGCCGATGTGCTCGGGGTGCCCTTCGAGGACATCGAGGTGGTGCACGGCGACACCAGGGCGGCGCCCCAGGGCATGGACACCTACGGCTCGCGCTCGCTCGTCGTGGGCGGGGCCGCGGTGCACCACGCGGCGCGCAAGGTGGTGGAGAAGGCGCGGAAGGTGGCCGCGCACCTGCTGGAGGCGAGCGAGCACGACCTGGAGTTCACGCACGGCGTGTTCTCCGTGAAGGGCTCGCCCGAGGCGCGCAAGACCATCCAGGAGGTCGCCTTCGCGACGTTCTCCTCGCACGACCTGCCCGACGGCATGGAGCCCACCATCAACGCCGAGCACCTGGTCGACCCGGACAACTTCTCCTATCCGCACGGCACCCACCTGTGCGCGGTCGAGGTCGACACCGAGACCGGACGGACCACCATCCGCTCGTACGTCTGCGTCGACGACGTCGGCAGCGTCATCAACCCGATGATCGTCGAGGGGCAGGTGCACGGCGGGGTCGCGCAGGGCATCGCGCAGGCGCTGTACGAGGAGGCCGTGTACGACGACGAGGGCAACCTCGTCTCGGGCACGATGGCCGACTACCTCGTGCCCTCGGCGGCCGACCTGCCCGAGTTCGTGACGGACCGGACGGAGACACCGGCGACATCGAATCCCCTGGGTTCCAAGGGAGTCGGAGAGTCGGGGACCATCGCCTCCACGCCCGCCGTCGTCAACGCGATCGTGGACGCGCTGCGCCCGCTCGGAGTGACCGAGGTGAGGATGCCCTGCACGCCGCAGCGGGTCTGGGAAGCCCTTCGGTCCGCTCGGGCGGCGGACGGGTCCGCCCGCTCCGGTGAGGAGGCGTCGGCATGATTCCCCCCGCATTCGACTACGTGCGGCCCGCGAGCGTCGACGAGGCCGTGCGCACCCTCGCGGACGCGGGCGAGGACGCGAAGGTGCTGGCCGGCGGGCAGAGTCTGCTGCCCCTGCTCCGGCTGCGGCTCGCCTTCCCCGAACTGGTCGTCGACGTCGGCCGGATCCCGGAGCTGCGCGGGATCCGCGAGGACGCCGGCACGCTGGTCATCGGCGCGATGACCTCGCACCACGACGTCATCCGCGATCCGCTGGTGCGCCGGCACGCCGGACTCCTGGCGGCGGCCACCGCCACGGTCGCCGATCCCGCCGTACGCCATCGCGGCACCCTCGGCGGTTCGCTCGCACACGCCGATCCGGCCGGTGACCTGCCCGCCGTGGTCCTCGCGCTCGACGCGACCCTGATCGCGGTGGGACCGGAGGGGCGGCGCGCGATCCCGGCCCACGAGTTCTTCGTCGACTATCTGCAGACCGCGCTGCGCCCGGACGAACTGCTGGTGGAGGTGGAGATCCCGTCGACCGAGGGCTGGGGCTTCCACTACGAGAAGTTCCAGCGGGTCGCGCAGGCCTGGGCGGTGGTCGGCGTGGCGGCGCTCGTCCGGCGGGACGACGGACACCTCGCCGAGTCCCGGATCGGGCTGACCAACATGGGCTCCACGCCCCTGCGGGCGACGTCCACCGAGGCGGCGCTCACCGGCGCCGACGCCGAACCGGGCGCGGTGGCACGGGCCGCCGAGTCGGCGGCGGAGGGCACGCGTCCGTCGTCCGATCCCTCGGGCTCACCCGAGTACCGCGCGCACCTGGCCCGGGTGCTGACGCGACGCGCGGTGCTGGCCGCCCTGGAGTAGCGCCCATGCACGAGGTGAGCGGTCCGGCGGAGGTGCGGGCCCGCCTGGAGAAGACGGGCTATCTCGTCGACGACGGGCTGGCCGTGGCCTGCTTCCTGGCGCTGCGGCTGCACCGGCCGCTGTTCTGCGAGGGCGACGCGGGCGTGGGCAAGACCGCGCTCGCGTCCGCCCTGGCCCAGGCGATGGACGCTCCGCTGATCCGGCTCCAGTGCTACGAGGGCATCGACGCCTCCCAGGCCCTGTACGACTGGGACTTCCCGCGTCAGCTGCTGCACCTGCGGGCGGCCGAGGCGGCGGGCGTGACGGATGCCGACCGGCTCGAAGGGGAGCTGTACGACCGGCGGTTCCTCGTCACGCGTCCGCTGCTGCGGGCGCTGGAGACCCAGCCGTCGGTGCTGCTGGTCGACGAGATCGACCGCGCGGACGACGAGTTCGAGGCGTTCCTGCTGGAGCTGCTGTCCGAGTACACGATCACCATTCCGGAACTGGGCACCCTGCGGGCGCAGCTGCCGCCCGTCGTGGTGCTGACCTCGAACCGGACGCGCGAAGTGCACGACGCGCTGAAGCGAAGGTGCCTCTACCACTGGTTCGACCATCCCGGGTTCGCCCGTGAACTCGCCATCGTGCGGAGGCGGTTGCCGCGGGTCACGGAGCGGCTGGCCGAGCAGGTGACCGCACTCGCGCAGGCTCTGCGCGCCGAGGACCTGGTCAAACCGCCCGGGGTCGCGGAGACCATCGACTGGGCGGAGGCCCTGGACGCGCTGGGGGCGAGCGAGGTGGACGCGGAGCTGGCGGTGGCGACCCTGGGCTCGGTGCTGAAGTACCGGGAGGACGCCGAGCGGGCACGGGGGCTGGATCTGGCGGCGATCCTCGCGGCACGGGAGACATGAGCGGCGTGAACGGCCGGGACGGCGTGAACGGCGGGGACAGCCGGGACGGCCGGGAGGGCGTGAACGGCGGGGACGGCCGGGACGGCGCAGACGGCCGGAACGGCGGGGAGGACGCAGACGGCCGGGACGAGGCGGGACAACGCCGTACCGTCGACGCGTCCGCCGTGGTCGTCGGGTTCGCCCGCGCGTTGCGCGCCGCGGGCGTCGACGCCTCGCCCGACCGTGTGCAGGCCTTCCTGGGCGCGCTCGACGTGCTCGATCCCGGTGCGCGCTCGGACGTGTACTGGGCGGGACGTCTCACCCTGTGCGGGAGCCAGGACGACCTGGAGCGCTACGAGCGGGTCTTCGCGGCGTACTTCGGCGGCCGGCCCGGCGGCGCCCCGGCCCGGTCCGCTCCCCCGCCGCGGACCCGGACGGTCCTGCGCGGCGCCGGTACGGTGCCCCGCCCGGCGGCGCGGGCCGAGGACGCCGTACCCGTGGCCGTGCTGGCCGACTCCACCGACGTACTGCGCCATCGGGACTTCGCCGAGCTGACCGCCGCCGAGCGCGACCAACTGCGGCGGCTGCGGGCCGCGTTCACCCTGCGCGGCGAGGCCCGGCGCACCGCACGGCGGCATCCGGCCCGGCGGGGCGCCGTCGATCCGCGGCGCACGGTACGGGAGTTGCTGCGCGGCGGCGGGGAGCCGGCGCGGCTGCGGCACCGGGCACGAGCGGACCGCCCGCGCCGGGTGGTGCTGCTCGTGGATGTGAGCGGCTCGATGGGGCCGTACGCGGACGCGCTGCTGCGTTTCGCGCACGCGGCCCTCCACGGCCCCCGCATGGGTGGGACCGCACGGGGCACCCGCACGGAGGTCTTCACGATCGGTACCCGGCTGACCCGGGTGACCCGTGAACTGGCGCACCGGGATCCCGACACGGCCATGGCCGCGCTCGCGGCGGCGGTGCCGGACTGGCGTGGCGGCACCCGGTTGGGTGAGATGCTGCGCGGCTTCCTGGACCGGTGGGGGCGGCGGGGCATGGCGCGCGGAGCGGTGGTCGTCGTGCTGTCCGACGGCTGGGAGCGTGGCGATCCGGCCCTGCTCGCGGAGCAGATGCGCCGCCTGCACCGGCTCGCGCACCGGGTGATCTGGGCGAATCCGCGCAAGGTCCGACCCGGTTACGCGCCCCTGGCCGGCGGGATGGCCGCGGCGCTGCCGAGCGTGGACGCGTTCGTCGAGGGACACAGTCCGGCCGCGCTGGAGCGGCTGGCGGCGGTCGTGAGAGGAGCGGACTCTTGAGTGGGACGCACCCTGTGGTGAGCGGAGCGAGCGATGCGTGAGATCCTCCCGGCGCTGGAGCGGTGGTACGCGGCGGGCTCCCCCTTCGGGCTCGCCACGGTGGTCTCGGTCAGCCGCAGCGCGCCCCGGGACCCGGGAGCCGCCATGGCCGTAGGGCCCGGCGACGAGGTCGTGGGCAGTGTGTCCGGCGGCTGTGTCGAGGGGGCGGTGTACGAGCTGGCGCAGGAGGTGGTGGCGTCCGGCGAGGCCCGTCTGGAGACCTTCGGGTACAGCGACGAGGACGCGTTCGCCGTGGGACTCACCTGCGGCGGCGAGATCACCCTGCTCATCCGCCGGGTGACGCCCGCCGAGGACCCCTCGTTCGCCGCGGTGGCCGACTCGGTGGCCGCCGGCCGGCCCGTGACGGTGGCGACGGTGATCGGGGGACCGGCGCCGCTCGGGGCCACGCTCGCGGTGTGGCCGGACGAGGTGGCCGGTTCGCTGGGCTCCACGGGTCTGGACGTGGCCGTCACCGCCGACGCCCGGGGTGAACTGGCCCAGGGCGCCACGATCCGGCGGCACTACGGGCCGCACGGCGAGCGCCGCGAGGACGCCGTGACCGTCTTCCTCCATTCCTTCGCGCCGCCCCCGCGCATGCTGGTCTTCGGCGCGATCGACTACGCGGCGGCGGTGGCCCGCATCGGGGACTTCCTCGGCTACCGGGTCACGGTGTGCGACGCCCGCCCGGTCTTCGCCACCGCGAAACGGTTCCCGGCGGGTGTGGAGGTCGTCGTGGACTGGCCGCACCGCTATCTGCGCGGCACGAAGACCGACGCGCGCACGGTGATCTGCGTCCTGACCCACGACCCCAAGTTCGACGTGCCCCTGCTGGAGGAGGCACTGCGCCGCCCGGCCGCGTACATCGGGGCGATGGGCAGCCGTCGTACCCACGACGACCGCAGGAAACGGCTCATCGACGCCGGTCTGTCGGAGGGCGAACTGTCCCGGCTGCGCTCGCCGGTCGGGCTCGACCTCGGCGCCCGTACGCCGGAGGAGGTGGCCGTGTCCGTCGCCGCGGAGATCGTCGCACTGCGGTGGGGCGGCAGCGGGGCGCCGCTGACGGCGACGGGCGGGGCGATCCATCCCGGTCCCGTCGTTGCGCCTGCCGGACCCGTCGATACGCCTGGAGGAGAGCAGCATGGAACTGCATCATGAGTTCACCGTCCCCGTTCCCGTCGACGACGCCTGGCGGGCACTCCTCGACGTCGAACGGATCGCCCCGTGCATGCCGGGCGCGACGGTGGACGACTACGACGGCAAGACCGTGACCGGTTCGGTGAAGGTCAAGGTGGGGCCCATCACGGTGACCTACCGGGGCACCGCCGTCTTCGAGGAACAGGACGAGTCCGCGCACCGGATGGTACTGATCGCGAACGGCAAGGAGACCCGCGGCCAGGGCACGGCACGGGCCACGGTCACGGGCACGCTCGCCGAACGCGACGGCGGCACGGCGGTGTCGGTGCGGACCGATCTGACCGTCACCGGGCGTCCGGCGCAGTTCGGTCGCGGCGTCATGGCGGAGGTGGGTGACAAGCTGGTCGGGCAGTTCGCGGAGTGTCTGGCACGGCGCCTCGGGGAACCGGCCGAACGAACCGAGTCACCCGAGCCGGTCGAACCGTTCCAGTCGGCGCGACCAGTCCCACCGGTGCCGCCGGTCCAACGAGTCCAACCAGTCCAACCGGTCGAGCCGATCGACCTGTTGCGGACCGCCGGGCCTCCGGTCGCCAAACGCGTGGCGGTCGCCGTGGCCACCGCCGTACTGGCACTGGTCTTCGTGCGCATCCGACGGCACCGGCACGCCTGAGTGCCTCAGCCGGGGTCGACGCGGTGCAGGGTCACCTCGGTCAGCTGTCCTTCGGCCACGGTCGCGGTCATGTACGTGTGGTGCGGCTGGCGGCGGCGGTCGGTCGGGGAGCCCGGGTTGAGCAGGCGCAGGCCCGTCCCGGTGGTGGTGTCCCAGGGGATGTGGCTGTGTCCGAAGACCAGGACGTCGAGGTCGGGGTAGCGCTCGGCGCAACGCCGTTCGCGGCCCTGGGCGGCGCCGGTCTCATGCACGACGCCGAGGCGCAGACCGTCCAGGTCGACGCGGGCGACCTCGGGGAGGCGGGCGCGCAGGGCCGGGCCGTCATTGTTGCCGTACACCCCGACGAGCCTGCGTGCCCGCTGCTCCAGCAGATCGAGGGTGGCGGTGTCCACCCAGTCGCCCGCGTGGACGACGACGTCGGCGTGCGGGAGTTCCGCCATCAGCTGCGGCGGCAACGCCTTGGCCCGCTTGGGCAGGTGGGTGTCGGACATCAGGAGCAGACGCACGGCACCCACCCTAGGAGTGCGGTCGGGTCATCGCGAGGAGTGCGGTCGTGCCGGCGCGCGCCCTGCCGAGAACATGGACTTCCATGATCGGTTCCGCTTGAACGGCAGCTCGAACAGCTTGGCGAACAGCCACGCTCCCAGCACCGAGGCGGGCAGTGCCAGTGTCAGCGTGAACCAGAACGCGGGCAGACCCGGCGATACGAAACGGGGGGCCATCTTTCGGCAGACGATCATGACGATCGGCAGGTGGACCAGGTAGAGGCTGTAGGAGAAGTCGCCGAGGCCGCGCATGGGGCGCGTGGCCAGCAGCCGCATGAGGAACGCGGGCCTGCCGGTGGCAACCGCCGTGATCATCATGGTCATGGCGGGCGCCACGGCGAGATCGATCCAGAAATAGTGGTCCACCGTCCACACCGACCCCCTGATGACGACAAGCGCCACAACCGGCAGGGCGGCCAGAGCGGCGAGCCAGTGCCACGGCAGCCGCCGGACCTTCTCCGGCGCGACGACGATCCCCGCGCCCACCAGTCCCGCGACGAACACGGGGGCGAGGTTCGGTGTCAGCCAGTTCACGCCTTCCACCGGGGACGCGTTCGGCGCCAGCAGGCCACGCGCGATCACCAGGAGCGTCACGCTCGCGACCAGGACGACCGCGCCCAGCCGCCGTCGGACGAGAAGGAGGAGCGGAAAGACGAGATAGAGCTCCGCCTCCACGCCGATCGACCAGAAGGCCCCGTTCGGCGTGGGAGCCGTGAACACGTCCTGGACCACGAAGCCGTACACCAGAATCGATGCGCCGGTCGGCGGTCCGAAGTGCGAGGCCGGCACGACGAACCAGGCGACCGCCAGGCTCAACGCGAGTGCCGCCCAGTAGGGAGGCAGGATGCGCCACGCGCGCCGCCGCAGGAACCGGGAAGCGCCGCCGAGCTGCCAACCGTTGCGCGCCGGTGAGATGGCCAGGGAGAAACCGGACAGCACCAGGAAGAAGACCACGGCGAGACGCCCGTACATCAGCCAGCCCAGCCATGCGGGACCCGAGTTCTTGGGAAAGCCCGGCATGGTCAGAAGCCAGCAGTGGAAGAGCAACACGTAGAGCGCGGCCAGGCCGCGGAGCCCGTCAAGGCCCAGCACCTGGCCGCGACCACGCGTATCGGGCCGCTGCAGCGGTGGAGAGACGGTGAGTGGCGTTCCCATACTCTCTCTCACGTGTCGTCCCGGGCCGATGTTCAACTACCGTCCGATCATCGGTCTGTACGCCTCGGAGTCGATGCACTGGAACAGCCGACCGGGCCGGACCGCTCAGCTCAGCGTATCGACGCGGGGCCCGGCCGGGTCTCCGAGCGTCCGCGCCAGCCGCCGTATCTCCGCCACGTCCAACGCCGGGTTCGCGGCTGCCGGATGGGCCAGTTCCTCGTCGTCGAGGAGTTCCGTCAGCCGGGGCCGCGGGAGGTTCGGGTGGCGGGCCGCCGCGGCCCGTACGGCGGGGTCCGGGTCCCTGGTCAGGCGTTCCGCGACGGCCGGCGCGATCTCGGGGTCGCGCATGGCCAGGGCCCTGACCTCGGGGTCCTCGTGGTCGGCGAAGGCGGCCAGTCGGGTGGCCGGGAAGTTCGGCCGGGTGGCGAGGTGCGCGCGGTCGGAACCGGTGTACTCCAGGAAACAGCGCAGCAGCAGAGCCGCGGGGGCGTCGGGATGGTTCTGGGCGAGCGTGACGCGTACACCGAGGTCCTCGTCGTCGGCCAGGCGTGCCACGAGGTCCGGCGGGAGCTCGTGGACCCGTGCCGCCCTCCGGCGCAGCATCGGATGGGCGGAGAGGGCGTCCCGGCGGACGTCCTCGGGGGCCCGGGGCACCCCCGGTGCAGGCGAGTGGGAGAAACCGCAATCCGTGGGCACCTCGTAGTCGATCGCGGCCCGCTCCTCCTCGCTCAGCGCCGGGTGCACGGACAGCGCGAGCCGCACCTCGGGGTCGGGGTCCACGGCCAGCGCACGGCGTTCGGCGGGTCCGAGATCCGCGCGGTACGCGATGCCCTCCCGCACCTCCGGGTCCGGATCGGCTGCCAGCAGGACCACCACATCGGCGGGGAGGCTGGGGTTGCGGGCGATCATCGCCCGCTCGTCTTCACTGGCCGGAGCGGTCAGGACAAGGTCCACGACGGCTCTGGTGAGGGGCAGGTTGCACAGCATGCCGGTGCGTGCGTGACAGGGACGATCGGGCAGCGCGCTCTCCAACCAGGCCGCATCCTCGTTGTGCGTGTACAGCAGCGCCCTGTCCCGGACGCCCTCGTCGGAGTCCGCCAGCAGCGCGGCCCGGGCGTCGGCGGACAGCCACTCCCACGCGCCGACCCCCCAGCGGCGGACCTTCGCGTCCGGGTGGGTGTGCATCGTCCGCAGCAGCTCCGTGGAGATCTGCTGGTAGAAGGAACCGCCGAGTGCGTCGTTCCCGTACGTCCTGATCATGTGGACGAGCGCCTCGTCGGGCAGTGGTTCGGGCCGGTCCCGGAAAGGCATCCGGGGACCGTCGGCGAGGTGGGCGCGGACGAACCACTCCGGATCGTCGATCAGCCGTACCCGCTGGGCCGGACCGACGTGGGGATTGCGGGCGAGGAAGCTGCGGGTGTACCTGTCGGGGTGCTCGATCACCGCGTCCACGACGGCGTCGGGCAGGACCCGGTCCCGGCACAGCACCATCCGTACCGCCGCCGGACCCTCCGCGAGCAGCCGCAGCAGAACGTCCTGCGGGCTGGAGGGATTGAGTGCCAGCCCGGCCAGCCGCCGCGCGGCCAGGTCGGCTTCCTCCCATATCCGCTCAGGCGTCTTCACCATGCTCAGTGCCCCCCGTGTGCAATCCGGCCCCCGCCCCCAGGAGCACCTGGTGCCCGACCCTATCCCCTTGCGTCCAGCGGGATTTCGCTCCACACCTGCTTGCCGCCGCTGACCGGCACGGTGCCCCAGGTCGCCGACATGGCCTCGACGAGGAGGATGCCGCGGCCGCCGGTGGCCTCCCAGCCGATGCTGGTGGGCTTGACGGGCGTACGGGGTGAGGTGTCGGCGACGGAGATCCGCAGGCGGTGGTTGATGAGGGTGATGTCGAGTCTGACCTGCCCGTCGGTGTGCACGAGGGCGTTGGTGACGAGTTCGGAGACGACGAGGAGCGCGCCGTCCATGCTGTCGTCGGGCACGCCCCAGGCGCGCAGGGTGCGCCGGGTGAAGCGGCGGGCGTGCCGGACCGCCTCCGGGACGCGCCACACCGTCCAGCTCTCCCGCAACGGGCGGGTCGCCAGACCGTCGTAGCGCATCAGGAGGAGAGCCACGTCGTCGCTGCGGTTGGCGCCCGTGAGCAGTCCGTCGGCCACCACTCCGAGGTGGGCGGGGTCGGACGCGGTCAGTTCGCCGGCCAGTCGGTTCAGTCCGTCCTCGATGTCGACCTCGGCGGACTCGACGAGACCGTCCGTGGTCAGGGCGAGGACCGTGCCGCGCTGGAGTCGCAGCGGGATCATCGGGAAGTCGGCCTGGGTGACGACGCCCAGTGGTGGTCCGCCCTCGGACACGGTGACCTCCGTTGTGCCGTCCGGGTGACGCAGCACGGGCGGGTGGTGTCCGGCGCGTACGCACCAGGCGGTGCCCTCCTCCAGGTCCACGTCGACGTAGCAGCAGGTGACGAAGAGGTCGGTCTCCAGGTCCATGAGGAGTCGGTTGGCGTGCTGCACGACGACGTCCGGGGGGTGGCCCTCGACGGCGTACGCGCGCAGGGCCGTGCGCATCTGGCCCATCAGGGTGGCCGCCTGGGCGTTGTGGCCCTGGACGTCGCCGATGACGAGGGCGACGTGGTTGTCGGGCAGCGGGATGACGTCGTACCAGTCGCCGCCGACCTCCAGGCCCGCTGTGGTGGGCAGGTAGCGGGCGACGGCGACCGCGCCGGGGATCCGGGGCAGGCGCCGCGGCAGCAGGGAGCGCTGGAGCATGCCGACCAGCTCGTGTTCGGCATCGAAGGCGCGGGCACGTGTCAGAGCCTGGCCCGCGAGGCCCGCGGACGCGGTGAGCAGCGCGCGCTCGTCGGTGCCGAACTCGTGCGGGTCGTCCCAGCCGATCAGACAGGCACCCGCCATCCGGCCGCCTGCGGGCAGCGGCAGGATGGCGAGACCGCCGGGGCCGACGTCGGCGAGCGCCGGTTCCAGAGGTGCTCCGGCGGGCCAGACGGCGGGGCGCCCCTCGATGAGGGCCGCCTCCAGCGTGGGCATGGCGCGTACGGGCGCGTCGGGCCACTCCGAGCGCCACTCGGAGCGCCACACCTCGGGCCAGGCTTCGGGTTCGGGAGGGTCGAGGAGGGTGACGACGAGACGGTCGCCCTCCAGCTCGGCGAGGGCGATCCGGTCGGCCCGCAGGGGGCCCCGCAGCGCGGACACCACGGCCCGGCCGACGTCGCGGACGGTGCCCGCGGTGGCGAGGGTCGAGGCGAGTCGCTGGACGCGGGCCACGTCACTGACGCCGGAGCGGAGCTTGGAGGTGTCGGCGACGGTGCCCACGAGGTGCGCCGGGCGCCCCTCTCCGCCGGGCACGAGACGGCCGTGCAGCCGTAGCCACTTCGGCTCTCCGGAGGGCTGGAGGATGCGGAACTCCAGCTCGCGGTCGCCGATGGACATGTGGTCCGCCTCCACCACGGACATCAGCGTGGGCAGGTCCTCGGGGACGGTCATCGACAGCAGGCTCTCGACCTTGCCGTCGAACTCCGCCGGGTCGAGGCCGAACAGCTCCAGCATCTCGTCGTCGACCTCGAGGTGCCCGGTGTCCATGGCGAGGTCGAACGAGCTGGTGGGCCGGGCGGCGGTGTCGCGCGGTACGCCGGGCGCGGGACAGACGGCGGCCTCGGCGATCAGGCCGAGGCACTCCCGGTCCTCCGCGTCGAAGCCGCCCGGGCGATCGCCGGCCGCCACGAGGCAGCCCCCGTCCGGCAGGGGCAGGACGGCCAGCCAGAAGTCCTGGGCCGGCAGCCTGCGGGCGTCGGCGCGGCGGGCGATCTCCGCCGGGCCGAGCCACAGCGGTCGGCCGGAGCGGTATACGTCCGCCACCGGGGAGCCGCCGGTGAGGACATAGCTGTCGCGCAGGCCGTAGAGCGTTCTGGGGACGCCCGCCGACTCGGACAGGTACAGCTCGTCGCCGCTCTCCGTGGGCAAGTACACCGCGACGACACTCGCGCCCGCGAAGACGAGTCCCTGTTCGAGAACGCGGCGCTGTCGCTCGCGCGGGTCCAGGTCCGGGGTGGGCGTCTTGAGGGCAAGTTCGGCACGCAGCGTCCTCTTTCCGCGTTCCGCCGCGCCCTCACTGACCACGTCCGCAATTACAGCGCTTCCGGGACGTCCGCGCAGCCCCTGTGACCGTTCCGGGGCCGTCGGGCCTGCGGCGGAGCCCGCATGCGGCACCCTGTGCCGCGCGTGGCGTTCGCCGTGCGGGAAGGGCCGTCACGAGGGAGCCTTGATCCCTGAGTCCCGTCGCGCGGCCCTGCGAGGAGGTGGTCGGCGTGTCGGACTGGCAGGGGTCCGTGCAGGCGCCGGCGGGTCGTCCGACGCCGGTCGGACGGCCGCTGCTGTCGCTGACGCTGGCCTCGATGATGGAGGAGGTCCACGCCCACTCCGGGGCGGTGTACCTGCTGACGCCGGGTGAGGCCGTGCTGGAGATGGCGGTCATGGCGGGCATGCCCAGGTCGTTCGCGGCGCCGTGGGAGCGGGTGGGGCTCAACGCGCCGATTCCGGTCGCCCTGGCGGTGCGCGAGCGGCGGCTGGTCTGGGTCGGCGGCGAGGAGGAGATGGCCCGCCGCTTCCCGCGGATCGCCGTGGTCCTGCCGTACCCCTTCGCGCTGGCCGCCCTCCCGGTGGCGACCGAGGGCACCGTGTACGGCGCCGTGTTCGTGACCTGGCCCGGCTCGCATCCGCCGGACCTCTCCGACCGGGAACGCGACCATCTCACCGCGTCCTGCGCCCGGCTCGCGCTGCGTCTGGAACGGGTGGCGGCGGAACGGCGTCCGCTCCGTCCCGAGCCGGATCTGCTGGCGTCGTCCGCGGCTCCGGCCGCCGGCGTGCTCGGCACGCTGGAAGCGGCGCGGATGGTGGCGCGACTGCCGTACGGGCTGTGCGCCCTGGACATGAACGGCCGGGTCAGTTTCGCCAACGCCGCGACGGCGGACATGCTCGGTGTCCCGGTCAGCGGGCTGCTGGGCAGCCAGCTGTGGGCGTCGGTGCCCTGGCTCAACGACCCCGTCTACGAGGACCGTTACCGGGCCGCGCTGATCAGCCAGCATGTGACGTCGTTCGTGGCGCTGCGGCCGCCCGGTGAATGGCTGTCGTTCCGGCTCTATCCGAGTACGACCGGACTGAGCGTGCGCATCTCCCGGGCCCGGGCGGTGGCCGAGATGGGGCGCGTCGAGTCCCGGCACGGCGAGGCCGACACCACCCCGCGCCTGGTGACCATCACTCAGGTGCTGAGTCTGGCCGGCGCGCTCACCCAGGCGGCGAGCGTCGAGGACGTGGTGCAGCTGGTGGCGGACGAGATCGCGCCGGCCGTCGGCAGCAAGGCCCTGGCCGTCCTCGGCTCGCGATCCGGCCGCCTGCACGTGCTCGGCCACCGTGGGTACGGGGACGCGCACGTCGTGGAGCGCTGGCACGGGGTGCCACTGAGCGCGCAGACTCCGGGCACCCAGGCCCTGAAGACCGGGGTGCCGGCGTTCTTCGACTCCCGTCAGCAGCTGGAGCGCCTCTACCCGGACCGGAGTGCGACGCCCGACGGGATGGCGGCGTGGGCGTATCTGCCGCTGATCGCGTCCGGACGGCCGGTGGGCGCCTGCGTCCTCGGGTACGCGGAGCCGCACACCTTCCCGGCGGACGAGCGTGCCGTGCTGGCCAGCCTCTGCGGTCTGATCGCGCAGGCCCTGGAGCGGGCCCTGCTCTACGACGCCAAGCTCCAGCTGGCGCACGGTCTGCAGGCCGCGCTGTTGCCGCACTCGTTGCCCACGCTGCCCTCGATCGAGGCGGCCGCGCGCTATCTCCCGGCCACTCAGGGGATGGAGATCGGCGGGGACTTCTACGACCTGGTGCCCTCGCACGGTCTGGCCGCCGCGGTCATCGGTGACGTGCAGGGGCACAACGTGACGGCGGCAGGCCTGATGGGGCAGATCCGCACCGCCGTACGGGCGTACACGACCGTCGGTCAGCCGCCGGAGGAGGTCATGCGCAGCACCAACCGGCTGCTGATCGACCTGGGGGCCGAGCTGTTCGCGAGCTGTCTCTATCTGCGTCTGGACCCGTCGCGCGAGGTGGCCGTCATGTCGCGCGCGGGTCATCCGCCCCCGCTGCTGCTGCGGCCGGACGGGCGGGTCCGGGTGCTCGACCTGGCCGGTGGGCCACTCCTGGGGATCGACGCGGCGGCCACGTATCCGACGACCGAGGTGCCGCTCGTCCCCGGTTCGGTCCTCGCCCTGTACACCGACGGTCTGATCGAGTCGCCCGGCGTGGACATCGAGGACGCCCTGGCCGACCTCGGCCGCAAACTCACCGAGGGCGGTGACCTGTCGCTGAACGCGCTGGCCGACCGTCTCGTCGAGCAGAGCGGGGCGGCGACGCAGGAGCGGCTCGACGACGTGGCGCTGCTTCTGCTGCGGGCGCGTGCGCACAACTGAGCGGTACCGGAAGCCCGCAGGCTCCGGCCCTCTCGTGAGCGGCGGGGGAAACGCGGTGGGGTCCGGCCCTCCCGCCGGAGGGCCGGACCCTTCCACTGCCGACCGGGCCGTGGTGGCGCGGCCGGGTCAGTGGCTCGTGGTCACCGGTGTCACGGGGTGCTGGTCACCAGGCCGGAGCCGGCGTCCATACCGGTGCTGGACTGGTCGCTGCCGGTCCCGGACTGGTCGCCCGCGGCCGGGTCGGTGGCCGCCGGGTCCGTGGCCGCGGGGTCCGTCGCCGCCGGGTCCGTGGCTGCCGGGTCCGTGGCCGCCGGATCGGTGGCCGCGGGGTCGGTGGCCGCGGGGTCGGTCGCGGCCGGGTCGGTGGCCGCCGGGTCGGTGGCCGCGGCGCTCGCGTCGCCGGCACCCGCGGCGCCACCCGCGCCGAGCGTCGCGCCGGTCGCCTGGAGGGCGGCGGTCACGGGCTGGAAGAAGGTCTCGCCGCCGACGGTGCAGTCACCGCTGCCGCCGGAGGTCAGGCCGATGGCGCTGCCGTCCTGGGTGAACAGCGAGCCGCCGCTGTCGCCCGCCTCGGCGCAGACGTTCGTCTGAATGAGACCGGTGACGGTGTCGACGCCGTTGGGGTCGGTCTCACTCTGGAAGTTGACCGTGGCGTCGAGACCGGTGACCGAACCGTCGTGCAGACCGGTCGTGCTGCCCATCCGGAGGACCTGCTGGCCGACCGTGGCGTCCGCAGCCTGGGTGATCTGGACGGTCTTCCCGTTGCCGACGTTCACCTCGCTCGCCGTCTGGGTGGCGGGGTCGTCGTACTTCACGAGGGAGAAGTCGCCGGCACCGGGGAAGGTGGCCTGGTCGACGGTCGCGATCGGCTGCCCGTTCTGCGAGTCCGACCACTGCTTGGCCGCGACACCGCAGTGCCCGGCGGTCAGGAAGGCGGGGGCGCCGTCGCTCGCTGTGACGTTGAAGCCGAGGGAACAGCGGACGCCGCCGCCGTTCGCCTGGGCGAAGATGGCGTCACCGCCCGACACGAACGTCTTGAACGTACCGGCGGACTTCTTGACCGTGGCCACGCCGGAACCGAGCGAGTCGACGGTCGACGTCAGCTTGGCCCACTTCGCACCCGTGACGGTGCTGTCGGCCGTGACCTGGACCTGGTTCGTCTTGGGGTCGATCGACCAGGCGGTGCCGGGGATGGTCGCGTCGGACTTCAGTGTCTTGGCAGCCGTCTTGAGCGAGGACAGGCTGTTGCTGACGCTGCGGGGAACAGCGCCGGCCTTCTCGACGGTGTTGACGACATTGCTGTTGTTGCCGACGACATTGATGATGACCTGCTGCTTCGAGGCGTCCCAGTACGCGCCGCCGAAGGCGTCACCGAGCTGGGAGGCGATGAGCGAGGCCAGGTTCGAGGCGTCCGCGGACTTCAGCGTCTTGGGAGTGGCGTCCTTCGCGTCGGTCTGCGAGGCGTTGGCGTGGGGCAGCAGCAGGGCCGCCGCTCCGAGCGCCGCGACGCCTCCGACAGCGATGGCGGCCTTGCGCTTGGGAATCCTTTTGTGACTCAACTCTTTGACCTCCTGGGGACGGGGTCGAGGCCACCGTCCGGCGGCTGACTAGGGGGCGCCTGGATGCCTGTTGATACGCGTGAGCCGCGCGGGCTGTTCAACTGTGTTTGAAAAAGAGCCGAGTTGGCTCGGCCAAACACATGAAATACGAGGCAATCGGGCCATTACACCGAGTGAGCGCGGAGCGGTGCGGTGCGAGCACCGCCCGCGCGCCGCCGGGCCGAGCGCGGGACGCCGGCCGGACCGATCCGACACGTTCCGCCACCGTTCGGTGACGGTCCGTCCTCCGGCGGGAACGGAATCCCGGCTTCAGGGAATCTGCACATCGAATACGCAGGCGCGTCACGGCGGACAGCGGATCTGCACACTCGCGCGCCCCCCTCCGCGCCATTGCGGTGGGACTGTCCCTTTCGGGCGCGGGGCGACAAGCGCGGGGACGGAACAATGCCGTGCAGCATGTGAAGAACTGACTGTCGAGACGTGCGCACACCTGCACGGTTGGGCCCCGGCCGGGCTCAAGTTCGCAGGTGAGAGCGCCGGTTGATTGGATGCGCGCGCCGCGAGCGTGCTTTGATCCGTTGCACCGCGGAGGTCGCAGCCAGGCATCCGGGAACGGGCGCCGCACAGCGCCCGGAATCGGGTGCCGCACCCCCGCGGTGGCGGCCGTCATCTGTCCCCAGAGGGGGGCCGCTCTCCCCCTTATGAATATCCATACGAAGGGAAGTTCCCTCATGAACTCCACCCCCCAGGTTGCCACCGCCGAGATCTCGGACGCCGACCTCGACAACGTCTCCGGCGGCCTGTCGCTGAACGCCGTTGGCACCGTCACCGGCCTGGTCGACGGTGTTGCCCCGGTCTCCGGCCTGGTCAACACGGTTGTCGGCACCGTCGAGGGTGTCACCGGCCTCAACACCGCCCCGGTCACGGGCCTGGTTGCCGGTCTCTGATCGCGTTTCAGTGCCGTTGAGTCCCGGAACCACTCCCCGGTTCCGGGACTTCTCGGATGCCGTAAACCTCTCGAACAGGTGAGGGAAGTCCCGTGCAGTTCCGCCAACAGGCCCTCGCCAAGCTGCAGTCGCCCGAAGAGCTCGACCTTCCGGTGCGCTTCGCCCGCCCCCAGGGCTGGCTCGCCCTGTCCGTGACGGTGGTCGTCATGGCTGCGGCGTCCGTCTGGGCCGTGACGGGCACGGTGGCGTCCACCGTGAGCGCGCCCGCCGTCCTCACCCACGGCGAGGGCAGTTACATCCTGCAGAGCCCCGTCGCGGGGCAGGTCACCGAGGTCGTCGCCCAGGAGGGCGAACGGCTGCCCGCGAACGCGCCGGTGCTCAAGGTCCGTACGTCCCAGGGCGGTACGACCGTCGTCCGCGCGGTCGCCGCGGGGCGCGTCACCGCGCTCGCCGCCACCATCGGCGCGATCATCTCGACCGGCACGAACGTCGCCGCCGTGGAGAAGGTCGCCCACGCCGACGATCCGCTCTACGCGACGGTGTACGTCCCCGCCGAGAGCGCCGCCACCATCCCCGCGAACGCCGCGGTCGACCTCACCGTGCAGTCGGTGCCGACCCAGCAGTACGGAGTACTGCGCGGCCATGTGAAGGCGGTCGGCCGGAGCGTGGAGACCCCCCAGCAGATCTCCTCCTTCCTCGGTGACAGCCAACTCGGCGAACAGTTCACCAAGAAGGGCAGGCCGGTGGCCGTCCTGGTCCGCCTCGACCGCTCCGCCGCGACGAAGAGCGGCCTGAAGTGGTCCTCGGCCGACGGGCCGCCGTTCGCGCTCACCTCCATGACCCTGGCCACGGGTTCGATCCGCCTGGCCGATCAGCGCCCCGTCGATTGGCTCCTGCCGTGACCGCCGCACCAGACACCCGGAGCAGACGCCGCACCGCCCCGCCCAAGCGCACGGTCCCCAAGGCGAAGGGGAAGACGGTCCGCACCCCCACCGTCCTCCAGATGGAGGCCGTGGAGTGCGGCGCCGCATCCCTCGCCATGGTGCTCGGCCACTACGGCCGCCACATCCCTCTCGAAGAGCTGCGCATCGCGTGCGGTGTCTCCCGGGACGGCTCGCGCGCCAGCAACCTGCTCAAGGCGGCGCGCAGTTACGGCCTCACGGCCAAGGGCATGCAGATGGACACGGCCGCGCTCGCCGAGGTGAAGGCGCCCGCGATCCTGTTCTGGGAGTTCAACCACTACGTCGTCTACGACGGCATGGGCCGCCGCTTCGGGCGGCGCGGCGTGCACATCAACGACCCCGGCAAGGGCCGCCGTTTCGTGCCGATGGAGGACTTCGACACCAGCTTCACGGGTGTGGTGCTGGTCATGGAGCCGGGGCCCGACTTCCACAGGGGCGGCCGCAAGCCGGGCGTCCTGGGTGCCATGCCGGCCCGGTTGCGCGGCACCTCGGGCACGATGCCCGCGGCCGTGCTGGCGAGCCTGCTGCTGGTCGCGGTCGGCGCGGCGGTCCCCGCGCTGAGCCGGACGTACATCGACACGTATCTGATCGGCGGCCGGACCTCGCTGCTGGGCGTGCTGTTCGCGTCGATGGGCGCCTGTGTGGCGCTGACCGTCGTGCTGACCTGGCTCCAGCAGGCGAACCTGCTGCACGGCCGGATCATCTCCTCCACCCTCTCCAGCGCCCGCTTCCTGCGCCATCTGCTGCGGCTGCCCGTCACCTTCTTCTCCCAGCGCAGCCCGGCCGACCTGGTGCAGCGGCTCCAGTCGAACGACGCGGTGGCCGAGACCCTGGCCCGCGACCTCGCGGCGGCCGGCGTGGACGCGATCGTGGTCGTCCTGTACGCGGTGCTCCTCTACACCTACGACCCGCAGCTCACGGCCGTGGGCATCGGCGTCGCGCTGCTCAACGTGATCGCGATGCGCATGGTGATCCGGCTGCGCGCGACCCGTACGGCGAAGCTGCGGGCCGACAGCGCGCGCCTCACCAACACCGCGTACACCGGCCTTCAGTTGATCGAGACGATGAAGGCGACCGGCGGGGAGGACGGCTACTTCCGCAAGTGGGCCGGGCAGCACGCGACCACCCTGGAGGAGCAGCAGCGCCTCGGGGTGCCGAGCGCCTGGCTGGGCGTGGTCGCACCGACGCTCGCGACGCTCAACTCCGCGCTGATCCTGTGGATCGGCGGTCTGCGGGCGGTCGAGGGGCACATCTCCGTCGGTCTGCTCGTCGCCTTCCAGGCCCTGGTCACCCGCTTCACCGCGCCCCTCACCCGGCTCAACGGCGTCGCGGGCCGCATCCAGGACTTCGCCGCCGACGTGGCCCGGCTCAAGGACGTCGAGAACTTCCAGACCGACCCGCTCTACGCCCGTTCCGGCAGCGGCGAGTCCACCCGCCGCCTCCAGGGTCATGTCGAGCTGGAGAACATCACGTTCGGCTACAGCCCGCTCGACAAACCCCTGCTCACCGGCTTCTCACTGACGGTCGGACCGGGCCAGCAGGTGGCCCTGGTCGGCGGCTCGGGCAGCGGCAAGTCCACGGTGTCCAGGCTCATATCGGGCCTGTACGCCCCATGGGAGGGCACGATCCGCATCGACGGACAGCGGCTGGAGGACATCCCGCGCGGCGCGCTCGCCGCCTCCGTCTCCTTCGTCGACCAGGACGTGTTCCTCTTCGAGGGGACGGTCCGCGACAACGTGGCCCTGTGGGATCCGTCCATCCCGGACGAGGCCGTGGTCGCGGCGCTGGAGGACGCGGCGCTGTACGACGTCGTCACGCGCCGCCCCGGTGGCATCCTCAGCCGGGTCGAGCAGGACGGCCGCAACTTCTCCGGTGGCCAGCGCCAACGCCTCGAGATCGCACGGGCGCTCGTGCGCCGGCCCAGCATCCTGGTGCTCGACGAGGTGACCAGCGCGCTGGACGCCGAGACCGAGCAGACGGTCATCGACAACCTGCGCAAGCGCGGCTGTGCCTGTGTGGTGATCGCGCACCGGCTGAGCACCGTGCGCGACAGCGACGAGATCGTCGTGCTGCAGCACGGCACGATCGTGGAACGCGGGCGGCACGACGCCCTGGTGGCGGCCGGCGGTCCGTACGCCGAGCTGGTCAAGGAGCGATGAGATGACCACGGTTCACGAGGGCGCACGCGAGGGAGACCTCGTCCTCGGCGCGCTCGGCGGTATGGGAACGCCGGTCGACTGCTCCGGCCTCGGCCGCCTCGACCTGGAGGGACCGCAGGTCCTCTGGCTGGTGGCGGCGGGCGCCATGGACCTGTTCGCGGTCGACGCCGTCCAGCAGGGCCACTGGCACCACCTCGGCCGCCTCGAAGCGGGCTCCCTGCTGCTGGGCCCCGTCGCCGGCCCGCAACACACCCTCGTGGGGCGGCCGTTGCGGGACTGCGTGGTGCGCCGGATCGTGCTGCGCGAGCTGTACCAGCCGGTGGACACCCAGACCTGGTCCTACGACGACTACGGCAACCCCCAGTACGTACCGCCGACGTCGAGCCCGCTGGAGTACGCCCTCGCCCTCGGCGTCGGCCGCAGCCTGTCCATTCTCTTCCAGGCGCCGATGGCCACGGAGAACGCCGCCGCGCTGACCGATGACGACGTCTTCTGGATGCAGGTGCCGCCCGGGAGTGTCCAGTACGGCTCCCTGTACGGCGCCGAGGCGGCGGCCGATCTGCTGATGGACTCCGGTGTCTGGCAGGGCATGGTCGACCAGCAGTACCGGCTGCTGTCCACGCTCGACCGCTGGATCGAGCAGCTGGAGGCCAGCCACGAGGACCGCACGGCGGCGGGCATCAAGGCGGGCGAGGCCGTCCGCGCCCAGGCCGACCGGACGCTGCTGGCGTCGATCGGCAAGTCGTCCAAGCGCCCGACGGCGGCCGACGCGGACGCCACGTACGCGGCGTGCAAGCTGGTCGCCCGCGCGTCCGGGATCACCCTCGCCGAGTCCGCGCAGAGCGGCACGGAGAGCGACCGGCTCGACCCGGTGGAGCGGATCGCGCTCGCCTCGCGCGTCCGCACCCGTGCCGTACGCCTCGACGGGCGCTGGTGGCGCGACAACATCGGCCCGCTGGTGGGCCACCGTGCCGTGTCGGGCTCCCCGGTCGCGCTGCTGTGGCGGCGCGGCGGCTACGTGGCCGTACAGCCGTCTTCGGGCCGGGAGACCCCGGTCGAGAAGGCCAACGCGCCGGAGTTCGAGCCGCGGGCCGTGATGTTCTACCGTCCGCTGCCCGAGCGGAAGCTGAGCCCGCTGCGGCTGCTGCGCTTCTGCCTCCAGGGCACCGGCGGCGACCTGCGCAACCTCGCGATCAGCGGTCTCGTCACGGTCGCGATCGGCGCGCTGGTGCCGATCGCCACCGGCCAGGTGCTCGGCGAGTACGTGCCCAAGGCCCAGCACGGCCTGATCGTGCAGGTCTGTCTGGCCATCATGGTCACCAGCATCGTGTCGGCCGCGTTCATGCTGCTCCAGAACCTCACGATGCTGCGGATGGAGGGGCGGATCGAGGCGACGCTCCAACCGGCCGTGTGGGACCGGTTGCTGAGGCTGCCCACGAAGTTCTTCACGTCCCGCTCGACGGGTGAGCTGGCCAGCGCGGCCATGGGCATCAGCGCGATCCGCCGCCTCCTCGCGGGCGTCGGTCCGACGCTCGCGCAGGCGGGCACGGTCGGCGCGATGAACCTGGGGCTGCTCCTTTGGTACAGCGTGCCCATGGCGCTCGCCGCGATCGGCATGCTCGTCGTCATCGCGGCCGCGTTCCTCGGGCTCGGTCTGTGGCAGGTGCGCTGGCAGCGCCGTCTGGTCGTCCTCAGCAACAAGCTCAACAACCAGGCGTTCCAGACCCTGCGCGGCCTGCCCAAGCTGCGGGTCGCGGCGGCCGAGAACTACGCGTACGCCGCCTGGGCGGGCGAGTTCGCGCGCAGCCGCGAGCTTCAGCAGAAGGTCGGCCGCATCAAGAACCTCACGACGGTGATGGGCGCGGTGTACCTGCCGCTGTGCTCGCTGCTGATGTTCATGCTGCTCGCGGGTCCGGCGCGCGGCTCGCTGTCGGCCGCCGACTTCCTGACCTTCAGCACGTCGATGACGATGCTGCTGACCTCGGTCACCCAGGTGACCGGCGCGTTCGTGTCGGCGGCGGCCGCGTTGCCGATGTTCGAGGAGATCAAGCCGGTGCTCGACGCCACGCCGGAGGTGCGGGTGGCGAGCACCCGCCCCGGGGTGCTGTCCGGTGCGATCGAGGCCCGGCGGCTGTCCTTCCGGTACGCCGACGACGGCCCGCTGGTCCTGGACGACGTGTCGTTCGACATCAAGCCCGGCGAGTTCGTGGCGGTCGTCGGCCCCAGCGGCTGCGGAAAGTCCACGCTGCTGCGGCTGCTGATCGGCTTCGACAAGCCGGTCTCGGGCAGTGTGCTCTACGACGGGCAGGACCTGGGAGCGCTCGACCAGTCCGCCGTACGCCGTCAGTGCGGTGTGGTGCTCCAGCATGCCCAGCCGTTCACCGGCTCGATCCTGGACTGCATCTGCGGTACCGAGCCGTACACGCCCGAGGAGGCGATGGCGGCGGCCGAGATGGCCGGCCTGGCCGAGGACATCAGGCGGATGCCGATGGGGCTGCACACCATCGTCTCCGGCAGCGGCGCGATCTCGGGCGGCCAGCGGCAGCGCCTGATGATCGCCCAGGCGCTGATCCGCCGGCCCCGCATCCTCTTCTTCGACGAGGCGACCAGCGCGCTCGACAACGAGACCCAGCGCACGGTCATCGAGAGCACCCGGGCGCTCAACGCCACCCGGATCGTGATCGCGCACCGGCTGTCCACGGTGATGGACGCGGACCGTGTCATCGTGATGGAGGACGGCCGGGTCGCCCAGCAGGGCCCGCCCGCGCATCTGCTCGCGGACACGGGCGGGCGGCTGCACGAGCTGGTGCGACGGCAGCTGGCCTGAGTCGGCGCCGTCGGCCACTCCCCGGCACCGCGGCTCCGTCAGTCCATGCCCGGCACCGGAGCACCGGAGGGGACCCCGGCCTCGACGTAACGGGCGTAGATCTCCTTCCAGGGCGCGGTGGCCCCGGCGTGCGGGCCCTCGAAGCGTTCGCCGCGGGCCTTCGTGTCCAGGGCGGCGAGGCACACCTCCCAGCCGGCGCCGTTGCGGGCGGCGGTGTTCTCGGCCGCGAGGACGTGGGTGAGGGTGAAGTGGGTGCGCTTGTCGTCCAGGGCGTCGAGGTCGAAGCGGAGCTCGTCACCGCCCCAGTCGAAGGAGAGGTGCCGGGGCGGGTCGACGGCGAGGACCCGGCCCGTGGACTCGGGCATGTTCGGGTCGCCGCTGAACCTGATCGTGCCGCCGGGGCGCAGCTCGATCTCGGCCCGGGACGGGAACCACTCGACCAGTTCGTCCGGGTCGGTCACGAACCGCCAGACGCGGTCGACGGGGTGTTCGTAGGTGCGGCTGAAGCGGACGGCGGGGCGGCCGTCGTCGAGGGTGAGGTAGGTGCCGGTGAGCGCGGTGGGTTCGGCGGACATGCGGCTCAGTCCTTAGGGGTGGGGTCTTCCGGGGGGTCCGACGGCTCCAGCGCCGTCCTGTCCAGGCGGCGGCCGAGGGCGTCCAGGCTCTCGTTCCACAGCTTCCGGTACGGGGTCAGCCAGGCGTCGAGTGCGGCGATCGGGGCCGGGTCGAGGGCGTAGACACGGCGTTGCGCGTCCTGTCGTACGCGTACCAGGCCCGCGTCCCGGAGCACCCGCAGATGCTTCGACGTGCTCGGCTGGCTCAGACCGCACGCCTCCACGATCTCTCCGACCGGCCGCGGGCGCTCAAGGAGCAGCGCGACGATCGCACGACGGTGGGGGTCGGCGAGAGCGGTCCAGAGGGTGGCGTCGGACATGGCCCCAATATGCCTCGACGGTTATATGCCCGTCAAGGCATACATGCCGGAGCCGACCGACTCCAGCCGCCGCCGTGATGACCACCTCACCCGACACCCTCAGCGAAACGTTGCCGTTTCGTTGGGGGTGCTCTAGTCTTCGAGGTGTACGAAACAGTTTCGTTTACGTTCCTGTAACCCCTGAGCGACTTCCCTGGAGTGGTTCTCCCATGTCCCAGACCCTGACCGAAGGCGCCCGCAAGGGCACCGTGGACGGTTCGTCCACTCCATCGTCCAAGCGGTGGTGGATCCTCTCGATCATCGGCATCGCACAGCTGATGGTGGTCCTCGACGCCACCATCGTGAACATCGCCCTCCCCTCCGCCCAGGCGGACCTCGGCTTCTCCGACGGCAACCGGCAGTGGATCGTCACGGCGTACTCGCTGGCCTTCGCCTCCCTGCTGCTGCTCGGCGGACGCATCGCCGACCTCTTCGGACGCAAGCCCGCCTTCCTCATCGGTATCGCCGGATTCGCCGGAGCCTCGGTGCTCGGCGGCGCCTCCACCAGCTTCGGGATGCTGGTCACCGCGCGCGCCCTGCAAGGTGTCTTCGGCGCGCTGCTCGCGCCCGCCGCGCTCTCGCTGCTGAACACGACGTTCACCGACGCCAAGGAACGCGCCAAGGCGTTCAGCGTCTACGGGGCGATCGCCGGCGCCGGTGGCGCGGTGGGCCTCCTGCTCGGCGGTGTACTCACCGACGCGCTCGACTGGCGCTGGACGCTGTTCGTCAACCTCGTCTTCGCCGTCGTCGCCTTCGCCGGTGGCTGGGTGCTGCTGAGCAATCACCGTGACGCGGCGAACTCCAAGCTCGACCTGCCGGGCACGCTGCTGGTCTCCTCCGGTCTCTTCGCCCTCGTCTACGGCTTCTCCAACGCCGAGACGCACGACTGGAGTTCACCGCTGACCTGGGGCTTCCTCATCGCGGGTGGTGTCCTGCTGAGCGCGTTCGCCTGGTGGCAGACGCGCGCCGAGCACCCGCTGCTGCCGATGCGCGTGCTGCTCGACCGCAACCGTGCCGCGTCCTTCATCACCGTTCTGATCACCGGCGCGGGCATGTTCGGCGTCTTCCTCTTCCTCACCTACTACCTGCAGCTGAACCTGGGCTTCAGCCCCACCAAGACAGGTGTGGCGTTCCTGCCGATGATGGCGGCCCTGATGGTCATGGCCCAGGTCTCCACCACCGTCCTGGTGCCGCGGATCGGACCGAAGGTCGTCATCCCCGCGGGCTTCGCGATCGCGGTGGGCGGCATGGCCTGGCTGACCGGCATCTCAGTCGCCTCCGACTTCTCGACCGCCGTGCTGCCGCCGCTGCTGCTGATCGGCGCGGGCCTCGGCATCGTGATGCCGCCCGCCATGTCGCTGGCCACCAGCGGGATCGCGGCGGAGGACGCCGGTGTCGCCTCCGCGACGGTCAACACCATGCAGCAGGTGGGTGGTTCGATCGGTACGGCGCTGCTGAACACGCTGGCCGCGAGCGCCGCGACGAGCTATCTCGCCGGCAAGGACGCGACCAGCAAGCTGGTCCAGGCGCAGGCGACGATCGAGAGCTACACCACCGCCTTCTGGTGGTCGGCGGGCTTCTTCGCCGCGGGCGCGGTGATCGCCTTCCTGCTCTACCGCCGCGGAACCCTGGACGCGGACCCGGACGCCGTGCGGGCCGTCCACATGTAAGTCCCGTGTGATCACTCACAGGCCGAGGGGCCGCCGTCTGCAGGGAGACGGCGGCCCCTCTCACGTCTGCGGCGGCGGGCCGTCACGGCGGCCGTCCGGGGATGCCGGGCGGGTTCGTTCCGCTGGGTGCGGAGGGCCGGTACACGACGAGCGTCCGCCGCCCCTTCTCCAGCCTCAACCCGGGCGGCGCGGGCGCGACTTCACCGTCGTAGGCAAGTGTGTCCGTACCACCGAGCTCCGCCAGCTCGACCCACGAAACCGTCTCCGCTCCATAGACCCGGGACCGGCCGAGCGTGCCGGCGAGCGCGGAGACGATCACCCGGGTGCGGGCGAGCCGGTGTTCGCCGTCGATCAGGCGCAGGTCGATCAGCCCGTCGTCCAGGCGGGGCCGGTAGGCGGGAGCGAAGCCCTGGGGTTCGTAGCGGCCGTTGCCCGCGAAGAGCAGCCACAGCCGGCGGTGGTGTCCGTCGACGCTCAGTTCCACGGGCGTCGCGGTGCGCAGCACCCGGACGAGGGCGACGGCCGCCGCCGGCCACTTGCCCAGGCGCTGCTCCAAGTGCTCCCGCATCCGCACGAGTTCGGGGTACAGGCCGATGCTGAAGGTGTTGAGGAACCGCACCTCGTGACCCGTCCCCGACCGCGCCACGCCGAAGTCCACGGCCACCGCCTCGCCCCGCGCGACCGCGACGGCGGTGTCCTCGGCATCCCGTACGCCGACGTCCTGGGCGAAGTGGTTCAGGGTGCCGCCTGGGAACACCGCGAGTGCGAGCCCCCGCCCGGCCGCCGCGCGGGCCGCCGCGTTGACACTGCCGTCGCCCCCGCACACCCCGAGCGCACCGCCCGCAGCCCCGGCCCGCTCGACCGCCCTGTCCACCGCCCGCTCCAGCAGCGCGGCGAAGTCGTCGTCCGGGCCGCGCTCGACCAACTCGGCCCGCGGCAGCAGTCCGCGCAGCCGCTCGGCGGGCGACGACGGGGTGCCGGGCGCCCCCGTCCCGGCCCGGGTGTTGACGAAGACGACGAGTCCTTCGCCGCCGGGCAGCGCGGGCGCGGACGCCGAGGGCCGTTCGCGCGCCGGGAGCGCGGGGCGCGGCGGCCACCAGCGGCAGGTGAGCGCGGCGGCCGCGACGCCGATCGCCATCCCGGCCAGCACGTCTGCGGGGTAGTGCACCCCGACGTACACCCGCGAGAAGGCGACGGCGGCAGCGAAGGGTGCGACCAGGGCGCCGTATCCGGCCGACTCCAGGGCGACTCCGGTGGCGAACGCCGCGGCCGAGGCGGAGTGGCCGGAGGGGAAGGAGGTGGTGTGCGGCTGGCGTTTCAGGTGCCGGATCGACGGCACATGCTCCAGCAGCGGACGGGGCCGCCGGGTGCTCCACTTCACGACGGTGTTGACGGTCAGCGAGGCGATCGCGAGCGAGCCCACGCCCCGCAGGGCCGCCCGGCGGGGCGCCCGGCCCCCGACGAACGCGAGACCGGCCGCCGTGCCGAGCCACAGCCGTCCGTGATCGGCGGAGCGGCTGAGCCGCCGCAGCGCCGGATCCGCGCCGGGCACCCGTGCCGCGGCCACCCGCGTGAACAGCCGCCGGTCCCACTCGCCGAGAACTCTCATGCCCCACGGCTACGGCACTCGGCCCGCCTCGGCATCCCCAGTCAATACGCCATCCCCAATATTCACCCGTTCGAGTGAACAGGGTGGTGTCTGTGGCGACCTGAGGATGTTTCCGGCCGGGCCGGGGTAGCTAGCGAGACCACATGACCCTCGCAGATTCCGGGCTTCCCTCGACCAACCCCTACGCCCACAGTTATCCGCGCGGTCCGTTCACCGTGGTCGAGGTGACGGGAGAGATCGACATCGGGACGGCTCAGGCGCTGGCCGAGCATCTGTCGGCGGCGACGGCCCGGGCCGAGCCGGACGTGCTGGTCGATCTGCGCCGGGTGGCCTTCTTCGACTGCTCGGGCCTGCGCGTACTGTGCCGGGCCGAGACACGGGCGCGGGAGCGCGGCGGACGGCTCCGCGTCGTCTCCGACGGGCCCCGCGTCCACCGCCTCCTGCGCGCCGCGCACCTGCTCAGCCGCTTTCCGCCGCTGGCCGGCCTCCCGGAACCACCGCAATCGCCGCACCCGCAAAACCGCCCGGCAGTTCCTCCTCCGTCCCGTCCGGGAAGCGAATCAGAACCCCGCCCCCGGTCGTGACCCGGGCGCTCGCGCCGACGAGTTCGGGATCGCGGCCGAGGACCACCAGGGTGACGAGGAGATGGACCCCGCCGGGGTGAGCGGGCAGCGCGAGATGGGGAGTCGCGGAATGGACCCCGTAGGCGTTGGCGTCCCTGGCCCGCGCGACCAGTCCGTTTCCCGACGTGTCCCAGCCGAGCAGTCCGACGACCGCGCTCGTCAGCCCGTCCGGGCGTCGCGCCCGCGCCCATCGCGGCCCCGTGCCCTCCGCAGGCGCCCCGGCGTCGTCGGCCAGCGCCCACCCCCCTTCCCGTACGACCGCGCCGCGCGGCCCCGCCACCCGGTGCACCCGGACCTCCCACGGACCGTGCACCACGCTGGTCGTCTCGATGCGGTGCTCGGCGCCCGCCAGACGTGCCGTGTGCCAGGAGGCGGCGCGGCGCCCGGCCGCGCCCAGCGGATGGATCCGGCCGCGCCGGGACCGCGTGCCGTCCGCCGCGACCAGCGCGAGCTGGTTGTCGATCCCGGCGCCCCCGGTGGCGATCCCGGCCCACTCGGTGTCGGGCGCGGCCGCGCTGGCGTAGGCGAACCTCGTGTAGTGCGGGCTGTCCTCGTCCGGTGCGGGCGGGGGCGGCAGTCGGTCGCTCCCGTGGTTCACCAGGCGTACGACGCCGTCGGCGGCCGTCGAGTGCAGGAGCCAGCCCGGGACGGGCAGCGCCACGCACGAGTCGGCGCTGTCCACCGGGCCGGGCTCCTCGGGAACCGTCCACACGGGGTGGTCGGCGGGGAGCAGCAGGCCGAGGAACGCCTTGCTCGCCCAGTACGGGGAGGCGGGTCCCGAGTAGCGCTGGGTGACCGGGAGAAAGGGGCGGTACCAGCCGAGCGACAGCAGCCCCTTCTCGTCGGGCGCACCGCGTTCGGCGAAGTGCTTCAGGGCTCCGGAGGCGAGGCGTCGGGTCAGGCCCGGTGCCAGCGGGGTGGCGTCGGCGAGGACGCCCGCCCACAGGGGGGCGGTGGTCGCGAAGCGGTAGGTCAGGGAGCGGCCCTGGTGCACGGGGGCGCCGTCCGCGCCGAAGAAGTACTGGTGGACGCCGAGGAATTCGCGTAGTCGGGCGCGGTGCTCGGCCACCAGCTCCGGGGCGGCCCGCGATCCGGCGACACGCGCCCACAGCACCGGGTACAGGTGCAGGGCCCAGGCGTTGTAGTAGTCGAACTTGCGGCCGTCGCCGTCCGTGTACCAGCCCTCCCCCCGGTACCAGTCCCCCAGCCGCGCCAGCCCGGCGTCGATCTCGTCCCGGCTGTGCGGGGCGCCGACCGAGGCGAGGAACTCCTCCGTGATGACCTGGAAGAGCCGCCAGTTGGAGTCGTTGGCCCTCGCGCCGATGAAGCCGCTCAGCCAGTCGACGACACGGCTACGTACGGAGTCGTCGAGGCGGTCCCAGATCCAGGGGCGTGTCTCGTACAGGGCGATCGCGACGGACGCGGCCTCGACCATGGGCTGGCCCCGGTCGGTGATGGGCGGCCACCGGTCCGGTCCGTGCGGGTCCGTCCCGGCGGTGAGCCCGGCCGCGTAGCGTTCGATCAGCCCGGGTCCCACCCGGCCGCCGGAGCCCGCGATACGGAAGGCGGCGAGCAGGAAGGAACGTGCGTAGCCCTCGAGGCCGTCGGACCAGGGTCCTGAGTGACTGGCCCGGCCGGGGAGTCGGTACTGGGCCGAGGTGGGTGAGGCGTAAGGGAGCAGTCCGTCCAGGAGGCGGTCGGCGGTCGCCTCCCAGTGGGCCCGGGTCCAGCCGGTGACCGGCGAGGTGGTGGGGTCGGGGGGCGGCAGGTGTGTCGGGGCGGTGAGCGACACATGCGGCACGGTCATACGGGGGTGGATCCTCCGTCTTCTAGGCCCCCGGCGGGGGCGGCTGGACGCTGTCGCGCACGACGATGTGGGTGCCGAGCAAGTGGTGGGCGCCCGCCGCGTGTTCGGGGTCGCGCAGGGCGATGCGGACGGCGGCGCGGCCGAGTTCCTCGGCGGGAGTGCGGACGGTGGTGAGCGGGGGGTTGAAGTCCTCGGCGAGCGGGATGTCGTTGTAGCCGACCACCGAGATGTCCTGGGGCACGCGCAGCCCGGCGTCGGCGATGGCCCGCAGGGCTCCGGCGGCGACCATGTCGTCCCCGGCGAAGACGGCGGTGAAGCGCGCGGGGCCGGGGTTCGGGGTGGCGGTGTCGGGGGTGAAGGTGCCGACGGTGGCGGTGTCCGGGGTGGCGGTGTCACCGGGGCCCGGGCCCCCGCCCGCCTTGAGCAGTTCCGTCATCGCGCGGTGGCCCGCGGCCCGGCCCAGGCCGCAGTCGACGACGTGGGCGGCCCCGGGGCCCAGGCCGTGTTCGGCGAGTGCGGCCCGGTATCCGGCGACGCGGGCGTCGAGGGCCGTGTTGCCCGGCAGGCCGCCGAGGAAGACGATCCTGCGGTGGCCGGCCGAGAGCAGATGGCCGGTGATCGCGCGTGCCCCGGCCTCGTTGTCGAACTCGACGACGAGCGCCGGGATGTCGGGATCCGGCGCGGGCCTCCCGCACAGGACGAGCCGCGCGCCGGACGAGGCGAGGGCCTGGGCGTAGTGCGCGACGCGCTCGCGGTAGGCGTCGTCCTCGACGACCCCGCCGACGAGGATCACCAGCCGTGCGCCCTCCTCGCGCATCAGCTGGACGAACTCCAGCTCGCGCCCTGGGTCACCGCCCGTGGTGCCGACCAGGCAGAGCCAGCCGCGGGCGGCGGCCTCCGCCTCGACGCCCTCGGCGACCTGGGCGTAGAAGGGGCTGGTGACCTGGCGCAGGACGACGGCGACCATCTTGCGGCCGCCGCCGACCAGGGCGCGGGCGTGCGCGTTGGCGACGTAGTCGAGGTCGCGGGCGGCGCGCAGCACCCGGGCCCTGGTGGACGCGGGCACCGGGTGGTTGCCGCTGAGCACGCGCGAGACCGTGGCCATGGACACTCCTGCCCGCTCGGCCACCTCGCGGATCGTGACCCGCCCCTTCGACGTCATGTCGTTCCCCATCCCCATGCCCATCCCCCGTGCCTCTCCTTCGACCGGCTCCACCGCCTCAGGTGTTGGCGGCGTAGTCCTTCGCGAACTCCTCGGCCATTCTGTCGCCGCCGCGGTCGCCCCATTTCCTCGCGGCCGCGTCGAGCTCGGACAGCGGCAGGCGGCCCGCGATGACGCCGGTGACCGTGTCGTCCATCAGCGCCCTGAGCGTGGTGCCCTGGGCGGTGTACGTGCGGGACTGCAATCCGAAGGACGCGTTGCGGATCGCCACCGGGACCACCTTCACCTGCCAGGCGTGCAGGGCGCGTACGGCCTCGGGCATGCCCGGCACGAACAGCACCTGGGGCCCCTCGGCGAGGTACTTCAGCGGCAGGTTGGTGTTGTTCTCGACGTCCCCGAGTTTGGTGGCCTCGGGCGAACCGTCCTTGCCGCGGGTGAAGTGGGTGCCCTCGACGCCGTAGTGGACGAGTTCCCACTCCTTGCTGCCGAAGGGCGCGGCGAGGTAGTTCAGGACGCGCAGGAGAAGCTCGATGCGTTCCTTCTTCGCCTTCTTCAGGATCGTGTAGCCGAAGGAGCGGCGCCCGGCGACGATCCCGCCCGGTGTCCCGTCCACGCTGTACGGCAGCGCGGCGGCCGGGGTCAACAGGCCCTTGGAGTCCAGGTACTTGGGGAGGTACCCGCCGAATCCGTCCTGCATGGAGCCGACGGTGCCGTTGAGGAAGAGCGTGCTCAGGTCCGGCTGGGAGAGGGAGGTGGCGTCGGGGTGGTAGGAGCCGTTCTTGCGGAGCTGGGCCTGGTAGGCGACTGCCGCCTTGTAGCGTTCGTCGCCGTAGTTCGCGTGGAAGGTGCCGTCCTTGTCCACGGCCCAGCCCTGCGGCGCGTTGTGCGCGGCGGAGTGCACCGCGTTGCCGAACAGCGAGCCGGTCGCGGCCCCGAGTGCGTACTTCTTTCCGCTGGTGCCCTTCTTGGCGACGGCGGCGAAGTCCTGGGAGGTCCAGCCCTCCTTCATCCCCGCGTCGGTGAAGAAGGCCTGGTTGAGCCAGAGGGTGGAGCCCGGCAGCGGGCGTTCCAGGGGGATGCCGTAGATCCGGCCGCCGACGCGGCCCATGTCGCGCCAGGCGTGGGTGGGGATGTTGGCGAGGTTGGGGTGGTCCGCGATCGCCGCGCCGGAGAGGTACGGGGTGAGGTCCTCGGCCCTGCGCTGTACGAACTGGGCCTCGCGGGGCAGTACGAAGCCGGAGAAGACGTTGATGATGTCGGGCAGTTCGCCCGGGTCACCGGCCATCACCGTGGCCATCTTCTTCTGGTAGTCGGTCTGCGAGATGATCGTGTATTCGATCTTCACGCCGAGCGCCTTCTCGACCGCCGCCCAGAACTGGTTCGCGGAGGCCGGCTTGGGCGGCGTACCGAAGGTCACGGACATGACCTTGACGGTGGAGCCGTCGCCCGGTGTGCCCGGGACGGCCGTGACCAGGTTGGCGGGGTAGGCCGTGTATCCGGCCTGGACCCCGGCGTCGGTGGGAGCGAGGTCGGGCTTCGGGCCGGCGAACGCCTTGTACGCGGGCCAAGGGGCCAGCTTTTTCCCCGCGTTGGAGACGTCGCCGTCACCCGAGCCGGTCGAGCAGGCGGCCAGTGTGCCGGGTGCGGCGAGCGCGGCGCCGCCGACGGCCATCGAGCGCAGCAGGGTGCGCCGGGACAGGGAGGGCATGGGAAACCGACCTTTCCTGGTGGACGGAGTCAGCTCTTGATGGCGCCGGTGAGCACGCCCTTGGTGAAGTACTTCTGGAGGAAGGGATAGACGAGCAGGATCGGTACGGTGGCGATCACCAGGACCGCCATCTGCACGGTCTGCGGCGCGTTGACCGTGCCCTCGCCGACCGTCGTGTCGGTGAGCCCGGAGCCGGCCACCACGTAGGTGCGCAGCACCTGTTGGAGCGGCCAGTGGTCGCTCTCCAGATACAGGGAGGCGTAGAACCAGGAGTTCCAGTACGCCACCGCGTAGAACAGTCCGACGACGGCGAGGGCCGCCTTCGACAGGGGCAGTACGACCGACCACAGCACCCGCCAGTCCCCCGCCCCGTCCAGCCGTGCGGCCTCGTACAACTCCTCCGGGATCGCCTGGAAGAACCCGCGCAGGACGACGAGGTTGAACACGTTCACGAGCACGGGAAGGATCAGCGCGCTGTACGTGTCGAGCATGCCCAGTTCCTTGACCAGCAGGAAGCCGGGGATCATGCCCGGGGGGAAGAGGAAGGTGAACAGGATCAGGAGCAGGACCGGTTTGCCGCCGAAGACGCCGGGGCGCGACAGCGCGTAGGCGAGGGTGACGGTGCAGACGAGGCTGAGCAGGGTGCCGACGAGGGTGACGCCGGCGCTGACGCCGAGGGCATGGGTGACGATGCCGCCGTCGAGGATGTCGCGGTAGGCCTTGAGGGTGGGGTGCTGGGGCCAGAGCACCCAGCCGCCGTTCGCGACGACCTCCCGCTGGGAGGCGAGCGAGGTGGAGAGGATGACGAGGAACGGCACGCACACCAGCAGGACGACGGCGACGAGGGCGACGGCCTTGGCGGCCTGGGTCGCGGGCTTCGGCTTCTCCATCCAGCCGGGCCGGGCATGGGTGCTCACCGGTATACCCCCTGTTCGCCGAGGCGGTGGGCGACCTTGTTGGCCGCGTAGACGAGCAGGGCGCCGACGGCACCCTTGAACAGGCCCGCGGCGGCGGCGAATCCGTAGTCGCCGCCGACGATGCCCTGGTAGTAGACGAAGGTGTCGATGATCTCGGCGGCCTGCGGGCCGACGGCATCCCGCTGGAGCAGCATCTGTTCGAAGCCGACCGAGAGGATGTCGCCGAGCCGCATGATGAGCAGCAGCACGATCACCGCGCGGATGGCGGGCAGGGTGACGTGCCAGAAACGGCGCCAGGGGCCCGCGCCGTCGATGGCCGCGGCCTCGTACTGCTGCTCGTCGACCTGGGAGAGCGCGGCAAGGAAGATGATCGTGCCCCAGCCGGCGTCCTTCCAGATGACCTGGGCGACGACGAGCGGTTTGAAGGCGTCCGGGTTGCCGATGATGTCCACGGTGTGCAGGCCCGCGTCGCCGAGATAGCTGTTCACCATGCCCGTGTCGCCCAGGACCTGCTGGAACAGGGCGACGACGATCACCCACGAGATGAAGTGCGGCAGGTAGGCCACCGACTGCACGAAGCGGCGGATGCTGCTGCGGGTGAGGCTGTGCAGCAGCAGGGCGAGGGCGAGCGGGACGGGGAAGTAGAAGACGATCTGCAGGACCGCGATCCAGAGGGTGTTGAGGACCGCGTCCCAGAACTCGCCGTCCTCGAACATCCGCCGGAAGTTGTCGAGACCCACCCACCGACTGCCCCAGATGCCGTCGAACGGGACGTAGTCCTTGAACGCGATGACGTTGCCGAGCAGGGCGCCGTAGTGGAAGACCAGGAAGTAGGCGAGCCCGGGGAGCATCAGCAGGAACAGCGCCCTGCCGCCACGTTCATGAAAGCGTTTCAAGCCGCGACGGGCCTCGATCGGAGGGCGGCGCGAAGGGTCCACCGCCACTGTACCTGCGTGGTCCCGCAACACAGCGGCCACGGAGCCTCCTCACCTGGGACTGTCGGGTGAGGGGAAATTAAAACGTTTCCAATGCGGGGTCAACACTTCTGACACAACTACGAGTTGAGGACACCGAGCCGGGGACGGCGCCGGTGCGGACATCAGGACAGACATCGGGGCAGACAGATGTCGGGGGCCGGCCGGCGGCCCCACTCCGCCTGACCGACCCCCGATGCGAGATCGCGTCGTACTCCGTGCTTCGGGGCGCGCACTCCCCACCTACTGACCCCGCTCGACGCTCACGAAGGCCGCGCGATCCCGGTCTCTCAGAACGTGAAGAAGCTCGTCCCGTAGGAGTTCTTCACGCACTCGTTGGCGAAGGTCCGTTCGTACGCGACGCGCTTGCCGCGCCAGACGCCCTGGACGGTGACGACCACCGGATCGAACTGCCGCGTACACAGTGCGCCGTCTCTCAGGGTCAGGGCGTCGAAGTCGCCGTTCACCGCCCGGAGTTCGGCACAGGCGTCATAGGCGGCGGGGTGGGTACCTGAGGGGGTCGGGGCGCAGTTCAGCGTGACCGCACGCTCCGGGGTGACGGTGGCGGCGGTCTCTCCGTGGCCCATGGTGAGCACCAGGGCCGAGGGGGCGTAGAGCCCTGAGGGGGCGAGAGCCGGCGTGGCGTGCGCCGGCGTGGCATGGGCCTGGCTCGTGACCGTCCGGGCCTCAGCCGTCCGGGTCGTGTGGGTCGGGTTGGCGAGGGCGGACCCCCCGAGGGGGCCGCAGACGGCAGCGGCCGTGAGGGTGAGAGTCGCTGCCCAGCGCGCGGTGGTCGGCATTGTGTGCATCCTTCCGCTCGATTGAATGCAGTACCGGCTCGGTTGGGTGCCGGTGCGGCGAGCGCGAGTCTGCCGAGTCCGGACCGGAAACACACATCGACCCCATGCGTTTCGGTAACCTTGAGTATTGAATCAGTGGCGTGAAGTTACGAAATTCGAACGTTCAAGCCCCGGAACTGAGGGGTTGTTGATCGCCAAGGGCACCCTCCTGGCCGGATCCCCCCGGCTCCGCAATAGGCCTGAAACATTCCGGTTCAGCCCCCGGCGGACTCCCTTGCTTCTTCCGCGCAACGGAGTAATCGTCATTACATGATTACTTCAGAGCAGCACGAGAAGCTGCGCGGCTGGTTCGCCGGCCGCCTGCCCGACGATCTCTTCGAGAGCCTGGTGGAGGTGACGGTCGACCGGGAGGAGATCACCGTCGTCGGCCGTATCCCCGAGCCCGGGCTCGCCGAAGGTGCCTCGGACGCCGAGAAGGAGGCGGCCGCCCAGGCCCGTATCCAGGAATTCCGCGAGCGCACCCGCGACGACCGGGTCGCGGTGGCACGGGAAGCCGAGCACCGGTTCGGCAAGAAGGTCTCCTGGGGTGCGGAGTGCGGGGGCGAGCGTGCCCTGTTCACCCACATCGCCGCGCCCGTCATGACCCGGTTGCGTCAGCCCGAGCGCCAAGTGCTCGACACCCTCATCGCCGCCGGGGTCGCGCGCAGCCGCAGCGACGCCCTCGCCTGGTGTGTCCGCCTCGTCCAGCGTCACGCCGACGACTGGCTGACGGAACTGCGCGACTCGCTGGAACATGTGCAGCGGGTCCGGGCCCAGGGTCCGGACGCCACGCCGCGGGACGCCACACCCGACGAGGAGTGACCGACCACGTCACACTGGCGGCAACAGCCGACAAGACGAGGTGGTCGCGGATGAAGTTCGGAGTGTCGACGTTCATCACCGACGAGGGCATCGGTCCCAGGGCCCTGGGGCCCGCTCTGGAAGAGCGTGGGTTCGACACGCTGCTCCTGGCCGAGCACTCGCACATCCCCGTGAGCAGGGAGACGCCGTATCCGGGCGGCGGCGAACTGCCCCGCGTCTACTACCGCACGCTCGATCCGTTCGTGGCGCTCGCCGCCGCCGCCTCCGTGACCCGGGACCTGCTCCTGGGCACGGGGATCGCTCTCGTGGTCCAGCGTGATCCGATCATCACCGCGAAGGAGATCGCCTCCCTCGACCTGATCTCCGGCGGCCGTGCCGTGTTCGGTGTCGGCGCCGGCTGGAACCGGGAGGAGATGCGCAACCACGGCACGGATCCGGCCTCCCGCGGCCGCCTGATGGACGAGCGCATTCGCGCCATGATCGAACTGTGGACGAAGGACGAGGCCGAGTTCCACGGCGACTTCGTCGACTTCGCACCGGTCTACGCCTGGCCCAAGCCGGTCCAGCGGCCGCACCCGCCCATCTGGGTCGGGGGCAACAGCGAGCGCACCTTCGCCCGCGTCGCCGAGTACGGGTCGGCGTGGCTGCCCAGCGCCCTGCCGCCCAAGGAACTGGGCCCGCGCATCGAACAGATGCGCAAGACGGCCGGTGACCGGCCGGCCGTCGTGGTCTACGCGAGCGGGAGCGACCGGGAGTCCCTCGACACCTACGCGGAACTCGGCGTCGAGCGCGTGCTGCTGTATCTGCCGACCCAGCCGGAGGACGAGACACTGCGCACACTCGACGAACTGTCCGAGGCCGTGTCCGCCCACCGCTGACGCCTTCCGGCCGCCGGGGATCGCGAGCCCACCGCGTTCCCGACGCCGGGGAATCGGAGCTCACCGTGCCGGACATGGACGAGCAGGAGGCGCGCCGCCGGTTCGTGACGGCACGGGTGGCGCGCCTGGCGACGGTGGACTCCGAGGGGCGCCCGCACCTCGTGCCCCTCGTCTTCGCGGCGCGCGGCGGCGAGATCGTCTCCGCGGTCGACCACAAACCGAAGAGGTCGCGGCGGCTGCGGCGGCTGAGCAACATCGCCGACCGCCCCGCCGTGTGCCTGCTCGTCGATGCCTACGACGAGGACTGGGAGCGGCTGTGGTGGGTACGGGCGGACGGCGACGCCCGGGTCCTGCCGCCCGGCCCGCGGGACGAGTACACGGCGGCGATCGACCTGCTGCGCGAGAAGTACGCGCAGTACCGGCAGCGGCCGCCGGACGGGCCGGTGATCGCCGTCACCGTCCACCGCTGGCACGGCTGGCGCGCCGCCCCGGAGCCCGGCCCGGAGCACTGAGCCACCGCCGGGCACCTCCCGCGACGGACACACACCGGGCTGGACGAATGCTCCACCCCGGGCACGGAAGATGGATGTTTTACCTTCTGGCGCAGGTCTCCGGCCCGGCCTTAGCGTCGGCAGATCTGCCAAGGACGGCATCCGCCGCCGCACACCCCCGCGGCGACACTGGAGCCGACCTCCCCTCGCGCCACCACGCGCTCCACCGCCCGCTTCCGGGCACAGGCACTTCGCTGGAGCACCCTTGTCCGAGAACTCCCCCGCCACGTCGTCGCCGTCTCTCACCGAGGTGGAGACCTACGGCGTCGAGCGCATCCCCGACGCGGACCGCACCGCGTCGCCGCTCGACCTGTTCAGAGTCGCCTTCGGCGGTGCGAACACCTTCTCCACCTGCGTCCTCGGGGCCTTCCCCATCCTCTTCGGCCTCTCCTTCTGGCAGGGGCTCGCGGCCACCCTCCTCGGAGTCGTCGTCGGGGCGCTGATCCTGTGCCCGATGGCGATGTTCGGCCCCGTCAACGGCACCAACAACGCGGTCGCGTCCTCCGCGCACCTCGGGGTGCACGGCCGGGTCGTCGGCTCGTTCCTGTCCCTGCTCACGGCCGTGGCGTTCTTCTCGATCTCGGTGTGGAGCTCCGGCGACGCCCTGGTCGGCGGCGCACACCGGCTGTTCGGCCTGGAGCGCAGCAACCTGTCGTACGTGGTCGCGTACGCGCTCTTCGGCTGCCTGGTGCTCGCGGTCTGCGTGTACGGGTTCCGGTTCATGCTGTTCGTCAACAAGATCGCGGTGACCTCGGCGACCGTGCTGTTCCTGCTCGGCGCGATCGCCTTCGCGGGTGACTTCGATCCCTCGTACGCCGGTGTCTTCACGGCCTCGGCCGACTCGGCGACGCAGGCGCTGTTCTGGCCCTCCTTCATCGGCTCGGCACTGATCGTGCTGTCGAACCCGGTGTCCTTCGGCGCGTTCCTCGGCGACTGGTCGCGCTACATCCCGGCGAACGCGCCGCGCCGCAAGGTCGTCGGTGCCGCGTTCCTGTCCCAGATCGCCACCCTGCTGCCGTTCGTGTTCGGGCTCGCGACCGCGAGCATCATCGCGACCAAGGCGCCGAAGTACGTCGACCCGGCAGCCCCCGACTTCGTCGGCGGTCTGCTGGCCATCTCGCCGAGCTGGTTCTTCCTGCCGGTGTGTCTGCTCGCGCTGATCGGCGGCATGTCGACGGGCACGACGTCGCTGTACGGCACCGGGCTCGACTTCTCGTCGGTGTTCCCGCGGCTGTCCCGGGTCCAGGCGACGATCCTGGTCGGAGTCCTGTCGATCGCGTTCATCTTCATCGGCCGCTTCGGGTTCGACCTGGTGCAGTCCATCTCGACGTTCGCCACGATGATCATCACCTGCACCACGCCCTGGATGGTCGTGATGATCCTCGGGTTCTACACCCGGCGCGGCTGGTACGACCCGGACGCGCTCCAGGTCTTCAACCGCCGTCAGCGCGGCGGCCGTTACTGGTTCACACACGGCTGGAACTGGCGGGGCATGACGGCCTGGTGGGTGGCCGCCGTGGTCGGTGTGCTGTTCACCAACATCCCCGGCCAGTTCGTCGGACCGCTGGGCGACCTCGCGAACGGTATCGACATCAGCCTGCCGCTGTCGCTGGCCGTCGCCGCTGTGCTGTATCTGGCGATGCTGCGACTGTTCCCCGAGCCTCGCGCGGTGTACGGGCCCGAGGGACCGCGGCTGGCCCGTACCGTCGACGTGCCGGTGCCGCCGATCACCGGTCCCGGTGCGGAGAGCGAGGGGACGCCTGCGGTGCTCGCCGTCGACGGCAGTTGATGCGCCGACGGGGAACTGGCTGACGAGCCGATGGAGAACCGGCTCGTGGAGAACCGACGGAGAACTGGCTGGTGGAGAACTGATGGAGAGCTGGCTCGACCTGTCCGTGCCCATGGTCACCGGGATGCCCGTCTACCCCGGTGACCCGGAGGTGGAGGTCTCCAGGGCGTTGCGGGTCGCCGAGCACGGAGTGAACGTCCTTCGGGTGCACATGGGGTCGCAGTCCGGTACCCATGTCGACGCGCCGTACCACGTGGACGAGGCGTGGCCCACGTTGGACGATCTGCCGCTGGAGCGGTTCGCGGGGGCGGCGGTCGTCGCCGACGTCCGTGGTCTGCCGGCGCGGGCGCCGGTCACTCCCGACCTGCTCGCCCCCGCCCTCGGCCTGCTGCGGCCCGGTTCGATCCTGCTGCTGGCCACCGGGTGGTCGCGGTACTGGGGAACCGAGGACTACCTCGCCCATCCCTGGCTCACGCCCGAGGCGGCGGAGGCCGTGGTCGCGGCGGGTGTCCTCACCGTCGGGATCGACGCGCTGAGCGTCGATCCGACCGGTCCCGTGGATCTCCCCTCCCACCGTGTGCTGTGCGGAGCGGGGGGTGTGATCGCCGAGAACCTGACCGGGCTCGGAGGCGTCGCGGACGCGCAGGCCGCGGGGTGTTCGACGGAGGTGTTCCTGTTCCCCTTGCGCCTCGCCGGGGCCGACGGGGGCCCGGTCCGGGCGACGGCCCGCATCACGCCTGGCGCGCGGTAGTCGCTGCCGGGGGGTGTGTTCGTCGGGTGCGGGAGGGTGGGGGCTGGTCGCGCAGTTCCCCGCGCCCCTCGTGCGGGGCTTCGCCCCGGATCCCGGCCCGCCCGGATTCGTTTGGCCGCGGGCCGGTGGGGGCTGGTCGCGCAGTTCCCCGCGCCCCTGAAAGCCTCACCCCGGCCGCCGTGGAGAGCGCACGCCACCCACCCCGTCCGGCACTTGAGGACGAGCCCGTCGGGCGACGCGGGGGGGGAGGTCACGGTCTGATCGTGCGGGCGATGTCCAGGGTGAGGCGTTGCCAGGGGTCGCGGGGATCGCGGGACGTCAGGGCGTGGATGCGCCGCAGGCGGTAGCGCAGGGACTGCGCGTGCAGGTGGAGCACCCGCGCGGCGGCGTTCGCCGAGCCGGCGTCGATGTACGCGGTCAGCGCCTCCATGAGATGCCGCTGCCCCGGATCGGTGAGCGGCCCGAGAACGAGGCGGGCGACCTGGTCCGGCGCGGCGGCCGGATGCCCGCCGAGCAGGGCGAGGACATGGGCGTCGGCGTCCGTGAGGACACGCCCCGGCCGGTGCGCGTGGGCGGGCGCCGTGTCGAGGGCGTCGGCGGCGAGCCGATACGCCACGGCGACCCGGTCCAGGCTCTCCCCGGTGATCGCGCAGCCCCGCCAGGACCGCGCGCCCAGCACCGCCCCCGCCCCGGCGGCAGCCGCGCCCGGCAGCAACAGAACGGCACGGGAACCCCGTACCGTCGCGGACGAAGCCACCTCGTCCCCCGGCACGGCCAACGCCTCGAGCAGCCCCGTCGCCGCGTCGAGCGCCATGTCGGGACGCTCCGCGCCCACCGGCTCGCCCACCAACAGACAATAGGGGTCCGGGAGTTGGACCCCCAGCCGGGCCGACCGGTCGCTCAGCGCGCCCACCGAGGCGTGCCGCCCGGCGATCAGGTCGTCGAGCAGCAGCCGCAGTGCCCGGTCACGGTCCGCCGCGAGATCCTCGTCGGTGGCGGCGTACGCCGTGGTCATCTCCTCGGAGAGGGTGTCGAGCGCGGTCAGCAGCATCCGGGTGAGAGCGAAGGCGTCCGCGGCGGCGAGCCGGGGCGCGCGGGCCGCGATCTCGTCGGTGAGGACGGTCGCCGCCACCCGGTAGGCCCGCAGCACCGCCTGCACGGGCCGCCCGTCCGCCGCGCGGGCCGCCGCGATGCCTCGCAGGCGCCGCAGATCCGACGGTTCGAGCGCGCCGTCGGTGACCCACAGGTGGAGGAGCCGCTCCAGGCCCCAGGCCGCGATGGCCCGTACCTCCGGCAGCCGGCTGTCATCGAGCGCGGCGTACACCGGGACCTGTTCGTGGACCGCCGAGACGATCGCCGCCACGACGCGCGGATCGGCGACCATCTCCTGCCGGACGTGTTCTCTTGCGGCAACGGGCTGACTTGTCACAGGGTGATGATTCCAGCCGCGCGATGTGCGCACCACGGTGGACGGCTCTTGTCACCTTCGCCAGGATCGACGGCGTACAGCGCGGTCTCAGGGACGAGAGGCGGGACGTACGGATGGCTAAGCATTGGGCCGACTTCCAGTACGAGATCTATCTGAACGGAATGACGGGCGCCGTACCGCGGCTGCCCACCGATCTGACCCGGCTGGAGGAGCTCACCGAGCAGCGGCTCGGGCCCGGTCCGGTCGGCTACGTGGCGGGCAGCGCGGGCAACGGGAGCACCGCCCGGGCCAACCGGGCCGCCCTCGACCGGCGCCGGATCGTGCCGCGCATGCTGCGCGACGTGCACGAACGCGATCTGTCCGTCGAGGTGCTGGGGCGCGCCCTGCCCGCGCCGCTGGCGCTCGCGCCCGTGGGCGTGCTGTCGATCATGCATCCGGACGCGGAGTCCGCCGCCGCGCGGGCCGCCGCGGCGCAGGGCGTCCCGTACATCCTGTCGTCGGCCTCCAGCACGCCCATGGAGCAGGTCGCGGAGGCGATGGGCGGGGCGGAGCGCTGGTTCCAGCTGTACTGGGCGAAGGACCGCGAGGTCACCCGGTCCTTCCTGGACCGGGCGAAGGCGGCCGGGTTCACCGCGCTGTTCGTCACTCTCGACACCCCGCTGCTGGCCTGGCGTCCGCGCGACCTCGACCAGGCGTATCTGCCGTTCCTGCACGGTGTGGGCACGGCGAACTACTTCTCCGACCCGGCGTTCCAGGCGGGTCTTGCCAAGCCGGTGCACGAAGACCCGAACGCGGCCGTGATGCACTTCGTCGGCATGTTCGCGGACCCGGGCAAGACCTGGCCCGATCTCGCGTTCCTGCGGGAGAACTGGGACGGGCCGATCGTCCTCAAGGGCATCCTGCACCCGGACGACGCCCGGCGCGCCGCCGACGCCGGGATGGACGGCGTGGTCGTCTCCAACCACGGCGGCCGGCAGGTGGCGGGGTCGGTGGCGGCGGCCGACGCGCTGCCACGGGTGGTGGAGGCGGTCGGCGAACAGCTGACCGTCCTCTTCGACAGCGGCATCCGCACCGGCGACGACGTCTTCAAGGCGCTCGCGCTCGGCGCGCGGGCCGTGCTCGTCGGACGCCCGTACGCCTATGGGCTGGGCCTGGACGGACAGGCGGGCGTCGAACACGTCGTCCGCTGTCTGCTCGCCGAGTTCGATCTCACCCTCGCCCTGTCCGGGCACGCCCGCCCCGCCGCCCTCGGCCCCGACGACCTGATCGAGGAATCCGCATGAGCCCGACCGACACCCCCGACATCCCCGACACGACCGACACGTCGGTCACCGCGGTGGCGAAGAACGTTCTGGCCGTGGTCTCGGCCCACGTCGGCGGTCGCACCGCCGGTGCCGCGCTCGCCGGCGTCTTCCCCGGCGAGGCCAAGGTCACCGTCGTGGAGACGACCGACGAGGACCCGGCCGCGCTGCGCGAGGCCCATGTCATCATCACAGGTCTCAGCCCGGTGACCGCAGAACACCTCGCCGCCGCACCGGACTTGGAACTGGTCCAGTGCGCGAGCCACGGTTTCGACTACGTCGACCTGGACGCCGCCCGCGCCAAGGGTGTGCCGGTGTGCAACATCGGCTCCAGCGGCGCCGAGAAGCAGAACGTGGCCGAGCAGACCTTCGCCCTCATGCTGGCCCTCGCCAAGCAGCTGGTCCCGGCGCACACCGCGCTCGTCGACGCCGACTGGGCGCTGCCGAGGCTGCAGCGGTCCATCACCGAGCTGTCCGGCAAGACCCTCGGCATCGTCGGGCTCGGCCACATCGGCGAGGAGGTCGCCCGGCGCGCGGTCGCGTTCGACATGAGCATCGTGTACGCCGGTCCGCAGTCCGTCGGCGCGGAGGCCGAGGCGCGACTCGGCGGCGCCCGTCATGTCGAACTCGACGAACTGCTGCGCACGTCGGACTACGTCACGCTGCACGCCCCGCTCACCGAGGAGACCCGGCATGTGCTGAACGCCGAGCGGCTCGCGCTCCTCAAGCCGACCGCGTTCGTGGTCAACACCTCGCGGGGCGCCCTGATCGACCAGGACGCCCTCGCGGACGCGCTCGAGGCGGGCGCCCTGGCCGGGGCGGGCATCGACGTCTTCGACCCCGAACCGCCCACCGCGGCCCTGCGGTTGCTCAAGTCCCCGAACGTGGTGTTGTCGCCGCACGTCGCGGGCGTCACGCGCGAGACGCTCGTACGGATCGCACTGGCGGCGGTCCAGAACGCCGCCGACTTCGTGGCGGGCAAGCTGCCACGGGACGTGGTGTCCTAGAGCCTGTCGTCACCTTCTCGTCGTCCGCCCGGCGCGCCCCGTTACAGCCCCAGCCCCTCTGCCAGGGAGGAGAGTGGAGCGGTCAGCGGGAGCGCGGGCCGGGCGCTCGTGCGGTCGCCGACCGTCACGGAACGGGGCTCGGCGGAGGACTCCGAAGGGGTCGCCGACGGGTCGGCCCTGCCGTCCGTCGGCGACGCGCTGGGCGACGCGCTCGGCTCATCGGCCGTGCTCTGCGGGGAGGGCGGCCTGCTGACCGGCCGGGTCGAGGCGCTCGCCGTCCCCGCGATCGACAGCGACCCGGGGTCGGCCGAGGCGGAGTCGGTCCGCCACCGCTGCGCGTCGGAGCCGTCCCGGTCCTTGACCACGATGTCGGCGTTCGGATCGGTGGAACTGGGCGTGACCGCGAGTCCCTCGCGCGAGCGGGACAGCAACTCGCCCCGCACGGTGAGGTCGTAGCGCACGTCGCCACCCCGCGCGGCGCTCTTCGCGACGCAGCGGTCCAGGGCGACGACACCGTCGTCGGCGTGCGAGTCCAGGCACAGCGCGGGGTCGGCGACGCTGCGCAGCAGGCCGTCGCTCTCGTACGACCACTGCTGGGTCCACGCGGACGAGCAGACGGCCAGCTCGGTCTCGGCACCGACCTCGGCCTTTCCGCCCCGGATGTCGAGGCAGAGATCGGCGGCGAGGTTGCGCAGCCGGGTCTGCTCGGTGTTGGTGGGCAGTCCGGCCGAGGTCGGGGGCGAGGAGTCGGCGGTGGGATCCGGGTCGACCGGCCTGGGCGAGACGGTGTGGCTGCTGCCGACACCCGTGGAGGCGGTCGGGTCGGCGCCACCGTCACCGTGGGACCACAGGCTGATGGTGAGTACGGTCACGAGCAGCACCGCCGAGGCCGTGCCCGCCCCTGTGAGCAGGACCTTCGAGTGCTTCTGGGCGATCTGGGCCAGCCGACCGGGGGCGGGGATCTGCGCCAGCAGACGATGGCGGCCGGCACTTCCAGGACGCCCGCCGGTTCCGAGACGCCCGCCGGTACTCACGCCTCCGCCGGCGCCCGCCCGTCCGCCGCCGAACGCGGCCTCCTCCTCGGGACGCTCCGCTTGCCGCACACGCCCCGGGCGTGCGTCGAGGTAGCGTCGCGCGCCCCAGCCGAGCACCGCTTCGGCGAGCAGAATCCCCAAGCCACCCTCGAAATAGCCGAGTTGCTCGGCCGCGTGCCGACAGTGGCGGCACTCCCCCAGATGCTGTCGGACATCCGGCAGCAAGGCGCCCCCGCGACGAATCGGGACGTCGAGCAGCCGGTTGTAGAAGCCGCATTCCTTGCTCGGCGCGAGTTCCCGGTGGGCGCGCACACATCCCTGGCGGAATTGCTCACGGGCCTGCTCCAGAGCGGCCGACGCGGTGTCGACGTCCAGGCCCGACAGACCGGCCGGTACGGAAATGTCCTCGGCCTCGACCTCGGTGTGCCACAGCAGACACTGGGCGAGGGGTGGCAAGGCATGGAAAGAACGCTCGGCGAGTTTCCGATTTTCGGTGGTCATGGACTGCGCCGCCCGCATACCCCGCCCCCCGGCGGGTTTCCTCAAATCCGGCAGAACGCCGGATATCCGGTCCTCGCCGGACCACTCGTTGACGGTGTCCCGCACGGTCACGAGGAGTCGGGGCCGCAGGGCCGCTCCGGACTCACCGCGTATCAGGCAGTCGAGGGCGTAGTGGAAGGAGGTCGCGGCGACCATCGAGGCGACGTTCGAGGAAGAGGCGAGGCAGATGGCCGCGTAGTCGTACGTCGGCTGCCAGTGCCGCGCCATCAGCAGGGCGACGGACTGCGTGGCCTCGCCCTCCGTCCGGCCTCTCAGCCGCGCGGCGAGGCCTTCGTCGGACTCCCCGGGAGCACCGCCGGGAGGATAGGACGGGCGAGGGGGGTGGGGGGTGGGCACAGAGCGGGTTCCTTCCACGGTGCAAGGTGGTGCACAGAAATTCCTTGGTCGCCGAAAAGGGAGCCCCTGCCTGGTGCACACCTTTTGACGGAGCGCCGGGAAAATGGCCGCCGGCCCGGAATACTGAACACCGATTTCATACCCGGCCATTGACCCGCGCGGTAAGTTCACCCTCGCACAACACGCTCACGACCAACAAGGCACTTGGGCAACATCCGCATATTGAAAGATAGTCAGTAACTGCGCCAACTCGCGTCGCTCGCACCGGCTTTCGAAATTTCCCGCGCCGCGTTCACGCGCCTCACCGCGGCACCACGTTCATACGCCATGGGCCCTCACGCGCCCCGTGTGAACCGCGCGCTCACTCCGGAGCCCGTCGCACGCTCCCGGCGCGCGGACCTCCGTAGTCCACTGGAACCCGGCCCTTCTCGGAGGCCCCGCGCAGGACGGCGGCTCTCCCGCGCGAAACCGGCCGCCGGCCCCGATCCTCCCGCCCTCGGCCGGCGGCCTCGGGGGCGACAGCGGGGTCGCGCGGCAGGTATCAGATCTGCCAGGAGCGCAGCCGGTCGGCCGCGCCGTAGACGTCGGCCTTGCCGGAGATCAGATCCCGGGCGAGGTCGACGAGCGCCCCATAGGGCGGGTCGATCCCGACACCGCTGACGAACATGTACGCCACCGCCGCCGAACAGGCGAAACGGGCATTGGCGGCCGGAAGCGGCTTCAGCAGGGCCAGGGTGTGCAGAAGAGCGGCGGCGCGCCAGGCCGGGTCGGAGTCGACTCCGAGGCGGGGCGGGTCGACGCGGTGCCGGGCCACGGCGGCGACCAGGGCCGAGAAGTCGTTGACCGTGGGCTGGTCGGGCAGCACCTCTTCGTGGCGCTGCAGCAGCCACGGCACGTCGATATGGATGACGGGAGCCATCGCTCAGGCCGCCCGTCCCTCACCCCTGCCGGGAGGTTCGTCCTCGGGGAAGGCGGCCGCGAACTCGTCGGCGTGCGCCGTGAAGAAGCGGCGGAACACCTCCGCGCCCTCCTTCAGCGCCCGGTGCCGCACGATGTCGGCCGCGGCCGCCTCGCGCACCAGGGCCTTCATCGACGTACCGCGCTCTTTGGCGATCTGCCGGAGGTCCTCGAGTTCACGGTCACTGAACTCCACATTCAACGCTGGCATGCCTCCACGGTACCGCGAGGGTACTTACTCGTAAATATCACCTGCTCAAGGGGTATGCACGGCGGTACCGCGAGCCAATTCAGCGAAGCCTCGTACGGGCGCTCGGCGGCGGCCCCGCTCCGGAGGGCCGGAGGGAGCGGAACCCCGCCTGGGCGTTTCCGCGCTCTCAGGCCACCCACAGCCCGCGCCTGCGGTAGCCCGCCTCCCAGAACAGCTTGTTGAGGACGCGTACGGGCGGCGGGAGCGCGCCGAGGAACCGGGCGCGGTCGGCGGGCGGCGCTCCGTCGACGATCCACGGTACGAAGAGCGCGGCCCCGCGCACGCCCTGCGTCTTACGGATACGGCCGGTGAACGCGCCCCAGTCCGCGGGCGTCAGCACCTCCCGGATGAGCGGCAGCGCACTCTCCTCCTCGTGGGCGAGGTGGTCGTCGAGGGCCGATGCCAACGTGCGGACCAGGGCGGGGAGTTCGGCCGACCGGTCCTTCAGGGCCGCGTCGACGGCGGTGAGCCGCGGGTCGAGGAGGGCGTGCTCCGCCTCCATCTCGGCGAGGAGGGCGACGTCCCGGGGACGGCCCGCGACCTTGCGCTCCACGCGCGGCCACAGATCGCTGTCCTCGGCGGTGTGGTGGATGTGCAGCTGATGCCTGAAGTTGTCCCAGCCCGCGCGGACCTGGGGGGTGAAGGCGGTGCCGTCGGCCGCCGCGTCGCCGAGGCGTTCCAGGTCGCGGCGGAAGGCGTCGTGGGCTGCGTACATGACGGTGAGGTCGATCGTGCCGGCCGCGGCTTCGGTGGTCATGAGGTCGCTTCCTCCAGTTCGGGTTCGTAGACGGGCAGGGCGTGCGGGTTGGCCGACGGGCCGCGGTGACGGCGTACGGCGAGGCAGGTGAGCGCGCCGGTCAGCAGGACGGCGGCCGAGACCAGGACGGCGGGATCCATGGCGTGCACGAAGCCGTGGCCGAAGACCCGGGCGCCCAGCGCGCGCATGCGCTCCGCGACGTCGTGCGGTACGCCCTCCGGCAGCCGTGCGGCCTGGCGCGCGTTCACATCGGTCCCCGCCCGGGAGAAGCCGCCGACGAAGCCGTCGCGGTAGGCGGCGGGCAGTTGTCCGGTGCGCTGTCGGGCCTGGTCGGTGAGCGAGGAGGCGAGCTGGGCCTGGAGCACGGCGCCGACGACGGCGCCCGCGAGCACCGAACCGACCTGCCGCAGCGCGTTGTTGACTCCGGACGCCGCTCCGGAGAGCTTCGCCGGTACGTTGCGCATGACCTCCGTGGCCATCGGCGCGAAGGTGCAACCCGCGCCCAGACCCGCGAGGAAGAGGGGGAAGGCGACCGCGGTCCAGCTCGACCCGACGTCGGCCGCGGCCACGATCCACACCAGGGCCGCCGTCCACGCGAGCAGCCCGGTCATCAGGATGAACTTGCCGCCGATCTTGTCCGCGAGGACTCCGGCGGGCCCGGCCATCACGAACGAGCCGAGCGCGAGAGGCAGCAGCACGAGCCCGGACTTGAGCGCGCTGAAGCCCAGGACGGACTGCAGATAGATCGTCAGCGGCAGGAACATCCCGACGATGCCGAAGGACACGGTGACGCCCACGAAATTGATGAGGGTGAAGTTGCGGTCCTTGAAGAGTGAGAAGGGGACGAGCGGGTCGTGACCCTGCTGGCCGCGCTCATGGCCGAGGAAGGCGGCGAAGAGGAGTGCCGCCGCACCGAACAGCGACCAGATCCAGGCGTTCCAGTCGTAGCGCTGCCCCTCCGTCAGACCGAAGGCCAGGCAGAACAGGGTTCCCGAGGCGAGCAGCACGCCCAGGGTGTCGAAGCGGTGGCGTACGGTGCGCCGTGAACCGGGGATGACCGCCGCGGCGAGGCCCAGCACCACGACCCCGAGCGGCAGGTTCACGAAGAAGATCCACCGCCAGTCGAGGTGGGTGATCAGCGCGCCGCCGATGATCGGGCCGAGGGCGCCGGAGACGCCCGCGACCACGCCCCAGATGCCCATCGCGGCGCCCCGCCGGTCGGCCGGGAACACCTCCGCGATGATCGACAGGGTCTGCGGCATGAGCAGCGCCGCGCCCAGGCCCTGGACCGCGCGGAACGCGATCAGCTGCGCCGGACTCTGCGCGAGGCCGCAGACGAGGCTGGCGAGGGTGAAGACGGCGACGCCCGCGAGGAACAGGTTGCGTTTGCCGCGCAGGTCGCCGAGGCGGCCCGCGGTGATCATCAGGACGGCCAGGGCGAGGGTGTAGGCGTTGACGACCCACAGGATCTCGTCGAGGGAGGCGTCGAGGTCCTGGCCCATGTCGGGGATCGCGATGTTCACGATCGTCAGGTCGAGCAGGGTCATGAAGAAGCCCAGGGAGAGCGTGATGAGGATCGCCCATGGGTTGCCGTGCCACTTGTCGTGCCACTTCTTGAACACGGTGTCTGTCTCCTTGTGTCGAGGCATCCGACTCGCGTTCAAGAGGGCGCGGGCTCCGACCGGTGTGACGCCCGGCAGACCCCGTGAGACGTACGTCACATTTCGCCCTCCGGACGTCACATTCGGGCCCGCTTCTCCCCTCGCAGTAGTGAGCGCACCAAGGGAGGCAAGGCATGTCCGAAAGCCCCGCGGCCGGGACGGCCGACGGCGCGACGCAGGTGTTCGTCGACCACCGCGAACTGCTCTTCGCGATCGTCTACAACATCCTCGGCAGCGTCGCCGACACCGACGACGTCCTCCAGGAGACCTGGCTGTCCTGGACGGGCCGCGCCCACCGCACCCCGCTGGAGGGCATCACCAACCCGCGCGCCTATCTCGTACGCATCGCCGTGAACCACGCGCTCGCGCGGCGCGCCGCGATCACCCGCCGCCGCGAGACGTATGTGGGCCCCTGGCTGCCGGAGCCGCTGCTCGACGAGCCCGCCCCCGAGGACTCGGCCGACGACCGGGCCCTGCGCTCGGAGTCGGTGTCGCTGGCCATGCTCGTGGTCCTCGAGTCCCTCACCCCGCTGGAGCGTGCGGTCTTCGTCCTCAACGAGGTGTTCGGCTACGCGCACACGGAGATCGCGGAGGTCATCGACCGCAGCCCCGCGGCGGTACGCCAGCTCGCGCACCGCGCGCGGGAGCATGTGCACGCCCGTCGGCCGCGCTACCAGGCCCATCCGCGCGTCCGCCGGCAGGCGACCGAGCGCTTCGTCGAGGCCGCGCTCGGCGGGGACATCGCGGCGCTGATGGAGATCCTGGCACCGGACGTCACGGTGTGGACGGACGGCGGCGGGAAGGCCTCGGGCGGGCTGCGTCCGGTGCACGGCCGGGACAAGGCGGCGCGGCTGTTCGCCGGTTACGCGACCCGGCGCGGCACCGGCTTCGACCTGCGCTACCGGCGCGTCAACGGCGACGACTCCGCCGTGCTCTTCGAGGGCGAGTCGCCGTACGCGGTCATGGTCATGGACCTCACCGCGGACGGCGAGCAGGTGTCGGGCGTCTACATCGTCACCAATCCCGAGAAGCTCGCGCATGTGCGGCGCGACGACGAGAGCCAGGAGACCGGAGTCGCGGAAGGGGAGCGCGCATGACCGCCACGGACCACCGGCCCGCGAAGGCGTCCTCCGGCGAACGCGTCGCCGACTGGTTCGACGGCCGGCTCGGTGTGTACGCCCTCGGCAGGCGTTATCTGCGCAAGGTCTTCCCGGACCACTGGTCCTTCCTGCTCGGCGAGATCTGCCTGTACAGCTTCGTCGTGCTGATCCTCACCGGGGTGTACCTGACCCTGTTCTTCCACCCCTCCATGAACGAGGTGACGTACCACGGCGGTTACGTCCCCCTGAACGGCATCCGGATGTCGGAGGCGTACGCCTCGACGCTCCACATCAGCTTCGACGTGCGCGGCGGGCTGCTGGTCCGGCAGCTGCACCACTGGGCCGCGCTGGTCTTCCTCGCCGCGATGCTGACGCACATGATGCGGCACTTCTTCACGGGCTCGTTCCGCAAGCCCCGTGAGGTGAACTGGGTGTTCGGCTGGACGCTGCTGCTCCTCGGTCTGTTCGAGGGCCTCTTCGGCTACTCGCTGCCGGACGACCTGCTGTCCGGGACGGGGCTCAGGTTCGTGGACGGGGCGATCCTGTCGGTACCGGTGGTCGGCACGTATCTGTCGTTCTTCCTGTTCGGCGGCGAGTTCCCCGGCCACGACATCGTGGCCCGGTTCTACTCGCTGCACATCCTGCTGATTCCGGGGATCATGGCGGCACTTGTCGTCGCCCATCTGATCCTCGTCGTTTACCACAAGCACACCCAGTTCGCGGGCCCCGGGAAGACCGAACGCAACGTCGTGGGCACCCCGTTCCTGCCGGTCTACCTGGCGAAGGCGGGCGGCTTCTTCTTCCTGGTGTTCGGTGTCCTCGCGCTGATCTCGGCGGTGGCGACCATCAACCCGGTCTGGTCGTACGGTCCTTACCGTGCCGACCAGGTGTCGACCGGCGCCCAGCCGGACTGGTACCTGGGCTTCGCCGAGGGTCTGGTGCGCGTCATGCCGGGCTGGGAGATCAGCGTGGCCGGGCACACGCTCGTGCTCGGTGTGCTGATACCCGTCGTCGTCTTCCCGCTGCTTCTGGTCGCCATCGGGGTGTACCCGTTCATCGAGTCGTGGGTCACGGGAGACCGGCGTGAGCACCATCTCCTCGACCGCCCGCGCAACCGGCCGGTCCGTACGTCGATCGGAGCGGCCTGGATCAGCCTCTATCTGATCCTGCTCGCGGGTGGCGGCAACGACATCGTGGCGACGCGCTTCCATCTGTCGATCAACACCGTCACCTGGGCGGTGCGGATCTCCCTGTTCGTCGTCCCGGCCGTCGTCTTCGTGGTCACCCGCCGCGTCTGCCTGGGCCTGCAGCTGCGGGACCGGGAACTGGTGGCGCACGGCCGTGCGACCGGCGTCGTCAGACGCCTGCCGCACGGCGAGTACGTCGAGGTGCACCGCCCGCTCGGCCCGGCCGAACTCCACACGCTCACCGAGCACGAGCACCGGGACCGGTCAGACCACCGGGACCTCCAGACGGCTGATCCGCAGCCCGCCCTCGACGGCGCCCGGGTGCCCGCTCGCCATGAGGAGCCGCAGCCGTGAGCCGCGCACCCCGTCGAAGGTGATCACGGTCGGCGCGTCGGACGCGGTGGCCCAGTCGACGGCCGTTCCCTTCACCGGCACGTACCGACTGCCGTCCCACACCGCGACCTCGACCGACGCGGGCCGTGTGTGCGTCGCGTCGACGGTGAAGGAGACCTCGACGCGGTCGACCGCCCGGGGACGGGCCCAGGCGACCGAGACCCAGTCCTCGGGGCGGGCCCCGCTGAAGGCGGGCAGCAGAGCCGTCGCCGACTTGTAGAAGGCGTTGGACCACCCCGTCGCCGCGTCGCCGTCGAGCATGGCGGCGGGCGGGGTGTCCGGGCGGCCGGAGTAACTGGCGTCCGCGAGCGGCTCGTTCGGGGCGCCGGGACCCGGGTCCGGCCGGAAGACCGCGGGCGGGGTGATCGCCTTCGCTCGTGCCGGGGTGGTGCGTACGGTGAGGGTGGCGCCGCGTACTCCCTCGGAGCGTGCCGTCACCCTGAGCGAGCCCGGCCGCGTGCCGGATCGTACGATCGCGAGTGCCTTGCCGTGGAAGGCCGTTCGGGTGCTCGCCTGATAGCGCTCGGCGCTCTCCTCCCTGCCGTTGTCGAGCCCGGCGAGCGAGCCGCCGCCGATGTCGAAGGCGATCAGGTGCTCCGCGTCGGGCACGACCGCACCACGGGCGTCGACGACCTCGGCCGTCACGAAGAGCAGGGAACGGCCGTCGGCGGCGAGCGATGTGCGGTCCGGCGTGAGGCGTATCGCGTGCGGCGCCCCGGCGGTGCGCAGGACGTCCGTGGCGACCGTACGGCCGTCGCGGCGGGCCACCGCCTTCAGCTCACCGGGCGCGTAGGGCACTTTCCAGGTGAGGTGGAGTTTGCCCGCGCTGCCGTTGGGGCTGGTGTAACTGCCCGGGTAGGGGCCCGAGGTGAAGGTCTTGTCGTCGCCGGTCGCCTCGGTGGTCTCCAGATAGGTACGGCCGTCGGTGGTCGTCTTGGTGTCGAACCTCCGTGTGCCGAGGGACTTCCCGTTGAGGAAGAGCTCCACGGTGTCGACGTTCGCGTACGCCCAGACCTCGACCGTGTCGCCGGCCTCGTGGTTCCACGTCATGGGCACCAGATGCACCATGGGCTCGCTCACCCACTGGCTCCTGAACAGGTGGTACATGTCCTTGGGGAAGCCCGCGGTGTCGACCGCGCCGAAGAAGGAGGCCTTCACCGGGAACACGTCGTACGGCGTGGGCTCCCCGATGTAGTCGATGCCCGACCACAGGAACTCCCCCGCGAACCACTTGCGGTCCCGGTCCTTCTTGTGCCCGTACTCGCCGCTCATCGTCCAGGACGCGAGGTTGTTGTCGTACGAGGAGACCGCGCGCCGTCCCGGGGTGTGGTTCTCGCCGGTGTTGAGGTGCTCCGGCTCCTGATAGGCGGAGCGGGTCGAGGTCTCGGAGGACGACTCCGACTCGAAGAGGAAGAGGTGCGGATAGGCGGCGTGCAGGGCGTCCACCGACTGGGCGGTGTTGTAGTTCAGACCGAGCCCGTCCAGCTTGGCGAGCATCAGGTCGGCAGCGGAGCCCTTCGTGGGCACGCGGCGGTATTTGTCCGAGCCGATGACCAGCGGCCTGGTGTCGTCCGCCGCCTTGATCGCGGCGATGATCCGGTCCGCCATCGCGAGGCCCGGGGTGGAGGTGGAGTCGGGGATCTCGTTGCCGATGGACCACAGGACCACGGCGGGCGAGTTGCGGGCCGCGAGGACCATCTCGGTGGCGTCCCGCTCGCACCACTCGTCGAAGAACCGGCCGTAGTCGTACCTCGTCTTGCCGGTCCGCCAGCAGTCGAACGCCTCCACCATCATCACGATGCCCAGTTCCTCGCAGACCTGGATCATCTGCGGCGAGGGCGGGTTGTGCGAGGTGCGGAAGGCGTTGACGCCCATCGACTTCATGATCGTCATCTGTCGGCGTACGGCGTCGACGCTGATCGCGGCGCCCAGCGCGCCCTGGTCGTGGTGCAGGTCGACGCCCTTGATCTTGGCGTGGACGCCGTTGAGGTGGAAGCCCTCGTCCGGGTCGAAGCGAAAGGTGCGGATGCCGAAGGGAGTGCGGCAGGTGTCGACCCCCGTGTCACCGACCCGCAGTTCGGTCTCCAGCGTGTAGCGGTGGCCCGGAGTCGCGAAGTCCCACAACCGGGGCCTGGCGACGGTGAGTTCATGGGTCTCGTCGGCGCGGTCGGCGACCGCGACCATGGTGGACGTACGGGCCGCCGTCCGTCCGTCGGGGTCGACGATCCGCGAGATCACCTGGACCTCGGCGGCGGTACCGGACTCGTTGACGACGGTCGTCCGCACCCGTACGACCGCCCGCTCCGTCGTGATGTCCGGCGTGGTGACATACGTGCCCCAGCGCTGGACGTGCACCGGTTCGGTGACCACGAGCCGGGCCTCGCGGTAGATGCCACTGCCCGAGTACCAGCGGCTGCTGGGCAGTTGGTTCTGCACCTTCACCGCGATGACGTTCTCGGTGGTGCCGTCCGTGTGCAGCAGGCCGGTGAGGTCGAAGGCGAACCCCGTGTACCCGTAGGGGTGATGGCCGACCTCCTCACCGTTGCAGTACACGTGCGAGTCCATGTAGACGCCGTCGAACTCCACGGAGATCCGCCGGCCGGCGAGGGCGGGCGGCAGCCTGAAGGTGGTGCGGTACCAGCCGAGGCCGCCCGGGAAGAAGCCGGTGCCACTGGTGGTGCCGTGTTCCGTGGTGGGGGTCTGTTCGATGCTCCAGTCGTGCGGAACGGACACTTCGCGCCAGGCCGAGTCGTCGTAGCCGGACTGCGCGGCGCCCTCGTACGCGCCGGTGGGGTCGGTGATCCCACCCGGGTCGACCAGCGCGAAGCGCCAGCCGTCGCGCAGCTCGACCACGCGGCGGCCCGCGGCGCGTCCCGGCGCGTCCGCCCAGGCGTCGGCGGCGCCCAGGAGCGATCCGGCCGCGGGTGCGGCGGTTCCTGCGATCAATACCGATCTTCGAGTGACCGACATGGCGGCTCTCCCTACTCAAGGGCCCATAAGTCATCACAACTGATCGTGAACAAACAGATTCTGACGGGGTGACACACAGCCCCGTCAAGGGTGCGGCACCCACTTCCGCCCCTCGCATCACATCGGCCGGAATCCGTCGTACCGATGTCCCCCCGGGGCCGCCCGTGTGCCGGGTGCGGAACGCGCGTACGCACTAGGCTGGAACCCGAGTGACGCGCCTGTTCACTGTGAGTGTCCGCAATGGAGTGGCGACGATGAGCCCGGTCCACCCGCTCGACGAGGCTGCCACGGCACGGGCGGTCATCGACGGGAACGGCACCCTGCTCCAATGGAGCGAAGGGGCCCGCCGTCTACTGGGCCATGCCCCGGAGGAAGTCGAGGGGCGGCCCGCCGCCGATCTGCTGGCCACGGACACACCCGTACCGGCCGAACCGGCCGGTAACCGCTGGAACGGCAGCCTCGATCTGCGCCACCGCGACGGACACACCGTCTCCGTGTGGCTGCTCGCCCACCGCAGGAAGCCGCGGGACGGCGGCCCGGCCACCTGGCTGGTGGTCACCCCGCTGGAGGCCCGCGGCCCGCGCGCGCCGGACGACCCGCTGACGACGGCGGTGCTGGCGCAGTCCCCGTGCCCGATGGCCGTCTACGACGACCGGCTGCGCCTCTTCGGGGTGAACGACGCGATGGCCGACGTGATCGGCCTCCCCGAGTCCCGCATCCAGGGCCTGAGGTTCTCCGAGATCGGCGGCAAGGAAGAGAGCGAAGCCCTCGAATCACAGCTGCACGAGGTCCTCGTCACGGGAACCGGTCGTGACGTGGAGACGTTCATGCAGACCGGCGGCGAGTACCACGCGCACGCCTGGCTCGCCCGGATCGCCCCGCTCACCGACGCCCAGGGCCAGGTACGGGGAGTGTGCCTGGCCGCGCACGACTTCACCGAGCAGTACAACGCCCGGGAGCGGCTGCAACTCGTCAACGAGGCCAGCGTGCGCATCGGCACCACCCTCGACGTCACCCGAACGGCCCAGGAGCTCGCCGACGTCTGTGTGCCCGCCCTGGGCGACTTCGTCAGCGTCGACCTGCTGGACCCGCCGGAGCACGGGGGCGAACCCCACCCTGAGCCGCCGACCGTGCCGATCAGGCTGCGCCGCGCCGCCCACCAGTCGGTGAACCCGGGCTGCCCGGAGGCGGTCGTCAAACCCGGCCAGGTCGATGTCTACCCCGTCCACTCACCGCAGGCGGACTCCCTCACGGCCTCCCGGACCATCGTCGCCCCCGACGACACCGCCACGCTGGCGGAGTGGCTCTCCTGGGACGAGGTACGCGGCGCCCGCATCGCCGAGTACGGCCTGCACACCAGCATGTCGGTGCCGATCAAGGCGCGGGGCCAGACCCTCGGGGTGGCCGTCCTCACCCGGTTCCGGCGCCCCGATCCCTTCACCCCCGACGACGTACTGCTGGCCGAGGAGGTGACGGCCAGGGCCGGCGTCTGCATCGACAACGCCCGGCGCTTCTCCCGGGAACGGGAGACCGCCCTCGCCCTCCAGCGCAGTCTGCTCCCCCAGTCACTGCCCCGGACGGCCGCCGTGGAGGCGGCCTCCCGCTATCTGCCCGCAGCACGGGCCGGAGTGGGCGGCGACTGGTTCGACGTGATCCCACTGTCCGGGATGCGGGTCGCCATGGTCGTCGGCGACGTCGTCGGCCACGGCATCGCGGCCTCCGCCACCATGGGACGGCTGCGCACCGCCGTCCGTACGCTCGCCGACATCGACCTCGCCCCCGACGAACTGCTCACCCACCTCGACGACCTCGTCCTACGGCTCTCCACGGAGGCCGGCGCCGAGGGCACCACCGGAGAGGTCGGCGCGACCTGCCTGTACGCGGTCTACGACCCGGTCTCACGGCGCTGCTCCCTCGCCCGGGCCGGCCATCCCCCGCCGGTCATGCTCCCGCCCGGGGGACCGCCCCGGCAGATCGAGCTGCCGGCCGGTCCGCCGCTGGGCCTGGGCGGGCTGCCCTTCGAGTCCGTCGAGCTCGCCCTTCCCGAGGGCACGGTGCTCGCACTGTTCACCGACGGCCTGATCGAGAACCGCGAGCGGGACGTCGAGGCCAACCACGAGCTGCTGTGCCATGCCCTGGCGGAGTCCGCGGACTCCCTGGAAGGCGCCTGCCACGACATTCTGCGGATCCTGCTTCCGGTGGGCGGGGCCCAGGACGACGTGGCGCTGCTGCTCGCCCGGACCCACGGGCTCGCGCCCTCCCAGGTGGCGACCTGGGACATTCCCGCCGACCCCGCCCTGGTCGCGCCGATCCGCAAGCAGGTCGTCGACCAGCTCGACGCCTGGGAGCTGAGCGCCGCGACGTTCACGGCCGAGCTCGTGGTGAGCGAACTGGTCACCAACGCGATCCGCTACGGCGAGCCGCCCATACGGCTGCGGCTCATCCACGACGCCGAGACCCTGATCTGCGAGGTCTCCGACAGCAGCCACACCGCGCCGCATCTGCGCCGGGCCAAGACCTACGACGAGGGCGGGCGCGGGCTGCTGCTGGTCGCCCAGCTCACCCAGCGCTGGGGCAGCCGCCACACGGCCGACGGCAAGACGATCTGGGCGGAGCTGACGCTCCTCGGGGAGTTCTGACGACATCGACGCAGGTCCGCGGGGTCGGTGAGCGGGGCGGGGCGCGGCGTCTGATCTGATGGTCGGGCACCACGACTTGTGTCCCGGAGGACCGAACCCTGAACACCCCGCTCGCCGAATCCCTGTCCGTCGTCCTGCTCGTCGCCGTCCTCGTCTGCGCGGTGGTCCGCCCGTTCGGCTGGCCCGAGGCGGTCGTCGCGGCCCCGGCCGCCCTGCTGGTGATCGCCACCGGCGCGATCTCCTGGGACCACGCCGGCGCGGAGGCGGGTCACCTCGGGCCGGTGATCGGCTTCCTGGCGGCGGTACTGGTGCTCGCCAAGTTCTGTGACGACGAGGGGCTCTTCCACGCCTGCGGCGCGTGGATGGCCCGCTGGGCGGCGGGGCGGCCGGGGCGCCTGCTGACCGCGGTCTTCGCGCTCGCCTCGGCGATCACCGCGGTGCTCAGCCTGGACGCCACCATCGTGCTGCTGACCCCGGTCGTGTTCGCCACCGCCGCCCGGATGGGCGCCCGCCCGAAGCCGCACGTGTACGCCTGCACCCATCTGTCGAACACGGCCTCGCTGCTGCTGCCGGTCTCCAACCTCACCAATCTGCTCGCCTTCACCGCGAGCGGTCTCAGCTTCACCCGGTTCGCGGCGCTGATGGTGCTGCCGTGGCTGGTGGCCATCGGGGCCGAGTACGTGGTCTTCCGGCGCTTCTTCGCCGGTGACCTGGCAGCGGCCGTGCCCGAGCCGACGACCGGGGAGCCGCCGGAGCTGCCCCTGTTCGCGCTGGTCACCGTGGGCTGCACCCTGGCGGGGTTCGTCGTCGCCTCCGCGCTGGGCGTGGACCCCGCCTGGTCCGCCGCGGCGGGGGCGCTGGTGCTGGCCGCCCGGGCCCTGCTGCGCGGGCGTGCCACCCCGCTCACCGTGCTGAGGGCGGCCGCTCCGGCCTTCCTCGTGTTCGTGCTCGCGCTGGGCATCGTCGTCCGGGCCGTGGTCGACAACGGACTCTCCGACGCCCTCGGGCATCTCCTTCCGGACGGCAGCGGACTGCCCGCGCTGCTCGGGACCGCGGCGCTGGCCGCCGTACTGGCCAATCTCATCAACAACCTGCCCGCGGTCCTGGTGCTGCTGCCCCTGGCCGCCACGTCCGGCTCCGGCGCGGTGCTGGCCGTGCTTCTGGGGGTCAACATCGGCCCCAACCTCACCTACGCCGGGTCCCTGGCGACCTTGTTGTGGCGGCGTATCGTGCAGGAGCACGACCACGGCGTCGATCTGCGGGAGTTCACCCGGCTGGGTCTGATCGCCGTGCCGGCGGCGCTGGTTCCCGCCGTACTGGCACTGTGGTTCTCGCTCCGCTTCATCGGGGGCTGAGCCGTAGCACACGTGAGGGCCGGAGGCTGATGCTCATGCGGGTCGTCGTCTGGCTCGTCGAGGGGACCTGGCCGGCCTGCGTGGACGCCGTGCGCACGCACGCGCCGCAGGCGACCGAGGTCGTGCTGCTGCATGTCAGCGAACCCGGGGTGCCCGGACTGGCGCACGGCGCCTTCGCCGGGCTGCTCGGCCGGGGGCACGCCGAGCGCGATCCCGGGAACCGGCTGGAAGCCCTCGGCGCCCGGTCGGCGGCGCGGCTGCTCGACGCGGCGGCCGAGCGCCTCGGCCGCCCCTGCATCAGCCAGGAAAGCACCGGGCGCACGGAGCATGAGGTGGTCGCCGCCGCCGAGGGCGCCGATCTGCTCGTGGTGGCCCGGGACGGCGACCGGGCCCGGCTCGGGCCGCACAGCCTGGGCCGGGCCGGGCGGTTCGTCGTCGACCACGCGCCGTGCCCGGTGCTGCTGATCTGGCCCGAGGCCACGCCTGCCGTCACGACGATCCCGCCGCCACCCCCGCATGGTCCGGATCCCCCACATCACCCGCGCCCCCCGGGCTCCTAGCGAGGCCCTTCCGGTAGGCGCCCGGTGGAGTCCCGTAGCGCTGCCGGAAGACCCGGCTGAAGTGGAACGCGCTGGTGAATCCGGAGGCCGCGGCCACCCGTTCCACCGGGAGCTCGGTGGCTTCCAGAAGCCGGGCCGCGTGCAGCAGCCGGGCCTCGCGCAGCGCCCGCATCGGGGAGCGGCCGAGTTGCTCGGTGAACAGGTGGGCGAACCGGGACGGTGAGAGCGCGACCGCCCCGGCCAGCGAGCGGACGGTGTGGGGCGCGCCCGGGTCCGCGGCGATCACCGCCTCCGCCTGACGGACCCGGGCGTCGAGACCGGGGCGGCGGCGCTCCGCGCGGGCGGCGGCGAGCAGCACGATCTCCTCCAGGGAGCACAGGGCCAGCTCCCGGGCGGCGGTGCCGTGCGCCACCGCGACCTCGCCCGGGGCGGGCTCCGCGCCCTCGGGCGGCGGGCCGTCCCCCGTCCAGCGGGCGTCGGTGAGCATCCGGCGGAACGCCGCTTCGATACGTTCCCGGGCGGGCGCGGGTCCGACGGCGTACAGGCCGTCGTCGACGGCGTGGGACCGCAGCCATCCGGTCCAGGACGGGCGGGCCTGGCAGTGCGCCCACCAGAACGCCCAGTGTCCGGCGCCGGCTTCGACGGCGTAGTCCTGCGGCACGCCCGGCCCCAGGACCACCAGGTCTCCGGCGCCGGCCACCGTCCGGGCCGCTCCCTGCCGGAGCCGTCCCCGTCCGCCCGTCGTCCAGGTGAACAGCCAACTGTCACTGCCCCGGGGCCGGTTGACGCGGTACCCCGGTCCCTGGTCGAAGCGACCGACGGTCACCAGGCCCGGCGGCGGGGACGGGGCAGCAGGCTCGGACAACTCCTCAGCATGCACGGACATCCTCCCGGAGGGCTCGTCGACCTAGCGTGAAGAACCTGAGACTCCGGTGGGAAGGAACGGTCGGATGACAGTCACGGACATGGGCGGGCCGCGGTGGTCGGACTTCGAGGAGAACGGGTTCGTGGTGGTGCGCGGCCTGTTCACCGGCGCCGAGATCGACGAGCTGTGCGCGGAGTTCGTGGCCCTGCACGCCGCGGGGCCGGTCCCGGGGCACTTCGAACCCCGGGCCACCTCGGCCGCGGGGACCGGCGGTCCGGCGGATCCGCTGGCCACCCATCCCCGGGTCATGCATCCGCACCGCATCAACGAGCTGTCCCTGCGCCGCCTGCTCGATCCCCGGTTGCGGCGGATCCTGGAGACCCTGCTCGGCGAGGAGGTCCTGGCGGCGCAGAGCATGTTCTACTTCAAGCCGCCCGGGGCCCGGGGGCAGGCGCTGCACCAGGACAACTTCTATCTGCGGGTCGAACCGGGCACCTGCGTGGCCGCCTGGATCGCCTGCGACGCGATCGACCGGGAGAACGGCGGCCTGGAAGTGGTGCCGGGCACGCACCGCATGGACCTGTTCTGCCCGGAGGAGGCGGACGCGGAGCTGTCCTTCGTACGGGAGTACGTCCCGCCGCCGCCCGGTCTGGCCGTCGTGCCCGTCGACATGGCACCGGGCGACGTGCTGTTCTTCAACGGCAGTCTGGTGCACGGCTCCGGGCCGAACCGCAGCGCCGACCGCTTCCGCCGCTCCTTCATCGGCCATTACGTCGGGCGCTCCACCCATCACATCGGCCGCCATTACCCCACGCTGACGATGGGCGGTGAGCCCGTCGCCCTGGCCGAGAGCGAGGGCGCGGGCCCGTGCGGCACGGAGTTCGCCCCGGCGGCACCGCACTGATGTCATTCCCCCGGCTCGGGGAGCGCGTCGCGGAGCTGGGCGCGGGAGGTGATGCCGAGCTTGGGGAAGATCCGGTAGAGGTGGAAGCCGACCGTGCGGGGCGAGAGGAAGATCCGTTCGCCGATCTCCCTGTTGGTCAGGCCCGCGGCGGCGAGGCGGGCGATCTGCAGTTGCTGCGGGGTGAGTTCGGCGAGGCTGTCCGGGGAGCCGGCGGGCGAGCTCGCCGGGGTGACGCCCGCGGCGCGCAGTTCGGCGCGGGTGCGGTCCGTCCAGGGGCGGGTGCCGAGCCGTTCGAAGACCTCCAGCGCGGCGGCGAGCTGGGGGCGCGCCTCCACCGCGCGGCGCCGGCGGCGCAGCCACTCGGCGTAGTCGAGACGGACCTGTGCCCGTTCGAAGGGCCAGTGGTCGCCCGCCGGATCGGCCAGGGCCGCCGTGAAGTGCCGTTCGGCGTCGCCCGGTTCGGCGAGCAGGGCCTCGGCCCGGTGCACGATCGCGGTGAGCCGCGCGGATGTCTCGCCCCCGGCGAGGCGCCGCCTGGTCGTGTCGAGGACGAGCCGTGCGTCCTCGGCCCGGCCCGTGCGGACGGCGGCTGCCACGAGGTCGGCCAGGTAGTAGTCGGAGGCGTGGAAGTGCAGGGGCACGGGCTCCGGCCGCCGGGTGTAGACCGCGCGGAAGCGGTCGTAGGCGGCCGCGTGGTCGCCCTCCGCGAGTGCGGCGGCGCCCAGCGCGTAGTGCGTGCGCACTTGCAGGCTGCGGCAGTTGGGCAGGTCGATGCCGTGTACGGCGCGCTGTACGACGGCGCGGGCCTCCTCGGTGTCGCCGCGCAGGGCGAGCAGCGTGGCGCGCAGCACGGGCGCTCCCACCACCACGTTCTCCAGACCCCCTTCGGCGGCCAGGCCGTACGCCTCGTCGAGTGCCGCGCCGGCCTCGGTCCAGGACCCGCTCTCGTAGAGGGCCAGCGCGAGCGCCTGGGCCACGGTGGCGTTGGCCCCGGAGGTCGGGGACCGGCGCAGATGGTCCATGGCCGCGCCGAGCAGCCGTATCGCCTCGGCCGTCTCGTCCAGGACCCAGGCGGCCCCGCCGGAGACGACCAGGCGGGACAGCGGGATGTCGACGCCTGATCCGGGCTTCGGCAGGGGCGCGGTCCAGGTGGCCGCGAGCAGATCGAGGGCCTGGGCCCGGTTGCGTACCGGATCGCAGCCGGCCAGGGCCCAGAGCCGGCCCGTCTCGTCGTCCTGGGGCGGCACGCGCTCCACGATCCGCAGGATGTTCTCGCGGTGTTCCGGGGCCCCGGAGTTGTACGCGGGTGTGGTGGCCGTCGCCAGGGCGTCGAGGGTCAGTACGGGGTTCTCGTCGACGGCGGCCTCGGCGACCGGCAGCAGGAAGCCGAGCGAGCCCGCGAACTGGGTGGTCACGGCGAGCGCCCAGCCCGCCAGGAGCGAGGCCTCGGCGAGGAGGGCCGGTTCGTCGGTGAGGGTGGCGACCTGGGCGCTGAGTTCGCCGACCCAGCGCGGGTGACCGGCGTACATCGCCATGGTCGCGGCGCGTACCAGGCGCCCGGCGCGGACGGTGGGTTCGGGGCTGAGCCGGGCCGCGCGTTCGAGGGCTGTCGCGGCGGCCGCGTAGCCGCCGCGGCGCTGTGCACGGGCCGCGCTGTCGTCGAGTTCCCGGGCGGCCTCCTCGTCGACGCCGGAGGCGGCGGCCGCGTGGTGCCAGGCGCGGCGGTCGGGATCGCCGACGAGGACGTCGGCGAGCGCCCGGTGGGCTGTGTGGCGTTCGGTGTAGGTCGCGGCCCGGTAGACCGCGGAACGTATCAGCGGATGGCGGAAGCGGACGTGGTCGGCGTCGATGCGGACGAGTCCGGCGCGTTCGGCGGGCAGCCAGTCGTCCGGGGTCGCCCGGTCTGCGACGGCCGAGAGGATGACGGGCAGCTCGGCGCTCTCGGCGGCGGCCGCGAAGAGCAGCAACTCACGGGTGGCCGGGGGAAGTTCGGGAAGGTCCGCGGCGAAGATGGCTTCCAGCCGGTCGGTGAGGGGCAGCGCGTCCTCGTGGGCGGCGGCCGGGTCGCGCGCCACGGCCCGGGCGAGTTCGACGAGGGCGAGGGGGACACCCGCCGCCTGTTCGAGGACGCGGGAGCGGGCCCGTCCCGCGGGGGGCCTGGGCTGATGGTCGAGGAGCCGTCCGGCGGCGGCCGGGTCGAGCGGCTCGATCGTCAACCGGTCGATCTGACGGTCGAGTTGGGCGGGTACGGCGGTGTCGCGAGCCGCCAGGAGCAGGGCGACCGGCTCGCCTTCGAGGCGTCGGGCCATGAAGGCCAGGACGTCGAGGGTGCCCAGGTCCAGCCAGTGGATGTCGTCGATCACCAGGAGGAGCGGGCCGTGCTCCGCGGCGTCGGAGAGCAGGGTGAGCGCGCCGAGAGAGGTCAGCAGGGGGTCGGAGACCGTCGGCGTGCCGTCGTCGAGTCCGAACACGCCGAGCAGCGCGGCCCGCTGGCGTGCGGGCAACCCCTCGGCCAGGTCGAGCAGGGGGCGCAGCAGCTGGTGCAGTCCGGCGAAGGCGAGGCCCGACTCGCCCTCGCTCCCCCGGCAGCGCAGCACTCGTACCCCGGACCGGCGGGCCATACGGGCGGCGGCGTCGAGGAGGGCGCTCTTGCCCGCGCCGGGTCCTCCCGTCATCAGCAGGGCCCCGGGCCGCCCTGTCGTGAGAGCGTCCACCAGCCGTGACAGCAGGGCCAGTTCGTGGTCCCGGCCGACGATCCACTCGTCACCGAGCGGCGTCATGAGTCGGCCCCGGGGAACGCGTCGGAGGTGAAGGCGAGCAGGGCATGGGCGACCGCGCCGGGACTCTCCAGGAGCATCTCGTGCGTACCGTCGATCCCGACGACCCGCACGGTGGCCCGCCGCGCGGCCAGTTCGGCGAGATCCCGGGCGAGCCCCTTCCCGTACGCCGTCATCAGTTCGTCGAACCAGGGCAGGCCGGGCACGGGCGGTACGGGTCGCGCGGCCCGTCCGAGCAGCAGTGGCCGCCGGGTCCGCGCGAAGGTGTCGAAGAGGTCGAAGAGGTCGAGTGCGTCGACGGCGGCCAGCATCTCCAGCACGAGCGCGCGTTCGGGGCGCACCTCCAGTCGTCCGTCGGGCGCGGGCCGCACGGTACGCAGCAGACCGGCCTCCAACAGCTCGTAGGGGATGCCCAGTCGGTCGGAGAGTGCGCGCTGCTCGGCGAGCAGGTCCTTGAGACCGTCCGCCGGAAGCGGTCCGCCGGACACCGTCGCGGTCGCCGACTCCCGCACCTGGGTGAGGCGCTCCTCGACGTACGCCGGGTCGAGGCCGACGTACTGGTCGGGGCGGCCCCAGCCGTATCCGTCCAGGTTCACCGCGCCGGGCGTGACGTCCGGATGCTCCAGCGCGTAGCGCACGGCGATCATCCCGCCGAGCGAGTGCCCGACGGGCAGCGCACCGGGCAGGTCGTACCGCTCGAGCACCGCCTCGATGTCGTCCAGTACCCGGGGAAGACTCCAGGTCCCCGACGGTGAGTGACCGTGTCCGCGCAGGTCCACGGCGAGCACCCGGTGCCGGGGGACGAGCAGGGGGGCAACGGCGGCCCAGTCGGCGAGCGTACGCCTGGCTCCGTGCATGAGAAGCAGGGGTGGGCCGTCACCACCGTGGTCGTGTACGGCCAGTTCGATGCGGTCTCCGGTCATGTCCTGACAATACGGCGTGGGTCAGGGCTCCAGGAGCAGATTGAGCGTCGGCAGGGGGCCGCCCGGGAACTGTTGCAGCCGTCCGCCGGTCGCCAGTGGGCCCAGATTGATGACCGCCCACCCCACCCGCTCCGCCAGCCGCGTGACGCGCGCGTTCGCCCCGGGGTGGTTTCCCGAGAGGAAGATCACCCGCCGTCCGACGAACGTGCGCGGATCGGAGCCGAGCACCGCTGGTGTCAGGGTGTTGAACGCCTTCACCAGGCGTGCTCCGGGGACGAGTTCGGCGACGACCTCGCTGGAGGTGCGGCCGTCGAGGTCGGCGACCTTGAAGTCGGGCGGTCCGAGCGGGTTGGTGGTGTCGATGACGATCCGCTCCTGCCAGTCGAGGACGTCAGCGGCGGCCACCGCCTCGCTCAGCCGTCGCCACGGCACGGCGAGGACGACGATCTCCTCCTTGGCCGACTCCGCGACGGTGGCGGGCGTCAGGGCCGGGCCGATCGAGGCGGCGAGGTCCCGCAGTGACTGCGGGCCCCGGCTGTTGCTGATGACGACCTGCTCGCCCGCCGCCACGAACCGATAGGCGAGGGCCTGGCCGATGGCTCCGGCACCGATGATTCCGATGGGCATGAGGTGTCCTCCTCCTTGAGTTCCGCAGCTACGACACGAGGGTGACTGCCAGCATCACGCCGCAGGTCACAGCGGCGCTTCTGTCATGTGACTGGGCCGGGTCCGCGACCCGGGCGGGTGCCGCGGGGGCCGCCTTGACTCGGGCGCCGTCCAGGCGATTTGATCCTGAGGTGCCGAGGCGCCGCGCCGGGCACGCAGAGGTACGCCCAGCCGGTAGCGGACACCGTTCGAGTCCGGCCAAAGTCGCCAGGACCGCGGGAGCGTCCGAGGCGGGGTCGTACCCGCGATCGATGGAGCCGACATTCCCGCCCAACGTGTTTCCCGCGTCACCGGCCTGGGGGCAGCCGCCGCCCTGGTGGCGCTCGCGACGCTGGTGAGCTGTACGACCGGGTCGGACGAGGGGACGCCACCCCAGCAGGGTAAGGCCTCCGGGTCGAGCCCGGAGGCCGTACAACTCCCCCCGCTCCACGCGGGCTTCGACTACCAGATCGGCGGCGCTTATCCGCCACCGTCCGGCGTCCGCATCGTCAGCCGCGACCGTTCGGACTCGCCCGCGCCCGGCCTGTACAACATCTGTTACGTCAACGCCTTCCAGGCCCAGCCGGACGAGTCGAAGGCGTGGCCGGCCGATCTGCTGCTGCGGGACGCGCACGGCAAGGCCGTCATGGACCGCGACTGGAACGAGGCGCTCCTCGACCTCCGCACGCCGGCCAAGCGCAAGCGGGTGGCCGCCCGGGTCAACCGCTGGATCGACGAATGCGCCGACAAGGGGTTCGACGCCGTCGAGCCGGACAACTACGACAGCTACACCCGTTCCGGCCGTCTGCTGACGGCGAACGACGCCACCGCGTTCATCACGCTCCTCTCGGCCCACGCGCACGCCCGGGGGCTGGCCATCGGACAGAAGAACACCTCGGAGCTGGCCGGGCTCAGGTCGAGGACCAAGCTCGACTTCGCGGTGACCGAGGAGTGCGGCCAGTACGACGAGTGCGGCACGTACGCGAAGGCGTTCGACGACCGGGTGGTGGACATCGAGTACACCGACAGCGGTCTGCGCAAGGCCCTCGCCGGCTACGGGGACCGGCTGAGCATCGTGCGCCGTGATGTGGAGGTGTCGACGCCGGGCAGTGCGGAGTACGTCCGCCGGACGCGCTGACGGACGCTGCCCCGGCCCGGGAGCGGTCGCCGTGCATACTCGCACCGAAGCCGGGTGGATTCCGGATGAGCGGGTGCGCACGGAGCGGACGTATCACAGGGCATGTCGACATCCATGGCCAGCAGGCAGGGCGACCGCCCGCCCACGAGCACCGCCAGACCGCCGGGCCGGTTCGATCGGCTCCGGCGGCACCGGCGGTGGCTGCTCGCGCTGGCGGTGGTCGCCCTGCTGGCCCAGATGGCGGTCGCGATGGTCACGGCGGCCGCGCAGCAGACGCCGACGATCGACGAGCCGGTGTACGTGGGCACGGCGGAGACCTATGTGCGGGAACACAGCCTGCGCTTCAACCCCGAACATCCGCCGCTGGGCAAGCTCATCATCGCGACCGGACTGGTGTTCGCCCATCCACACCTGGACGCCCACTTCACGGGTGATCAGACGGCGCTCGGGCGGCGGCTGCTGTACGAGTCGGGCAACGATCCCTGGCGGGTGATGCTGTGGGCGCGGCTGCCGGTGATCGTGCTGACGCTGCTGTTCGGTCTGGTCGTCCTCGCGTTCGCCCGTGAACTCGTCGGCGCCGTGGGCGGGTTGGTTGCGCTCGCGCTGTACGCGTTCTCGCCCGACGTCATCACCAACGGCTCGCTCGCCACACTCGACGTACCGGCGTCCGGTTTCCTGCTGACGTCGATGTGGCTGGCGTGGCGCGCCCGGCGTCGGCGGCCCCTGCTCCACCTCGCTCTCGCGGGCGCGGCGCTCGGCGCGGCGCTCGCCACCAAGATGAGCACCCTGCCCGCGGTGCCGGTGCTGCTGCTCCTGGTGTTCCTCTCCTTCTGGCAGGCACGCCGCACGCCGGGCCTGGGCCTGCGCGCGCAACCGCGGCTCGTCGGCCTGGCTGTGACGGTGGCCGCCGGTACGGCGCTGGTGGCGCTCGCCGTCGTCTGGGCGACCTATCTGCTCGTCGACCCGCAGCTGCGCTGGACGGCTCCGGCGAACCTCCCGGCCGTGCACGGTCTGCGCGGGCTCGTCATCGACTGGCTGCCGGTGCCTCGGCCGTACCGCGACGGGATGCGGATCCAGTTCGGCTTCGAGAACGACGTGTGGACCGGCTTCCTGTTCGGACGGATCTACCACGGCTCCCTCTGGTACTACCTGCCGGCCGCGCTGCTGGTGAAGACACCGCTCGGCATGATCGCGCTCTGGCTCATGGGCCTCGGCGTGATGGCCGCAGTGCCCCGGCTGCGCCCCGCCGCCCCGTACGTCCTGCTCCCCCCGGCCGTCCTGCTGGCCGTGGCCATGACCGGGTCCCGGGACCTCGGCGTCAGATACGCCCTCTTCGTCCCCGTGTTCCTGGCGGTGGCCGCGGCCGGGGTCGTCGCCCTGCGCCGGCGCTGGGCCCACCTCGTCACGGCGGCGCTGGTCGGCTTCGTCGCGATCAGTTCGCTGCGCGCGTTCCCGTACTACCTGCCGTACTCCAACGAGGCGTTCGGCGGACCCTCGCAAACCCGTCTGCGGCTGCACGACTCGAACATCGACTGGGGGCAGGACCTGGGCCGCCTGGCCGACCGGCTGTCCGAGCGGTATCCGCACGAGCGGGTCTGGCTGGTCTACAAGGGCAGCGGTGTGCCCGCGTACTACGGGATCGAGGCGGCCGATCCGCGCAAGGTGCCGCCGAGCGAGGTGCACGGACTGCTCGCCGTGTCGGACACCGCCGTCGCGAAGGCCGACGGCCGTCTGGCGGCGCTGCTCCACGGCGCCACGCCCATCGACGACGTCGGCCACTCGATCACGATCTACCGTCGCGCGTGACCGCCGGGCGTCACGTGCGAGACGCGAGCAGGTCCAGGGCCGCTCCCCAGGGGAACTCCGCGCGCAGACCGTCCTGCCCCGGCTCCCCGCAATAGCGGTCGCCGAACCGGACACCCATCCCGCGCAGCCGCTCGACACTCCCCCGGTACGCGGGGTGTGCCGCCAGCGCGTCACTCACACAGGGCAGTACGGCGATCGGGACGTGCAGGCCGTACGCCTCGTTCAGCGTGCCGAGCGCGAGGGTGTCGGATATGCCGGCCGCCCACTTGTTGACGGTGTTGAAGGTGGCCGGGGCGACGGCCACCGCGTCGGGGGCCGGGAAGGGGCGCGGGTCGCCCGGGGCCCGCCAGGCGGACCTGATCGGGCGACCGGTCTGCGCCTCGACGGCCGGCGCGTCGATGAAGCCGAGCCCCTGCGGGGTGGCGACGACGCCGACCTCCCAACTCCGTTCCTGTGCCGTGGTGATCAGTTTGCTGACGTCCCGCGCGACACCGGCCGCGCACACGACGACGTACAGGAAGGGCTTTTCGGCGTGTTCGGTCACGTGGGAACCCTAGTGAACACAAGGGATCGCCGGTGGGCACGCGGGGTGCCTAGTGGACCGGGAAGGTGTCCCCGCGTTCGGCTTCCGGGCGCGGGCCGAAGATGCGGCGCTCATGCTCCTCGATGGGTACGTCGTTGATGCTGGCCTCGCGCCGGGTCATCAGCCCGTGCTCGTCGAACTCCCACAGCTCGTTGCCGTACGACCGCCACCACTGCCCGTCGGCGCCGTGCGACTCGTACTGGAAGCGGACGGCGATGCGGTTGCCGTCGAAGGCCCACAGGTCCTTGCGCAGGGCGTACTCGTGTTCGCGAGCCCACTTGGCGGTGAGGAGTTCGACGATCTCGGCGCGGCCGGTGACGAAGGTGTCGCGGTTGCGCCAGACCGAGTCCTCGGAGTAGGCGAGGGCGACCTTGTGGGGATCACGGGTGTTCCAGGCGTCCTCGGCGGCCTGGACCTTCTGGACCGCGGTCTCACGGGTGAAGGGCGGGAGGGGCGGGCGGTCGTTCATGGGGTGTCCTTTCAGGTACACGCGCATCTGGTCCACGCGCATCACATGAGCTGAGAACGCACGTTCTCTCTCACGACTGCTAACGTAGAGAACGTTGGTTCTCGCGTCAAGGAGCAGCCCCGTATGGACAGCACAACCGCCCGTGAACAGGCCCTCACCGCCGCACGGGTACAGGCGTTGGACGCCGCGGAGGAGCTCTTCTACGCCCGTGGCATCCAGACCGTCGGCATGGACGACATCCGCGGCGCCTCGGGGGTCTCCCTCAAGCGGCTCTACCAGCTGTTCCCGGCGAAGGAGCTCCTGGTCGAGGCGTATCTCCAGCGGCGCGACGTGCGCTGGCGGCAGCGGCTGGCCGAGCACGTCGACGGGTACGAGGAGCCCGGGCGGCGGATCCTGGCGGTGTTCGAATGGCTGGGGCAATGGTTCGCCGAGCCCGGCTTCCGCGGGTGCGCCTGGATCAACTCCTACGGCGAACTCGGCGCGACCTCACCACGCGTGGTCGCCCAGGTCCACGGCCACAAGGGAGCGTTCAAGGACTACCTGAACGGCCTCGTGACCGCCGCGGGACTTCCCGTCGCCCTCACCGACCAGCTGTTCCTGCTGGCCGAGGGCGCCATGGTCACCGCGGGCATCACACGGAGCACGGAGCCGGCCGAGCAGGCGGGCGGCGCGGCACGCGTACTCGTCGAGGCCCAACGGCGATAGGGCCGACGCCCGACGGGGACGGCCGGCGCGCGCCGGCCGTCCCCGTCGCGTGGTCTCGGCGTTCGCCGAGTGGTCCTCGGCGCCCGTCGAATCGTTCCCAGGTCCCGTCGTGTGGTGCTCAGCTCTCGGAGACGGTGATGGCGCCCACCGGGCAGGCCCGCGCGGCCTCCCGGACCAGCGGGTCCCCGCCGCCGTCCTCACGACCGGGCAACAGCGCGCTGAAGCCGTCGTCGTCCTGGGTGAAGACGTTCGGCGCGGTCAGCGCGCACTGTCCCGCGCCGATGCAGACGTCCTTGTCGATGGCGATCTCGATATTCATGGCCGCCAGCCTCTTACCAGGTCACGGGGAGTTCCAGCATCCCCTGGATCGTGTCTCCCGCTTTGAAGGGAATCTCGTCCGCCGGCACGGCCAGACGCAGCCCGGGCAACCGGTCGAAGAGCGACAGCAGGGCGATCTCCATCTCGGCGCGGGCGAGGTTCTGGCCCAGACACTGGTGGATGCCGAAGCCGAACGCGACGTGATGACGGGCCGAACGGTGCCAGTCCAGGGCGTCCGGCTCGGGGAAGGTGCCCGCGTCACGGTTGATGACGGAGGTCGAGAAGACCACGCCCTCGTCGGCCCGGATCGTCGCCCCCGCCACCTCGATGTCCTCGGTGGCCACCCGCAGCAGCCCGTCGGCGATGGACAGGAAGCGCAGCAGTTCCTCCACGGCGGCGGGCATGAGCGTCGGCTCGGCGCGCAGTTCCGCGAGCTGCTCGGGGTGGTGCAGCAGGGTGAACGTACCGAGCGAGATCATGTTCGCGGTCGTCTCGTGCCCGGCGACCAGCAGGATCGTCGCCAGGCTGATCAGCTCCTCGCGGTCCACCTTCCCCTCGCGCAGCTGTTCGTGGATGAGCTCGTCGAGGAGTCCGTCCTCCGGGTCCTTCCACTTGCGGTCGATCAGTGCCCCGAAGTAGGCCTCCAGCTGGTCGCGCGCGTCCTGGGTGTCCGCGGCGGCCGGGCCGCGCAGCAGTCTGCGGGACTGCTCCTCGAAGAAGTCGTGGTCGGCGTACGGGACGCCGAGCAGCGCGCAGATCACCATCGAGGGCACCGGCAGCGCGAAGGCGCTGACCAGTTCGACGGGCGGGCCCTGCCGCTCCACGGCGTCCAGCAGCCGGTCGACGGTTTCCTGGATGCGCGGGCGCAGGGCCGCGGTCCGTTTCAGGGTGAAGCTCGGCACGAGCATGCGGCGCTGGGTGTGGTGGGCGGGATCGTCGAGCCCGAGCAGCGCGACCCGCCGGTTGCGGGACTGGGCGAACCGCTCCGTGGGCATCGGGAACGCGGGGCGGGTGCGGTCGGAGGAGAGCCGGGGATCGGTGAGCAGTTCACGGGCGGTGCCGTGCCCGGTGACGACCCACACGTTGCGCCCGTCGAACAGGGAGACGCGCGACAGGGGGTGCGCCTCGCGCAGGGCGTCGTAGGCGGTGGGCGGGTGGTAGGGACACGTACGGTCCTGGGGGAAGGCAACGGGTTCTGTCATGAGTGACCTCGCAAGCGATGGTTCCCTCTTGCCGATCTTCATTAGATGCCCCAGGCACCTATAGGAGCCACGCAAAGTTCGGCCAGATGCCCCGGACGGACCATCTGGCCGAGCACCGTCGCCGGTCGGAGCGGCCACCGGGCTCCCACGGGCCTCGGTCGCCGCCGGGGTGCCGTACGTACGGCGCGTGTGTGGCTCGATCCAGCCGCTACCTCCACGGTACACACCCGTCTTCGGTGGCTCGGTGACGTCCTCGCGTAATTGACTTGCACGGGTGGCTCGACAGCCCCAGGATCTGCCCATGCCCACGTTCGAAGCCTTCCTGCCGCCGACCTCCGCCGCCGCTCGTCCGGTGCGGGTCCAGCAGCAGCCCGGCCGTCCGCGGAGGCCCTCGCTTCCCCGGTCGTGACCGCCGCGCTCGTCGCGGGGCTTCTCGCGGGCTATGGCATCGCCATCCCCGTCGGAGCGGTCGCGACCTATCTGGTCTCCCTCACCGCGCGTACGTCCCTGAGAACCGGCGGCTGCGCCGCGCTGGGCGTCGCGACCGCCGACGGGCTGTACGCCCTGGTCGCCGCCCTCGGGGGCGCCGCGCTCGCCACCGCGCTGCAACCGGTGCTCGTGCCGTTGCGCTGGGCCTCCGGTCTGGTGCTGCTCGCCATGGCCGGACGGGGCGCCGTCGGCGCGGTGCGCCAGTACCGCGAACAGCGGCTCGCGGCCCGGTCCGTACGGGACCCGGTGCGCCCGGCGCGCGCGTACCTGACCCTGCTCGGGATCACCCTCCTCAATCCCACCACCGTGATCTACTTCGCCGCCCTGGTCCTCGGCAGCCGGACGGCCGAGGCGGTGCGCCCCCTGGAGCAGGGGGTGTTCGTGCTCGCCGCGTTCGTCGCGTCCGCGAGCTGGCAGCTCCTCCTCGCCGGCGGTGGCGCGCTGCTCGGCCGGGCGCTGACGGGACGACGGGGGCGGCTGGTCACGGCGCTCGCGTCGAGTGCCGTGATCGTGGTGCTGGCGGTACGGATGCTCGTCGCGCCCTGAGGAGTGCGGCTCGCGCTCCCGCGGGCCGGGTGCGGATGTTTCGCGGCCGTGCTGGTGTTGAATCATGCCGAGACAGGATCAGTACGAGCGACGATGGGACGGAAGTCATGCCTCTTGAGGGTGAGTACGAACCCAGCCCGGCGCAGTGGGTACGTGACCAGGTGGAGCTGTACGAGGGCTCAGGTGGCACCAAGGGGACCACGCTGATGGACACGGGACTGCCGGTCATCATTCTCACGACCCTCGGTGCCAAGAGCGGCAAGATCCGCAAGACCCCGCTGATGCGGGTCGAGCACGACGGACGTTACGCGGTGGTCGCCTCGCAGGGCGGCGCCCCCAAGCACCCGGTCTGGTATTTCAACGTGCAGTCCGATCCGCACGTGGAGCTCCAGGACGGCGCCGAACGCCAGGACATGACGGCGCGTGAGGTCACGGGTGAGGAGAAGGCCCAGTGGTGGGAGCGCGCGGTCGCCGCGTACCCGCCGTACGCCGACTACCAGAAGAAGACGGACCGCGAGATCCCCGTCTTCGTGCTGGAGCCGACGGACTGACCGACCCGGACAGAGATTCCGTGGAAATCGGTGCGCATGATCCGTCGCGCGCCGGGCACCCGTGTCTCAGGCCCCGCCGCGCTCCCCCGTCGCGGCGGGGCTTTCCGTTGCCACGTTCCCGCGCGCCGCGGCCTGTGCCGCACCCGCGTCGGTGACGTCCAGGAAGATCTGGTCGGCCTCCGGGACGGTGTGGGCGACGGAGCGTTTGATGCGGACGAGTCGAGGCCGAGCTGCATGGTGAGCAGCGCCTCCACGCTGTCGATCCCGGGCTGCGCCTCCAGCAGGGCCCGGATCCGACGGCTCACCTCCTCGTCGGCGGCCCGCCCGATGAGTTGGTCGCGCGCGTCCCGGCCGAGCCGGTAGGCGGCGCACACGAGGAGCGCCCCGATGGCGAGGGAGGCACAGGCCTCCCACACGACCTGGCCGGTGACCATGTGCAGCACCATGCCGGTGATCGCGAGCAGGACACCGATCACTGCGGTGCCGTCCTCGGCGACCACCGTACGCAGGGCGGGGTCGCGCATCCCGCCCGCGCCGCCGCCCTGCCCGCGCACCTGGTGCAGCGCCCTGAGCAGGGAAGCTCCCTCGGCAAGCAGGGCGGCTCCCAGGACCGCCAGACCGGCCACATAGCCGTGGAAGGACTCCTCGGCGCCGTTCCGCAGCGCTTCGACGCCCTGGAAGAAGGAGAAGCAGCCGCCCATCACGAAGATGCCGACGGCCGCGAGCAGCGACCAGAAGAACCGTTCCTTGCCGTAGCCGAAAGGGTGCCGGTGGTCGGCGGGGCGGCGCAGCGCGGCGAGGAGAGGAGCGCGGGTGAGCCCGCGAGGAGGCCGCCCACCGCCTTGGCCACGGCGATCAACAGGTTGGCGCCCAGGGCGACCAGCACGGTGAGGCGTGTCCTGTGGTCCGACTTGTTCGGTTCCCGGTTCACCTCGGCCGGTTTCCCCGGGGTGCCCGCCTCACACTTCGGCGTACACCCACGCCCTCTACCCCGCGCCCGGATTCGGTGGCACCGTCGGCCTCGGCCAAGAAGGAGGACCAGGTGCCCAAGAAGGTGTCCAAGAAGCCGAGGAAACTCAAACTCCCGCTCGCCTACAAGCCCCTCGGCTTCGCGCTGGGCTGGGCGAGCGGCGCGCTGGCCGGGATCGCCTTCCGGGCGACCTGGAAGGCGATCCGGCACGAGGAGGACGCGCCCGACGCCCTGGACAAGGACCGCGGCTGGGGCGAGGTGCTGCTCGCCGCCGCCCTTCAGGGTGCCTTGTTCGCGGTGGCGCGCAGCGCAGCGGACCGTACGGGTGCGAAGGCCGTCGAACGCTCGACGGGGGTCTGGCCGTCCTCGGACAAGGGCGGGCGGGACTGAGGACCGGCGACCCGCGCGGGAGCGGCCTGGCGCGGGCCGGGCGGTCACCTGCGCCGATCTGTCAGGACACTCCTTCACCCTGCGCCGCCTGCCGTCGACCACACCAAAACAGGGTGGAAGTCCAGGTGCACCTGGAGGGAGTTCTCGGGACGCGGCCAGCTGGGCGGCGTCAGCGTCACGTCGCGGCGGGCGGCGGGCGCCCGCCGTGCTGCCGGTTACCCCGTAGGACGAATTCAGTCCGCCACGAGCCACTCCCCGTCGCGCATGAGGTCGCGCCCGGTGAGTTCGTCGGCCTCGCGCCAGGCCTGCACGCGCCGCGGGGTGATACGGAAGTAGAGGTACGCCGTGGTGAGTCCGCGCGGGTCGAAGCCGGTCTTCTCGGCGAAGGCGTCGCCGGCTCCGTCCGGCAGCGCGGCGGGTTCCAGCGTCTCGGCGGTTCCCTCGACGAGCACCACGTCGCGGGTCGGGCCGATGCCCAGGCGCACCTTGCCGGTCGCGCGCAGGTTGCGGCCGGTCGGACTGGCGGCGGGGGTGGCGAGCAGCAGGGTCGTGCCGTCCCAGAGGAAGGACAGCGGGATCAGGTACGGCGTTGCCCCGGCGCCGTCGGCCGTGGACACCCAGCAGTCGACGTCGTTCTCCAGCCGGTGGAGGGTGTCGTGCCCCCGTTGCTTCGGGGAGCGGACGGGCGGGTTCATGGGCGGGCGGACTCCTGATCTTCTGCTCGGGCGGGGGAAGGACCGGCGTGACCGGCGCGCTCGGTGACCTCTTCGAGGCGCGCCGCCGCCGCGGTCAGCAGCATGTCCAGCGCCACCGGATAGGCGCTGCGGCGCATGTCCAGCAGCAGATGGCGGGCGGTCGCCGCGATGTGCGGGTGGGTGTCGGCGGGCAGCCGGGCGTACGTCGCCCGCCACACGCCCGCCTCCGCGTCGCGGGCGGGGCGCGGAAGCGCCAGGCTCGCCGCGTCGAGGGCGGCGAAGGCCAGGGACTGGTCGACGAAGGCGTGATAGATCCGCACCGCGTCCGGGTCCGGGAAACCGGCTCGGCGCAGCACGCCGAGGATGGTCTCGACGGCCTCGATCTCGTGGACCCGGCCGGTGACGCGGTAGGAGCTGAGCACCGCGGCCTGCGGATGCGACAGCGCCCCGGCGTGCATCCGCAGACCGAGATCCCGCAGGTCGGCGCGCCAGTCCCCGGCGGGGCGCCAGGTGCGCAGGGTGCGGCCGATGAGTTCGTCGGCGATGGCGAGGAGCAGGTCGTCGGTGTCGCGGAAGTACCGGTACAGGGCGGTCGGATCGGCGCCCAGGGCGAGGCCGAGGCGGCGGACGGTGAGGGCGTCGGCGCCGTGCTCCTTGAGCAGCCGCAACGCGGTCTCGACGATCAGGTCCTCGGAGAGCACGACTCCGGTCTTGGTAGGGCGCCTGCGCCGCCGGGCGGCGGGCGGAACGACGCGGTCGTTCATGGACGTCATGGACTCTCCCTCCGGTGCGGGCACCTTATGTCAACAGCGTTGACCTGTTAAGGCCTCGGGCAGTTTCATTTCCGGTCATCGGGCCGGAATCAGGCCCCCTGGGTGCGATCGGAGCAGGCCATGACGCAGCAGCCCTACGGTGAGGACCCCCCGTCCCTGCGCAAATCGCTCGGCGTCGTGGACGGCGTCGCCATCGCCGCCTCCAGCACGGCGGCGACCACCAGCATCGGCATCGGGCTGGGCGTGACGGCCGGCGTGGTCGGGCTGCATCTGCCCGCCATCATGCTGCTGGCCTTCCTGCCGATCCTCGGGATCGCGGGCGCCTACAGCCGGCTGAACCGGGTCGAGCCGAACGCGGGCAACGGCTACGTGTGGGTGGGCCGTTCCCTCACCCCCTGGCTCGGCTTCCTCGTCGGCTGGGTGAACATCGTGGCCACGGTGGCGTTCCTCGCGTACACCACGGCCGTGACCGGCTCGGCGATGCTCCAACTGGCCGGTGAGGCCGGGCTGCACACGGTGGCGGGGCTGGCGCTGGACCCGGGTTCCACCGCCCAGACGACCGCGGTGGGCATCGTGGTCCTCGTCGCCGTCACCCTCACCGCGGTCACCGGGGTCAGGACCGCGGCCCGGCTGCAGAGCGGGCTGCTCGTCTTCGAGTACGTCGTGCTGCTGGGCTTCTGCGGCTACGGCATCGTCACCGGTCCGCACCCGTTCCGGCTGAGCTGGTTCGACCCGTTCGCGATTCCCTCGGCGTCGGCGCTGGCGCAGGGGCTGCTGCTGTCGGTGTTCTGCTACTGGGGCTTCGAGGCGGCGTTCACCGTGAACGAGGAGGTGCGCGACCCGCGCGACGCCTCACGGGCCGGGCTCATCACGCTGGTCACCATGCTGGGGCTGTTCCTCCTCGGCTCGATCGCCTTCCAACGCGTGCTGTCCGAGCAGGAGTTGGCCGGACACGGGGCGCAGGGGCTGGCGTTCTTCGGTGACCGGCTCGCCTCCCAGCCGCTGGCCGCGTTGCCGTTGGTGGCCCTGATGTTCTCGGCCGTCGCCTCGCTGCAGGCCGGGGTGATCCCGACGGCTCGCGGGATGTTCGCGATGAGCCGGGACCGTACGCTCGGACCGGTGTGGTCCAAGGTCAGCGCGCGGTACGGGACTCCGGCGATCGGAACGCTGCTGATCGGCGCGCTGGCGACGGTGGTCGCCGCCCTCGCCCTGGTGATTCCCCGTCTCGCCGACATGATCACGGCGACGGTGAACGCGGTCGGGATCGTCGTCGCGCTGTCCTACGCGCTCACCGCCCTCGCGGCCGCCGCCCGCTTCCGGGGCCTGCTGCGGGAGGACTGGCGGCAGGGGATACGGGCCGTGGTCCTGCCCTCCTTGAGCGCGGCGGCCCTGCTCGCGCTCGGCGGCTATCTCGCCTGGTCCTTCTACACCTCCACCGACCACTTCGAAGTCAGCGCGGACAACGGCTGGTTCCTGCTGCTCACCCCCGCCCTGATGATCGCCTCCGGTTTCCTGGCCGCCGCGTGGGCGAAGTGGGTACGTAAGTCCCCCTACTTCCGTACGGGACACGGCACCGACGCCGACGCGCCCCAACTGCTGGCCACATCCAACTAAGGAAAGATGCACATGCACGCCGATCTCCTCTTCACCGGCGGCCCGGTCCTCACCCCCGGGAACCACGAGGGTCCCGGGGGTCCCGGGCGCCCAGAAGGCCGCGGCGCGACAGCCGTCGCCGTCACCGGCGACCGGATCACCGCCGTCGGAAACTCCGAGGTCCACGACCTGGTCGGCCCGAAGACGGAGGTGGTCGACCTGGCGGGACGGCTGCTCCTGCCGGGCTTCCAGGACGCCCACGTCCACCCGGTCCCGGCGGGGCTGGAGCTCAGTCAGTGCGACCTCACGGGGGCGAAGACCGCCGAGGAGACCCTCGCCGCCGTACGGGCCTACGCCGACGCGCACCCGGAACGGGAGTGGATCACGGGTGGCGGCTGGTCCATGGAAGCCTTCGCGGGCGGTACGCCGACCAAGGAGCTGCTGGACGCGGTCGTACCGGACCGGCCGGTGTATCTGCCGAACCGGGATCACCACGGCGCCTGGGTCAACAGCCGCGCCCTCGAGCTCGCGGGTATCACCCGGGACACGCCCGACCCGGCCGACGGGCGCTTCGAGCGGGACGCCTCGGGCGAGCCTAACGGGATGCTTCAGGAAGGGGCCATGCACCATGTCGGCCGGCACACGCCCCGGGCCACCGCCGCGGACCGGCTCGCCGCGCTGCTGCGTGCCCAGCGGGAGCTGCACGCGCTCGGCATCACCGCCTGGCAGGACGCGCTGGTCGGCGCGTTCGTGGGGATGGAGGACCCGTCGGACGCCTATCTGACGGCCGCCCGCGACGGTTCGCTGACCGCACGTGTCGTCGGCGCGCTGTGGTGGGACCGGGAGCGTGGGGCCGAGCAGATACCCGAACTCGTCGAACGGCGGGCCGCGTTGAGCCAGGGCCGGTTCCGCGCAGGCAGCGTCAAGCTGATGCTGGACGGGGTCGCCGAGAACGGGACGGCCGCGCTGCTCGACCCCTATCTGGACCGGTGCGGCTGCGCCACCGCGAATCGGGGGAAGAGCTTCATCGATCCGGCTCGGCTTCCGTCCTATGTCACCGAGTTGGACGCGCTCGGCTTCCAGTGTCACTTCCACGCACTGGGCGACCGGGCCGTACGCGACGCCCTGGACGCCGTGGAGGCGGCGCGCAGGGCCAACGGGCGAAGCGACACGCGTCCGCACCTCGCTCATCTCCAGGTGGTGCATCCCGACGACGTACCCCGCTTCGCGCGGCTCGGTGCCACGGCCAACATCCAGCCCCTGTGGGCGGCGCACGAACCGCAGATGGACGAGCTGACCCTGCCCTTCCTCGGGCCGCAACGGGCCTCCTGGCAGTACCCGTTCGGGGCGCTGCTGCGGTCCGGGGCGAGGCTCGCCGCGGGCAGCGACTGGCCGGTCAGCAGCGCCGACCCGCTTCAGGGCATCCACGTCGCGGTCAACCGGGTGGCCCCGGACGGGACCGGGCCGGTGTTCCTGCCGGCCGAGCGCATCGACCTGACGGCCGCCCTGATGGCGTACACGGCGGGCTCGGCGTACGCCAACCACCTCGACGACACCGGGAGCGTACGGGCCGGGGCGCTGGCCGATCTCGTGGTGCTGGACCGCGACCCGTACGCGGGTCCGCCGGAGGAGATCGCGTCCGCGAGGGTCGCCCTGACCTATGTGGGGGGTGAGCGCGTCCACACGGCGTCGGGAGCCTGACGCCCCTTGCGGCCGTACGAGTGCGGTCCGGCCTGCGGGCCGTACGCCGTACGCGCGGGGCTCACCAGGGATCGAACCCGCCGTCGAGGAAGCGGGCCCGGCAGGCCGCGCGGGCCACCTTGCCGCTGCTGGTGCGGGGCACGGAGCCGGGCGGGACGAGCAGCAGCGCGGCGAGCCGCAGTCCGTGGCGGGCGAAGACCGCGGCACGTACGTCGCGTTCCCTCGCGCGGGTCTCTTCCTCGGTGGGGTCGATCTCGCCGCGGTGCTCGGCGACCACGACGAGTTCCTCGCCCGTGTCGTCGGCGCGGGTCACGCCGAAGGCGGCCAGCCGGTCCCTGCGGACGAGGTCCATTGCGCTCTGGACGGTCTCCTCGATGTCCTGGGGGTAGTGGTTGCGTCCGTCCACGATGATCACGTCCTTGAGGCGGCCGGTGACCAGTAGCCGTCCGTCGAGCAGAGCGCCGTAGTCGCCCGTGCGCAGCCAGCCCCCGGGCTCGCGCAGGGTCCGATCGGAGCGCTTCCAGTAGCCGCGCCCGATGTTGGGTCCGCGCAGCTCGATCTCGCCGACCCACCCCTGCGGCAGCGCGGCGCCCTCGGCGTCGACGATCCGCACCTCCTGGCCGACGGGCGCGCCGCAGGACACGAGCACGGCCGCCGCGCCCGCCAGGTCCTGTGCGCTCTCGAGCCGCCCCTCGGCGAGCGCGCCCGCGTCGCACGCCACCGTCGTGGGCTCCGCCGTGGGCGCGTCCGCCGTCACGAACACGGTGGCCTCGGCCAGTCCGTACGCGGGACAGTGCGCCGCCGGGTCGAGGCCCGCGGGTGCGAAGGCGGCACGGAAGCGGTCGATGGTGCCCGGCCGCACCGGCTCGCCGCCGTTGATCAGGGCGCGTACGCGGTCGAGGCGCAGCTCGTCGGCCACGGTGGGTTCGGTGCGGGCCACGCAGTAGTCGTACGCGAAGTTGGGGGCGGCGCTGATCGTGCCGTCGTACGCGCTCAGCAGGCGCAGCCAGCGTGCCGGGTTCTCCAGGAAGGCCGCCGGGTCCATCAGGACGGAGGGGAAGCCGCCGAGGACGGGCGCGGCCACGCTGAGGACCAGGCCCATGTCGTGGAAGAGGGGCAGCCAGCCGACGGTCGTGGTGGCGCCGGGATCGTCGAGGTCGCCCGCGAAGGCGTCGATGGCCTGGCGGGCGTTGGCGACGACGTTGGCGTGGCTGATCATCACGCCCGCGGGGTCCCGGGTGGAGCCCGAGGTGTACTGGAGATAGGCGATGTCGTCGGGGACCGGCGCGGACTCGACCTCGTCGAAGGCGAAGCGCTGGAGGGGCAGCCGGTCGACGGGGACGACCGGTACGGCGGGCAGCGCGTGGTCCAGGACGAAGGCGTCGACCGCGGTGACGGTGGCCGAGTCGGTGAGCAGGCAGCCGGGTTCGCAGTCGGTGAGGACGGCCGCCAGTCCGCCCGCGTGACCGGGAAGCCGGGGGCTGAAGAGCGGTACGGCGATCACGCGTGCGTAGAGGCAGCCGAGGAAGGCCGCCACGTAGTCGAGCCCTTGGGGCATGAGCAGTGCGGCCCGGTCGCCGGGCGCGGCGAGTGTCACGAGCCGGTCGGCGACGGCGCGGGCGCGGGCGTCCAGGGCCCGCCAGCCGAGGGTGCGGTGCTGTCCCGGGGACGCCGTGTCGGGGAAGTCGACGTGGCTGAAGGCGCGTTGCTGCGGGCGACGGCGGGCCCAGTGCCGCAGGTGGTCCGTCAGTGGCGCGTCGGCGGGCGGCCGGGCGGGGGTCATGGGGTGGCTCCAACTCGTGGGGGCGGTGGGGCTGTTGCCCGGCAGGGTGGGCAGGCAAGGGGGACGGGCCCAGCGTCCGCCGAGGGGTGCCGGTCGGGTTAGACGACGTGTTGACAGTTCGTCACCCGGCTTCTGTCAGTCGGCTGACAAAGACCGGGCCTCGATTCGGCGTCCGGGGCCAAGTCACGGGGGCTCCGGGCCGTCGACCGTCCGTGCCGTCGGGTCCCCGTTGTCGCCGAGTGACAATCCACACACCCACGTCTGTCCGCCGTTGACGGGGCGCGGCTCGTTACTTGCCGGTATCGTCTCCGAGCCCCCGACCGCGCCCGCAGAAGGGAGCCGCAGCGATGACCGGATTCCACACCTCAAAGAGCGAGGACGCGGACCGCGGAGCCGTCGAGGCGACAGACACAGTGGCGGACGCGACGGACGCGGGGGCCGCCCGAGAGACGGGCGACGAGCCCAACGGCCCCTTCAAGGCGATCCCTTCGGGCCTGCACCACCATCTCCGGCCGTTCTTCACCGACATCAGGGAAGAGGTCGTACGGGCGATCAAGACCGAGATCCCCGAGTACGCGCGCCCGACGGACGACACGTACATGCAGGTCGTGCAGCGGGGTGTCGAGCACGCCCTGCAGGGGTTCCTGGAGCGGATGGCGCAGCCGGACACCGACGGGGAGCCGGTGAAGGAGACCTACCGGCGCATCGGGCGGGGCGAGGCGGACGAGGGGCGCAGTCTCGACTCGTTCCAGTCCGCACTGCGGCTCGGCGCGCGGGTGACGTGGCGTCGGATCAACGCGCTGGTCGACGCCGAACTGCTGCCGCGCAATGTGCTGGCCGCCTTCGGCGAGGCGCTGTTCCTGCATCTGGACGAGATGGCGGCCGCGACGACCGCGGGCTACACGGAGGCACGGCTGCACCGGGCGGGCGAGTTGCAGCAGCGGCGGGCCCGGCTCCTCGATCTGCTCACCGCCGATCCGCCCGCGTCGGCCGAGGCGATCAGCGAACTCGCGCACACCGCGGGGTGGCCGGTGCCGAGGGCGCTGGCGGTGGTCGCGATCGACCGTGGGCCGCGGCCCACGGCGGCGGCCCGGCCCATCGTGCCGCCGGAGTTCCTCGCCCGGTTCGACGTCCAGCCGGCCGTCCTCGTCGTGCCCGATCCGGAGGGGCCGGGGCGGGCGCGGGCGGTCTGCGGGGCGCTGCACGGGTTGCGTACGGCGATGGGGCCCACCGTGGCGCTGCACGAGGGCGCCCGGTCACTGCGCTGGGCGGCCGAGGCGCTGGAGCTGGTGCGGCGGGGCATCCTGCCCGACACGGAGATGGTGCGCTGCCAGGAGCACCTGGCCACGCTCCTGCTCTTCCGGGACGAGGCGCTGGTGGACGCGATGGCCGAACGCCGGCTGAGCCCGCTGGACCGGATGCGCTCGCCGCAGCGGGAGCGCCTCGCCGAGACGCTGCTGACCTGGCTGCAGAGCGGCCACAACGCGAGTGAGGTGGCGGCGCGGCTCGCCGTGCACCCGCAGACGGTCCGCTATCGGATGCGGCAGCTGGACGAGTTGTTCGGCGAGCGGCTCCACGATCCGACGGCTCAGTTCGAGATGCAGCTCGCGCTGCGGGCGCTGACGCTGCGGCGGGCCGCCGGGGCCCGGTGACGCTCACGCCCTGCGGAGTATGCGGTTGGCGCCCGCGGCGGCCGTCGTCGCGAGCAGCCAGCCGAGGCAGACCAGGACCGCGGCCGCCCACTGGAGGCCGCCGCGTGGGCTGAACGCCTGTTCCTGCCCGAAGTCGACGAGCGGCAGTACCAGGTCGAAGGTGTAGATGGCGGCCTGGAAGCGGGGCGGCTTGCCCGGGTCGACGGGCTGCGGGGGCCAGCGGGTGAACAGCAGGATCCCGCTCAGCACGATCGCGCACAGCCACCAGACGGCGCGCATCGGCAGATAGCCGTAGCCGACGGTGATGTCCTGGAGGCCGCTCCACACCCGCCCCGGCCACGGCAGGGTGGTGCGCAGCCGCCGCTGCTTGGCGAGCAGGACCGTACGGGCGTCGCCGTCGTGCCCGTGCTGGCGGTAGGCGGCGGCCAACTGCTCGTAGGGCTGTGGGGTGAAGCCCTCGGGGTCGCGGGTGAGCAGGGGAAGCCGTTGCGCGGCGGGGAGTTGGGGCAGCAGGCTGTCGTAGACCACGCCCTCCATGCGCAGCGCCGTGGGCCAGCTCTCGGGGGTGCCGCTCAGGACGGTGACGCGGGTGTGGCTGAGGTCGACCGTGCCGCGTACGGGTGCGCGGAAGCGCATGTCGAGTTCGGAGGCGGTGGAGCGGCGGCTGAGGAGGGCGGGCTGTCCGACGGGGGCGTCGATGAGTCCGTCCTTGAAGCAGAACCGGCTGCGTACGGTGACGCTGCTCATCGAGAGCCGGCCGCGCGCGGTGAAGCCGTCGCAGAGGTTGAACTCGGCGCCGACGTCTATGCCGTGGGCGCGCAGCGCGGGCCCGTGCTCCGCGGTCAGCGAGGCGTCCTCGAACAGCGCGCCGCCACCCACCCGGGCGTCGCACAGATCGACCGTGCCCTCGGCGACGAGGCCGCCGCGGCAGTTCAGGTCGCCCCCGATGTGCAGCCGGTTGGCCTTCAGCGCCATCCCGGACGGGTTGCGCAGCTCGGCGCGCTTGAGCACGACGCTGCCCCGTACGGAGGTGTCGCGCAGGTCGGTGCAGCCGTCGACGCGCAGGCCCGAGCCCGCCTGGATGTCCCCTCCGACGGTGGCGCACAGCAGTTGCAGCGCGCCTTCGCCGCGGCGCTCGCCGTGCCCGGTGAGCCGGCTGTCCTCCAGGTGCAGGGTGCCGCCGATCGAGGCGCCGTAGAGATCGATGGGGCCCGCCACCCGGCACCGGGTGAGTTCGCACTGCCGGCCGATCGTGACGCCGACCGCGGAGAGCCCGGGCAGCTCGCAGTCGCGGAGCTCCAGCGCCCCCAGGGAGGCGCCGTCGAGGCAGGGGACCTGCTCGAAGCGGCAGGAGCGCAGCCGTAGCGTCCCCGCGACGAGCGCCTCGGCCAGGTCGAGTCGCCCGGTGATCCGTACGTCCCTGAGCCTGAGCCTCGGCAGGTGGCCCGGTTCGGCGGGCGGCGGCGCGAGCAGCAGCCGGCGCACCACCGACGCCCGGACCTCGCCCCCGTCCGCGTACCACTCCCCCCTGCGGAACGCGGCCCACATGCCCCGCTCGTTCCCGCTCCAACCACCCGGCGCGAGGCTGCCCGACACGTCAACTCCCCCTACGGCAACGGAAAACGCAGCATCGCTACCCCAGGGGGCGCACGGGGCAACCTGAAGCGCCCCGCGACTTCCTGGACAGCCGTCCAGCTATAGTGGACACCTGTCCAGGAGATATCTGTCCAGGAACGCCGTGGACAGCCGTGTACGAGGGAGCTTGCTGACGATGGAGACGGTCGCGAACGTGCTGGTGGGCCTGGTGGCCGCGCTGCACGCGTACATACTCGTGATGGAGATGTTCCTGTGGGAGAAGAAGCCGGGGCGCGGCCTGCACGGCTTCGACCCGGAGATGGCCCGGGCGACCGCGCCGTTGGCCGCCAACCAGGGGCTCTACAACGGGTTTCTCGCGGCGGGCCTGGTGTGGGGGCTGATCGCCGCCGATCCGACCGGGTTCCGCGTCCAGGTCTTCTTCCTGGTGTGCGTCGTGGTCGCCGGGGTGTACGGGGCGCTCACCGCCAACCGCCGCATCCTCTTCGCGCAGGCCCTGCCCGGCGCGCTCGCCCTGGCCGCCGTCCTGCTCGCGCGGTGACGCCCGAGGACCCGCGGGCCGCCCGCACCCGCGAGAAGCTGCGCCGGGCGCTCCTCGCGGAGTGCGCCGAGCACCCGCTGGAGGAGGTCGGCGTCGCCGCGCTGGTGCGGCGGGCCGGGGTCGGCCGGGCCACCTTCTACGTGCACTACGCCGACCTGGAGGCACTGGCCGTCGACGCCTGCGCCGATGTCGTACGGGAGGCCGTGGAGGCGCTGCACGCGTGGCGCGGGCGGCCCGACCCGGTGTCCGCGCCGCCCGCCCTGCTCGCGTTCTTCGCCGACCTCGCCCCGCACGCCGGCCTCTACCGCGCGCTGCTCAGCCCGGGCGGGGGCGGCCCGCTCGGGCACGTCCTCCATCGCGACCTGCGCGCCCGAAGCCTGGCCGAGCGCACCCTCGCGGGCGCCGCGGACGCCCCGCTGGTGGCCTCCGCGGTCGCCGCCACGTTCGCGGGGGTGCTCGCGGACTGGCTGCACGGACTCCTTGAGGGCACCCCGGAGGAAGTCGCCGACCAGGTCTGGCAGTTGCTGGTCGCCCTGCACATGAGCCGCTGAAGTCTCATCTGCAGGCCACCTGCTCCTTCGTGGCGGGCCATGCCTCCACCCCGTGGTTCGTGCGTACGTACGCCGTGGCCTTGTCGTCCGTCAGCCAGAGCGCCCAGCCGTGGAAGCGGTATCCGGTGTCGTGCGCGACGGCGGGCATACGGACGTCCCCCTTGTACGCCGCGGTGAGCAGGTGGCTCCCGAGCACCCCGCGCGGATCGCGGGCGTACTGCCTGACGTCCTTGCGGCCGCCCAGCGCGAGGAAGTGGACGCTCTCCCAGTCGCAGTGCTCCGGCCCCGTCGAGCTGCTCACCGTCGTGGTGGGCAGGCGACGGCCGTCCCGGTCGGTCCAGATCTCGAACCTGCCGTCCGTGAAACTCGCGGGGAGTTCGGCCGGGTCGCAGGAGGCGTAGGTCTCCGGGCCCCAACCGGGGCGCTGCGGCTGGTCCTCGGCGACGACAACGGCGATCTTGGTCCTGCCGTCGACGTCGTACGAGAACAGGACGCGGCCCGCCGCCCTGCGCTCCACCCGGTAGCCGTGATCGGGCAGTTCGGGCTGGTCCATGTCGACATACGCGTTCAGGCCCTCCTCCGGCGTCGAGCCGCCGTCACGCTCGGCCCACCCGTCGCCCCCACCGCCCGAGTAGATCGCGCCGTCGCACTCCAACGCCCGGCCGGCGGCGCCCGAGCTCTCCTCGAATTCTCGGGCGCTGCCGTCCGCGCCCTCCCTGAACGGCAGGTCCAGCCGTCCCGCGTACGGCGTTGCCGGGGGCGTACCGGTGACGACGAGGTCCTCGCGCACCCCGTCGTCGTCGCACCCCACCGCCGCCAGTCCCACCAGCGCCACCGCCGCCACGATCCCTCTGCGCATCCCGCCCCCTGTTCGACGCACACTCGCTGTCCCTCCTCCGACGCACGAGGGACCCTGATCGTTCGTACGAGGGACGGTGAGCGTTCACACGAGGGACGGTGAGGGCTCGTCGCTCAGCGAGCCGCCTGGAACGTGCGCCGGTAGGCCCCCGGCGAGACGCCGATCGCCGCGTGCAGGTGCTGACGCAGCGAGGTGCCCGTCGCGAAGCCGACCTCGCCGGCGATCTGGTCCACCGAGAGGTCGCTGGACTCCAGCAGATGGCGGGCCCTGACGACACGCTGCTGGATGAGCCAGCGGCCGGGACTCATGCCCACCTCGTCGTTGAAGCGGCGGGCGAAGGTGCGCAGGCTCATGCGGGCGTGACCGGCGAGATCGGCCAGGGTCAGCGGGTCACCCAGTCGGGCGAGAGCCCACCCACGGGTCGCCGCCGTGCTGGTCGCCGCCGCGTCCGGCACGGGCTGCTCGATGTACTGGGCCTGACCGCCGTCGCGCCAGGGCGGCACCACACACCGCCGGGCCACCTTGTTGGCCAGCTCACTGCCGTGGTCATTGCGCAGGATGTGCAGACAGACGTCGACGCCGGAGGCGGCACCGGCGGAGGTGAGGATCGTGCCGTCGTCCACGAAGAGCACGTCCGCGTCCAGGAGCACCCCCGGGAACAGGCGCCGGAACTCGTCGGCCACCTGCCAGTGCGTGGTCGCCCGCCGCCCCTCCAGGAGACCGGCCGCCGCCAGCACGAAGGCGCCCGTGCAGATGGAGACGATGCGGGTGCCCGGGCGGATGAGCGCGAGCGCCGCGGTGACCTCGGCGGAGAGCTCCGCGGTCACGGCGGCCGGGTCGATGGCGGGGATCACCACCGTGTCCGCCGTGCCCAGCACCTCGGGGCCGTGCTCGACGGTGACCGAGAAGTCCGCGTTGCAGCGCACCGGGCGACCGTCGACGGTGCAGGTCAGCACCTCGTACCGGCCGTCCGCGGCGCCGAAGATCCGGCTGGGGATGCCCAGCTCGAAGGGGTAGACGCCGTCCAGTGCCAGGACGGCCACGCGCTCGACACGCTCCACTCGACTCATGGCACGATCTTATCGAAGGTTGGCAATCTTGCCATTTCGCGGAGCGCGCCGGCCCGGCACGCTGTGTTCATGAGCACTGCGAACACGATGCGCGCGATCAGTCAGGACGTCCTCGGCGGGCCCGAGGTACTCAAGGAAGTGGAGACGGAGCGGCCGGCCCCCGGGCCGAGCGAGGTACTGGTGCGGGTGCGGGCGGCCGGGGTCAACCCGACCGACTGGAAGCACCGGGCGACGGGCGGGTTCCTGGGGCAGCCGCCCTTCGTCCTGGGCTGGGACGTCTCCGGAGTGGTGGAGGCCGTCGGAGTCGGCGTCACCCTGTACGAGCCCGGCGACGAGGTCTTCGGCATGCTGCCCTACCCGTTCGGGCACGGCTCGCACGCCGAGTACGTCACCGCGCCCGCCCGCTCCTTCGCGCCCAAGCCGGCCGGGATCGACCACACGGAGGCCGGCGCCCTGCCGCTGGTCTCGCTGACCGCCTGGCAGGCGCTGGTCGACACGGCCGATCTGCGGCCGGGGCAGCGGGTGCTGATCCACGCCGCGGCCGGCGGCGTCGGGCATGTGGCCGTGCAGATCGCCAAGGCGCGCGGCGCGTATGTGATCGGCACGGCGAGCTCGGGCAAGCACGAGTTCCTGCGCGGTCTCGGCGCCGACGAGCTGATCGACTACCGGGAGACCGACTTCACCGAGGCGGTCCGCGACGTCGACGTCGTCCTGGACACGATCGGCGAGGAGAACACCTTCCGTTCGCTGCGGGTGCTGCGCGAGGGCGGGATCGTGGTGTCGATCCTGCCGATGGGGTCGGAGGAGCTCTACAAGGAAGCCGCGGCGCTCGGCGTGCGGGCGGCGCGGATGCTGGTGGAGGCGGACCACGCGGGCATGCGGGCGGTCGCGGACCTCGTCGACGCGGGCAAGCTGCGCGCGACGATCGCCGGTTCGTTCCCGCTGGCCGATGCCGCCGAGGCACACGCGCTCGGCGACACCGGCCGGACCACGGGCAAGCTCGTGCTCACGGTCGACTAGAAGGTCGGTACGGGTTGTCGACTAGAAGGTCAGTACAGGCTTGATCGTCTTGCCCGCCTTCATGTCCCGCACCGCCTGCTCGATGTCCGCGAACGGATAGTGGCCGATCAGGCGGTGCAGCGGGAGCCGCCCCTCCTTCACGAGCTGGACCAGCGCGGGGATGAAGGTCTGGGTCTCGCCGTCCCCGAGGGTGAGGCCGACGATCCGCCTGCCGGGGATCAACCCGTTGACGTCCAGGGCGACTTCGGTACCGAAGGGCGGGGCGCCGACCACGACCAGGGTGCCGCGCGCGGCGAGCGCGTCGGCGCCCTGGCGCAGTACGGCGACGCTGCCGGTGGTCTCGACGACACCGTCGGCACCGTGACCGTCCGTCAGCAGCGCGACGGCCTCGCCGAGGTCGGCCTCACCCGCGTCGATCGTGCGCGTCGCACCCAACTCCTCGGCCAGGGTGAGGCGTTCGGCGACCCGGTCGACCACGATGATCCTTGTGGCGGGGGTCAGGGCGGCGGCCATCACCGCGGACAGGCCGACCGCTCCGGCGCCGAGCACGACGAGGGTGTCGCCGAGCCTGGGCTTCAGCACGTTCCAGACCGCACCGACCCCGGTCTGCACCCCGCAGCCCAGGGGGGCGATGGACTCCAGCGGCACATCGGGGTCGACCTTCACCAGGCTGCGCGCGTCGACCAGCGCCCGCTCGGCGAAGGAGGACTGCCCGAAGAAGTGTCCGCCGAGCGGGGCTCCGGCGCGGCTGATCGTGCTGGTGCCGTCGGCGCGCCGGCCGCCGATGAGGTTCAGCGGCAGCCAGGTGGCGCAGTAGGCGGGGTGTCCGTCACGGCAGTTGTGGCAGCCGCCGCAGGAGGTGAAGGACAGGACGGCATGGTCGCCGGGGACGACGCCGGTGACGTCCGGTCCGACGGCCTCGACGACGCCCGCTCCCTCGTGACCGAGGACGCCGGGCAGGGGGAAGGGCAGACCGCCGCTCGCCACACCGAGGTCGGTGTGACACAGGCCGGTCGCCACCATACGGACGAGGACTTCGCCGGAGCCCGGCTCGTCGAGTTCGACATCGGCGAGCGTGAACGGCGCGCCCGAGGACTCGACCACGGCCGCGCGGGTGGGGGTGGACATCGTACGAACTCCCTTTGGTGGTGGTGCGCGGTTCAGCCGAGCGAGACGACGACGGACTTGACCTTGGTGTAGGAGGCGAGGGCCTCGGGCCCGTACTCCCGGCCGAAACCGGAGTCCTTGACCCCGCCGAAGGGCACCGCGGGGTCGAGCATCGCCCAGTCGTTGATCCAGACGATGCCCGCCTGGAGCCGGTCGGCGACGCGGTGCGCGCGGGTGAGGTCGCTGGTCTGGATGCCCGAAGCCAGGCCGTACGGGGTGGAGTTGGCGAGTTCGACCGCCTCGTCCTCGGTGTCGAAGGGCTGGACGGTGAGGACCGGGCCGAAGATCTCCTCCTGGATCACGCGGGAGTCGTTCGGCAGGCCCGCGAGGACCGTGGGCTTGTAGTAGTAGCCGCCGTTCAGGTCGAGCCGCTCACCGCCGCAGACGATGCGGGCACCCTCCTTGCGGGCCAGTTCGACGTACTCCTCGACCTTCCGGAGGTGCTTCTCCCCCGCCATCGGACCGACGACGGTCTCGGGGGCGCGGGGGTCGCCGACCGGGACGCCGGGGACGGCGTCGGCGAGGATGTTCAGCAGGGTGCTGTACACCGGGCGTGCCACCAGCAGCCGCGGGCCGCCCATGCAGAACTGCCCGGTGTTGAAGACGAATCCCTTGATGACCGCGCCGACCGCCTTCTCCAGGTCGGCGTCCTCGAAGACGACGTGGGCCGCGTTGCCGCCCAGTTCCATGGTGACCGGCTTGAGCGCCTCGCCCGCGACGCTCGCGGCGTGCCGGCCGACGGCGGTCGAACCGGTGAAGGCGAGCTTGTCGATGCCGGGGTTGCGCAGCAGGGCCTCGCCCGCGACCGGTCCGCTGCCGGTGACGACGTTCACCACACCGTCCGGGACTCCGGCCTCCTGGAGCAGGCGGGCCATGTACAGGGCGCTGAGCGGGGTCTCGTCGGCGGGCTTGTGCACCACGGTGTTCCCGGCCGCGAGAGCCGGGGCGAGCTTCGAACTGGACAGGATCAGCGGGAAGTTGAAGGGCGTGATCGCGGCGACCACGCCGAGCGGTCCCCGGCGTGTGTAGGCGAAGGCGCCCAGCGGGGTGTCGCGGGTGGCGCCGTCCAGGGTCTGGGCGAGCGCGGCGCAGTACTCGTACTCGTCGGCCGCCGTGAGCACGTCGACGGGGCGGCACAGGGATATGGGCTTGCCGACGTCGAGACTCTCCAGGGCGGCGAGCTCGTCGGCGTTCTCGCGGATGAGCTCCGAGACGCGGTGCAGCACCCTGCCCCGCTCCCGTCCGCTCAGACCGGCCCAGGGGCCGTGGTCGAAGGCCTCCCGTGCGGCGCGTACGGCGGCGTCCACGTCCGCCGCACCCGCCTCGGCGACCGTCGCGACCACCTGGCCGGTGGAGGGGTCGATCACGTCCGTACGCGCTCCGTCGGCCGCCTCGCGCCACTGTCCGCCGATGAACAGCCGCCCGGGCCCGCTCTCGAAGGTGGTCGTCATTGCCCACTCCTCAGCCTTGATCGGCAAGATTTCAACCATCAGGATTCCTGTTGGTTCGCAGTCTCATTACGGACAGGTTTCCTGTCAATGCCCTAGGCTGAACCCATGGTCGGCACCCAGGTAACGAAGGCACCTCCATCCCTGCTCTACATGGTCAAGCGGGTGGAGCTCGTCGTGCGCTCCCACCTCGACGAACTGGTGAAGCCGGCGGGGATCACCGCACTGCAGTACACGTCACTCACCGTGCTGGAACGACACGACGGCCTCTCGGCGGCCCAGCTCGCGCGGGACTCCTTCGTGACCGCACAGTCGATGGCCGACCTGGTGCGCTCACTGGAGAACCGCGGACTGATCCGCCGCGAGCGCAATCCGCACAACCGGCGCGAGCTGCTGATCCTGCTCACCGACGAGGGGCGCGAGCTCCTCGCGCGGTACACCGACGCGGTACGTGAACTGGAGGAACGCATGGTGCGCGAGCTCAGCGCACACCAGACGGATCAGTTCCGCCAGGCCCTGTCCAAGGCGTGGCACGCCCTGTCGTGATCCGCGTGGCCGACACGAGGGGCGACTTGCCCTTCAAATCGCAGACATATGTCAATCGAACATGCTGGAATTCACTCCAACGAGGGTAACTTGCAGAGCAGGGAACGGTTTTGCGGGCCCTGCCGCCAGGAGTGGGTCAGCAGCCGGTTGGAGGCGATGTCGCCGTGACGTACGACCCCGCACCGCCCACCCGCCATCTGCGCGTCCGCCTGGACCGGGGTCACACGGTGCTGGAGTTCCACGGGGAGATCGACATCGTCGCGGCGCTGGAGATCACGCCGTACCTGGACGCGCTGACGGGTCATCCGGAGCCGCAGATCGTGATCGACCTGCGGCCCGTGGACTTCTTCGACTGCTCCGGGCTGCGCCTGCTCTACCGCGCCAGGAGCCGCGTTCTCGACCGGGGCGGCCGGCTGCACCTGATCTGCACCCGGCCGCTGACACTGCGCGTCCTCAAGGTGACCGGCCTGGCCAAGCTCCTGCCGCCCTCGGCGTCGCTGGACGCGGCGCTGGGGCAGCCGGAAGCCACGTCGGGCACCTTATGACCCCTGCCGACCGGACGGTGTGACCTCGGCCGGCTGCCCCTCGCTCACTTCAGGATCTTGGTCACCTGTCCCGCCCCTACCGTCCTGCCGCCCTCCCGGATGGCGAACTTCAGGCCTTCCTCCATGGCGATGGGCTGGATGAGCTGCACGTTCATGGTCGTGTTGTCGCCCGGCATGACCATCTCCGTGCCCCTGGGAAGAGTCACGACACCCGTCACGTCCGTCGTGCGGAAGTAGAACTGCGGCCGGTAGTTGTCGAAGAAGGGCGTGTGCCGTCCGCCCTCGTCCTTCGACAGGATGTACGCCCGCGCCTCGAACTGCATGTGCGGGGTGACCGAACCCGGCCTGATCACGACCTGCCCCCGCTCCACGTCGTCGCGCCTGACCCCGCGCAGCAGCAGGCCGACGTTCTCCCCCGCCCGGCCCTCGTCGAGGAGTTTGCGGAACATCTCGATGCCCGTGACGGTCGTCTTCGTCTTCTGCTCGTGGATGCCGATGATCTCGACCTCGTTGTGGACCTTCAGCACCCCGCGCTCGATCCGGCCGGTGACGACCGTGCCGCGACCCGTGATGGTGAAGACGTCCTCGATCGGCATCAGGAAGGGCCGGTCGACGTCCCGGACCGGCTCGGGCACGAACTCGTCTACGGCCGCGAGCAGTTCGAGAACGGAGGCACTCCACTTCGGGTCACCCTCCAGCGCCTTGAGCGCGGAGACCTGGACGACCGGAACGTCGTCGCCGGGGAACTCGTACTCGGTGAGCAGCTCACGCACCTCGAGCTCGACGAGTTCCAGGATCTCCTCGTCGTCGACCATGTCCGTCTTGTTGAGGGCGACGACGATGTACGGGACGCCGACCTGCCGGGCGAGCAGTACATGCTCCTTGGTCTGCGGCATCGGCCCGTCCGTCGCCGCGACCACCAGGATCGCGCCGTCCATCTGCGCGGCCCCGGTGATCATGTTCTTGATGTAGTCGGCGTGCCCCGGACAGTCGACGTGCGCGTAGTGCCGGGCTTCCGTCTGGTACTCGACATGGGCGATCGAGATGGTGATGCCGCGCTGGCGTTCCTCCGGCGCCTTGTCGATCTGGTCGAACGGCGTGAAGGGGTTCAGGTCGGGAAACCGGTCGTGCAGAACCTTCGTCACGGCCGCCGTGAGTGTCGTCTTCCCGTGGTCGATGTGCCCGATGGTGCCGATGTTGACATGCGGCTTGGTCCGCTCGAACTTCGCCTTGGCCACTGCGAGCCCTCCTGATCGCCTGGGTGACGCCGAGCGTTGCTGCGCCGCTTCCTGGCGGGGGGCCGAGCGAGGTACCGAACGCTGAACGAGGTCAGGAAGGGTCGCTCTTCCTGTTTATTCGCTCGGGGGCGCGTCGAACAGGGCGCTGACGGACTCACCGTTGTGAATGCGGCGCACGGCCTCGGCGAGCGCCGGGGCGATGGACAGGATCCGCAGCTTCTCGGTGTGCTCCTCGTCCGGCACCGGCACGGTGTTGGTGCACACGATCTCCAGGACGTCCTCCTGCTCGCTCAGCCGCTTGAGCGCGCCCGCCGCGAACAGCCCGTGGGTGCAGGCGACCCTGATGGACCGCGGCCCCAACTCCCGCAACCGCTCGAGGAGTTCGAGGACCGTACTGCCCTTGGCGATCTCGTCGTCGAGGACGATGACATCGCGCCCGGTGATCTCACCGATGACGGAGCTGATGCTCACCCGGTCGTCGGCGAACCGCTGCTTGGCACCGGCGGCCACCTGGGCGCCGATCAGCCGGGCGAAGGCCGCGGCCTCCTTGGCGTTGCCCAGGTCCGGCGACACGACCGTCGTACGCGACAGATCGTGACCGCGGAAGTGCGCGGCGAGCTCCCGCAGGGCGTGCAGATGGTCGACCGGCACCGAGAAGAACCCGTGGACCTGCGGGGAGTGCAGCGTCATCGCGAGGACGCGGCTGGCCCCGGCCGCCACCAGCAGGTCGGCGACGAGCCGCCCGCCCATGGAGATCCGCGGCATGTCCTTCTTGTCCGAACGGGCGTACGAATAGTGGGGCATGACCACGGTGATCCGCCCCGCGGAGGCACCCCGCGCCGCGTCGCACATCATCAGCAGTTCGACGAGGTGCTCCTGCACGGGAGTGACCAGCGGTTGCACGAGGAACACATCGCGCTCGCGACAGTTGGCCTGGAGCTGGACCTCCAGGCAGTCGTTGGCGAACCGGCTGACCCGGGTCGGGCTGAGGGGCACGCCGAGATGGGCGCAGACCTCTGCCGCCAGCTCGGGATGGGCACTACCGCTGAACACGGCGATGTCACGCACGACCGCTCCTCGCAAGATCGATCCGGGTGCGCCGCCGGTTGGCATGATCGACCCGGGATGCGTGCCTCATGCTACTGGGCCCAGCCCAGGTACTCCCACCGGGGGAAATTCGGTTGCGCACGGTCACGGGGCATACGCCAGGATGGTCCGGCCAGCACCCCCACCCATGGGAGAACGACATGCGCCGATTCCTCGGAACTTCTCAGCGCCCCCACCGGACGACTGTTCCCGAGGACTCGACCACGCATGGACACTCTGAACATCGGCATTCTGGCCCACGTCGACGCGGGTAAGACCAGCCTCACCGAGCGGCTGCTCTTCGACGCCGGCGCCATCGACCGGCTCGGCAGCGTCGACGCCGGTGACACCCGCACGGACGACGGGGAGATCGAGCGCCGGCGCGGGATCACCATCCGCTCGGCCGTCGCCGCCTTCACCGTCGGCGACGTCCAGATCAACCTCATCGACACCCCCGGGCACGCCGACTTCATCGCCGAGGTCGAGCGCGCCCTGGAGGTCCTCGACGGCGCCGTGCTGCTCCTGTCCGCCGTGGAGGGCGTACAGGCACAGACGCGCGTCCTGATGAAGACCCTGCGACGGCTCGGGCTGCCCACCCTGATCTTCGTCAACAAGATCGACCGGGCGGGTGCGCGGGAGGCGGGGCTCCTCGACGACATCCGGCGCCGCCTCACGCCGTACGTCGTCCCGCTCGTCGGTGTGCGCGGCCTCGGCACCGCGCGTGCCCGTCTCGTCCCGCGTCCGCTGGACGAGACGGCGGCCGGCACACTCGCGGAGGTGGACACGGACGTCCTCGCCGCGGTCGTGGACGGCCCCGCGCCGACCCCGGACGACCTGGCGGCCGCGCTCGTCGCGCGCACCGCCGACGGCTCCCTCCACCCGGTCTTCTTCGGGTCCGCCCTGGGCGGGCAAGGGGTTGCCGAGCTGGTCGAGGGGCTGAGCCGGCTCGTCCCGCGCCCGACGGCCTCCGACTGCGCCGAGCCACGAGGCACGGTCTTCGCCGTGCGCCCCGGACCCGGCGGCGAGCGCACGGCGTATCTGCGGCTGTACGGGGGTGAAGTGACGCACCGTCAACGCCTCACGTTCACCCGGCGCGAGGCCGACGGGCGCACCACGCAGGTCCCCGGCCGGGCCCAGGAACTGGAGGTCGTGGGGCGGCCGGGGGCGGCCACCTTGACCGCGGGAAACATCGCCGCGCTCCGGGGCGTCGCCGGCATCCGTGTCGGCGATCGGCTCGGTGAGCTCACCGAGCGTGCGCCGCAGTTCGCGGCGCCGACCCTGGAGACCCTCGTCCGGGCCCGGCACCCCGCCCAGGCGGCCCCGTTGCGCTCGGCCCTCCTCGCGCTGGCCGACCAGGACCCGCTGATGCACGCCAGGGCCGCCGCGTCCGGCAGCACCGCGCTCCTCCTCTACGGCGAGGTGCAGAAGGAGGTCCTGGCGGCCACGCTCGCCCAGGACTTCGGCATCGAGGCGGAGTTCGAGCCGAGCCGGGTGCGGTTCCTGGAACGGCCGGACGGCACCGGCGAGGCCTGCGAGGAGATCCAGCGGCACGGGCACGCCGGATTCTGGGCCACGGTCGGGCTGCGGATCGAGCCCGGACCGCACGGCTCCGGCGGCGTCTTCACGTACGAGACCGAGCTCGGCGCCCTGCCCCGGGCCTTCCACCAGGCGATCGAGGACACGGTCCACGCGACCCTGCTCTCCGGTCGGCACGGCCGGCCGGTCACCGACTACCGGGTGACGCTCGTGCGTTCCGGATTCGTCGCGCCGCTCAGCACGGCAGCCGACTTCCGCGGCCTCACCCCGGTCGTGCTGCGCCGCGCGCTGGAGCGGGCGGGGACGCGGGTGTACGAGCCGTACCACGCCTTCGAGGTGGAGCTCCCGCTCGATGCGCTGGCCCCGGTAACGGCTCGGCTCGCCGCGCACGGCGCACGCTTCGGGGAGACGACCGGCGGCCGGACCTGCTGGCTCGTCACCGGCGAGCTGCCGGCCCGGCAGGTACGGGAGGTCGAGCTGCTGCTGCCGGGGCTCACCCACGGCGAAGGGGTCTGGTGGTCCCGCCCGTCGGGGGACCGCCGCGTGTAGTGCGGCGGATGCGGTACGGCCGGCGGACACGGCGCTCATTCGGCGTACGGCGATGGGCGGTGACCGGTGCCGCCGGAGTGGACGCGCTCCCGCCCGCGCTCCCCATCAGCGACATCAATCCGCCAACAGGGTGGCCTAGTAGGTGATTTGGGGGGCATCCGGTGAGCAGGAAGGAGGACCGCCGAATGACGACGTCCATCAAGCGCCTGCCCAGGCGCATGCCCGCGTGGGCCAAGGCGATCACCGCCGTCGTGCTGGTGCTCGTGGTGCTGTTCGCCGGGCTGCGCCTGGCCGTTCTGCCTGGGCTGCGCGACCTGTTCGGCACCCAGACGCACGACCGCTCCGGACCAGCCCTCCTCAAGTCGATCCAGGACATGAGCCGTTACGACGCCGCCTCGGGCAACTTCCAGGTGGTGGTGGACCTGGAGAAGGATGCCAAGTACCTGCCCGACGCGATCCGCGGCACCCGCACGCTGTACGTGGGGGCCGGCACGGTCGAGGCGTATGTCGACCTCGGTTCGCTCGCCAAGAAGGACGTGACGGTCGACGCCGACCGCACCACGGCCACCTTGCGGCTGCCGCACGCGTTTCTCGGCAAGCCCGCGCTCGACCCCAACCGTTCGTACGCCGTCTCCAAACAGCGTGGTCTGCTCGACCGGCTCGGCGACTTCTTCTCCGACAACCCGGACAGCGAACAGGCCGTGCAGAAGCTCGCGGTCAAGCACATCGGCGACGCGGCGAAGGACAGCGAGCTCACCAAGCGGGCCGAGGAGAACACCACCGGCATGCTCGACGGCCTGCTGCGCTCCCTCGGCTTCAAGGAGGTGAGCGTGAGCTACGGCGCCTGAGCCGGGCCGCACTCCGTCGAGGGTCCAGTGGGCTCGGCATCGAAGGGCGCTTCGCGGGTAACCGCCCTTACCTGCAGAACAGTTGAAACCGGGAGAATCGAATGGTCCGTACGGCGTCACTCATGAGCACCCTGCGCACCACCGGTACAGCGAAATCCGGTCGACGGTCGTCGGTACCCGCGCAGGAGCGCAAGGCGCTCCCGCTGCCCGTGCGGCTGCTCGTGATGCTGCTGGCCTTCGTGGCCATGGTGGCGTTCGCGGTCGCGCTGGCCCGCCTGACGCTGGAGCCGTCACCGGCGTCGAAGGCGCTGATCCACACCAATCTGCACCCCGGCAGTTCTCTGCGGGCCTATCTCGACCAGCCGGCGCTGCGCGACGCCGTGAAGCAGATCGGCGGGAACGTCGTGCTCGGTGTGCCGTTCGGCGTGCTGGTGCCCGTGCTGATTCCCAAGGCCCGGGGGATCCTGCGCGTTCTGCTGCTCACCGCGGTGGTGATGCTGCTGGTCGAGTTGGTCCAGGGCACGCTGATCACCGGACGCGCCTTCGACATCGACGATGTCATCCTCAACACGTCCGGAGCGCTGGTGGGCTATCTGCTGCTGGGACGACGGATCGGCCGGGCGGTGCATCCCAAGCGCCGTCGGCAGGGCCGGCGCAACCGGCGCGAGGCCCCGAAGGCATGAGGGTCCGCATGTCATGACCGTCCGCCCGCGGCCCCCACCGCGGGCGGCCGGAGTCGATCGGCCGGAGTCGATCGACCGGGGGCGATCGACCGGGGTTGGCCTCTCAGCAGCCCATGGACCAGGTGTGCGAGTCACCGCGGTCGTTCGCCACGGCGTTGTAGCCGACCTCCTCCCCCGGTCCGAGACAGATGGTCATGGCGCCGCCCTGCCAGGCGTCCTCGTAGACCTTCACGTGGTCCTTGACGCCGGGGCCCGAGATGCCGTGGTTGGCCCAGGAGGAGTCGGTGTCGGCGATCCAGCTCTCCCACCACCCGTCGTCCCCCGACCAGTTGGCGCGCTGGCCGTCGAAGTTGGCGTTCTCCCAGACGCAGAAGTTGCCGCTGGGACAGTCGGCCGCGCCGGAGGGGGTGGCCAGGGCGAGACCGCCGGTGAGGGCGAGCAGGGCCGCGGCGGCGGAAAGGGCGAGACGCTGGGTGATCACGAAGGGTCACTGCCTTTCTTCAGGGTTACCTGGACGGTCCGCTCGGCATACAGATCCGCCGCGCGGCGCAGTGCGCGGGTGCGCAACTGCCGGTAGGTGGTCAGTTGTCCGTGCCGCTCGGCGCGGACCCGGGCCAGCAGGGCCGGTTCCAGCCGCGCCCGCAGCCGGGTGAGGCCGCTCTCACGTGCACAGCGCGTGGAGACGGCGGGGTCGGGGCGGCCGGGGCGGGCCCCGTGCGCCGGGGCGACACAGCGGGTCCAGCGGGCGGTTGCGGCGCGGTAGCCGGGATCGCGCTTCATGCGCTGCTGGGCCTCGGCCCGCAGGTTGTTCACCACGACCCGAGTACGGAACCAGAGCCGCTGGTCGCCGTAGAGATCGCGCTCGGCGGCGGCGAGGCAGCCGTCCGTGTGTGCGGTGACGGTGTAGCCGGTGGCGAGGGTGACGGAGAGCTCGGGGTGGCCGCGGCCGAAGAGAGCGCCCTGCAGTCGGCGGTCCTGCGGGGCCGTGGCGCTGTGGTCCTGTTGGGCCGAGGCGTTCGGGAGGGTCAGTCCCTGCCTGGCCAGACAGCGGTCGACGAGCACCTGCTGGGCGGTGTCGATGAGGTCGTCGCGGTCGCGCTCGGTCCTGGGCAGCGGGGGCAGCGTCCGCTGCGCCGTCGCCGTGGAGCACCCCGTCAACGCCAGCACCGCGAGCGCGGCGGCGGCGAACGCGCGAAGGAGTCGCACGGGTCAGCCGACCTCGCAGCCCATCCTGGTGTCGGCGACGCCGTCGAGCCGGGCGCCCCAGGGCCAGTTGTCGGCCAGGTCGTGCGCCCGGATCAGCCGGGCGTAGCAGGTGCCGCGGCCCCAGTCGATGGCGTACACGGCGGTGTCGGCGTTGGACCTGAAGGATGCGGCCTTGTCGTGCAGGAACTCCGGGACGTCCGTATAGCCCGGTGGGGTGTAGCACCACGACGAGCCGTGCTGTCCGGAGGCGGTCCAGAAGCACACGTCTCCGGCCCGCGACGCGCCGTACGTCGCCGCGCTCGCCGGTACGGCGGCGAGGAGGGCGGTCGAGACCAGCAGACCGGTCGAGGCGAGGAGGGCGGCGGCGGGCACGGCGAAGCCACGGGGCATGACGACTCCCGGAGGGAAGAGGGGACGCCGGGGCGGTCGCGATCACCCGGCAAGATCAACCGTGCCCTCGCGGGGATCGGCCCATGCCGGGTTCCCGCCTTTTGGTGATCTCTCCTGGGGTGCGGGGTCATTCCCCCCGCGACAGCTCACACCGGCGCGAACCCCGAGGTCCGCGCGCTCCCCACGCCTCGGCCCAACTGCCCGGCGCCGCGACCTGATCCTCGGACCGGCCCTGGCGCGCTGATCCGCCGGATCGGCCCTAGTGCCCTGATCCGCCGGACCGGCTCTGGTGCGCCGCCCAGGTGAACTTGTCGCCGCCCACCCAGCGCACCACGTCCGGGTCGTCGAGATCGTGGATATGGATCCCCTGGGAGCCGGCGAACGTCAGGACATCGGTGATCGACTTCGCCTCGCCGACCATTTCCCCGTCGATCTCCACGATCCGAAACGGCGGGTCGGACGGTTGCACCCCGAGCACCATGACCCGCGGGTAGGAGATGTGGGGGCTCGAGATTTCGGTCATGCCTAGAGCGTACTAGAACGTAGATCGAATCCCGCGAGCGGGTCGGGGCGAGTGACACTCCGCCGTGCGGGCCGACGGCGGCTGGGCAAGGCTTGGAGGGCTTGAAAGGGGCGAAAGGCTCACGGAAGGTGGTGCCGATGGATCCCGTCGAGGCCCTGGACCGGATCGCGTTCCTGCTGGAGCGCACCCAGGCCCCCACCTATCGCGTACGGGCCTTCCGCACCGCGCAGGCCGTGCTGGCCGCGCTGCCCGCCGGGGAGGTCGACAGGCGCGTCGCCGCCGGAACCCTGGAGTCGCTGAAGGGCATCGGACCGAAGACGGCGCAGGTCGTGCGCGAGGCGGTGGCCGGTCAGCCGCCCGGCTATCTCGAGACGCTGGAACAGGAGGCCGCGGGCCCCCTCGCCGAGGGCGGTGAACACCTGCGAACGCTGCTGCGCGGCGACTGCCATCTGCACTCCGACTGGTCGGACGGCGGCAGCCCGATCGAGAAGATGGGCCGGACCGCCGCGCGCCTCGGGCACGAGTGGGCGGTGCTCACGGACCACTCACCGCGGCTGACCGTGGCGCGGGGCCTGTCCCCCGAGCGGCTGCGCGAGCAGTTGGCGGTGGTGGCGGAGCTCAACCGCCGGTGGGCCCCCTTCCGGCTGCTCACCGGCATCGAGTGCGACATCCTCGACGACGGATCGCTCGACCAGGAACCGGAATTGCTGGAGTCGCTGGACGTCGTGGTGGTGTCGGTGCACTCCAAGCTGCGTATGGACGCCAGGTCGATGACCCGCCGTATGGTCACCGCCGTACGCAATCCGCTCGCAGACGTGCTCGGTCACTGCACCGGCCGGCTGCTCACCGAGCGGCGGCGGCCCGAGTCGGAGTTCGACGCGGACGCGGTCTTCGCCGCCTGCGCGGAGTCCGGTACCGCCGTGGAGATCAACTGCCGCCCGGAACGGCTCGACCCACCGCGCCCGCTTCTGCGCCGGGCGCTCGACGCGGGCGTGCTCTTCTCGATCGATACCGACGCGCACGCCCCCGGCCAGCTCGACTGGCAGATCCACGGCTGCGCGCGGGCCGAGGAGTGCGGGGTGCCCGCCGAGCGCGTGATCACCACCTGGAGCGAGGACGAGCTGCTGGCCTGGACCCGGTCGAGGACCGCGCCGACCCGCATGACCAGCACCTGACGGGCGTAGGCTGGACGGCGAGAGCAAACCCGCGCCCGAGCCCCCGGACGCGTGAAGTCGTACGGCGAGCCGAGACGTGACTCGTACGGCGACCCGAGAACCGTCCGCCCCCTTGCCCCTCCGGGTGACGCAGATCACCGCTCCTGCCCTGGTCACGCGGGAACACCCCTCGGTAGTTCCCCGTTAAACCAACCGTGGGTGCGGATGGGACAGTGTCCCCGGGCCTCACCTTTTGCCCACAGGGACGATCGTTCGGCTGAAGCCCTGTGGAGCCTCTCGCCGAGAGGTGACCGCCATCCGGGCCCACCACAGACGGCCCCGACCGAGATTCCCCCGTCCGGTCGGGGCCTTTTCATGTCCCGCGCCAGGCCCGGCCCGCCGTGGGCGGCTGCCTCCGCTTGACTTCGAGTGCTCTCCCATCCGTAGCGTCGGAACATGACCACTGCACAGCACAAGATCGGCTCGGGGTTCGGCGCCCGCAGCACCGCCGACGACGTCCTCCAGGGCATCGACCTGACCGGGAAGCTCGCGATCGTCACCGGCGGGTACTCGGGGCTCGGCCTGGAGACCACCCGCGCGCTCACCAAGGCGGGCGCCCACGTCGTCGTTCCGGCGCGCCGCCCGGACGTGGCCCGGGAGGCGGTGGAGGGCATCGAGGGGGTCGAGGTGGACGAGCTCGACCTCGGTGACCTCGACAGCGTCCGCGCCTTCGCCGAACGCTTCCTCGCCTCCGGCCGCACCATCGACATCGTCATCGACAACGCCGGGATCATGGCCTGCCCGGAGACCCGCGTCGGTCCCGGCTGGGAGGCGCAGTTCGCGACCAACCACCTCGGCCACTTCGCGCTCGTGAACCGTCTGTGGCCCGCGATCGAGCCGGGCGGCGCACGGGTCGTCTCCGTCTCCTCGGGCGGTCACCACAACTCGGGGATCCGCTGGGACGACGTGCACTGGCGCACCGGCTACGACAAGTGGGAGGCGTACGGGCAGGCGAAGACCGCGAACATCCTGTTCGCCGTCCACCTCGACCGGCTCGGCCGGGAGTCCGGCGTACGGGCCTTCGCCCTCCATCCCGGCGGCATCCTCACCCCGCTGCAGCGCCACCTCGCCAAGGAGGAGATGGTGGAGCGCGGCTGGATCGACGAGGACGGCAACCCGCTGAACCCGTCCGGCTTCAAGTCGCCCCAGGAGGGTGCGGCGACCCAGGTGTGGGCCGCGACCTCACCCCAGTTGGCCGGCCTGGGCGGGGTGTACTGCGAGGACTGCGACATCGCCGAGGTCGCTCCGGCGGACGGCGAGCGGACCGGCGTACGGGACTACGCGATCGACCCCGAGCAGGCCGCGCGGCTGTGGACGCTGTCGGCGGAGCTGACCGGGGTGAACGCGTTCGCGTGACGCGCCCGGGGTGTCAGTCGCGGGCCGTGAACTCCCGCAGATCCGCGAGGAGTTGTTCCGCGTGTGTGGCGAAGAGGCCGTGGCCCGCGTTCTCGTAGACCTTGAGTGTGCCGTTGGGGAGCAGTTCGGCCGCCCGGCGGCCGGTCAGGTCCAGCGGCGCCGACGTGTCGTGGGTGCCGTGGACGACCAGTGCGGGCAGGTCGAGCTTGGCCAGTTCGGGGGCGACGTTCAGGGTGGCCGCGAGGTCTCCCAACGCCGCCCCGCCGCGCGCGGTGGCGCCGTGGCAGCGGTTGATCATGGACTGCACATAGGCCGGGGAGAGCTGGTTCCCGGGGAGGTCGAGGGCGAAGAACGAGCGGGCCCCGTCCACGAAGAAGGCGGCCCGGTCGCGGCGGAAGACCTCGTTGCCGGCCTCGACGACGCCCGGGTCGATGCCCTCCGGATGGTCCGCGGACCGGACGGCCCCGGGCGCCATGCCTGCGACGAGTGCCACCCTCGCCACCCGCTCGACCCCGTGCCGGGTCAGGCAACGTACGACTTCCGCGGTCCCGATGGAGTGCCCGACCAGTGTCACCCCGGACAGGTCGAGGTGGCGCAGCAGCCCGTCGACGTCGTCGGCCAGAGTGTCGAGGTCGAACCCGCCCCACACGTCGTCGGACCGACCGTGGCCGCGCCGGTCGAAGCCGACGCACCGGTAGCCCTCCGCGGCGAGCGGCAGCATCTGGTACTCCCACATCTCCGTGCCGAAGTAGGCGCTGTTGACGAACACGACGACCTGCCCGGTGGCGGGACCGTAGTCGACGAAGTGCAGTCGGGTGCCATCGACGGGGCTCTCGAAGTACGGCATGGGAAACCTCCCGGAATCCGGTGGCGGGACGAGTGGGTACGTCCTTCATGGTTCCGGAGGGCTGGGGCGGGGTCGATTACCCCTGAGGTCATGTCACCTCGTCGTCAGCTCGGCCGGCCGATGGCCCGCAAGGGGCACCCGGTGTCGACGCGCGTGGCGAGTTCGGCCCGCAGGGTGGCGAGTTCGGCCATGCGGGCGTCGATGACCTGGATCTTCTGCTCGAACAGCACGGACAGCGCATCCGCGGAGTCCGGCGCCTCCCGCAGCTCCTCGCCGTGCCGCGCGATCTCCGCGAGCGAGAATCCCAGCGTCTGCGCGGTGCGGACGTAGTGCAACCAGGGCACCGCCTCGGGCGGGAAGTCGCGATATCCGTTGGCCAGTCGGCGACCCGTGACGAGGCCGACCTTCTCGTAGAACCGAATGGTGTCCCTGCTCATGCCCGCCTGCGCGGCGAGCTCTCCGATACGCATGTCCCTCCAGCGGACGGCGACCTTGACCTTGGACCGTACTCCACTGTTTAGCGTGAGGCGTCGCTGTCCCGAGACGAGTTGGAGCCTCATCGTGATCCGGACCCTCGCCCCCGAACGCCCCGCCTATCTGCGCGCCGTACGGGCAAGCGCCTGGTACGACCTCGTCGTCACCGCGGGCTTCGCGACGCCCTGGACGTACGCGCTGGTGCACGATGCGCTGTCGTCGTCGGGCAACGCGCTCGGGCTGGGAGCCCTGCCCGAACTCGACCCGGTGCAGACCCTGTACGCGAATCTGATGGGCTCGGTCGTGGTGGTCTGGGCCGTCCTGCGCATCGTCCGGCCGCTGCCGGTGCACGGACTGCTCGACGGCATCGCGCGCACGCTGTTCGCGGCGTGGCAGGCGTACGCGCTGGCCCACGGTGCCATGCCGCTGCTGTGGCTGTTCTTCGGCGTCGAGGTGATGTTCGGCCTCGTCCAGCTGGTGCCGTGGTCGCGAAACCGGAACACGAACCCGTTGGCCGTCGAACGCCCCTAGTGCGCGGCGGCGTGCCCTGCCACGTGCCCCATAGACCCTCGTCGACCCGAAACCCGTACGGCGAGACTGCCTACTCGTGAGGCGTGCTGATCCCCACCGGGAAATCCTGGTCATCCCAGGGCCCCGGCGTCATCGCGCCGCGCGCTCGACTCCGCGGCCGGATCCGTCAGGACGCCGGGGCTGTCACCCGGTCCATCACGGCCGAAGAACGCCGAACAACGCCGAAGAACTAGGCGTAGCCGTGTGCGCAGCGACGACAGCCCGCCCAGCCACCGCGGTGCCACTCGACCTCGTTCGGAAAACGTTCTGGAGACAAACCCGATGAAGCTCGCCAAGCGTCTCATCCTCACCACGACGGCTGTCGGCGCCGTGACCGCCGGCACGCTGTTCGGCGCGACGGTCGGCCAGGCCGCGACCTCGCAGCCCGCCCGCACCGGCGTCGGCGCTCCCGCCGCACTGAAGGTCCCCGACGGCAACCGGCTCACCGGCGTCTTCTCCGCCGCCGGCGTCCAGACCTACACCTGCGCCGACGGCGCCTGGAAGCTGCTGGAACCCGCCGCCACCCTGTGGGCCGGGCACGACCGCTCCCACCGCCCCCTCGCTCTCCACTCCCGCGGCCCCGTCTGGGTGTCCACGGTGGACGGCAGCGCGGTCAACGCCGCGGCCGTCGCCAACTCCCCCAAGACCGGCACCATCCCCGAGCTCCTCCTGCGGGCCACCGCCACTCGCGGCACCGGGGTCTTCGCCGGCGTCTCCTACGTCCAGCGCCTCGACACCCACGGCGGCGTCGCCCCCATCACCGCCTGCACCGGTACCGACCAGATCAGCGTCCGTTACTCCGCCACCTACGCCTTCTACAAGCCCGCCAAGTGATGCGGTAGGAGCGACGGCAGGGGCCCTCCGGACGATCCCAAGGGCCCCTGTCCTGCTGCGGGTCGGCGGGGCGGCTGTCGTGCGTCGTGAACCCCCGGCTGCGGGTCAGTGCGGGGCGCGCTCCTCCAGGGCGGTGCGCCAGGCCGGGGAGGGGCTCTCGCTCACCGGCTCGGCGCGTCGGCCGCCCCGCGCGAAGAAGTCGGCGAGCGGCAGGATCGCGGCACCGACGGTGACCGCGTCCGGGCCGAGCCGGCCGAGGTCGATGGAGACGCGCTCGGCCGGATAGCGCAGGGCGTACGAGGCCGCGTACCGACGGACGGCGGGCAGAAAGCGGGTGCCGAGCTGGAGGCCCGCCCAGCCGCCGATCAGGATCCGCTCGGGCTGGAAGAGGTTGATCAGGTCGGACAGGCCGGCGCCCAGGTACTCGGCGGTCTCCTCCAGGACGGCGAGCGCGACGGGGTCGGCCTCGACACCCTCCTCGGCCGGGTAGGCCGCGGTGAGCATCGCGGTGAGCGCGGTCTCCTCGTCGGTTCCCTCGGGCGGGCGTCCGCCCTCCTCGCGCCAGCGGTCGAGAAGCGCCTCCGCGCCCGCGTACGCCTCCAGACAGCCCAGGGCACCGCACCGGCAGCGGCGCCCCCTGACCCGTACCGTCAGGTGGCCCCACTCCACCGAGCGGCCGTGCTCCACGTCCTCGGTGACCAGACAGGCGCCGACGCCCGAGCCGAAGAGGACGACGACCGCGTTGCGCGCGCCGCGTCCGGCGCCGAACCACATCTCGGCCTGGCCCAGGGTCCGGGCGCCGTTGTCCGCGAAGTACGGGACGGTGTCGGGGAGTTGGCAGGCCGAACGGAGCAGGGACTCCAGCGGGACGGCGTCCCAGCCGATCGTCTGACCGTGCACCACCGCCCCCTCCTCGGGCGTGCGGGCGACGATTCCCGGGACGCCGATACCGACGCCGAGCAGCCGCTCGGGAGCGATGCCCGCCTCGTCCAGCACCTCGGCGACGCCGTCCCGGATGTGCCCGACGATGACATCGACGTCGTACTCCCGACGCTTCGACGACGGTCCGCCGCCCGGCGACGGGTCCTCCCCCTGAGCCTGTCCGTCGCCCTCCGACGCCCAGTCACCCCCGTACCCCTGCCGCTCCAGCGGCCGCTCCGTGCGGGCGAGTTCGGTGAGGGTCAGGTCGAAGAGTTCGACGCGGACGCGGGTTTCGCCGACGTCGACGCCGATCATGTGGCCGCTGCCGGGTACGACCCGCAGCAACGTGCGTGGGCGGCCGCCGTCGGAGTCGACGCTTCCGGCCTCCTCGACCAGACCGTCCGCGACGAGTTCCGCGACCACGTTGCTGACGGAACCGGAACTCAGGCCGGTGGCCGGGCCCAGCTCGAAGCGGCTCAGGGGGCCGTCGAAATACAACCGTTGCAGCACGGCGGTGCGATTGCCGCGCCGCAGGTCACGCACTGTTCGCCCGTTCCGCACCGCCATGAGAATCCCTTCCGGCCCGCCCGACCTGCAAGATACCCCTGCGCGATCCCTTGACGCGACTTTCTTCCGGGTCTTAACTCACGTCCTAAATTAAGACATGAGGGTCGTTCGGGAAGTGAACGCGGGCGGCCCTCGTGGCTCTCCCTCCGGGAAAGGGACATACGCAGCCATGCGCAGAATCCGAGCCGCGGCCGCCGGTGCGGTCACCGTCTCCCTGCTGACCGCCGTGACCGCCTGTGGTGGCGGCTCGTCGACGGGCGGCGGGTCCAACGACTCGCCGAAGACGCTCACCTACTGGGCCTCCAACCAGGGCGCCAGCATCGAGGTCGACAAGAAGGTCCTCCAGCCCGAACTCGACAAGTTCGAGAAGCAGTCCGGGATCAAGGTGAAGGTGGAGGTCGTCCCCTGGTCGGACCTGCTGAACCGGATTCTCACCGCGACCACGTCGGGCCAGGGCCCCGACGTCCTGAACATCGGCAACACCTGGAGCGCCTCGTTGCAGGCCATCGGCGCGCTGCTGCCGTGGGACGCGGGCAACTTCGCCAAGATCGGCGGCAAGGACCGCTTCGTCGACTCGGCGCTCGGCTCGACGGGCGCGCAGGGCAAGGACCCGGCCGCGGTCCCGCTGTACTCGATGGCGTACGCGCTCTACTACAACAAGAAGATGTTCGCCGACGCGGGGCTCGCGACGCCGCCGGCCACCTGGGACGAGCTGGTCGCCGACGGCAAGAAGCTGTCCAAGGGCGGCAAGTGGGGCCTGGGGGCCGAGGGTTCGAACCCCTCGGAGAACATCCACCACGTCTTCGTCTTCGCCAAGCAACACGGCGCCGACTTCTTCACCGCCGACGGCAAGCCGGACTTCACCTCGGACGGCACTGTCGCGGCGGTCAAGCAGTACATCGACCTGATGGCGAAGGACAAGGTCATCGCGCCCGGCAACGCCGAGTACGCGCAGAACCAGTCCGTGAGCGACTTCGCCAAGGGCAAGAACGCGATGCTGCTGTGGCAGTCGGCGTCCGCCAACCTCAAGTCGCAGGGCATGAGCGATGACGCGTACGGAATCGCCCCGGTCCCCGTGCAGTCCGGCACCCCGGGAACGGGCACCAACGTCAACTCGATGGTCGCGGGCATCAACCTGGCCGTCTTCAAGAACAGCCACAACCTCGACGGCGCCACCAAGTTCGTGAAGTTCATGACCAGCGACGCCGAGCAGAAGATCCTCAACACGGCGTACAGCTCGATCCCGCCGGTGAAGACGGCCCAGACGGACGCCACCTTCAACACCCCGGCGAACGCGGTCCTCAAGGACACCCTGGCCAAGAGCGCCGCCGCGCTTCCGCAGGTCGCCGACGAGTCCCAGTTCGAGACGACGGTCGGTACGGCCGTCAAGGCGCTGTTCGCGGACGCGGCCGCCGGACGCGCGGTGACCACGGAGTCGGTGAAGGCGGAGCTCGAGAAGGCCCAGCAGCAGATGCCTGCGAAGTGAGCGCGGACTCCCTCATGACCACTACGACCGCCGCCTCCGCCGATTCCGGCGAACGGGCGGTGCCCAAGGACTCTCCCGGGGCGGCGCGCGGGCCGCGCCGCCCCGGGCGGATCCGGCGCATCGCACTGCCCTATCTGCTGCTCCTGCCCGCCCTGATCCTCGAACTCCTGGTCCACCTGGTGCCGATGGTGATCGGCATCTTCATGAGCTTCAAGGAGCTCACCCAGTTCTACATCCGCGACTGGGGCACCGCGCCCTGGTCGGGATTCGACAACTACAAGGTGTCGGTGGACTTCAGCGCGCCCGTCGGCAAGGCGCTGCTGCACTCGTTCCTCGTCACCGTCGGCTTCACCCTGCTGTCGGTGGGCCTGTGCTGGCTGATCGGCACGGCGGCCGCGATCTACATGCAGGACTCCTTCCGCGGCCGCGGTCTGCTGCGGGCGCTCTTCCTCGTCCCGTACGCGCTGCCCGTGTACGCGGCGGTCATCACCTGGGTGTTCATGTTCCAGCACGACAACGGCCTGGTGAACCACGTCCTGCACGACCAGCTGCACCTCACCGACAAGCCGTCCTTCTGGCTCATCGGCGACAACAGCTTCTACGCCCTGCTCACCGTGTCGGTGTGGAAGGGCTGGCCGTTCGCGTTCCTCATCGTCATGGCCGGCCTCCAGAACATCCCCGGGGAGCTGTACGAGGCCGCCGCGCTCGACGGCGCCGGTCTGTGGCAGCAGCTGCGGCGCATCACCCTGCCGTCGCTGTGCCCGGTCAACCAGGTGCTGGTGCTGGTCCTGTTCCTGTGGACGTTCAACGACTTCAACACGCCGTTCGTCCTGTTCGGCAGGACCGCTCCGGAGGCCGCGGACCTCATCTCGGTGCACATCTACCAGGCGTCGTTCGTCACCTGGAACTTCGGCACCGGATCCGCGATGTCGGTCCTGCTGTTGCTCTTCCTGCTCGTCGTGACGGGCGTCTACCTGCTGCTGACCTCCCGAGGAAGGAAGACGGCCGATGTCTAGCACCGCGCAGACGGCGTCCCGCGCCTCGAAGGCGACCCGCTCGCCGATGGCTCCCCCGCCGTCCTTCCTCTGGTCCCGCAGGATCTTCCTCACCCTGCTCACCGGCTTCGTCCTGGTACCGGTGTACGTCATGGTCTCCAGCTCGCTGAAGCCGCTCGCGGACGTCTCGGGGAAGTTCCGCTGGCTGCCGAGCGGGCTGACGATCCGCCCGTACATCGACATCTGGTCGACGGTCCCGCTGGCGAGGTACTTCGTGAACTCGCTGATCGTGGCGGGCGCGGCGACGGTCTGCTCGGTGGTGATCGCGGTCTTCGCGGCGTACGCGGTGAGCCGCTACAGCTTCCGCGGCAAGCGCGTCTTCACGGTGACCGTGCTCTCGACGCAGATGTTCCCCGGCATCCTCTTCCTCCTGCCGCTGTTCCTTCTCTACGTCAACATCGGCAACGCCACGGGCATCGCGCTGTTCGGCTCGCGCGGCGGCCTGATCCTCACGTATCTCACTTTCTCCCTGCCGTTCTCGATCTGGATGCTGATCGGGTACTTCGACTCGGTGCCGCGCGATCTGGACGAGGCGGCGCTGGTGGACGGCTGCGGGCCGCTCGGCGCGCTGCTGCGGGTGGTCGTGCCCGCCGCGATCCCCGGCATCGTCGCCGTCGCCGTCTACGCCTTCATGACCGCCTGGGGCGAAGTGCTGTTCGCATCGGTGATGACCAACGACACCACGCGCACGCTCGCCGTCGGGCTCCAGGGCTACTCCACGCTCAACAACGTGTACTGGAACCAGATCATGGCCGCCTCGCTCGTGGTGAGCGTCCCGGTGGTCGCGGGGTTCCTGCTGCTCCAGCGCTACCTCGTCGCCGGCCTGACGGCCGGAGCCGTCAAGTGACCGACTCCTCATCCCCTGAAGGGACTTCCGTGACCATCGACCTTGCCGCACTCCCCGAGGACTTCCTGTGGGGCACGGCCACGTCGGCCTACCAGATCGAGGGAGCCGTCGCCGAGGACGGCCGCTCGCCGTCCATCTGGGACACGTTCTCGCACACCCCGGGCAAGATCGACAACGGCGACCACGGTGACATCGCCTGCGACCACTACCACCGCTGGCGCGAGGACATCGCGCTCATGCGCCAACTGGGCACCAACGCCTACCGGTTGTCCATCGCCTGGCCACGCGTGGTGCCGGGCGGCGACGGCCCGGTCAACACGAAGGGGCTCGACTTCTACGACCAGTTGATCGACGCCCTGCTGGAGGCGGGCATCACCCCCTCCGTCACCCTCTACCACTGGGACCTGCCGCAGGTGCTCCAGGACCGCGGCGGGTGGGCCGCACGCGACACGGCACACCACTTCGCCTCGTACGCGGCGGTCGTCGCGGAGCGTCTGGGCGACCGCGTCCACCACTGGACGACGCTGAACGAGCCGCTGTGCTCGGCCTGGATCGGCCACCTGGAGGGCCGGATGGCTCCCGGCCTCGCGGATCTGGCGGTCGCGGTCCGCGCCTCGTACCACCTGCTCCTGGGCCACGGCCTGGCCGTGCAGGCCATCCGCGCCGCCGCACCGGGCGCCCAGGTGGGCATCGTCAACAACCTCTCCAGCATCGAGGCCGCCACCGACCGCCCCGAGGACGTCGCGGCGGCCCGCCGACTGGACGGACACACCAACCGCTGGTGGCTGGACCCGGTACACGGCCGCGGGTTCCCCGCGGACATGCGTGAGGTCTACGGCGTCGAACTCCCCGAAGTGCCGGGCGACTTGGAGACCATGGCGCAGCCCCTGGACTGGCTGGGTCTCAACTACTACTTCCCGTCCACGGTCGCCGACGACCCCTCGGGCCCCGCGCCGCGCGTGCGCACGGTGCGCCGCCTGGGCGTTCCCCGCACCGGCATGGACTGGGAGGTCGACGCCTCCGGCATCGAACGCCTGCTGCTGCGCCTCACCGACGACTACGGCGCCCGTAAGCTGTACGTCACCGAGAACGGCTCCGCCTATCCCGACGTCGTCCGCCCCGACGGCACCGTCGACGACCCCGAGCGCACGCGGTACCTGGAGCAGCACCTCGCCGCCTGTGCCGCGGCGGCCGGCAAGGGCGTTCCCCTCGCCGGGTACTTCGCCTGGTCGCTGCTCGACAACTTCGAGTGGGCCTACGGCTACGACAAGCGCTTCGGCCTCGTGCACGTCGACTACGAGACCCAGCGGCGCACGGTGAAGGGGAGCGGGCACCGGTACGCGGACATCATCCGGGCCCACGGGGAGCGCAGGCGCAGCGCGGCCTGACGTACGCCCCGGCCTTCGCGCTGGACGCGCGTGATACCCCGACCGGAGTACGCGTCCAGCCGAAGGCGAGGGTGCGAGGTCATCCGTTGGACCGGTCGGCTCCACGCCGACCGATGTCGTCCAGGGCCGCCACGAGCTGCGGAGCCACCGCCTCGCGGGTCCAGGCGGCATGGTCGCCGTCCACGGCGCGGGGCACGGTCTCGATGAGCATGATCAGGTAGAGGTAGCTGCGGTAGAGGGCGAGGCGCCGGCGGGCCGCGGTGTCGAAGTCGGCGCGGCCTCCAGCGTTCTGATAGCCGGTCAGGAAGGCGGGGTCCCGCTCGATGTCGCCGAGGAGCGCGAGGGAGACGAAGTCCGCCAGGGGGTCGCCCCAGAACATGCGCTCGCCGTCGATGAGGCCCCCGATCCGGGGTGTACCGTCCGAGCGGTCCACAAGGATGTTGCCCCGCCACAGGTCGAAGTGGACCAGGCGGGGGTCGGTGACCTCGTCCAGGGCGTCGTAGGCCGCCTTCGCGGTGCGGGCCACCTCCTCCACGGGCCGGGGCAGCCAGGCCCGGTAACGGCGGGCGTCGTCCAGGACGGCGTCGTACATGGTGGTGAAGGCGGTACGCCAGTCGGGGGCGAGCGGGCCGAGGGCCCCGGAGGGGTAGCCGAAGCCGGGCCCGGTGACCTGGTGGAGCCGGGCCACGAGGACACCCAGCTCCGTGCGCAGGTGGGTCTGTTCAAAACCGGTGACCGTGTCGTCCCATGCCTGGCCCGGGCAGGCCGTCATCAGGAGGTGACGGCCCCCGGTGGCCACGACGCGCGGTGCCGGTACGTCGACGGTGGCCGCCGCCCGGTAGAACTCCGCCTCGGACACCAGGAGTTCGCGCTCATGGCGCATGCCCGGGGCGGTCTCCGGGGGCGGGACCTTCAGCACATGGCGGGTGCCGTCGGTGAGGAGGAGTTCCTCGACGGTGTTGTAGGTGCCGCCGTCGAGCGGGCGGCAGCGGGCGAGGCGGTCCGGCGGCAGTCCGGCCGCCGCGAGGATCCGCCGCGCCCGCTCCCAGGAGTCCTCCGTCACGCGCCCCACCCGCCCCTTCGGTCACCCGGCCGCGTACACGTCCTCCACGTAACGCCCGTTCGCGATCAGCTCGTTCAGCCACCTCTCGGCGGTCGCCTCGTCCGCGTCCGGCGTACGGTCCCGGTACAGCGTACGGAAGGCCTCGCGGACGCCGGGTGCCATGCGCGAGCCGTCGCCGCACACGTACACCCGGGCTCCGGCCCGCAGCGGATCCCAGACCTCGTCCGACTCGGCGGCGATCCGGTGCTGCACGAAGGTCACACCGTCGACGGGCGCCGCACTGAAGGCCGGGCGCAGGGAGCCGCCGCGGCGGCCTCGGCGGCGTGGAGTTCCTCCGCGTGGAGGTAGTCCGCGTCCGGGGCGTCGCAGCCGAAATAGCAGACGGCGGGCGGTAGTTCGGCTCCCGTGGCCGGCCGGGCGCGGCGGTCGGCGATGGCGCCGCGGAACGGGGCGAGTCCGGTGCCCGCCGCGACCATCACGACCGGCGCGCAGGCGTCGATCCGGAAGGCCTCCCGGCAGGGCTGGACGCGGGCGAGGACGGTATCGCCGGGCTTGACCGTGTGCAGATGACCGGAGCCGACTCCGGTGTACGTGCCCAGGCCGGAGCGCGCCGGGGCCTCCAAAAGGGAGACCACCCACCTGCGGCGCCTGTCCGGGCGTTGGGGCGCGGCCAACCGTACGGAACTGGTCGCGCGCGCCTACGCACTGGGCGTACTGGCTCCGGGAGTGTGGCCGCCCGCGGCCGTGCCCGCTCCCTGAGGGGCGCCGAAGCGCGCGAGGCAGTGCCACACCTTCTTCAGGTCCTGGAGTTCGTGGCGGCCGGTGCGGGCGGCGTCCCCGATGATCCGGGGATCGAGCAGGCCGTCCTCGGCGATCCGGGCGCCGAGCGCGACGAACTCCGGGCCACGGAAGTCCGGGTGGCGCCGCAGTTCCTCGACCGGGAGCCGGTAGCCGGGGTGCCACTCCACGGGGCACGGGAGCCGCCGGGCCGCCGCCTCGACGGCCGTGCCGCGGTAGCTCGCGTCCAGGACCAGGGCCTCCATGTCCCTCGCCAGGTCGACGGGCCCGTGCACCTGCGCCTCGATGTAGTCGTCCAGCGCGTCCCGCTCGTCCGCCTCGGCCAGCTCGATCAGGGACATCCCGGCGGCGACCCCGAACGCGGACGGCTCGGCCGCGCTGTCCGGATAGCAGAAGGTGGCCCGCGGCAGGGCCGTACCGGTCAGCCGGAAGTGCGAGGAGCCGAAGCGGGGCGCCGCGCCGACGAGTTGGCGGCGGAAGTTCAGTCCGCCGTACACGGGTCTCTCGTGCGGGGGTTCGGCGTCGTACGCCGCGCCGAAGATACGGCTTTCCCAGCGCCAGCGGTCGCCGCCGGGGTGTGCGGTGAGCCCGCCGTTGCTCGTGCCCGTGACGAACTGCGAGACGTACGCGCCGTCCCGGGCCAGTACCTCCAGGACCGGGAGCCCGCCCACCAGCCGGTCGGGGTGGAAGTTCAGCGTGATGCGCAGCGCCGGGTCCACGGCCGGGCCGCGGGAGAGAGCCGCAATGTGGCGCAGCGCCCTCCCCTGAGGTGTGCGGCCGTCCCTGAAGTCCATGCGACCCCTCCCCCGCCCTGTCTCCGCACGCGTTCGCCCCGCTCCGGGACCTTCAGAGATCACTCGTCGGGCGCGACATCCGCAACTCATTTCTCCTGGACGGCCAGCACGATCTTGCCCCGGTTGTCGCGCCGCTCCAGACGTTCGTGGGCCGCGCGCGCCTGGTCCAGCGGGACCACCGTCTCGACCGGCACGCGGTAGGTGCCCGCCGCGACCCGCCGGGCCAGCTCGCGCAGGTCCTCGCGGGGGTCGTAGCCGTGGATCTGCAGATTGGTGAGCTGGAAGCCGAGGACGGCGGCGTTCTTCGGATAGAAGTCGCGGGTGTCGATCGTGCTCGGCTCCAGGGCGACGTTGGCGAGGGCGACCACCCGTCCGCCGTGCCCGACCTCGCGCAGGCTCCGTCCGAAGGCGGGGCCGCCGACGGTGTCGAGGACGACGTCCGCACCGCGCCCGCCGGTCAGGCGCAGCACCTCCTCGACCTCCGCGTCGCCCGGGTACGCGGACGTGTCAAGGGTGTCGTGGGCGCCGAATCCGGCGGCCCAGGCGGTCTTGTCGGGTGAACCCGCGAGCGCGACGACACGGGCGCCGGCCCCGGCGGCGATCTGGACGGCCGCGCTGCCCACCCCGCTCGCGGCGGCCTTCACCACCACGGTGTCGTCCTTGGTCACCTTTGCCAGATGGCGCAGGCAGTACCAGGCGGAGAGCCAGGCCACGGGCAGGGCGGCGGCCTCGGTCAGCTCCAGACCGTCCGGCACGACCGTGACCTGCCGGGCGGGCACGACGGCCAACTCGGCGTAGAAACCGGGTGCGTTCACCCCGTCCAGAGCCATGACCCGCTGTCCGACCTCGATGCCGGTCACCCCCTCCCCCACCGCGGCGACGACGCCGGCCGCCTCCACGCCCGGGATCAGCGGTGGCCGTCCGGCCCGGTGGTACCGCCCGGCGCGGACCAGCGCGTCCGCCCGGTTCACCCCCGCCGCCACGACCCGCAGCAGCACCTGGCCCGGGCCCGCGACCGGGTCGGGGACCTCCACCGGCACCAGCACCTCGGGCCCGCCGAACTCGTCGATCCGCACCGCACGCATACCGCACCTGCTTCCCTGTGGACGCACCGGAGCACTGCGGAATCCGAGGAGACCCACGGGAGCAGTGACACCGGTTGAAGTGGTGTCACCATGCGACACCACTTCAACCGGTGTCAAGGCGCTACACTGCGACCATGCCTTCCGCTCCCGCCGCCACCCCCGAGCCCGCCTCGCCGTTCCCCTTCATCGGCGGACGCCCCTGCCTGAACTTCGTGGCCACGCTCGGCAAGCGGCACGCCACCCCCCTGGAGCGGCTCCCGGACCCCGACGCCCTCGCCCGCTGGATCACCGAGGCGGGCCTGAGCGCCGGGGCGGACGACACCCCGGTGCGCGTCACCGAGGGCGACCTCACCCACGCCCGCACCCTGCGCGAGGCCCTCTACCGGCTCGTACGCGCCGCGATGGCCGGGGAGGCATCCGACCCGGCCGATGTCGCGCGGGCCAACGAGGCGGCGGCCCGCCCCGACCTCGCCCCCCAGCTCCCCGAGCCGCAGGACGAGGGCGCGGGTCCCGGGCAGCCCCTGCGCTGGACGGCCGAGCGTCCCGGACCCGCGGCCCTCGCGACCGTGGCCCGGGACGCCGTCCTGCTGGTCGGCGGCCCGCTCCTCGCCAGGGTCAAGGAGTGCGAGAACCCCGAGTGCTCGCTGCTCTTCCTGGACGACTCCCAGGCCCGTCGGCGCCGCTGGTGCTCCATGGACCGCTGCGGCAATCTCGCGAAGGTGGCCGGCTACCGGTCCCGCAGCCGCGCCGACTCCAGCCGGTGACGGCGGCCACCGGCTGAGAACGCCGCGGGGGTCCCCGCCTCGCGGTCCGCGCGTCAGGACACGGAGGGCGTCCAGTGCGGGTCCCGGCCGAGGAAGGCGAGCAGCGCCTCGGCCCGGCCTGCGGCCGCCGGCACCTCGCGGGCAGCGGCGAACACCCCGTAGGAGTCGCGCAGGTGATCGACGAGCCGATCCGCCGCGAACCCGATCCCCGCCGCCAGCTCCTCCTCCAGCGGCGCGTCCTGGCCGGTGGCGACGGCGATGTCCCAGGCGTGCACGGCGGCGTCCATGGCGGCAGCGGCGGCGGCCAGCGGGAACGGCAACGGCCCGAGGGGGGTCGCGACCTCCGGGGAGTCGGCCGGCAGCTGCGCGTACGCGTCCGCCACGCCCCGCAGCACCTTCTCCAACGCCGTCTGCGCGTCGGAGTCCAGCACGTCGGCGGGCCGGAAGGGGTCGGAGTCGGGCCGGTCGGCGCCGGTGATCGCGGCGCCGTACGCCTGCTGATCCAGTCGCGCGTGGTTGAGGACCTGGCGCACCGTCCACTCGCTGCACGGCGTCGGCGCCCCCCACGCCCGCTCCGGTACGGCGACGGCCACCTCACTCAGGTAGACGTGCGCCCTGGTCAGCAGCTCGAAGCCCGCGAGATCGCTCATTCCTGGTCCCCTCCTGGGTGCCTTCCGGCCGATGAGAACAAACTAGGCTCCCTTGCGGACAGTTACGGTCCTCAATCAGCACGTTCGGTACGCCTGCGAAAAGGGAAAAGGCCAAGGATGCGAGACGTACGTGGTGCGTGGGCCGTGGCAGGCGCACAGCTCCGGAAGTGGCACGAGGAACCCGTGGTCGTCCAGTCGGTGCGGTCGGCGGGGGCCGCGACCGTCGCGTACGTGATCGCGCTGCGGCTCAGTCCGGAGCCCGCGCCGCTCACCGCCCCGCTCACCGCGCTCCTGGTCGTGCAGGTCACGCTCTACGCCACCCTCACCACCGGCATCCGCCGGGTGAACTCCGTGGTGGCGGGTGTCGTCGTCGCCATCGCCTTCAGCGTTCTCGTGGGTCTGACGTGGTGGAGTCTGGCCCTGCTCATCCTCGCCTCGCTGGCCGTCGGCCATCTCGTCCGGGTCAGCGAGTTCGTGCCCGAGGTGGCGATCAGCGCCATGCTCGTGCTCGGCGTGACCAGGGTCGGGGACACGGCCTGGGCCAGGGTGCTGGAGACACTGATCGGCGCGGTGGTCGGACTCGGCTGCAATCTGCTCTTCGCTCCGCCGGTGTGGGTCGGCGCGGCCGGCGAGTCCATCGAGGATCTGGCACGGCGGGTACGGCGGTTGATGCTGCGCATGGGCGAGGAGGCGGCCGGCCGCACTCCCGTCGAGCACGCCACCGCGCGGCTGCACGAAGCGCGCCGCCTGGACCACGACATCGTCCAGGTGGACGCGGCGCTCCGGCAGGCCGAGGACAGCCTCAAGCTCAATCCGCGCGTACGGGAGGGCCTGCTGCACCGGATCGTGCTGCGCACCGGCCTCGACACGCTGGAGATCTGCACGGTGGTACTGCGGGTACTCGCCCGCACCCTCACCGACCTCGCCAAGGAGCGCGATCCCGAGCCGCTGTTCGAGCCTCAGGTGGGGGCGACGCTGGAGCAGCTGCTGTCCGAAGTGGGCGACGCCGTGGTGAGTTTCGCGGTCCTGGTGACCACGGACATCAGTCAGAACGCCGAGTCGGCCGAGGCCCGGCTCGCCGCGGAGCTGTCCACAGCCACGGCGACCCGCGACAAGCTGGCCCAGCTGCTGCTCGACGAGGTGCAGCGGGACGCCCGGCAGTGGCAGCTGCACGGCGCCGTCCTCACCGAGATCAACCGCATCCTGGACGAGCTGGACACGGAGCACCGCTCACGGCGGCTCATGGAGGAGCTCGACCGCGGTACCCGCGAAGAGCGCAAGCGCCGTGACCACCTCGTCCGACTGCGGCAGCGCCTTCGGATGCCCCGCGGGCCGCGACAGCCGCGTTCGGACCGGAACCGTCCCCCCGTCTCCGGTCGTTCTCTCTGAGGACAGCCGTTCCGTTTTCGGGGACGGGGGCGACGACGGGGGGAGCGGACGGATGGCCGACGACGCGGTGCGGATCGACGGGAACACACTGCGGCTGCCGGGCGGGGTGCGGGTCCGGTTCATGCGGACGCTGCGCCTGCCCGAGACGGGCACGCACGAACTGCCGCCGGGGCTCGGCGAGTTCCCCGTGCGCCGCGTCGAGGACCACGCGGACACCGTGCCCGCCGAGTGGCGCTCGCGCGGCGGTGTGATGCTGCCGGTGTATCTGCGCGAGGCCATGTGGCTGAGCTTCGCGGGCTCGACGGAGCCGGCCGCCCTCCAGGTCGGCGCGGGCAAGGTGTGCGCGGTCTCGGGCAGGCCGTGGAGCTCCCTGCTGGCCCAGAACCCGCAGAACTATGTGGTGCTCCCCCGCCAGCTCTGGCTCGACGGCATCAACTCAGGGAAGGGCACGGTCCGCCAGTTCGTGGCCGTGCCGCTGGGGCTCGGCGCCACGGTCGAGGGCCAGGTCACCGGCGAGGAGGTGTGGGGCGGCCTGCAGCTGCAGTCCTTCCGGCTCAATGACGCGGAGCTCGCGAAGTGGCGTGAGCGGGAGCGCCGCCGGTCCGTGAGCACGCGGTCCGTGAAGAGCGTGTCCGCCTATGGCGCCGCCCCGCCGGCTCCCGGCGCCGCCATGGCCGCCGCGCCCGCCCCGGCGGCCCGCGCGAGGAGCGCCCCGGCCATGGGACTCGGCGTGGGAGGCTCGATGCGCCAGGAGGTCTACGCGGACGAGCGCTCGCGCGGCGCCTGGGCCAGGGAGCCCGCCGGCCGGGTGTTCGTGCATCTCGTGACGCCTCCCGAGTGGCGCCGCATCACGGGCGAGGCTCCCCCGCCGTCCCCCGTCGACCGCGCGGCCTACACACGGGCCGGGCTGCCCTGGTTCGAGTACTACGACGACGCGGCCCAGGACGTCGCCCCCACCGACACACTGAGCTCGGTGCGTCCGGTCGGCGAGTGGCTCGGCGACGACCACGAGCCCTGGCAGGAGCCCTCGCCCCACCAGGTGAAACAGCTGGGCGACGCGCCGGGCGAGCCGGTCGAGGACGGTGACTGGTAGACGGCCCCACGCAGTCGTCGGACAACCCCACCTCTCGTTGCACAGGGCGCAACAAGCGTTGCCGTTCTTGCACTTCTCGGGTGTCGCACGCCAAGGTGGCTGTGACGACCGAGGCAACCGACACCCGAGGTGCAGCTATGAACAGTGGCGCGGATCCGGCGCGGGACGCGGGCGGCGGCTGGGGCAGGCGCCGGTTCCTCGGGGCGCTGGCGGGGATCACCGCGGTGACGACGGTGCCGGCACCGGCCGCGCCGCGCACCCGCCCCGCGGCCGCCACGAACCCACCCGCCGGGGGCTCCCCCGCCACCTCGGCCCCCGGGCGGACCTCTTCCTCCCCCACCGTCCGCCGGCTGTTCCTCGGCACGTACACCTCGGTCGAGGGCGGTGGAAAGGGGATCGGCCTGGCCACGTACGACCCGGCGACGGGCACCGTGACGGCCACCGGCACACTCACCGGCATCGGCGACCCGTCGTACCTCGCCACGCATCCGAAGGGCCACACGCTGTACGCGGTCGACGAGCGGCAGGCGGGCGCCGTGACGGCCGTACGGCTCGCCGACAACCGGGTCCTGGGTTCCCGGAGCACCGGTGGCGCGGGCCCCTGCCACCTCTCCGTGCATCCGAGCGGACGGTGGCTGCTGAGCGCCAACTACGCCTCGGGCAGCGTGGCCGTGCACCCCGTCGACGCCTCGGGCGCACTCGGCGAACGCACCGACCTGGTCACGCACTCCAGTCCGGCACCGGGCCCCGGCCAGGACGGCCCGCACGCGCACCAGTTCACGACCAGTCCGGACGGGGGGCACGTCCTCGCCGTCGACCTGGGCACCGACACGGTGTACACCTACCGCCTGGACCAGTCGAAGGGAACGCTGACCGAGGTCTCCCAGGCGCACACCCGGCCGGGCGCGGGGCCACGCCATCTCACCTTCCACCCCGCCGGCCGTTTCGCCTATCTCGCCAACGAGGTCGACAACACGGTCGTGGTCTGCGCGTACGACCCGGCGAGCGGACGGCTCACCCCGGGCGACCCGCAGTCCACCGGCACGGGCACGGGCACGAACTACCCGGCGCAGATCCTGGTGACGTCGAACGGGTCGTACGCCTATCTCGCCAACCGCGGCCACAACACCCTGACGCGGTACGGGGTCGAGGCGGCCGGAGCCCGGTTGAGGCTCCTGGACAGCGTGCCGGTCGGCGGCGACTTCCCGCGCCACCTCGCCTTCTCACCGGACGAACGGCTGCTGTTCACGGCGAACCAGCGCTCGAGCACGGTCAGCGTCTTCCACGTCGAGGGCGCGAGCGGTGAACTCCGGCTCGCGGGCAAGCCGTTCGCCTCACCCGTCGCCGTCTGTGCGCTGCCGCTGTAGCGCGCGGGGGCAGTTGGCGGAGCTCGCCTGCGTGAGCAGCACATGCATCCGCTCGGTGAGCTGCGAGACGTCGTCGGCGGGCGCGTGGAAGGACAGGCGTACGTCGCCGTTGCCGCGCGCCCGTTCGATCCGCAGCGTCAGTCCGTGCCGGTCGACGGCGAGCGGCTGGACGCGGACCGCGCCGTGCAGACTCTCGGGCTCGACGAGACGGGTCAGCCGCTCGACGGCGTCCGGGTGCGCGTCGGCCAGGTGGGTGAGCAGGCTCGCCTCGGCCGTCGCGAGCGGGTCGGGGACGGCGTCCGCGAAGTCGTCGAGGTCCACCACGAGCGCGCCGGACGACTCGCGCAGCACCACGCGCGAGGGCCGGAACTCCAGGTGCGCCTCCGCCAGGACGAACCGGCCGGCCATCCAGAGCCGGGCGCGGATCCGGCTGCGCACCGGCACGGGCGCGACGTCCGCGAACTCCAGGACGGCGGAGGGCTCTGCGCGCGGCGCGCAGACCGCCGCGGCCGTCAGCGCGCTGTCGTCCGGCACATGCAGGAGAACCCGGCCGTCCGCGGTGACGGTGTGCGCGCCGACGAGTTCCTCCCTGCCGCCCTCCGCGGTCACCGCGCAGGACCATGCCGCGGCGAGCACCGAGCGGGCACGCTCGGCGGCGGCGGGCGCGGCCGTCCAGGTATGACGGTCACCCATGCGGTCACCCATCCCAACCTCCCTTAGGTAAGCCTTGCCTAACCTATCGGAGATCCGGGTGTACGCCAACCACGCCACACCTGCGTCCCTCGCACGAGTTACGGCGTGATGGCGCCCATGAGCGCCCGTGCACACAGATCCCGCAACTGCTCCCGGGTCAGCTCCGCACCCCTGAGCCACTCCAGGCACACGGCCGTGGTGAAGGCGAGCCAGCCACGGACGGCGATCCGCAGCTCGGGCCGGTCCTCGATCCCACCGGGAACGTCGGGGGCCGCGTCGAGCGCCGCCAGGATCTGCTGCTCCTGCGCGGCCAGCGCCCGCTGATAGACCCTGCGCACGGCCTGGTCACCGGCCGCGTCGGCGCGATGGAAGGCGCGGAAGCCGTGCGCGTGGGCCTCGACGTACGCCAGGAAGGTCTCGAGTCCGGCGCTCAGCTGCTCGCGGACGGGAATGCCGGGCACCGCGGCCGTCAGCCGCAGCATCCGCTCGCTCTCGCGCTCCACGACGGCCGCGAAGAAGTCCCGTTTGGTGGGGAAGTAGTGGTAGAGGAGCCCGCGCGAGACCCCGGCGATCTCGGCGACCTGCTCGATCCACACCTCGTCGTACGGGCTCTCCGAGAACAGCCGCGCCCCGACGGACAGCAGCTGCTCCCTGCGCTCCTCGGTACTCAGCCGACGGCGCGTCCGTTCCCCTCGCTCCCCCTGTTTGCCCATCATGGCCGCACCTTACTTGACGTCGGTTCAACAACGGGATCACACTGAAAACCGCTATTGAACCCGCGTACAACAGGTCAGGACAGCAGCGTCGACGTGCCACGGGCACAAGGGAGATCGCGTCATGGCGGAGACGACAGGGGCCGTGCTGCCCAAGGGGTTCCGGAGCGCGGAGCTGGGCTGGCCCGAGCTGCACCGCATCCCCCGGCCGCCCTACCGGCTCCCCCTCGTCGGGGATGTGATCGGCGCGAACGTCCGCTCTCCCCTTCAGGACTCGATGCGGTTCGGGCGCAGGCTCGGGCCGATCTTCCGGCGCAAGGGCTTCGGCAAGGAGATCGTCTTCGTGTGGGGCGCCGAGCTCGCGGCCGAGCTGGCGGACGAGAACCGGTTCGCCAAGCACGTCGGCCTCGGGGTCGCCAACCTCCGGCCGGTCGCCGGGGACGGTCTGTTCACGGCGTACAACCACGAACCGAACTGGCAGCTGGCCCACGACGTCCTCGCCCCGGGCTTCAGCCGTGAGGCGATGGAGGGCTACCACCCGATGATGCTCGCCGTGACCGAGCGGCTGATGGACCGCTGGGACGGGGAGCGCGCGGCGGGCCGGGCGGTGGACGTACCCGGCGACATGACGAAACTGACGCTGGAGACGATCGCCCGCACCGGCTTCGGGCACGATTTCGGCTCCTTCGAGCGCTCCAGGCCGCACCCCTTCGTCACCGCGATGGTCGGGACCCTGACCTACGCGCAGCGCCTCAACGTGCTCCCCGCGCCGCTGGCCCCGGTCCTGCTGCGCGGTGCCACCCGCCGCAACGAGGCGCACACGGCGTACCTGAACCAGACGGTCGACGCCGTCGTGGCCGCCCGCCGGCACTCCTCCGGGGAGGGGGACCTGCTCGACCGGATGCTGGAGACCGCCCACCCGGACACGGGGGAACGGCTGGCGCCCGAGAACATCCGCCGCCAGGTGATCACCTTCCTGATCGCCGGCCACGAGACGACCTCGGGCGCGCTCTCCTTCGCCCTGCACTACCTCGCCCAGCACCCGGACGTCGCCGCTCGCGCACAGGCCGAGGTGGACCGGGTCTGGGGCGACACTCCCCTGCCCGCCTACGACCAGGTCGCCAAGTTGCGGTACGTCCGCCGGGTCCTCGACGAGTCGCTACGACTGTGGCCGACGGCGCCCGCCTTCGCGCGCGAGGCCCGCGAGGACACCGTCCTGGGCGGGGTCCACCCGATGCGGACGGGTGCCTGGACCCTGGTCCTGACGGCGCTGCTGCACCGCAACCCGGAGGTGTGGGGCGCGGACGCCGAGGAATTCGACCCGGACCGCTTCGACCCGGGGGCCGTACGGTCCCGGGCCGCCCACACCTTCAAGCCGTTCGGCACCGGGGCGCGGGCCTGCATCGGCCGGCAGTTCGCACTGCACGAGGCGACGCTCGTCCTGGGGCTGCTGCTGCGCCGCTATGAGCTGCGGCCCGAACCGGACTACCGGCTGCGGGTCTCCGAGCGACTGACGCTGATGCCGGAGGGGCTGCGGCTGCACCTCGATGACCGGGCACCCGCGGCGGACCCGGTGTCACTGCGTCCAGTGGCCCGGGCGGGTGACTGACCGCGGCAGCCTGGTCCCGTAGCTGCCCCTGGCCGCGTTCAGCTGGGGCTGGGTCAGGAAGAACGCGTCGGTCAGATCCGCGTCCGTGAGATCCGTGTCGCGGAAGTCGGCGCCGATCAGGTCCGCGCCGCGCAGATCGGCGCCGGTGAGGTCGGCGGCGATGAGGTAGGCGCCGCGCAGGTTGGCACCCCGCAGGTCGGCGCCCCTGAGGCGGGCGCCCATGAGGTCGGCGCCGCGCCGCTCCTTCTTCTTGCCGCGGCCGACTCCCGCGCGCACCAGTTCGCTGGTCCGCAGCAGGAGGGTGTTGACCTGCTGCCGGTGCGCGTTCACGTCCAGCTCCCCGAGCTCCTCGGGGGACTGGTTCGTCAGTCGCTCCGTCTCGGCGAGGGCTCGGCGGATGTCGGCGTGGATCGGGCGGGCCGCGGGGAGGGTCAGGGCCTCGTTCAGATATCGGAGCAGCTCGTGGAGCTGGCGGACGACCGGGAACACGTCGAACATCTGCCGGGCCCGTTCCCGCGGGCCTGTGCGCCAGTCCTGACCGCCGAAAGTGACCTGGGAGACCTGCTGGCCGGCGCCGAAACAGTCGTACACCGTGCACCCGTTGAACCCCTTCTCCCTCAGCTGCGTGTGGATTCCGCACCGGGAGTCCGTCCGCAGGTTCTGGCAGGGCTTTCCCGCGTCCTTGTCGATCGCGAAGTCCGCCGAGCGGGTGAAGGGCAGGGCGACGCAGCACAACCCGAAACACCGACCGCAGTCGGCCCGCAGCTCAAGGAGCCGGTCATCGACTGCCGCCACACTGTCTTCTCGCATGTCACCAGCCTACTGAGCCGTCGGGGGCACCCCTGCGGTGCGTTCTCCGGCTGCGGGTGGGGCGGGGCTGATCGCGCAGTTCCCCGCGCCCCTGGAAGAGCGCTGCGCGCGTCTTTCCAGCGGAAACGGTGGCTCAGCCCTCCAGTCCGGCGAGGTTCACGTGGGTCAGGCGTTCGGGGTCGGCGAGGATGTACATCTCGACGACGCGGCCGTCGGTGATGGTGACACCCATGACGGACAGCGGGCGGCCTTCGGGGGCCGTGACGACGCCGATCGCCCCGTTGACCAGCGCGAGCCGGGAGAACTCCGCGAACTGGCGGAACATGAGCGCCTGTTGGGCGACGCCGGTCGCACCGTGGACCACCTTGGACGCCGCCGCCCCGCCGACGAGCACACCGGAGTCGACGCGGAGCACGACATCGGGATGAAGGACGGACACCAGTGCCTCGAAGTCCCCGGCGCGCGAGGCCGCGAGGAAGGCGTCGAGGACCAGTTTCTGCCGGGCGGGATCGAGCTCGGGCTCCGGCGCGGCAGCGTCCCGTACCCGCCGCCGCGCCCGACTCGCCAGCTGCCGCGTCGCGGCCGACGAGCGGCCCACGACGGGCGCGATGTCGTCGAAGGGCACCGCGAACATGTCGTGCAGGACGAACGCGAGGCGCTCTGCGGGCTCCAGTGTCTCCAGGACCACCAGCAGGGCCAGCCCCACCGAGTCGGCGAGCAGCACCTCCTGCTCGGGGTCGATCCGCTCCAGAGGGCTGACGAGCGGGTCGGGGACATAGGTGTCCAGCGGCTCCTCGCGGCGCGCGGCACGCGAACGCAGCAGGTCCAGACAGACCCGGCCGACCACCGTGGTCAGCCAGCCCGCGAGGTTTCTGATCTCACCGACGTCCGTGCGGCCGAGCTTCAGCCACACCTCCTGGACCGCGTCGTCCGCCTCACTCAGCGAGCCGAGCATCCGGTACGCCACCGCCCGCAGGCGACCGCGGTGCTCCTGGAACCGATCCGCGAGGTGTTCGAGGAGTTCGTCTTCGTCCATCGCGTTGTCCTCTCCCCCGAAAGGCGCCCGTTCAGACCTCGTCGCGCGACAGCGCCAGCAACCGGTCCAGAACGCGCGACCCCCCGGCCCGTACACCGTCGTGCTCGAACTCGTCGGTCACCCAGGTCCGCAGACCACCGATGGCACGGGCCGTGCGCAGGGAGTGCCCCGGGTCGACGTACATGTCGTCGTGGTAGACCGCCGCGGCCACCGGCACCTCGTTGGCGGCGAGGCGGGCGGGGTCGTACAGCGGCCGCCAGTCGGTGCGCGCGGCGAGTTCCTCGGCGGTCTCGCGGAGGGGACGCAGCGCGGGGTCGGTGTCGAACACCCAGGGGTGCACGGACTCGCCGGTGAACAGCAGCGGTCCGTCGTCCGCGAGGGCCTTGGCCGCGTCGAACTGGGGGAACTCGGCACGCACCCGCTCTGCGGACCAGGCGGTCGGCCGGTCGTCCTGGGCGTAGCAGGCCTCGTGGACGAGTGCGTACAGGGGGTGGCCGGCGTACGAGAGGAGGCCCTGCGCCTCCTCCTGGAAGGCGTCGGAGAGGGCCGGGCCCTGCGGGGTGCGGACGAAGGCCTCCTCCAGGAGGTAGTGCAGCCGGTGGCTGCCCTCTCCACCGCCGAGGAGGATGCCGAGGGACTGGAAGGCCTCGACGGTCAGGCGGTAGCCGTTGCTCAGGACGGTCTCGTGGCGGAGGAGGTGGTCGGCGATCTGCCGGGCCCGCTCGACGTCCTGGGGGTAACGCGCGTAGTGCGCCGCGACCTTGCGTTCGATACGGGGGTACGCGGCCCGGTAGACGTCGTCCGCGTGCGCGTCGAGGGAGGGCAGGCCGCCGGTGATGAGGGCCGCGCGCAGACCTTCGGGGGCGGTCGAGAGGTAGTGCACGACGCAGAAGCCGCCGAAGCTCTGGCCGAGTACGGTCCAGGGGTCGCCGCCGGTGAGCCGGGGGCGGATGGCCTCGCAGTCGCGGACGATGGAGTCGGCGCGGAAGCGCGCGAGGTAGTCGGCCTGCGCGCCGGGACCGCCGCGCAGCGGCAGCGTCTGGCGATTGGCGGGCGTGGAGTGGCCGGTGCCGCGCTGGTCGAGCAGCAGCACCCGGAACTCCTTCAGCGCGCGGCCGAGCCAGGCCTGCTTGCCGACGAAGCGGTTGGCGCCGAAGCCGGGCCCGCCCTGGAGGTAGACCATCCAGGGGAGGTCCTGGTGCGCCTTGTCGCTCGCGACGACCTCGCGGGCGAACAGTTCGATGCTCTCCCCCGCCGGGTCGTCGTGGTCGAGGGGCACGGTGAAACGGTGGTCGGTGAGGACGACACCGGGCTGGCGGTAGCTGACGCTCAACAGGGCTCCCGAGACGTACGGATCCAGGCTGCGTCCCAGTTGAGCACATGATCCCCGACCGGCCGAGACCGGGGATCAAGAAAGTCGTACTGAATGGTCGCTCAGCAGGCCGGGCGCGTGGAGCGTGCCGCGCGTCAGCGCGCCGACAGGCTGGAGCGGCGCACGACCAGCTCCGGCTGGAGCACCACGCGCCGGTGCTCGTGCGGTGTGGGTGCCGTCTCGGCCTCCGTCTCCTCCAGCAGCAGTTCGGCGGCGAGGGCGCCCATGGTCATGGCGGGCTGCCGTACGGAGGTGAGCGGGACGGCCGCGGCGGCGGCGAACTCGATGTCGTCGTAGCCGACGATCGCGAGGTCGTCGGGGACGCCGACGCCCGCCGCGTACATGGCCTGCAGGACGCCGAGCGCGAGCAGGTCGTTGGCGCAGAAGACGGCGGTCGGGCGCTCGGCGAGGCCCAGCAGCCGGGCGCCCGCGTCGCGGCCCGCGGCCACGTCGAGGCGCTGGGTGGGCAGCTCCCGCATCGCGGTGGGCGGGAGGCCCGCCTCGGCCAGCGCGTTCAGGGCGCCCACGCGACGGTCCCTGACCTGGTTGAGGCCGGGCGGCCCACTGACGTACGCGATCGATCGATGGCCCGCGTCGACCAGATGCCGTACGGCCAGCGCGCCGCCGGCCACGTCGTCGACCGAGACCGAGCACTCGGTGGTGCCCTCGGCGACCCGGTCGACCAGGACGAAGGGGATGCCGTTGCGGCGGAACGTCGCGATGTTGCGCCCGGTCGCATCCGCGGGCGTCAGCAGCACGCCGCGTACCCGCTGCTCGGCGAAGAGCGACAGGTAGTCGGCCTCCTCGCTGGCGCTCTGCGCGCTGTTGCAGACCATCACGCCGAGCCCGGCGTCCCGCGCGGCGCGCTCGGCGCCGCGGGCGACGTCCACGAAGAAGGGGTTGCCCATGTCCAGGACGAGCAGGCCCATGATCCGGCTGCGTCCGGCCCGCAGCTGGCGCGCGGACTCGCTGCGGACATAGCCGAGCCGGTCTATCGCCGACTGGACACGGGCCCGGGTCTCGGAGGCGACGCTGTCCGGGCGGTTGATGACGTTCGAGACCGTGCCCACGGAGACTCCGGCGGCTCGGGCGACGTCCTTGATACCCACCGACTGTGCCATCAGGCAGGAACCTCCAGGGGGACGAGAAGCGGCGGGCGGGCCTTCACATTACCCGCGAGTCCGCCGACTTCGCTGGTCATGCGGGCAGCCGGAAGTCGACGACGTGGAGCGCCGAGGGCGTGGTCCCGCTGGACTTCTCCTGGTACATGACCGAGAGCGTCCCGTCCTGTGAGACGCGCGTCTCGTCGATCACCACCTCGCCGAAGGCGTCGAGGCCGCTGCCGTCGTACAGGAGTGTCCAGTCCGTGTACCCGGAGGACTTCGAGGCGCCCGCGATCCGGCCGAAGGGCATGATCGCGTAGGCGTTGTCGTACGTGTCCAGGATCAGCTTCGTGCGCTGGCTGGAGCCGAGGGCGATCGGGATCTCGGTCTTCGTCCAGCTGCCCGAGGCGTTCTTGCGGAGGTGGAAGGCGCGGCCGTTGTTCGTCCGGTCGGTGACGTAGTTCGTGGTGCACTGGCCGAAGCGACCGGGCACATAGCTGATGATCGCGTGCGGCAGGCCGGTGGAGTCGGTGGCCTGGCTCTCCTGGTTCATGAGGGAGTGGTCGGGGTTGAGCGCGTCGACGACGAGTCCGGCGTCGTTGACACCCACCGTGTCGGAGCCGCCCGTGGTGCCGACGACGGTGCCCGCGTTGTTGCGCCAGGTACGGCCGCGGTCGGTCGAGTAGACATAGCCGGTGTCGTGGTTGGTGATGCCGCCGCTGTTGCACATCACGGCGCCGTTCTGCTCGCGCCAGGTGAAGAAGGAGTGCAGGCGTCCGTCGACGTCGTAGTCGATGCCGTGCAGGTACATGTTGCGGGCGGTGCTGGAGCCGTGCTCGCTGGTATACGTGCCGGTCGAGCCCGACCACTCCCCGAGAGCGGTCCAGGACGAGCCGTCGTACTCCGCGAGGGCGTTGCGCCCGTTTCCGGAGATACCCACGCGGTAGCTCAGCTGGAGCTTGCCGTCGGGCGTGGAGACGAACTGGGGGTAGGTGAACTGCGTGGTGAGCGCGAGGCCGTCCAGCGAGGTCTGTACGGCTCCGAAGACGGCTGAGGTCCAGGCGGCGGAGCCGGGGTTGTCGAGCAGGCCGGCCACCGACTTCACGTAGAAGAAGCCGTCGCTGTGGGAGTCCATGTTGAGGTGCAGCCGGCCGTCGGTCTTCGACACGCCCATGGAGATCACGTTGTGCGAGTCGGAGCTCTTGAGCCGATGGGCGAGGGTGACCGTCGACCAACCGGACGCGCCGAGCGCCCGGCGGGCGACGACCGCGCTGCGGTCGGCGGTGTACCAGACGGCGTACTGGTAGCCCTTGTAGGTAAGCAGACCGTTCTTCTGGAACGAGTTGTTGTTGACCAGGCCGTCGTACGACACGAAGAACAGGGCCTGGGCGTCGAGTTGGGTGCTGCCGGTGAGGGAGACCGAGGGGCCGGGGTCGGCCGCGCGCGCCGTACCGGCGCCGATTCCGGGGCCTGCCACACCGGTCAGCAGGGCGGTGGCCAGCAGGGTGCGTCTCTTCATGTCCGGACTCCTGGGGAGGGCTTCGCGCGGATACCAGCGGGTGGTGACGGGGGTGCCGGGAAGGGGTTTGTCAGGCGAGGTGGAAGACCTCGGTGAGGCGTTTCATGGCCTCGTCGGGTCTGGCGCCGTCCAGCGATTCGAAGAACGGCGCCATCTCCGCCTGCCAACGGGCATTGATGTCGGTGGCTTCCATGCCTGCCTGCGCGGCCGCGAAGTCCTCGGTCTCCAAGTAGCCGACCAGCAGGCCGTCCTCGCGCAGGAAGAGCGAGTAGTTGTGCCAGCCGGTGGCCGAGAGCGCGTCGAGCATCTCGGGCCACACGGCGGCGTGCCGCTCGCGGTACTCGTCGAGGCGGTCCGCACGGACCTTCAGCAGAAAGCACACACGTCGCATCAAGGGACCCCTGGATCCTAGAAGTTGAACTGGTCGATGTTCTTGGCGTCGAAGACGGTCGGCTTGCCCAGGTTGATCACGCCGTCCTTGGCTATGGTGAACGAGCCCATGTCACCGGCCTTGAAGGTCTCACCCTCGGCTCCGGTGATCTGCCCCGAGGACAGCGCCACGGCCGTACGCGCGGCGAGTTCGCCGAGCTTCGCCGGGTCCCACAGCTCGAAGGCGTCGACGGTGCCGTTCTTGACGTACTTGCGCATGTCGTTGGGGGTGCCGAGGCCGGTCAGCTTGACCTTGCCCTTGTACTTGGAGCCGGACAGGTACTGGGCCGCGGCCTTGATGCCGACGGTGGTCGGGGAGATGATCCCCTTGAGGTTCGGGTGCTCCTGGAGGAGACCCTGGGTCTGCTGGAAGGACTGCTGGGCGTCGTCGTTGCCGTAGGCGACCTTGACCAGCTTGATGTCCTTGTACTTGGGGTCCTTCAGCTCCTCCTTCATGAAGTCGATCCAGGTGTTCTGGTTCGTCGCGGTCTGCGCCGCGGACAGGACCGCGATCTCGCCCTTGTAGCCGATCTGCTCGGCGAGCAGCTGGACCTCGGTGCGGCCCAGGTCCTCGGCGCTGGCCTGCGAGACGAAGGCGTTGCGGCACTCGGGCTTGGTGTCGGAGTCGTAGGTGACGACCTTGATCTTGTTGCTCATGGCCTGCTTGAGCGCGGTGCACAGGGCGCCCGGGTCCTGCGCGGAGACGGCCATCGCGTTGACCTGCTGCTGGGTGAGCGTGTTGACGTAGCTCACCTGGCCGGAGGTGTCCGTGGCGCTGCTGGGGCCGACCTCCTTGTACGTGGAGCCCAGCTCCGTCAGCGCCTTCTCGCCGCCCTTGTCCGCCGAGGTGAAGTACGGGTTGTTGACCTGCTTGGGCAGGAAGCCGACCTTCAGGCCCTTCTTGGTGGCCGCGTTCGGGTCGGCCTTGCCGGTCGCGGCGGCCGAGCCGCCCCCGCTCTTCACGTCGTTCTTGGTGGTGCCGCCGCAGGCGGTGACGGCCAGGGCGAGCGAGGTGACGGCGGCGAGCGCCGCTCCGGTACGGCGGAGGGATGACTTGCGCATGGCGGGTTCCTTTTGACGGAGGTGAGTGCGGCGCGCCCCTGAATGGGCACAGGGCTGTATCGGACATGCGGCTCCGCCGCGTGGACGCGAGCGGCCACGGATGGTCCGCGGTTCTCGAACGGTCTATGCAGCGGTGCGTGCCGCCCTCGCTACGGAGATCTGCCGGGCGACCCGGGGGCCGAGCACGGAGATGACGAGCAGAACGCCGGTGACGACGATCTGCGACTGCGCGGAGACGTTCAACAGGCTCATCACGTTCTGCAGCGCGCCGAGCAGGAAGACTCCCGCGATCGCGCCGCCCAGCGTGCCCTTGCCGCCGTCGAAGTCGATGCCGCCGAGCAGGACGGCGGCGACGACGGAGAGTTCGAGGCCGTTGGCGTTGTCGTAACGGGCACTGGCGTAGTGCAGGGCCCAGAAGATGCCGGTGAGTGAGGCCATGAAGCCGGTGGCGACGAAGAGGATCAGCTTCTGCCGCTTGACGCGGATGCCGGCGAACCGGGCGGCCTCCTCGTTGGCGCCGACCGCGAAGGCCGAGCGCCCGAACGGGGTGGCGTGCAGGACCACCACCGCGATCGCCAGGAGGACGAGGAAGGGCAGGAAGGCCTGCGGGATGAAGGTGTTCCCGATGCGTCCGGCCGCGAAGTCCTGGTACTGGGTGGGGAAGTCGGTGACCGCGTCCGAGCCGAGCACGATCTGTGCGATGCCCCGGTAGGCGGCGAGGGTACCGATCGTGACGGCGAGGGAGGGCAGCCCGAGCCGGGTCACCAGCAGGCCGTTGACCAGTCCGCACACCAATCCGAGGAGCAGGCAGATCGGGATGATCGTCTCGATCGCCATGCCCTGGTTCCACAGGGCGCCCATCACCGAGCCGGACAGGCCGGCCGTGGAGGCGACCGAGAGGTCGATCTCCCCGGCCACCACCAGCAGGGTCATCGGCAGCGCGATCAGCGCGATGGGCAGGGTGTTGCCGATCAGGAACGACAGGTTGAGCGCGTTGCCGAAGCCGTCGACGAAGCCGAACGAGAACAGCAGCAGGACGATGAGGAGGGCGCCGACGACCGTGTCCCAGCGGACGGCGCGCGCGAGGGACGAGTCAGCCATGGCGGGCGTTCCTCTTCTTCAGTGCGGAGGCCACGCGCAGCGCGACGATCCGGTCGACCGCGATGGCGAGGATGAGCAGGATGCCGTTGATGGCGAGCACCCAGACGGAGCTGACGCCGAGGGCGGGCAGCACACTGTTGATGGAGGTCAGCAGCAGCGCGCCGAGCGCGGCACCGTAGACGCTGCCGGAGCCGCCGGTGAAGACGACACCGCCGACCACGACCGCGCTGACGACGGTGAGTTCGTAGCCGGTGCTGGTACCCGAGTCGACGTTGCCGAACCGGGCCAGATACATCGCGCCCGCGAGTCCGGCGAGGCCGCCGCACACGACGTACGCGGTGAGGATCCGCTTGCGGACGGGGATGCCGGCGAGCCGGGCGGCCTCCGGGTTGGAGCCCAGCGCGTACAGCTCACGGCCACTGCCGAAGTGCTTGAGGTAGTACGCGGTGACCAGCAGGACCGCCAGTGCGATCAGGGCGAGGTACGGGACCGCGGAGATGCCGCCGGAGCCGAAGTCGACGAAGCCGCCGGGGAGGTCGGCCGCGGTGATCTGGCGGGAGCCGACCCAGATGGAGTCGACGCCGCGGATGATGTAGAGCGTGCCCAGGGTGACGACCAGCGCGGGCACCTGGCCGAGGCTGACCAGCAGCCCGTTGACCAGTCCGCAGCCGATGCCGAGCAGGACGGCCAGGACGACCGCGACGACGGGGTTTCCGCCGCCGTGCAGATAGGTGCCGGCGGCGAAGGCGCTGATGCCGAGGGTGGAGCCGACCGACAGGTCGACGTTCCGGGTGATCACGACCAGCGACTGACCGGTGGCGACCAGTACCAGGATCGTCGCGTTCAACAGCAGGTCCTTGATGCCCTGTTCGGACAGGAACTCGCTGTTGCCCATCTGGGTGATGGCGATCATCACCAGGAAGACGACCAGGATGGCGAGTTCACGCATCTTGAAGACACGGTCCACCAGCCGGGTACCACTCGACTTGGGCACCTCGGCGGCGGGCGCGGGATTGGGTGCGGTCACCGTCATGCCGTCCTCCTTTCGTTCTCCCCCGGACTCCGTCCGGGGGCACCCCCGTCTCCGCCCGCGCGGCGCAGAGGTGCGGGCATCGTGTTCATCTGCGGCCCGGCGGCCGGGCCGATGGCTCCGGACTCCCTATCGACGGCCCGCTCAGCGTTCTCGGGGGCGAACCGACGGCCCGCCCCGACCGCTGCCGGTGCTGCGTCGAGGGTGGCGCGCCTGGTGGCTGTCACGCGGCAACCCTCCCCGTCGCGGCGGCCATCACGGTCTCCTCGGTGGCTTCGGAGCGGGGTATCTCGGCGGTGAGCCGGCCCTCGTGCATCACCAGCACCCGGTCGGCCATGCCGAGGATCTCCGGCAGGTCGGAGGAGATCATCAGGACGGCCACCCCGTCGGCGGCCAACTCGGAGAGCAGCCGGTGCACTTCGGCCTTCGTGCCCACGTCGATGCCCCGGGTGGGCTCGTCGACGATCAGCACCTTGGGGCCGGTGGCGAGCCACTTGGCGAGGACGACCTTCTGCTGGTTGCCGCCGGAGAGCGTGTTGACCGTGTCGGCGATCCGGGCGTACTTCACCTGGAGCTTGACCGCCCAGTCGAGGGAGCGGCTGCGCTCGGCGCCGCGGTCCACCAAACCCGCCTTCACGGTCGTCCGCAGCCCGGTGAGCCCGATGTTGCGCTCGATGGACATGTCCATCACCAGGCCCTGGGCGCGCCGGTCCTCGGGGACGAGGGCGAGCCCCGCGGCCATGGCCATGGAGGGCGCGCCGTTCGTCAGTGCCTTCCCGTCGATCTCGACCTCTCCGGCGTCCCAGCGGTCGACGCCGAAGACGGCCCGGGCGACCTCCGTACGCCCGGCGCCGACGAGTCCGGCGAGACCGACGATCTCGCCGCGCCGCACGTCGAAGGAGACGTCGGTGAAGACGCCCTCGCGGGTCAGCCGGCGCACGCTCAGGGCGACTTCGCCCGCCTCGACGTCCTGCTTGGGGTAGAGCTCGTCGAGGTCGCGGCCGACCATCCGGCGTACGAGGTCGTCCTCGGTCATACCGTCGAGGAGCTCGCTGGAGATCCGGGCGCCGTCGCGCAGGGTCGTGACCCGTTGGCAGATCTGGAAGATCTCCTCCAGGCGGTGCGAGATGAACAGCACCGCCGAACCCTGTTCGCGCAGGGTGCGCACGACACCGAAGAGACGGGCCACCTCGCTGCCGGTCAGGGCGGCGGTCGGCTCGTCCATGATCAGGACGCGGGCGTCGAAGGAGAGCGCCTTGGCGATCTCGACGATCTGCTGGTCGGCGATGGACAGTCCGCGCGCCGGGCGGTCGGGGTCGAGTTCGACACCGAGTCGCTTCATCAGGGCGGCGGTCGCCTCATGGGTGGCCTTGTGGTCGATACGGCCGAGGGCGCGCCGGGGCTGGCGGCCCATGAAGATGTTCTCCGCGATCGACAGGTCGGGGAAGAGGGTGGGCTCCTGATAGATCACCGCGATGCCCGCGTCGCGGGCGTCGGCGGGACCGTGGAAGACGGTGGGCTCACCGTCCAGCAGCACCCGACCGGCGTCCGGTCGGTGCACGCCGGCGAGCGTCTTGATGAGGGTCGACTTGCCCGCGCCGTTCTCACCGGCGAGAGCGTGCACCTCGCCGGGGAACAGTTCCAGGGACACGTCCCGCAGGGCGCGTACCGCGCCGAAGGACTTGGAAATGTCCTCCAGCGCCAGTACGGGGGCCGGACCCGCGTCGGACCGGTGGGTCATGTGAGCTCCTCAACGACGCGGGCGGCGAGGCCTCACGACGTCGTGAAAGGTTTCAACTAGGTTGCCGGGACGTTAGGCAGGTAGCCCAGGTCACGTCAATGGGTCCGGGTCGAAATTTTCGATAGCCGATGGTCACAACCGAGTCACGGACGACGGTCTTCACCCAGGGGCTTGACACGCCTTCGGACGGCTCATAGCTTCGGCCTTCTGAATCGTTTCAGATCGTTTCAGGCGGAAGAGCTGTTCCGATCAGGCAGAAGTGCAGTTCGGACCCGACTCCACAAGTCGTTCGAAACCGAAGCCACACCCGAAGTCACAGGAGCCCCGAAGTGACCGAGCTTGCCGCGGTGAAGACCGCCCTCAAGACCCAGGCAGTAGAGACGCCCTCGTGGGCGTACGGGAACTCGGGAACCCGCTTCAAGGTGTTCGCGCAGCCCGGAGTCCCGCGCAATCCGCGCGAGAAACTGGACGACGCCGCCCAGGTGCACGCCTTCACGGGGGCCGCGCCGACCGTCGCGCTGCACATCCCCTGGGACAAGGTCGACGATTACGGGGCGCTGGCGAAGTACGCGCAGGAGCGCGGCCTGAAGCTGGGCGCGATCAACTCCAACACCTTCCAGGACGACGACTACCGGCTCGGCTCGATCTGTCACCCGGACGCCGCCGTCCGCCGGAAGGCCCTCGATCACCTGCTCGAGTGCGTGGACATCATGGACGCGACGGGTTCGAAGGACCTGAAGCTCTGGTTCGCCGACGGTACGAACTATCCCGGTCAGGACGACATCCGTGAGCGCCAGGACCGGCTGGCCGAGGGCCTGGCCCAGGTCTACGGGCGACTCGGGGACGACCAGCGGATGCTGCTGGAGTACAAGTTCTTCGAGCCCGCCTTCTACATGACGGACGTCCCGGACTGGGGCACGGCGTACGCGCACTGCCTCAAGCTCGGCCCGAAGGCTCAGGTCGTCGTCGACACCGGGCACCACGCGCCCGGCACCAACATCGAGTTCATCGTCGCGACGCTGCTGCGCGAGGGGAAGCTCGGCGCGTTCGACTTCAACTCCCGGTTCTACGCCGACGACGACCTGATGGTCGGTGCGGCCGATCCCTTCCAGCTGTTCCGGATCATGTACGAGGTGATCCGCGGCGGTGGCTTCACGCCGGACGTCGCCTTCATGCTCGACCAGTGCCACAACATCGAGGCGAAGATCCCGGCGATCATTCGTTCCGTGATGAACGTGCAGGAGGCGACGGCGAAGGCGCTGCTCGTGGACGGCGCGGCGCTGGCCGACGCGCAGCGTACCGGGGATGTGCTCGCGGCCAACGCGGTGATCATGGACGCGTACAACACCGATGTCCGGCCGTTGCTGGGTGAGATGCGCGAGGAGCTGGGGCTGGACTCCGACCCCATCGCCGCATACCGGCGGTCCGGGTGGGCGGAGAAGATCGCGGCGGAGCGGGTGGGCGGGCAGCAGGCGGGGTGGGGGGCGTGAGCACTGCGTTGCGTCTGCCGGGTGAGGTCGGCCGCAGGCTGCGGGCCGCACAGGGCTGGTCGCGCAGTTCCCCGCGCCCCTTCGGGGCACTTCAGCACAGGTTTGTCAGCTCTCTTCACTCTTCTTTTCTCTAAGGACCAGGAACATGGCATCCCATCCCGAAGCCGCCGCTCTGTTGGCCCGCTCGCACCGGCTCGGTGCCGATCCTCGCAATACCAACTACGCGGGCGGCAACGCCTCCGCGAAGGGCACCGACACCGACCCTGTGACCGGCGGTGATGTCGAGCTGATGTGGGTGAAGGGGTCGGGTGGGGATCTCGGCACCCTGACCGAGTCGGGGCTCGCCGTGCTGCGGCTCGACCGGCTGCGGGCGATGACAGAGGTCTACCCGGGGGTGGAGCGCGAGGACGAGATGGTCGCCGCGTTCGACTACTGCCTGCACGGCAAGGGCGGCGCGGCCCCGTCCATCGACACGGCGATGCACGGGCTGGTGGACGCGGCCCATGTCGACCATCTGCACCCCGACTCCGGGATCGCGCTGGCGTGCGCGGCGGACGGCGAGAAGCTGACCGCCGAGTGTTTCGGCGACCGTGTGGTGTGGGTGCCGTGGCGCCGGCCCGGCTTCCAGCTGGGTCTGGACATCGCGGCGGTCAAGGAGGCCAACCCGCGGGCGATCGGCTGCGTCCTGGGCGGGCACGGCATCACGGCGTGGGGCGACACGGCGGACGAGTGCGAGCGGAACTCACTGCACATCATCCGCACCGCCGAGGCGTTCCTCGTCGAGCGTGGCAAGGCGGAGCCCTTCGGGCCCGTCGTCGAGGGGTACACGGCCCTGGAGGCGTCCCGGCGCCGGGAGCGGGCCGCGGCGCTGGCGCCGTACGTCCGTGCCCTCGCCTCGCAGGACAAGCCGCAGGTCGGCCACTTCACCGACTCCGACGTCGTCCTCGACTTCCTGGCGAGCGCCGAGCACCCGCGCCTCGCCGCGCTCGGCACCTCCTGCCCCGACCACTTCCTGCGCACCAAGGTCAGGCCGCTCGTCCTCGATCTGCCGCCGACCGTGGAACTGGACGCGGCGATCGCCCGGCTGAAGGAGCTGCACGGCGAGTACCGCGAGGAGTACGCGGCCTACTACCAGCGGCACGCCGGCGCGGACTCCCCCGCGATGCGCGGCGCGGACCCGGCGATCGTGCTGATCCCCGGTGTCGGCATGTTCTCCTTCGGCAAGGACAAGCAGACCGCGCGTGTGGCCGGCGAGTTCTACGTCAACGCGATCAACGTGATGCGGGGCGCCGAGGCGGTCTCGGCGTACGCGCCGATCGAGGAGTCGGAGAAGTTCCGCATCGAGTACTGGGCGCTCGAGGAGGCCAAGCTCCAGCGGATGCCGAAGCCGAAGCCGCTCGCCACCCGGGTGGCGCTGGTGACGGGGGCGGGCAGCGGGATCGGCAAGGCGATCGCCGAGCGGCTCGTCGCCGAGGGCGCGTGCGTGGTGATCGCCGATCTCGACGCGGAGAACGCCGCCGAGGTCGCCTCCTCGCTGGGCGGGCCCGACAAGGCCGTCGCCGTCACCGTCGACGTGACCTCCGAGGAACAGATCGCCGAAGCCTTCAAGGCGGCGGTGCTCGCCTTCGGCGGCGTCGACCTGGTGGTGAACAACGCCGGTATCTCCATCTCCAAGCCGCTGCTCGAGACCACCGCGAAGGACTGGGACCTCCAGCACGACATCATGGCCCGTGGCTCCTTCCTGGTGTCGAGGGAGGCGGCGCGGGTGATGATCCAGCAGAAGCTGGGCGGGGACATCGTCTACATCGCGTCCAAGAACTCGGTCTTCGCCGGTCCGAACAACATCGCCTACTCCGCCACCAAGGCCGACCAGGCGCATCAAGTACGACTCCTTGCCGCCGAGTTGGGCGAACACGGCATCCGGGTGAACGGCATCAACCCCGACGGGGTCGTGCGCGGCTCGGGCATCTTCGCGGGCGGCTGGGGCGCACAGCGCGCGGCGACGTACGGCATCGAGGAGGAGAAGCTCGGCGAGTTCTACGCCCAGCGGACCATCCTCAAGCGCGAGGTGCTGCCCGAGCACGTGGCGAACGCCGTGTTCGCCCTGACGGCTGGAGATCTGACCCACACCACCGGTCTGCACGTCCCGGTCGACGCGGGTGTCGCGGCGGCCTTCCTGCGATGAGCGAGCACGTGAAGAGCTTCGCCGCGGCCGACCTCGGCGCGTCCAGCGGGCGCGTCATGGTCGGCCGCGTCGGCCCCGAGACGCTGGAGCTGACGGAGGCGCACCGCTTCCCGAACCGGCCGGTGCGGGTCCCCGAGGGGCTGCGGTGGGACATCCTCTCGCTGTACGCGGGGGTGCTCGACGGACTGCGGGCGGCCGGGCAGGTCGACTCCGTCGGCATCGACAGCTGGGCCGTGGACTACGGGCTGCTGGACGCCGACGGCGCGCTGCTCGGCAACCCGGTGCACTACCGCGACGCCCGCACCGAGGGGGTCGCGGAGAAGGTGTGGGCCACCGTGCCCGCCGCCGAGCTGTACGCGGCGACCGGGCTCCAGTACGCGCCCTTCAACACCCTGTACCAACTCACGGCGGCCCGCTCGACGGCGCAACTCGCCGCCGCCGATCGGCTGTTGCTCGTTCCCGACCTGCTGGCGTACTGGCTCACGGGCGAGGCGGGCACGGAGATCACCAACGCCTCGACCACCCAGCTGATCGACCCGCGCACCCGTGACTGGTCCCACGACCTCGCGGACCGGCTCGGCATCGACCTCAGGCTGTTCGCGCCGCTGCGGCAGCCGGGCGACCCGGCCGGTCTGCTGCTCCCGCGGGTCCTGGAGGAGACCGGGCTGAGAGGCCCGGTCCCGGTGACGACCGTCGGCTCGCACGACACCGCGTCCGCGGTCACCGCCGTCCCGGCGGCGGGCGAACGGTTCGCGTACATCTGCACCGGCACCTGGTCCCTCGCGGGCCTGGAGCTGGAGCGGCCGGTCCTCACCGAGGCTAGCCGCGCGGCCAACTTCACCAATGAACTGGGCCTGGACGGCACGGTCCGCTATCTGCGGAACATCATGGGTCTGTGGCTGCTCCAGGAGTGTGTACGGGAATGGGGGCAGCCCGATCTGGGTGAGCTGCTGCGGACCGCCGCCGAGGTGCCCGCGCTGCGGTCGGTGGTGGACGCGGGCGACGCCGCCTTCCTGGCCCCCGGCCGGATGCCGGACCGGATCACCGACGCCTGCCGGGAGTCGGGACAGCCCGTGCCCGAGTCGCGCGCCGAGATCACCCGCTGCATCCTCGACTCCCTCGCGCTCGCCCACCGCAGGGCGATCCGGGAGGCCGAGGCTCTCGCCGACCACCCGGTCGACGTCGTCCACGTCGTCGGCGGCGGCACCCGCAACGAGCTCCTGTGCCAACTGACGGCCGACGCCTGCGGACTACCGGTCGTGGCCGGCCCGGCGGAGGCCGCCGCGCTCGGCAACGTCCTCGTCCAGGCCCGCGCACACGGTCTGGTCGGCGACCGCACGTCGATGCGGCGGCTCCTCGCCCGTACGCAGCCGTTGCGGCGGTACGAGCCCCGGGGCGACGCGGCTGCCTGGCGCGCCGCGGAGGACCGGCTCACCCGTCCGTGAACGGCGACTCGCCGCTGTCCATGAGCGGGGGCTCCCCTGCCGCTCGCCCTCCGCGTACTCTGCACTCATCCGATGATCGATCCCAAGGAGCTGCGATGCGTGTCGCCCTGTTCCTGACCTGTGTCAACGACACGCTCTATCCGGACACCGGCCGCGCTGTGGTGAAACTGCTGACCAGGCTGGGCGTCGAGGTCGACTTCCCGATGGCGCAGACCTGCTGCGGGCAGGCCCACTACAACACCGGGTACCGGCATGAGGCCGAGCCACTGGCCCGGCATTTCTCCGATGTCTTCGGTGAGTACGAGGCGATCGTGACGCCCTCCGGGTCGTGCGGCGCGATGGTGCGGGAGCTGTATCCGCGGATGGGTGAGCGGGCGCGGGCGGAGGGCCGCGGGGACACGCTCGCGGCCACCCTCGCCCCTGTCGTGCCGAAGACGTACGAGCTCACCGAGTTCCTGGTGGATGTGCTCGGCGTGACGGACGTCGGCGCGTACTACCCGCACACCGTCACCTACCACCCCACCTGTCACGGGCTGCGCAGTCTCGGGCTCGGCGACCGGCCGCGCCGTCTCCTCCAGGCCGTCAAGGGGCTCGAACTGCGCGAGTTGCCGGGCGCGGACGAATGCTGCGGCTTCGGCGGGACGTTCGCCGTCAAGAACGCCGACGTCTCGGCCGCGATGGGCGCCGACAAGGTGCACCACGCCGAGTCGACGGGCGCGGAGGTGCTGTGCGCCGCCGACAACTCCTGTCTGATGCACATCGGCGGCACGATGGCCCGGCTGGAGACGCGGATGCGGCCCGTGCACATCGCGGAGATCCTGGCCAGTACGGAAGAGGAGCCGGCGGCATGAGCGGGACGTTCGTCGGCATGCCGGCGTTTCCGAAGGCCGCACACGAGGCGGTCAACAACCCGACCCTGCGTGGCAATCTGCGCCACGCCACCCACACGATCCGCGCCAAGCGGGCGGTCGCCGTCGCGGAACTCGACGACTGGGCCGCGCTGCGCGAAGCCGGCAAGCAGATCAAGGACCACACGCTCCGTCATCTCGACCGCTACCTCGTGCAGTTGGAGGAGTCGGTCACCGCGGCCGGGGGCATCGTGCACTGGGCCGCCGACGCCGACGAGGCCAACCGGATCGTCACCGACCTGGTGAAGATGACCGGGGAGAGCGAGGTCGTCAAGGTCAAGTCGATGGCCACGCAGGAGATCGGCCTCAACGAAGCCCTGGAGGCCGAGGGCATCCACGCCTACGAGACCGATCTCGCCGAGCTCATCGTGCAGTTGGGCAAGGACCGGCCCTCCCACATCCTCGTCCCGGCCATCCACCGCAACCGCGGCGAGATCCGCGACATCTTCGCGCGCGAGATGGGCGAGTGGGGCCGCCCGGCGCCGGAAGGCCTCACCGACACGCCCGCCGAACTGGCCGAGGCCGCCCGACTGCACCTGCGCGAGAAGTTCCTGCGCGCCAAGGTCGGCATCTCCGGCGCCAACTTCATGGTCGCCGAGACCGGCACCCTGATGGTCGTGGAGTCCGAGGGCAACGGCCGGATGTGCCTGACCCTCCCCGAGACGCTGATCTCGGTCGTCGGCATCGAGAAGATCGTGCCGACCTGGCAGGACCTGGAGGTCTTCCTCCAGACCCTCCCCCGCTCCTCGACCGCCGAGCGCATGAACCCGTACACCTCGATGTGGACGGGCACCACGGATGCGGACGGCCCCCAGACCTTCCACCTGGTCCTCATCGACAACGGCCGCACCGACACGCTCGCCGACGAGGTCGGCCGCCAGGCCCTGCGCTGCATCCGCTGCTCGGCGTGTCTCAACGTCTGCCCGGTCTACGAGCGCGCGGGCGGCCACGCCTACGGCTCGGTCTACCCCGGTCCGATCGGCGCGATCCTCAGCCCCCAGCTCCGGGGCACCGCGAGCGAGATCGACGCCTCGCTCCCGTACGCCTCCTCGCTCTGCGGCGCCTGCTACGAGGTCTGCCCGGTCGCCATCGACATCCCGGAGGTCCTCGTCCACCTGCGCGAACGGATCGCCGAGGGCGGTCAGGTGACGCGGGAGGGCAACAAGGTCGTGCTCAAGCCCTCCAAGGGGCACGCCGCCGAGCGGGCGGCGATGCGGGCGGCACGCTGGGCGTTCAGCCACCCCGGCGCCCTGCGCACCGGCCAGCGGCTCGCCTCCCGGACGCGCCGCTTCCACCCGCGCTCGCTGCCCGGCCCGGGCAAGGCGTGGAGCGGCACCCGGGATCTGCCGACGGTCCCCGCGGAGCCCTTCCGTGACTGGTGGCAGCGTACGCACGGCGGGAACACCGACAAGGGAGCGGCGAAGTGAGCGGCAGGGATCTGATCCTGGGGCGGGTGCGGCGCGCGCTCGCCGACGTACCGCGGGACGACACGCCGTACGAGCAGGCCGTCGAGCGGGGGTATCTGCGCGAGCACGGGGGGCGGAGCGTCGAGCAGACGGTGGATCTGCTGGCGGAGAACCTCGCCGACTACCGGGCGCTGGTGCACCGCTGCGCGGCCGACGAGCTGGCCCCCACCATCGCCGGACTGCTCGCCGGACACGGTTCGACGTCGGTGGTCGTCCCGGCGGGCCTGGACGCGCAGTGGCTGTCGGCGTCGGACGTGACGCGTGTCCCGGACCGGGCCGAGGACACCTCGGGCGAGCTGGACCGCGTCGACAGCGTCGTGACCGCGTGCGCGCTCGCGATCGCCGAGACCGGCACCCTCGTCCTGGACGGCGGCCCGGACCAGGGGCGCCGTCGCATCACGCTGGTCCCCGATCACCACATCTGTGTCGTCCGCATCCCCGACCAGGTCGTCTCCTCCGTGCCCCAGGCCCTGGAGCGCCTGGCTCCGACCCGCCCGCTGACCTGGATCTCCGGCCCGTCGGCGACCAGCGACATCGAGCTCGACCGGGTCGAGGGGGTGCACGGTCCGCGCACCCTGGAAGTGGTGCTGGTGAGCGGGGAGTGACGTGCGCGGTTAGCGTGAAGGGATGATCCGGTTCGAACAGGTCACCAAGCGCTATCCGGACGGCACGACGGCCGTGGACGGCCTCTCGTTCGAGGTCGCGGAGGGCGAACTCGTCACGCTCGTCGGCCCGTCGGGCTGCGGCAAGACGACGACCATGATGATGGTGAACCGGCTGATCGAACCGACCTCGGGCCGGATCTTCGTGAACGGCCAGGACGTCGCCACGGTCGACCCGGTGCGGCTGCGGAGGCGTATCGGGTACGTCATCCAGCAGGTGGGCCTGTTCCCGCACCGGACGATCCTCGACAACACGGCGACCGTGCCGACACTCATCGGCTGGAAGAAGGCGAAGGCGCGGACGCGCGCCGCGGAGCTGCTGGATCTGGTGGGCCTGGACCCGAAGACGTACGGCTCGCGCTATCCGGAACAGTTGTCGGGCGGCCAGCGCCAACGGGTCGGGGTGGCCCGGGCGCTCGCCGCCGATCCACCCGTACTGCTGATGGACGAGCCCTTCGGGGCCGTCGACCCGGTGATCCGGGAACAGTTGCAGGACGAGTTCCTGCGCATGCAGGAGGCCGTGCGCAAGACCGTGCTGCTGGTCACGCACGACATCGAGGAGGCGGTACGGCTCGGCGACCGCATCGCGGTGTACGGGCAGGGCCGCATCGAGCAGTTCGACACGCCGGGGGCCGTGCTGGGCACTCCGGCCACCCCCTACGTCGCCGAGTTCGTCGGCGCCGACCGCGGGCTGAAGCGGCTGTCGGTCACCGACATCGAGCCCGACGACCTGGAGCAGCCGCCCGTCGCCCGCCTGGACGAGCCCGCCGGGACGGCGGTCGCCCGCTTGCACGCGCAGGGCGCGCGATGGGCGGTCGTCCTGGATACGGACGACGAGCTGCACGGGTGGGTGGGCGTCGACGAGTTGGCGGCGGGCGGGTCCGTCGGCGACCGCGCCCACCGGATGAACTCATGGGTCCCCGTGGGCGCCCCGCTGAAGCAGGCCTTCGGTGTGATGCTCCAGCACGATGCGGGCTGGGTCGCGGTACTGGACGGGGCCCGCTTCCTCGGCGTACTCACCCCGGCGAAACTGCACGAAGCACTGCGGCGGTCGGTGGACGCGGATGCGCGGGGGGTGCGGCGGGGACAGGTGTCGTTCGACTCGATCTCCGATGCGTGAGCGCTCCGCTGGGTGGGGCGGGGGATGCGGGTTGTTCTGCCTTGAGGGTTGTGCGACGCTGCGGGTTCGGTGTGGCTGGGCGCGCAGTTCCCCGCGCCCCTTTGAGGTGCCCCGGCACGGCTCAGGGCAGGGCGTTCTGCAGGTCGAGGAGTACGGTGTGTGCCAGCTCGGCCGCTCCGGTGCCGGCGCCCGCGGCAGCCCCCGTGGCCGCACCGGCCGCCACCGCTGCGAGTACGGCCCTGATCCGACCCAGCAGACCGCGCAGGCGTCCCACGTCCGGCTGGGACCGGACGGCCTCCGCCAGGGCGGCCTCGGCGTCCTGGCGCACGGCGGTCTCGTCCTCGGTGGCCAGGCCGAGCGTCTCCAGCGCCGCGAGCAGCGACCGTACGGCCTCGGCGAGCCGGGCGCTCGCCCCCTCGTCGGCCGTCACGTACTGATGCTGGGTCACGTGGTGACCGCCGATCGCGATCTGGCTGCCGTGAATGGGCCCGTGGAACTGGGCACCGCCCGGACTCGTCAACGTGCGCCTCCTGAACCGGAGTTCTCTTCCGTCGCGCTACTGAAGACAGCGTCCAGGCGAGCCGCCAGGGCTGTCAGACGGGCGGTGAGTGGGGCGCCGCCCAGCTGCCGAGCCAGGCAGGCGAGGATCTGATCGACGGCCCTGCGGACGCGTTCCTCATTGATCGGGGGGCGGGCCAGCTCCACCTTGATCACCGCCGCGGCCTGCCGAATGACGTACTGCGAGTAGAGGTCGAGCCCCAGCCGATCGGCCTCGACCCGCAGCGTTTCCACCACCTGTACGGGATCGGCACGCCGCGCCGGCTGGAAGTGCGCCCGGTACAACTGCTCGGGCCGTACGTCGGTCCGATTCTGGGTCACATTCCCTTGGGAGTCGATCGCCACCTGGCTGTCGGTGATCGGGCCGAAGACATAGACCAACGGAGTCGTCGGCTCGCCGGAACGCAGGGGGCTGATCTGGTCGGGACTCGGCTCACGAGCCAGGCGCAGCAACCTGTCGTAGTCGGCGTAGTCGATGAGCGGGAGCACGCCCGAGTCGTCCCGCACGCGCCGAACCTCCCGGACCCGGCTGGTCGACTGCCTCGGCGGCGACCCAGCCTCCTGCCCCCGACCGGTCAACTGCCCCGGCGGCAGCCCAGCCTCCTGCCCCCGACCGGTCAACTGCCCCGGCGGCAGCCCAGCCTCCTGCCCCCGACCGGTCAACTGCCTTACAGGCCGCTCAACCTCTGCCCCCCGACCGGTCGACTGCCTTCCTTCCGGCTCAGTCTTGGTGGTGGGCCGGGACGTGGCCCCGGCCTGAACCGCGTTGCTCTGAGTCCGGAATCGCGCACTGCCCATGTGAACCCCCCGGTGGCAAGCATCCCTCTCAAGCGTAGCGAGCCAAGGGCCGGGAGGAAGGCCTCATCCGGCATCGGAGTACCGCAATCTGGCCACTCCCGCACACGTGTGTCTCTCCGATGCGAGGGCACCCGTTCCGCGGGAGGTCCACATGAACGTAAGCGCGACGGCACGGACCGGACGCGTCAAGGCTCGGCGCGCGGCGAGAGGCTCGGGGGTGGAGTACGCCGCCCGGGCGGGTCTGGCGGCGCGGGGCGTGATCTACCTGCTGGTCGGTGTGCTGGCGCTGCGGATCGCCTTCGGGGACGGGAAGAAGCAGGCGGACCGCGACGGCGCCGTCGCGGAGATCGCGCGGCAGCCCTTCGGCGCGGTGCTGCTGTGGGCGCTGGCTGTCGGCCTCGTCGGCATGGCGTTGTGGCGGCTGTCCGAGGCGTGCTTCGGATCCGCCGGTCCGGACGGCCGGGCGGCGAGGAAGCGACTGCTGTCGGCCGTGCGCTTCGCCTTCTACGCGTTCGTCGCCTACTCGGTGCTGTCGTTCGCGGCGGGCTCGGGCAGTGGCGGGAAGGGTTCGAGCGACCAGCAGTCGCAGGATGTGACGGCCAAGGTGCTGGATCTGCCGGCGGGACAGTGGATCGTCGGAGCCGCCGGAGCCGGCATCGTCGTGGCGGGTCTGCTGATCGGCGGACGGGCCGTGTTGCGCAAGTACCACAAGAAGCTGAAGCTCGGTCAGATGTCGGCGCGCACGCGGCGGCTGGTGGATGTGACCGGCGTGGCCGGTGGCGCGGCGCGCGGGCTGGTGTTCGCCGCGGCGGGCTGCTTCGCGGTGCGCGCGGCGATCGACTACGAACCCGACCGGGTGAAGGGGCTGGACGACACGATCCGCTCGTTCGCCCACACCCCGGTGGGACCGTGGCTGCTGGTGTGCGTCGCCGCCGGACTCGTGCTGTTCGGGCTGTTCTCCTTCGCGATGGCACGCTGGCGCCGGGTCTGAGGGCGCGTCAGTGCGTCCGAGGACGTCTGAGGACGTCACTTCAGCAGACCCCTGTCCTTCAGATAGGTCCGCGCCACGTCCTCGGGCAGCCGCCGCCAGCTGTCCACCTGCTGGTTCATCGCTGCCAGGTCCGCCGTGGTGAGTACGTCGTTGAGCTTGCCGAGTGCCTTGGTGACGCCCTCGCTGCCGGCGCGCGAGCGGTTGACGACGGGCACGATGTAGTCGGCGTTCTGCAGATGTTTGTCGTCGGCGAGGAGGACGAGACCGAACTCGTCGAGCGTCGCGTCCGTCGTCGTGGTCAGGACCATCTGGTCCTGACCACTCTGCACCGCCCGCTTCGCCTGGGTGGTGCCCACGCCCTTCGGGTCGACGCCGGTGATGTCGATGCCGTACGTCTTCTTCAACCCCGGCTCGCAGTAGGGCCGTTGGACGCACTCGTCGCCCGCCGCGAGCCGTACCGGAAGACGGGACGCGCCGAGGTCGCTGAGAGTCTTCAGGTGATGCTGCCCGGCATACGCCGCCGTCACCGCGAAGGCGTTCTGGTCGACGGCCCTGCCGGGGTCGAGGACGGTGAGGCCGCGCGGTGTGGCGAGCGACCGGAGCGCCTTCATCGTGTCGGCGAGATCGGGTGAGCCGACGGGCGGCGCGTCCGCTCCGTGGGTCTTGGCGTTCAGCCAGTCCGCGAAGGTGGCCGCGTACTCCGGTACGACGTCGATCTGGCCGGATTCCAGGGCGGGTTCGTAGAGTTCGCGGTTGGCGACCGTCAGCATGGAGGTCTTGTATCCGGCCTGGTCGAGCAGCAGCGCGTACATCTCGGCCAGCAGGTCGCTCTCGGTGAACCCGGCCGAGCCGATGGTCAGGTGCTTGCTGTCGCCGGGTGGCCCGGTGACCGCGCCGCGGTTCTCCAGGGACGGGCCGGTGCCGCAGCCGGTCAGCAGGATCAGGCTCAGCAGGGCGCCGCCTCGCCTCATCGGATGCCCCTCGCCCAGCGCGGTGCCAGCCGTTCGGCGATCTCGAAGATCCCCTCGACGATCAGGGCGAACACGGCGACGAGTATCGCGCCGGCGACGACCTGCGGAGTACTCGCCAGGTTGAAGCCCGCGGTGATGATCCGGCCGAGTCCGCCGCCGCCCGCGAGCGCGGCGATCGTGGCGGTCGCGACGAGTTGGACCGCTGCGATCCGTACGCCGTTCATGACCATGGGAAGCGAAAGGGGCAACTCTACGTGAAACAGCATCTGTCGGCCGGTCATCCCCATGCCTCGCGCCGAGCGCACCACGCTCCGGTCGACCTCGCGCATCCCGACGTAGGCGTTGGTGAGCAGCGGTGGTACGGCGAAGAGGACCAGCGCGACGACGGTCGGGCCCTCACCCCACTTGCCGAGCGGGGTGAGCAGCAGGAGGACCAGTACGGCGAAGGTGGGGACGGCGCGGCCGATGTTGGAGATGTTGACGGCGAGCGCGCCGCCCTTGCCGAGGTGGCCCAGGACCAGGGCGACGGGCAGCGCGATGAGGCAGCTGACGACGAGGCAGACGACGGTCAGGACGAGGTGCTGGGCGAGGCGGTGCCAGACGCCGTCGTCCCCGGACCAGTGCGCGGGGTCGCTGAGCCAGTCCCAGGCCCCGGTCAGGGCGTTCATCCGCGGGCCGCCCGGGTCCAGGGGGTGATGAGCCGCTGCACCGCGAGCAGGAGGAGGTCCGCGGCGACGGCGATGACGACGCAGAGTACGGACGCGGTGAGGACCTGCGCCTTGAAGTAGGTGTTCATGCCCGTGTAGATGAGATTGCCGAGTCCCCCGAAGCCGACGATCGCGCCGACCGTCACCAGGGAGACCGCCGAGACGGTGGCGATACGCAGTCCGGCCATCGAGGCGGGCACCGCGAGCGGCAGTTCCACGGTGAGCAGGAGGCGGATGGGCCCGTATCCCATGCCGCGGGCGGCCTGCCGGGTCTCCTCGGGGACGGCGCGCAGGCCCGCGAGGATGTTGCGGACGAGGAGGGTCAGCGAGTAGAGGACGAGTCCGGAGACCACCAGTGTGGCCGACAGCCCGTACACGGGCAGGAGCAGCGAGAACATCGCGAGGGACGGGACGGTGTAGAGGATCGTGGTCACCGCGAGGACGGGTCCGGCCGCCCAGCCCCAGCGCCGGGCGAGGACGGCCAGCGGCACCGCGATGACGAGTCCGACGAGCACGGAGACCGCCGTGAGCTGGAGGTGCTGGACGACCGCGTCGAGGAGGATCTGACGGCGCGTGCTCAGATACTCACCGCAGATCCACTCGTTGCGGGCGAGACAGTCGTCCGGAGGCGCGGTCACGCGTCCATTCCATCGGAGGCGGGCGGGAGTCGGCGCGTTCTGGTGCCCCGTACGGGGTGTCGCTGAGTACACCCCGCGATACGGGTTCTGCGCCCCATGTGGGTCGAGCGTTCGCTCCGTAGCGTCGTGAGCGAGGCACAGGGCGTGCCGAACGGAGAGTGATGACGATGTTTCGCCGCACCTCGCGACGTGCGAACGAATCGGAACCCGCCCGGGAGGCGCTGCGGCTGGTCAAGGTCGGCAAGACCTACGGCGCCGGGGAGAGCGCCGTGACCGCGCTGGACGGGGTGAGCCTCGGCCTGGCACGCGGCAGCTTCACCTCGGTCATGGGGCCCTCGGGGTCGGGCAAGTCCACGCTGCTGCGGTGCGCGGCGGGGCTGGAGCGGCCCGACAGCGGCATCGTGCGGGTCGACGGTGTGGAGATGACGGGCGGCGGGGAGGCCGAGCTGACGAGGTTCCGGCGCGACCGGATCGGTTTCGTCTTCCAGCAGTACAACCTGCTGCCGACGCTGACCGTCGCCCAGAACACGATCCTGCCGCTGAAGCTCGCCGGGCGACGCGTCGACCGGGCCAGGGCGCGGGAGATCCTGACGGCGGTCGGTCTGGGCGACCGGCTCGGCAGCCTGCCCGACCAGCTCTCCGGCGGGCAGCAGCAGCGCGTGGCGATCGCCCGGGCGCTGGTCGCCGAGCCTCGGGTGATCTTCGCGGACGAGCCGACCGGCGCCCTCGACAGCCGCGGCGCACGGGATGTGCTGCGGCTGCTTCAGGAGGCGGTACGGGTGCACGGCAGGACGGTCGTCATGGTGACGCACGACCCCCTCGCCGCCTCGTACGCCGACGCGGTCGTGTTCCTCGCGGACGGACGGATCGCCGGCCGGCTGCCCGCACCGACGGCGGACGCCGTGGCCGAGCGCCTGGCGCACCTCGGCGACGACACGAGGGTGGGGGTGTGAGCCGTGTTCGCTCTGGCCCTGCGTTCCCTCCGGCAGCGCCCCGGGCGCGCCACGGCGACCCTGCTGTCCGCCTTCCTCGGCGCGGCGGTCGTCATGACCTTCAACTCCCTGCACGACACGGCCGCGCGGCCGGGCGTGGACTCCGTGAGCGCGGAGTCGCTGTCCACCGCGGCGGACGTCGTCGGCGGCTACGGCACCCTGCTGGTGTTCTTCGCGATCGCCTCGACCCTGACGGTGAACGTCCGTCAGCGCGGCGCCGAGATGGAGCTGCTCAGGTGCTCCGGGGCGACTCCCGCGCAGATCAGTCGGATGGTCGTGGGTGAGGCGGTGACGATCGCCCTGGTGGGCGCGGTACTGGCGATCGGTCCGGCGATGCTCGGCGGACGCGCCCTGCTGGGCGTCTTCCAGGACAGCGGCCAGGTCGCCCGGTCCGTCGACCACTCCTTCGGCCCCGTCGCCCTCGGGTCGGGCATCGGGATCACGGTGCCGGCCGCGGCGGGCGCGGCCTTCCTCGCGGTGCGGCGGGTGACGCTCCGCCGTCGCCCCCGGGGCCGGTCTCGGACGTTCCTCGCGTACGCGGCTCTGCTCGCCGGTGGTGCGGCGGTCTGTTCCACCTTCGCGTTCTCGGCCGAGGACGCCGCGCTGATGGCGCCTCCCGCGTACGGGGCGATCCTGTTGTCCGTGGGGTGCGCGCTGCTGGCGCCGCGGCTGCTGGAGGGCCTGCTCGACCGGCTGCCCCTGGCAGGCCCGAGCGGGTATCTGGCCGTACGGAACCTGCGTCGGCGTGCCGCGGAGATGTCCGGTGTCCTCATGCCGCTGATCCTCTTCACCTGCGTGGCGTCGGCGACGCTGACCATGCAGGCGGTCGAGAGCGACGCGCTCAGGGCCTCCGGTGTTCCGAAGTCGGTCGACGCGAAGAACCTCGAGACGCTCAACCTCACGGTCGTCGGCGTCATCGTGGTCTTCTGCTGCGTCATGCTGATCAACTCCCTGTACGCGGCGACGGCTTACCGCGGCCGGGAGTTCGGGCAGCAGCGGCTGGTGGGTGCGACACCGGGGCAGGTGCTCGGGGTGGTTGGCGCCGAGGGTGCGATCTTGACGGTGACGGGCGTTTTCTTCGGCACCCTGGCCGGGCTCGCCGGGGTCCTCGCGTTCAGCGCCGTGCGCACGGACTCCCCGTGGCCGGGCCACGGACCTGGTATCTGGCTCGCCGTCGTCGCGGTCGCGGCGGCGGTGACCCTGGGGACCGTCCTGTTCACGGCCCGGCGCACCCTGCGGACGCCGGCCGTGGCGGCGGTGACCCTGGTCGCGTGAACGGGCGGCGGACCGTGCGGAGGGGCGCGGTACGGGGGGCACGGTCCGCACTGGCACCTGACCGGCGGAGTGGCCACGATGGACTCCAAGGACGACGGTTTGCGCCGCCAGGATCCAGGCCCACGGAGGGGACGATGACGCCAGACGCCCGTTCGGGAGGCGCCGAACCGTGCGACGCGCCGCAGGAGTCGGCTTCCCCTTCCGACGCGGCGGACCGGATGGTCGAGCTGCGGGAAGAGGTCGACCAGCTGAAGGCGGCCGTCACCTCGCACGCCACGGTGGACCAGGCCATCGGCATGATGGTCGCCCTCGGCCGGGTGTCGCCCGACCAGGGCTGGGCCGTACTCCGGGAAGTCTCCCAGCACACCAACGTCAAGCTGCGCACTGTCGCGGACATGATTCTCGTCTGGGGGCGGCGGGGAGATCTGCCGCCCGATATTCGCGCGGCCCTGGAGGACACGCTCGACAAGTACGGGCCCACGCAGATCCCCGACGGTCACCCCGCCCCGTAGGCGCGGAATTTGTTTGGATCTGATCCACCCAGGTAGTTCAGAAAGAGGTGGCCCACTGGCCAACCGCTCCCGGGAGGGTTCGGCAGTGAGCTCGCCTCCGACCGCCCGGACGGGACAACCCCCCGGGCGGCCGGGTGTGTCCACCGCCCGCGGGCTATGCCGCATCGGCGAGCACCTGTTCGCGCAGGGTGGCGCAGCATTCGCTGAGAAGGCGCGAGACGTGCATCTGCGAGATGCCGAGCTGGTCGGCGATGCAGCTCTGCGTCATGCCCTGGAAGAAGCGCAGGTAGAGGATGGCCCGTTCGCGCTCGGGGAGCTCGTGCAGGGCCGGTTTCACCGACTCGCGATCGATGACCAGGTCGAATCCGGTGTCGCGCGCGCCCAGCGCGTCGTTGAGCGCGTAGCCGTCGTCCCCGCCGGGCAGTTCGGCGTCCAGGGAGAGGGCGGAGAAGCTGTCCAGGGCCTCGAGACCGGTACGTACCTCGTCCTCGCTCAGGTGCGCGTACGCGGCGATCTCGGCGACGGTGGGCCGTTGGCCCTGCATCGTCTGCGAGAGGTCCTTGAGGGCCACGCGCACCCTGTTGCGCACGTCCTGGACGCGGCGCGGGACGTGCAGGGTCCACATGTGGTCGCGGAAGTGGCGCTTGATCTCGCCGGTGATGGTCGGGACGGCGTAGCTCTCGAAGGCGTTGCCGAGCTCGGGGTCGTAACGATCGACGGCCTTGACCAGGCCGAGCGCGGCCACCTGGTTGAGGTCCTCGACCGACTCGCCCTTGCCCCGGTAGCGGCCGGCGACACGCTCCGACATGGGCAGCCAGGAGCGGATGATCTCCTCGCGAAGCATCTGCCGCTCGGGCCCGGCCGGCAGTTCGGCAAGGCGGACGAAGGCCGCGGCGGTGTCCGGGGCGTCGTCATGGGGGTGTCTTTTGGTGCCGGACGTCATGCGCATAGTGCTCACAACTCCCTCAGGGGTTGCCGACGGGGCAGTCCCCATGGGAGGGCACACACAAAAAGCCGGACGGGAGACATCCGGTGATCTGGCGGACCAGCTCCCACGGACGTGCCTCCTGTCCGAAGCACTGCTAGGACAATTCCCTCATATCGGTCACCCAAACAAGCGCGAGACAATCCCGGTCAATCATCCAAGGGGAGTGACACCGGGCGAGGGGGCGATTCTGGAGCGTCACGCGTCGTCCGCGAATCCATATTCGTAGGCCGCGAATTCACCGCATGACCTCCGCGCGATTTCCATGCCCCCCGGCACCACCGTCGAGCAATTCCCCGCGCAATGCGTCGCGCGAACGCGCGCGCGAGTCGCACCCCACCGACCCGCCGCCGCGACATCGCGACCCCGGCGACGGCCCCGCACGCGACCCCGGATTCACCCGGACCCCCACCGACCGTTGACTGGGCAGCCACACCGTGGAAATCTGATACTCCATGAAGAGAATGCAGTTCTCACCTGCCCGGCCGTAACGGTTCAGGCAACGCCCGTATCGGAGGACTGACGCGATGGCCCTTCATCCGAAGCCGGCCGAGGGCAGCTGGACCGAGCACTACCCGGACCTGGGAACGGGAGTGGTGTCCTACGAGGACTGCGTGTCAGCCGAGTTGTGGAGACCTGGTGCCCGGCCACCGAGCCCGAGCGCTACGAGCGCCGCCCGGCGAGCGGCATGACCGAACTTCAGGCGCTCTACGACGCCGGGTTCCCCCGCATCGAGGAAGCGCTCGCGCACTGCGACACGTTCCCGCTCGACGCGCTGCCCGACCGGGCACGCCGAGATCCACCGCGTCGCCGAGCCGCTGCCCTGACCCGGCCCGGCGACCGCCCAAGCCCAGCCGACCCACCACTCACGACCACCGGGACCCACACGTTGCGGTGCCGAAGGGAGCGTTGCACACGGTGAACGACTTCGAGGCGATGAACTTCTTCCGGGACGACGGGCTCGTCGCGGACCCCTACCCGTACTTCGAGGCGATGCGCGGGAAGTGTCCCGTACAGCGCGAGAGCCACCACGACGTGGTGATGGTGACGGGGTACGACGAAGCGGTTCAGGTGTTCAACGACAGCGAGACGTTCTCGTCGTGCCTCTCGGTGACCGGCCCCTTCCCGGGGTTCCCGGTCCCGCTCGAAGGGGACGACGTGAGCGAACTCATCGAGCTGCACCGCGCCGGACTCCCCTTCAGCGACCAGCTTCCGACCCTCGACCCGCCGACGCACACGGACCACCGCGCGCTGCTGATGCGGCTGATCACCCCGCGACGCCTCAAGGAGAACGAGGCGGCGATGTGGCAGCTGGCCGACCGCCGCCTCGACACGTTCCTCGCCCCGGGCGAGGGCGACTTCATCAGCGGGTTCGCGGGCCCGTTCACCCTGCAGGTCATCACCGACCTGCTCGGCGTGCCCGAAGAGGACCGCGAGGAGTTCGTCAGGGGGCTGGAGCACCGGCCGCAGGCGGACGGCGGTGTGGGCAGCACGGAACGGGAGATGGAGCACACGCCACTGGAGTACCTGTACGAGCGGTTCGCGTCCTATGTCGAGGAGCGGCGCCGCGAGCCGCGCGACGACGTGCTCTCCGGTCTGGCCTCGGCGACGTTCCCGGACGGCTCGACGCCGGACGTCGCCGATGTGGCCCGGGTGGCGACCAATCTCTTCGCGGCGGGCCAGGAGACCACGGTCCGGCTGCTCAGCTCCGCCCTCAAGCTGCTCGTCGAGCGCCCCGGGCTGCAGCGGCGACTGCGCGAGGAGCGCGCCCTGATCCCCAACTTCATCGAAGAGGCGCTGCGGATGGAGAGCCCGATCAAGGGCGACTTCCGGCTGTCCAGGGTGCCGACCACGGTGGGCGGTGTCGGCATACCGGCGGGCACCACGGTGATGGTCCTGAACGGGGCCGCGAACCGCGACCCCCGCCACTTCGAGGAGCCGGACACCTTCGACCCCTCCCGCGCCAACGCCCGCCACCACATCGCGTTCGGCCGGGGCATCCACACCTGCCCCGGTGCGCCGCTGGCCCGCGCCGAGGGCCGGGTGGCCATCGAGCGGCTCCTCGACCGCACGGCCGACATCAGGCTCTCCGAGCGCGTGCACGGACCCGAGGGCGCGCGCCGCTACCACTACATCCCGACGTACATCCTGCGCGGTCTGACCAACCTGAACGTCGAGTTCACCCTCGCCGAGGAGCCGGCGCGGTGAAGGCGAACGTCGACGAGGACCGCTGCCGGGGACACGGGGTCTGCTGGTCGCTCTGCCCCGAGGTGTTCGACCTGACCGACGACGGCTACGCGGTGGTGCTCACGCCGGAGGTACCCGCCGAGTTCGAGGACACCGTGCGTACGGCGATGGGCAGTTGCCCCGAGCGCGCCATCACGCTGGACTGACGGTCGCGGCCCGTGCACACCGCGCGGGCCGCGACCGGCAAGGCTTCTTCACGCGGATCGCGACGGCGTCTCGAACCCGGAGACGATCACGGCGTTGCAGTCGGCCGCTGCCAGCCGCAGCGCCTTCGCCTCCGCGTACGCGTCCGACTCGTACCAGGCAGGCGCCGCTTCCACACTCTCGAATTCGAGGACGACCGCACGGTTGCCGTGCCAGCTGCCCTCCAGGACCTGGGGCTGCACGCCTGCGGACTCACGTGCGGCCGGCCCGGGTCCGGACGGCGGCGCACACACCGCCGTCCACGAGGAGGTCGATCCCGCTGAGGAATCCGGCCTCGGACGACAACAGGAAGGCGACCGCCGCGGCGACGTCCTCGGGCCGCCCCTGCCGACCGAGCGGGGTCTGCCGCAGCAGCAGCTCCATCCCCGGATGGCTCGCGGATTCCTGCCGCCCCTGAGGAGTGTCGATCAGCCCGGGGGACACCGAGCAGACACGGGCACCGAGCGGCCCGATGCGCACCGCCTCACGCTGGACGAAGCGGTGCACCCCGCGCTTGGCCCACGCGTACGCGATTCCGGTGTCCTCGATGCCCGGCCCGACGGCCTCGCGGACGCGGTCGAGGAACCGCTCGTCGAGCGGGTCGTCCAGCACCGCGTCGACGGCCGGGTCGGGACCGGTGCCGCCGAGCAGCGGGGCCATCGACGCGAAGCACACCAGGGCCGTTCCCTCGGTGGCGAGCGGACGGAGCGTCCGGGCCAGCAGCGCGGTCCCGACGAGGTCGACGGTGAAGATGCGACGCCAGTCGGCCATGGTGGGCGAGATACCCGCGGCGTGGGCGACGGCGCGCAGGGTGCCGAGCTCGCCGACGCGTGCGGCGAGCCCGGCCAGGCCCGCGGCATCGGTGATGTCGAGGACGAACGGTTCGACGACGGCCCCCTGCCCGGTGGCGGAGAGGTCCTTGGCGGCCGCGGTCACGCTCGCCTCGTCCCGGTCGACGAGGACCAGCCTGTCCACCTGGTCGACGAGCCGCTGCGCGCAGGCCAGCCCCATCCCGCGGCCGGCGCCGGTGACGATCCCGACGGTCGTCATGCGCTCATCCCCCAGAACCGTTCCAGGCTCTGCTGTGCCACCCGGCTCACCAGCTCGACGCGGTAGCCGCTGGCCCGGCTGCGGAGGAACGCGAACGGGGCGCCGTCGGCACCCTTGCGCGTCGCCTCCCGCACGAAACCGTGGCGTTCCAGTTCGGCGGCGTCGGCGGCGACGTCGTCAGACCAGTAGCCGACGTGATGAACGGCGCCGCCGGCCGCCGGCTCCCACAGGGTCCCCGGGACGCGCCGGACGATCTCGAGACGGGGTGTCGTCGTCGAGAACACGCACCCGAGCTCGACCACGGCGTCTCCGTGCGGCAGCGTGACCGGGACCGGTCCGCCGATCTCGCCGCACCACGTGTACCCGAACAGGGAAGAGAACTCGGCCAGGGTCGTCTCGAAGTCCTCGACGACGATACCGAGATGGAACTGGTCCTGAGCCTTCAGCACCCGGTCGACGGCCGCCTGCCCGTACTCCGTCGCTTCCAACGTGTCTCCCTCGTCGTTGAGTTCAACCACAGCAAAGAAGTTCATTCTTCGAAATGAGAACGATATTCTCACGTGTGGTCGGGGAGCGCAATGGAGGGACGGGGGCCGTCGCGAGGCCCGGCGACGACCTTCCTTCGTATCATCGGACGCGCGCCGATTCCCAACGGATCCGGGGGTCACGGCGTGGGTGTTCAGGTTGTGTTCAGGCCCCTCGCGGGCCCTGGCAACTCCTGCACCAGAAGCCCCAAAGCAATGGTAAAGACCCCTGTGGCCAGCGCTGTTCGCCATGTCATCGTGCGGGCATGAGCACAGAGCACCTCACCCGCCGTCGTCGCGCCGCCGGCCCCACCCATCTGGCGAGCAAGGTTCCGGAAGTCACCGTCTACTTCTGGGTGATCAAAGTGCTGACCACCGGCATGGGTGAGACCGCCTCGGACCTCCTCGCCAAGAAGCTCGGGCCGATCCCCGCCGTCGGCCTCGGCGGCCTGGCCCTCGTGGTGGCGCTCTGCGTCCAGCTCAAGGCCCGTCGCTACGTCGCCTGGATCTACTGGACGGCGATCGTGATGGTCAGCGTGTTCGGCACCATGGCCGCGGACGTCCTGCACGTCGGCCTGGGCGTCCCGTACACGATCTCCACGCCCTTCTTCATGGCCGCGCTGGCAGCCGTGTTCGCCGTCTGGTACGCCAGCGAGAAGACCCTCTCCATCCACAGCATCCACACCCGCCGCCGCGAGCTCTTCTACTGGGCCACCGTGCTGGCGACCTTCGCGCTCGGCACCGCCGCCGGTGACCTCTCCGCCACGATCGGCCTCGGCTACCTCGGCTCGGCCGTGCTGTACGCCGTCGCCATCGCCGTCCCTGCCGTCATGCACAAGTGGGGCGCCCTCAACGCGGTGGCCGCCTTCTGGACCGCGTACGTCCTCACCCGCCCGCTCGGCGCCTCGGTCGCCGACTGGATGGCCCTGAGCCACGCCCGCGGCGGCCTCGACCTCGGGCTGGGACCGGTCACCCTGTCCTGGACCGTCGCCATCATCGGCTTCGTCGGCTATCTGGCCGTGTCCCGCAACGACGTCGGGGACGCCGAGCGCCTCGCGTAGGACAGCGGCCGACGTGGGGTTCACCCTCTGACGCCCGCGCCGCCGTCCCGTCACGCGTCAGCAGATTCTCGGCAGCTGTTCCCCGATCGGCAGGTCGACCACCCGGGTGCCGCCCAGCCCGGTGCGGGCCACCACCATGCCCGGATGGGCGTCCACGACCTCGCCGATGATCCTCGACTCCGTACCCAGCGGGTGCGACCGCATGGCGTCCAGGACGGCGTCGGCGTGCTCGCGGGGCACGAACGCCACCAGCTTGCCCTCGTTGGCCACGTACATCGGGTCGAGGCCCAGCACGGCGCAGGCGTTGGCGACGGCCGGCGGGACCGGGACGTCACGCTCCCGGATGACGACGCCGGTGCCCGAGGCCGCCGCGATCTCGTTCAGGGCGGCGGCCAGCCCGCCCCGGGTGGGATCGCGCAGCACATGCAGATCCGGGGTGACGGCGAGCATGGCGTCGACCAGACCGCCGAGCGCCGCACAGTCGCTCTCGATCTCCACCCCGAACTCCAGGCCCTCGCGCACGCTCATGATCGCCACGCCGTGCACGCCGATCGCACCGCTGACCATCACGACATCGCCGGGCACGACCCGCTGCGGGCGCAGATCGACGCCCGCCGGGATGAGCCCGACACCGGCCGTGTTGATGAAGATCCCGTCCCCGTGACCGGCCTCCACCACCTTGGTGTCGCCGGTCGCGACCTCGACGCCCGCGGCCCGCGCCGCCGTGCCGAGTGCCGCGGCCACGCGGGCGACGGTCTCCATCTCGACGCCCTCCTCCAGGATGAAGCCGCAGGAGAGGTAGGCGGCCCGGGCGCCGCTCATGGCGAGGTCGTTGACGGTGCCGTTGACGGCGAGGTCACCGATGCTGCCGCCGGGGAAGAACAGGGGCCGCACCACGAAGGAGTCGGTGGAGAAGGCCATCCGGACACCGCCGAGCGACAGTGCCGCGGCGTCGCCCAGCTGGGCGAGCACGTCACCGCCGAACGCGGGCGCGAAGACGTGCTGGACGAGTTCGGCGGACAGGGCTCCGCCTCCCCCGTGCCCCATGACGATCCGCGGCTGGTCGCGCAGCGGGGCCGGGCAGGTCCAGGCGGCGGGGTCGAGTACGGGCGTACGGAGTTCGGTGGTGCCGGTGGTCTCAGACAACGGGGGTCGCCTCCCGGGGCGCGGGGGTGAGGTCCAGGCGCCGGTAGAGGTAGTACGCGGCGCAGGCGCCCTCGCTGGAGACCATGGTGGCGCCGAGCGGGGTGCGGGGGGTGCAGAGCGTGCCGAACGCCTCGCACTCGTGCGGCTTGAGCAGGCCCTGCAAGACCTCGCCGCTGCGGCAGGCGGCCGGTTCGCGGGTCTGGATGCCGTCGACCGAGAAGCGGTGCTCGGCGTCGTACTCCCGGTACTTCGGGGACAGCCGCCAGCCGCTGTCGGGGATCACCCCGATGCCGCGCCAGGCCCGGTCGGTGACCTCGAAGACATCCTCCAGCATGGCCCGCGCCGCCGGGTTCCCTTCCGGGCGGACGGCACGGGGGTAGGCGTTGTCGACGGTGTGTTCGCCACGCTCCAGCTGCGCCACGGTCCGGCGTACGCCTTCGAGGATGTCCAGGGGTTCGAATCCGGTCACGACGATCGGGACCCGGAAGCGCTCCGCCAGTTCCGGGTACTCCCCCACCCCCATCACGCTGCACACGTGCCCGGCCGCCAGGAAGCCCTGGACGCGGCAGGTCGGTGACTGCATGATCGCCTCGATGGCGGGCGGGACGCGGACGTGGGACACCAGCATGCTGAAGTTCGGGATGCCGAGCTTGCGGGCCTGATACACCGTCATCGCGTTGGGCGGCGCGGTCGTCTCGAAACCGATGCCGAAGAAGACGACCTCGCGGCCGGGGTTCTGCTGGGCGATCCGCAGGGCGTCGAGCGGGGAGTACACGACCCGTACGTCGCCGCCCGCGCCCCGCACCTGGAACAGGTCCCGTCCCGTGCCGGGCACCCGGAGCATGTCGCCGAAGGAACAGAAGATCACCCCGGGCCGGGAGGCGATCTCCAGCGCCTTGTCGATGACCTCCAGCGGGGTCACACACACGGGACACCCCGGGCCATGGATCAACTCGACCTGGTCCGGCAGGAGTTGGTCGATGCCGTGGCGGATGATGGTGTGCGTCTGTCCGCCGCAGACCTCCATCAGCGCCCATGGCCTGGTCACCGTGGAGTTGATGTCGTCGAGCAGCCGACGTGCCAGGTCGGGGTCCTGGAACTCGTCGATGTACTTCACTTGCGCGCCTCCTCTCCCGCGGACGGCAGGGCCTCGCCCGCCTCCGCGGCCAACTCCCAGGGGTCGCCGAACTCCTCCTGCAGCAGGCCGAGGGTCGCGAACAGTTCGAGCGTCTGCTTCGCCGACTCCTCGTCGAGGCGCTGCAGGGCGAATCCGACGTGCACGATGGCGTACTCGCCGACCTGGAGGTCGGGCAGGTACTCCAGGCACACCTCCTTGACCACACCGCCGAAGTCGACGTTGGCCATCCGGGTGCCGTCCCGTTCCTCGATGTCCAGCACTCTGCCGGGTACCGCCAGGCACATGAACCTCTCCTCGCTCTTGGTCAGTCGTTGGCTCGGGTACGGTCCTCGGCGCGCGCGGCCACCACGAGCTGCCCGAGGGCCAGACCGCCGTCGCCCGGCGGAACCAGGCGGTGGCGCAGGACCGTGAAACCGTCCGCGCCCAGGGCCGCCGCGCAGGCGGAGGACAGCAGCGAGTTGGCGAACACCCCGCCGGTCAGGGCCACCGTCTCCAGCGCGTGCCGTTCGCGCGCCAGCACGCAGACGCGGTGCACGAGAGCGGCGACGGCCCGATGGAAGCGCGCCGCGACGACGGCCGGTCCGGCCCCCGACCGCAGGTCCTCGACGATCGCCGCAAGCACAGGTGCGGGATCCGCGAGGACGGGGCCCTCGTCCACACCGCCGGGTGAACCCTGCGCGGGGCGGGCACCTCCGCCCGGCCCTGAGTCGGCGGCCGCCGGTGACGCACCGCCGGTCGGACCTGCCGGTCGTAGGGCGAACGCATACGCGACCGGGTCCCCGGCGGGAGCCTCCAGCGCTGCGGCCTCCAGCTCCATCGCCGCCTGGGCCTCATAACCGGCCGCATGGCACACGCCCACGAGGGAGGACACCGCGTCGAAGAGGCGGCCCATGCTGGAGGTGGGGACACAGTTCAGGTCGCGCTCCAACTGCCGCTCCAGCACGCGCCGTTCGTCGGACGGACAGGCGCTCACGCAGGCCAGCTCCTCCGACCAGTCGATCCCCGCCGCACGCAGATGCGCGAGCGCCATCCGGTACGGCCGTCGCACCGCCGCGTCACCGCCGGGCAGCGGCACAGGGGCGAGGTGCCCGAACCGGGTGAAGCCGTCGTAGTCGGCGAGCAGGATCTCCCCGCCCCACACGGTCCCGTCGTCGCCGTAACCCGTGCCGTCGAAGGCGACGCCGATCACCGGACGGCTGCCGTCCAGCCCGTGTTCGGCCATCGCGGCGGCGACATGGGCGTGGTGGTGCTGGACGCGTACGACGGGCCGGCCCGACGCGTTCCGGTCGGCCCAGCGCACCGAACGGTATGCGGGGTGCCGGTCCGCCGCGAACAGTTCCGGACGTACGGGGGTGATGGACTCCAGTTGAGCCACGGCGCGTTCGAAGGCGTGCTGGGTGGCGAGGTCGTCCATGTCTCCGATGTGCGCGGACAGCCAGGCCCGGCGGCCCTCGCCGAGGCAGAGCACGTTCTTGAGGTCCCCGCCGACGGCGAGGGCCGGGCGCACCGGGACCGGCAGGGTCAGCGGCAGGGGCGCGTAGCCGCGGGCACGGCGCAGCGGCAACAGCGCGCCGTCGCACACGCGGACCACGGAGTCGTCGCACGGCACATGGATCGGCCGGTCGTGGGTGAGCCAGCCGTCGGCGAGCCGCGCCAGTCGCTCCAGCGCCTCCCCGTCGTCGGTGACGATCGGCTCACCGGACACGTTGCCGCTGGTCATGACGAGCAACGAGGGCCCATCGGGGTCGCCGGGCAGTCCGAACAGGAGGTGGTGCAGGGGGGTGTACGGCAGCATGACGCCGAGGTCGGGGCTGCCGGGCGCGACGGAGTCGGCGGGCCGTGGCGCCCCCGCCACGGGCACCTTCCTACGGCGGCGCAGCAGCACGATGGGCCGGGTGGCGCCGTCGAGCAGGCTCCGCTCCTCGGCGCCGATCCGTACCAGGTGCCAGAGGTCGTCGAGGCTCCGGGCCATGACGGCGAAGGGTTTGTCCCCTCGGGCCTTGCGGCGGCGCAGCAGCGCGACGGCTTCGGAGTTCGTGGCGTCGCAGGCCAGGTGGTAGCCGCCGAGGCCCTTGACCGCGAGGATCGCGCCGTCCGCCAGGAGCCGGCGGGCCTCGGTGACCGGGTCCGCTCCGGCGACGGGCTCCGGAGGGCCGCTCACGCCCGGCCGTGGGACGAGCAGCCGCAGTTTCGGGCCGCAGGCCGGGCAGGCGACGGGTTGCGCGTGGAAGCGGCGGTCGGCCGGATCGGCGTACTCGCGGGCGCAGTCGGAGCACATCGGGAAACCGGCCATGGTGGTGTGGGAGCGGTCGTAGGGCAGGCCGGTGACGATGGTGAACCGGGGGCCGCAGTGCGTGCAGTTGATGAAGGGGTGGCGGTGGCGCCGGTCGGCGGGGTCGGCGAGTTCGCGCAGGCAGTCGGCGCAGGTGGCGGTGTCCGGTGGGATCAGGGTGCCCGCCGGGCCGCCCGTGCGGGAGGCGAGGATGGTGAACGCGGCGTCACCGGTGACGGGTACGTCGTCGTGGTGCACGGAGTCCACGCGGGCCAGCGGCGGTGCCTGGACGGCGATGCGGTCGCAGAAGCGGGCGACGGCCGAGGGGGCGCCCTCGACCTCCGCGATGACGCCCTCGGGGGTGTTGGTGACATGGCCGGACAGTTCGAGGCCGGTGGCCAGGGTGTAGACGTACGGGCGGAAGCCGACGCCCTGCACCACACCCCGTACGGTGACCCGTCGGCGCAGCGGTGTCCCGTCGGCGACGGCGGCCGGGGAGAGCGGACCGCTCACGAGTGGGAGTGCGCCATGGCGCCGGTGCCGTGCGGGTGCTCGTGGCCGTGATGTCGGTGGGTGGGTGAGGTGCCGTCGGGTCGGCGTGCCATCACCGGTTCATGGAGCGGGACGCCGTCCGCGGCCGCCAGCGCCCGGTCGAGCAGGGCGCCGACGCCCCGGTCCCGGCGGGCCGAGGTCAGCAGCACGTCCACTCCGGGGTTGACCCGCTCGACGTTCGCGCGGAACGCCGCCTCGTCGAACTCGACGGCCTCGGCGATGTCGGTCTTGGTGACCACCACCAGGTGGGCGAGACCGAAGGCGGTGGGGTATTTGAGCGGCTTGTCCTCGCCCTCGGTCACGGAGGCGAGCACCACTCTCAGGGTCTCCCCGAGGTCGTAGGAGGCCGGGCAGACGAGGTTGCCGACGTTCTCGACGAACAGCAGCCGGGTGTCGTCGGGCAGCCAGCCCTCCAGGTGGCGGCCGAGCATTCCGGCCTCCAGATGGCACAGCCCGTCGGTGAGGACCTGCTTGACCGGGACGCCCGAGCGGGCCAGCCGCTCCGCGTCGTTCTCGGTGGCCAGGTCGGCGGTGAGCGCCGCGACCGGCACGGACCGCTCGCGCGCGAGCCCCAGTTCCCGTTCCAGCAGGGCGGTCTTGCCGCTGCCGGGGCTGGAGAGCAGGTTGACGACCGTGGTGCCGCGGGCCGCAAGACCCGCGCGCAAGGTGTGCGCGGTCTCGTCGTTCTTGGCCAGGACGGCTTGCTGCAGGTCGACCACACGGCACATGGTTCAGCGCTCCTCGGAGATCGGTTCGCGGGGATGGGCGTGCGCCGGGCCGTCCTCCCAGTGCACGCTGAGGATCTGGAGTTCCCGGCCCGCCAGCAGCTCTGTGGTGGCGCCGCCGCACCGCGGGCAGGTCAGCGCGGGCGGCATGCCGACGGCCCATTCGTGCGCGCAGGGTGCGCAGCGGGCCCGTCCCGGCACGGCTTCGGTGACCAGTTCGGCGCCCTCCAGCACGGTTCCGGCGCAGGCCAGTTCGAAGCAGAAGGAGAGGGCGTCGGGTACGACACCGGCGAGCTCGCCCACCTGAAGCCGCACCGAGCGCACGGCCGTGACGTCGCCGGCCCGCCGCGCCGCCTCTTCCACCTGGCCGATCACCGCCATCGCGAGGGACATCTCGTGCATCGACCGGTCTCCGTCTCGGGCAGGGCGTCCGCCGCCCCTCATTAGAGGGGAGGCGTCCGAGGGCGGCGGACCGGCACGCCGTCGCCGGCCGGCCGCGTACGCCGTTCGCCGCAACGGCAGGGCGCGGCACGGCAGAGCACGGCAGAGCACGGCAGAGGGCGTACGAGCGGCGGGTGTCGGTTCACATGCTCCGGATCCGCAGATAGCGTCTGAGGTCGGGCAGGATCTGCACGAGGACGGCGGTGACAGCGGCGGCCAGCGCGCCGCCGACGAGGGTCTTGATCATGGCTTCTCTCCTCACTTCGCTGCTTCGCCGGCCGTGGCCCGCGGCGCGGACTCTCCCGGTTCGTCGGCCCGCAGCAACTCTTCGATCAGCCGGACGGCCTCCGGAACGGCGGCCGACACCGGCGGGGTGAGCCCGATGCCCTCCTCGACGGACGCGGGTTCGCACCCCACGACCACCGTGCGGCGCGGCGGCTGCCCGCCGATTGTGGCGCAGAGGGTCCCCAGCAGCGCGAGCACCGTGTCGGGGGTCATCCGGTGGCCGTCGAGCGGGACGCCGTGCGGCTCGCCCGCGTCGGCGCTGTCGTGTTCGATGACGTACAGGGTGCCGGGGCGCTCGCCGCGCGCGGTGGCGTCCACCAGGATCAGGGTGTCGTAACCGTCGATGACCTGGTACGCGAGGTGCACGCCCCGTACGCCGATGTCCACGGCCTCGACGTGCGGGGGCAGTTGCCGCCCGGTGAGCGCGCGCACGGTTTCCACGCCGAAGCCGTCGTCCCCGAGGAAGATGTTCCCGATCCCGGCGACGAGGACCTTGCCGCTCTCCTGGCGGGGTGGGTCCGCGGGTGGGCTCATGCCTCGCCCTCCAGCGGTTCGACCTCGTCGGGCTGGAAGTAGAGGAAACGGCCCTGTTCGCGGCGGATGTCGGCGCCCGGATCGTCCTCGACCGTCACCGCCAGGTGCACTCCGCCGTCCACGTCGTGCAGCACGGCCTCGACCTTCGCCGTACGGCCCGCCAGGAACAGGTCCTGTGCGTCGGTACGGCGCAGCCCGGGCCGCAGCAGCACCCTGCTTCCGGCGCCCAGCGAACGGCCGTCGACGGTGATCCGGTCCTGCCCGGGGTCGAAACCGGCGTCGCTCGCCGGGTCCCACCACGGGGTGTCGGGACGCGGCACGCCGAACTCGTCGGGGAAGCCGTCCACGCCCGGAGCGGACGCCGTTCCCGCTCCCTCGCCCGCTCCTGTCACCTCGCGCAGACTGCGCACCGCCCCGTGCAGGCGCTCCAGGACCTCGGGCGGCATCGTGTCCGCCAGGTCGATCACGGCGGCCGCCCGGTCGTCGGTGCCCCGGGCCTCGCGCTTCTCCTCGTCGGTGAGCGCGGCGGTGCGCAGGGCGAGGATCTCGTCGATCTCGGTGGCGTCGTACAGGGCCCCGGGGCTCTCCGGGGCGATCGCCGGGTGGTCCTCCAGGATGATCGGCGAGGACAGCACCACGTCACGGCGCCCGGGTTCACCGGCGAGGACCGGCCAGGTGTGCAGATTGCGGCAGGACGCGACCGCGCCCTTCGCCCATTCGGGGGGATCCGTCATCGACAGGAACGACCCCGCGCCGAGCCCCATGAGGAGGTGGGTGGCGACCAGGGAGCGCGGGAGGGCCGCGTCCCGGTCGGCCGCGGTGCCGTCCGGGGGTGTCCAGGTGCTGGTGTTCTCGACGATCGCGGTCAGCCGCAGCACGCGGTAGGGCCCGTCGAGTTCGCTCGCGGACAACCGGAGTAGGCCGCTCGTCTCCTCGTAGCGGCGGACCATCCGGCCGACGACGCGACCGCAATCGTCGAGGACGGGCTCGGTGTCCTCACCCGCGGGGCGGTCGAAGGGGACCCGCACGCCGTCGCCCAGGAGTTCATCGACGGGCACGACCGCCTCGACGCGCTCTTCCGTTCCCTCGTCCCAGGGGACGAGCGTCCGGTCGCCGAGCCGGAGTTCGGGGACCGTCTCGAAGCCGCCGTCCGGGCGCGCCTGCTGGACCGTGCGGCGCCGGGCGCGCAGGAAGCGCAGCTCGACCGCGAGGGTGGCGTCCGCCTTGGGTTCCATCAGGCATTCGGTGTGCTGGAATTCGTGCTCCTCGCAGTCGGCGCCCCAGGCGGGCGGGACGAGCACGCCGAACTGCCAGCGCAGCCGGTTCTTGGCCGCGGAGGCACGGTACGGGTAGAGCACGTAGCCCTCGAAGAGGACGGCGTCGGCCACCTGCCGGGCGACGGCGAGGCGGGCCTCGGTCTCCGGGGCGAACGTGGTCACGCTCACGGAGCGGTCCTTCCGGTGGTGCTGCTGATGCCGGTGAGACTGAATCTTCGGGGTGGTGCGGGAGCCGCCCCGCCGCTCTCGTCGAGCAGGGCTCGCACGGTCGCCTCCCAGGAGGGCAGGGCCCGTCGGGAGCGGAAGGCGAGCAGGGCGTCCATGGTGTCGCGGGGCAGCCGGATCCAGCCGCAGCCGGGGAAGTGCTGTTCGACCATCTCCCGCCAGGTGGCCACCGGCATCCGGAAGACCGCCTCCCGGTCCCACGGGACGGGTTCGACGCGGAAGCCGCCCGCTCCGGTGAACGCCGTGCCGGAGAACAGCATCAGCAGCGGCACCTCGCCGCTGGTCAGCGCGTCGAAGTAACGGGTCGCTGCGATGTCCATGTCGTAGGTGCACGGCACGACGAGGTCCGTCTCGGTCTCCCCGGTGAAGGCGGGGACCATGACGGAGACCTGGGCGAACTGCACCGGCTGGAGGGTGCTGCCCCAGCGCGAGCGCTCGCCGAAGAGATCGGCGAGCCCCTCGGCCTCCGCGGTCTCGTAGCCTCGCTTGGCGGGCTCGATACGGATCTGGCAGCGCAGCGCCATGGCGTGGACCGGTTCGTCGCCGGTCGCGGTGATGCGCAGCCGGAAGACCAGGGTCGGTCCGGCGGCGAACCGGTCCGCGCGCACGCCGGTGCAGGTGAAGGCGAACTCCGTCACGCCGGGCCCTCCTCGCGTACGGCGCGGGCGCGTCGTCCGACGTGTGCGAAGAAGGTGTCGAGGGCGGCGCGGGCCTCGGCGCCGCCGTCGAAGCCCTGCCACAACAGGCGCATCCGGCCTACCAGTTCGTAGCAGATGTCGACGGGCACGAGATAGCACTCGCAGCGGCCCTCGTGGCGGCGCAGCAGCAGCGCCTCCACATCGGGTTCGAGCAGTCCGGCGAGGCGGCTGTCGCCGAGGACGGCGCTCCACGTCGCCGGGTCGAGTTCGCTCTCGGTGGCTCCGGCCGGGCTCGGATAGAGGGCCACCAGCCGGTCGAGCGCGGCGTTGCGGAAGAAGAAGGCGACGCCGACCGGGATCTGCAGCGCCTCCCAGGCACCCTCGTCGAGGTGGTGGTCCGGGTCGGTGAGGTAGCGGTCCGGAACCGCCCGGAATCGGCCGCGTGCGGCGCCCGGCTGTTCCATCAGCAGGGCGCAGGACGTACAGGCGCAGACGATGGCCCGCTGCTCGGTGTCCACCAGGTGGCGGTGACGTTCCTCGTCCACCGCCACCGCGCACAGTCCGCACCGCTCCGGCCGCGGTTCACGTCCGGTCAGGAACCTGCGCAGCCCGGAGTCGCGCGTGGCCGGCCGGGAAGCCGGGGGCGCGTTCATGGGGCCTTCGCCGGGGCTGGGCCCGCGGTGGCGGCGGCGCGGGTTCCGGGGCCGGTGCCGATCTGGAGCAGCGTGGGCTCCCCCGAACGGCCGGCGGCCTGTAGCTCGACCGCGGTGACCTCCGGCGCGAAGCAGGCCAGCGCGCCCTCGGCCGCCTGCTGGGCCGTCGTACCGCTCGCCGCGCAGCCGCATCCGCCGCCTCCGGCCGCCCGCAGCCGGAGGGTGCCCGTCTCCTCGTCGAAGTCCACGACGTCCAGTTCGTGGTCGCGGATGCTGTCGAGCGCGCGGGTGATGCGGGTCGTCCGGTCCTCGGGGTGCAGGTCGTGCAGGACGAGGAGGCTTGCGACCAGTTCGTCGCCGAGCAGGCCCGCCAGGGGGTCACCGGGGGTTCTGCGGCCCACGGGCGTGGACAGCAGGTGGAGCATCCGGGCCAGGCCCGCACCGTAGAAGTCCATGAGGGCCTGGACGAGTTCCTCGGCCGCCGCGCGGGCTGCCGGGTCACCGGTGGTGGCGAGCCGGTCGAGTACGTCCTCGATCCGCTGCCCGGTGCGCACCGCGTCGACCGCCGGTGCCGCCTTAGTCGCGTCGATGGTCGTGCCCGCGCTCATCCGCCCAGTCCGCTCAGGCCGGTGGGCATGTGCATCTTCTGGACGGTCTTGCCGCCACCGACGTACATGTGCACGCCGCACGGCAGACAGGGGTCGAAGCTGCGGACGGCACGCATGATGTCGATGCCCTTGAAGTTCTCCGGGGAGTTCTCCTCGAAGATCGGCGTGTTCTGCACGGCGTCCTCGTACGGGCCGGGCGTGCCGTAGGTGTCCCGGGTGCTGGCGTTCCACGGGGTCGGCGGGTACGGGTGGTAGTTGGCGATCTTGCCGTCGCGGATCACCATGTGGTGGGAGAGGACGCCGCGGACCGCCTCGGTGAAGCCGACGCCGATGCTCTCGTCGGGCACCTCGAACTTCTCCCAGGTCTGGGTGCGTCCGGCGCGGACCTCCTCCAGCGCCTTCTCCGCGAAGTGCAGGGCGACGGCGGCGGTGTAGGCCTGGAAGTAGGTGCGGGCGCGGTTGCGTTCCAGCGCGTTGCTCCAGCGCGGGATCTTCCACTCGAAGGTGGTCTCGGGCTTGGTCATGGTGCGCGGCAGGTTGATGACCACGCTGTGGCCGGTCGCCTTCACATAGCCCGTGTCGACGAGGCCGGACAGGGCGGTGGACCACAGACGGGCGATGGGGCCGCCGCCGGTGTCGAGGGCGAGGTGGTCCTTGCCGTCGAACCAGCGGGGCGACATGACCCAGCTGTACTTGTCGTCGAAGTTCCGCTTCTGCGGGGCGGGGATGGTGTGCTGGTTCCACGGGTGGCGCGGGTCGACCGGGTTGCCGAGCGGGTCGTGGGTGACGAACTGCTCCTGGCCCTCCCAGTCCTCGTAGTACGAACTGCCCAGCAGGATGCGGATACCGAGGTTGATCTTGGTGAGGTCGTTGGTGACGAGCTTGCCGTCGACGATGACGCCGGGGGTGACGAACATCCGCCGGCCCCAGTCCGTCATGTTGGCGTAGGTGAAGTCGCAGTACTCGGGGTCGTTGAGCGCGCCCCAGCAGCCGAGCAGCACCCGTCGGCGTCCCACTTCCTCGTACCCGGGCAGGGCCTCGTAGAAGAAGTCGAACAGGTCGTCGTGGAGGGGGACGACCCGCTTCATGAACTCCACGTAGCGCATCAGACGGCTGAGGTAGTCCGTGAAGAGCTGGACCGAGGCGATGGTGCCGACGCCGCCCGGGTAGAGCGTGGAGGGGTGCACATGGCGGCCCTCCATGAGGCAGAACATCTCCCGGGTGTAGCGGCTCACCTGGAGCGCCTCGCGGTAGAACTCGCCTTCGAGGGGGTTCAGGGACCGCATGATGTCGGCGATCGTGCGATAGCCGTGCTCGGCGGCGTGCGGCGCCTCGGTACGCTCGGCGAGTTCGAGGACCCCCGGGTTGGTCTCCTTGACCATCTTCTCGCAGTAGTCGACCCCGACCAGGTTCTCCTGGAAGATGTTGTGGTCGAACATGTACTCGGCGGACTCCCCGAGGTTGATGATCCACTCACCGAGGTGCGGGGGCTTCACGCCGTACGCCATGTTCTGCGTGTACACCGAGCAGGTGGCGTGGTTGTCCCCGCAGATCCCGCAGATGCGGCTGGTGATGAAGTGCGCGTCGCGAGGGTCCTTGCCGCGCATGAAGACGCTGTAGCCGCGGAAGACGGACGAGGTGCTGTAGCACTCCGCGACCCGCTTCGCCTTGAAGTCGATCTTCGTGTGGATGCCCAGGCTGCCCACGATCCTCGTGATCGGGTCCCAGGCCATCTCCATCAGGCCGCTACCGTCGCCGGCCGGCTTCGTCTTCGGTGCCATCGTGTGTGTCGTGCCCTTCTTCGCGGGTGGTCCGGGAGGGTGTGGACGGGGTGGTGGAGCTGCGCCTCAGGTGGGGCGGGGATTCACCACGGCGGCCGGTATCCGGTGGTGATCTTGTCTCCCGTGTGGCGCCACTTCGGCTCCTTGTCCACGGTGTTGGTCGTGAGCGACCTGAGTCGGCGGATCACCGCCCCGTAGGCGCCGCTGGCCGTGACGGACAACTTCGCACCCGGAGGCTCGTCCATGAACGGCATGAACTTGTCGGGGAACCCGGGCATGGTGCAGGCGATGCAGATGCCGCCGACGTTCGGACAGCCGCCGATGCCGTTCATCCAGCCCCGCTTGGGCACGTTGCACTTGACGACCGGTCCCCAACAGCCCAGCTTCACCAGGCACTTGGGTGAGTCGTAGGTGGTCGCGAACTCGCCCTGCTCGTAGTAGCCCGCGCGGTCGCAGCCCTCGTGCACGGTGGCGCCGAACAGCCAGGACGGGCGCAGCTTGTCGTCGAGCGGGATCATCGGGGCCGAGCCGGCCGCCTGGTAGAGCAGGTACGTCAGCGTCTCGGCGAAGTTGTCGGGCTGGATGGGGCAGCCCGGGACGCACACGATGGGGATGCCCGCGTGCGACGTCCAGTCCCAGCCGAGGTAGTCGGGTACGCCCATCGCGCCGGTCGGGTTGCCCGCCATGGCGTGGATGCCGCCGTACGTGGCACAGGTGCCGATCGCCACGACGGCGAGCGCCTTGGGTGCGAGCCGGTCGATCCACTCGCTGGTCGTGATCGGCTGGCCGGTCTCGGGGTTGTCGCCGAAGCCGCACCAGTAGCCCTCGGGCTTGATCGACTCGTTGGGGATGGACCCCTCGACGACCAGCACGAACGGATCGATCTCGCCCCGCTCTCCCTTGAAGAACCACTCGATGAACGTGTCCGCGCCGCCGACCGGACCGCATTCGAAGTCGATGAGGGGCCAGTGGACGGCGATCTTGGGCAGACCCGGCAGATCGCTGAGCGCGATCTGTTCGATGCTCGGCTGCATGGCCGCCGTCAGCGCGACGGAGTCGCCGTCGCAGCTCAGCCCGGCATTGATCCAGAGGACGTGGATCGTGGGCGTCTCGTCGGCGGGCGCACCACCGGCGTTCGTCGCGCCGGCCGTACTGGGTGTCGCCGCTGTCATGGGACCGCCTCCTCGGGGAGGTGAGGGACAAAAGCCTATATTTCGACCATCAGCTCTCTTGGTACCAGTCATCCGGCCGACGCGAGAGGTCATCCAGGGCCGTTCCAGTGACGTGCGCCCTCGTGGACCGGTCCGCTCCCGCCGCCGTCCTCGCGGCCATGGTCACCGCGAGGCCGAGGTGCGGCGGGGTGGACTCCGGTCGTCGCTTGTGGACGAACGCGCGGCGCAGTGCGTGATAGGAGGCGTCCGGGTCGTCGAAGGTGCGGCGCATCCTGCTCAGCTCCCGCTCCCGGAAGGCGGCCAGGGGCTCGCCGCACTCCTGGCGTTCCAGTTCGGCCTTCTTCGCGGCGATCCGGGACGGTGATCCCGGCAGCGCCGCCAGCCGGACCGCGAGGCGGCCGACCTCGGCGGCGAAGTCCCCGGGGCCGCAGTCGACCACCCGGTCGACGAGCCCGAGGTCGCGGGCGCTCGCCGCGCTCATCGGCAGGGCCTCGCCCAGCAGCCGGTCGGCCGTCGCCGCACCCACGCGGCGCGGCAGGGTGTACGTCCAGTACTCCGAGCCGTACAGGCCCATGAGCCGGTAGTGCGGGTTGAGTACGGCGCCGGCACGGCACCAGACCTCGTCGGCCGCGAGGGCGAGCATCATCCCGCCCGCCGCGGCGTTGCCCGCGACCGCGGCGACCACGAGACGGTCGGTGGTGGTCAGCACCGCCTCGACGAGGTCGTCGATGGCGTTGATGTTGGCCCAGGACTCGGCGGCGGGATCCTCGGCGGCCTCGATGACGTTGAGGTGGATTCCGTTGGAGAAGAAGTCCCGCTGCCCGCCCAGCACCAGCACCGAGGTGGGCCGCGCGCACGCCTGTCGGTAGGCGTCGAGCAGGCGTCGGCACTGCGTGGTGCTCATCGCGCCGCCCGGGAACGAGAACGAGAGGACTCCGACGCTCCCCTCCTCCCGGTACCCGATGTCCCTCCAGGTGTGCCGGCGCGGATCCGCGCAGTCCGGTGCGGCGAGCTCCGGCAGGGACGGCAGCCGGTCGCCGAGGGCCTGTACGGCGGGCAGTCTGTACGTGGGCGGCTGTCCCGGAGCGCGCCTGCGCCGCAGCTCGGGGATCCACACGGCGCCGTCCGTCGTGGCCCGGCAGATCGCGCCGGCCCGGGTGGCCAGCAACTCCCCCGGGGCGCCGCGCAGGCCGCCCTCGCGGTGGCCGCCGTGCAGGTACCACTCGGCGCCGCACAGCACGTCCAGCACGCCGGGCTGCGAGTCCGCCGCGCGCAACTTGCGCAGGACGGTCTCCGTGGAGTCGGCGTCCCAGTCGATGCGCCGGACGCTCTGGTCGAGGTACGGGCGGATGCGCACCGGGGTGTATTCGGCATGGGCCGGGCCCTGTGGGCGCGGGATGTGGGTCCCGCCGGCGACGCGTTCCACGGCGAGCAGGACGGCCGTGAGCGCGGCGTCGGCGATCTCGCCCCGGTACAGGTCGCTCTTGCTCACCGGCGGGACCACGCAGTCGACGGAGGCCCAGACGTCCCCGGCGTCCATGTCGTCGACCGCCTGAAGGACCGTCACCCCCCATCGGTCGGCACCCCGCTGGATCGCCCAGTCCAGCGAGGACGGCCCCCGGTCCCCGAAGGGCCCCGGGTGGACGATGAAGCACGGGTACGCGGCCCACACCTCGCGGGGGATCGCCGTCTTCAGCATCGGCGCGAGCACGAGGTCCGGCGCGTGCCGTCGGACGGCCTCGGCCAACGGGCGCTCGGGCAGCGCGAGTTCCACCGCGACCGTGTGCCCGCGGTCGCGCAGTTCGACGTGGACGCGCTGGGTGAGGCTGTTGAAGGCGCTGGCCACGAGCAGGATGTGCACGGCGAGCTCCGGCGGCGGACGGTGCGGGCGGCGACGCCCCGGTCGACTGCGATGCTCGGACACGCCGGACCGCCGGGCCCCGACGACAGGCTGAGGGGTCACCCGAAAGCGGACGCCTACCCGCCACCCGGCGGCCCCGCGGCCCGGGCCTGGTCCGAGCGGCAGGCCCTGAGCGGGTCGGGCGAAGTCCGCCGCGGTTCGACAGCGCCCTGAAGGGGCGCGGGGGACTGCGCGACCAGCCACGAGGGCACCGCAGACGACCGACGGCACATCCCGGCACTTCCAGCGGAGCGCTCAGGTGCGGTACGTCGTCTCGTCGAAGTCGGCGGGCAGACCGCTCCCGGTCAGGTCCCAGGCCCAGAGTCCGACGAACGCGCCGGTGAACCCGAGGGCGCGGATCCGCTCGCCCTCCATCTCCTCGGCGTGTTCGTCGGAGAGCACGGTCGCGTCGAGTGTCCGGCCGAGGGGACGCCAGCCGGCGCCCGTGTCGTAGCGGAAGCGCAGGGCGGATCCGTCGAGGTCGAGACCGAGGCGCAGCCGCGTGGTGTCGCCGAGGGGTTCCCCGCCCGCTTCGTCGACGGTGAGCCCGCCCCGGTCGCAGGCCGCCACGCGCAGCACCGCACGCCCCTCGTCGTCCGCGGTGACATGCAGGAAGTACCAGTTGCGGGTGTTGTAGTACGCGGTGATCCCGGCCAGTTGCTGGAAGGTCCGGGGCCGGTACTCCATCGTGGCCTCGAACGCGCAGCACGCGGCGGTCACCCGGCGTGCCACCAGGCTGGGGGCGATGAGGCTCTGCGGGGAGCGGCCGCCGCTCAGCCGCAGGTGGGAGGCGCGGTCGGTCAGCGACAGCCAGTCGGAGGCCGGGGGCCGGCGCAGTGTGGACCACTGGGGTCCCAGCACCGGCCGGTCGAAGCCGTCGGAAGCCGCCGGGTCCCCCAGGTCGTCGTGGTCGTCCGGGCGTGGGCCCGTGCCGTCGGCAAGTGGGTCGGGGGCCGGTATCTCCAGGGCGGGCAGGCCGCCGGGGGTGCGCGGCCATCCGTCCGGGGTCCAGGTGACGGGTGCCAGCGCGGTCTCGCGGCCCAGGACGCACGGTCCGTGCCGTGTGTACGGCCGGGCGACGAGGTAGGCGAGGTACGACAGGCCGCCGGGGGTGTCCACCAGGCTGCCGTGCCCGGCCTTCTGGAGGGGCAGGTCCGGGTGGTGGCGGGCGGTGATCAGGGGGCCCGCGGGATCGCGTTCGTAGGGGCCGGTCAGGGTGCGCGAGCGGGCGACGGTGACCTGGTGGTCGTAGCCCGTGCCGCCGTCCGCGGTCAGCAGGTAGTACCAGGGGCCGCGGCGGTAGAGGTTGGGGCCCTCGATCCAGCCGGCCCCGGGCGGCAGCACGACGGGGTCGGGCTCGCCGACCAGGCGACGCGTGGCCCGGTCGTAGCGGGTCGCCTCCAGGCCGGCCGAGCCGCCATGGCCCGGGCGCCAGTCGTGGACCAGGTTCACCAGCCGGCTGTCGGCGCCGTCGTGGAAGAGGGAGGCGTCGAAACCGCGCGCGTGCAGCGGCACCGGGTCGGACCAGGGCCCGTCGATCGACTCCGCGGTGACCAGGTGATTGGGGCTGTCGGTGAAGCCGCCCGCGTACGTCGACACATTGCTGTACACGAGGTGGAACAAGCCGTCGGCGTGGCTGAGGTTCGGCGCCCACACCCCGCCGGAGTCGGGACACCCGGTCAGGTCCAGCAAGCGGGTGCTGTCCAGGGCGCCGCCCAGGGGCCGCCAGTGCACGAGGTCCCTGGAATGGTGCAGCCGTACCCCCGGACACCACTCGAACGTCGAGGTCGCCAGGTAGAAATCGGCTCCCACGCGGAGGATGGACGGGTCCGGATGCGAGCCGGCCAGGACCGGGTTCCGGACGACCTGCGCGGTCCGCTGCCGCATGCGTCTCCTTCGACGGGCGATGATCGAGAGCGGGTGATGATCGAGAGCGGGTGATCGAAGACGACCGTAGTGTCGAACATGTTCGCAGGCAACGGTGGTTCCGCCGCCGGCGGCCCGTCCACACCGAAGGGATCGGAATCGATGAACGACGTCACGACCGAGAACCAGGTCCGCTCGCTGAAGGAGTCCGTCGGGCGGTACGGCATCTGGAGCATGGGCCTGCGCTCGGAGGATCCGCAGGGGCGTGGCGAGCGCGCCGAGGCAGCCGCCGAGCTGGAACAACTCGGCTTCGGCGCGGCCTGGTTGGGCGGCAGCGGCACCGCGCGGAACGCGGCACCGCTCCTCGCGGCGACCGAACGGCTCGTCGTGGGGACCAGCATCCAGAGCATCTGGACGCAGGACACCTTCGCGAGCGCGGCGGGCTTCGCGGAGCTGGAGACGGCCCATCTCGGCCGCTTCGTGCTCGGCCTCGGGGTGAGCCACGCGAAGACGGCGGACCAGTACCGTCGCCCCTTCGCGAGCATGGTCGCGTATCTGGGCGAGCTGGACGCGAAGGGAGTGCCCGCGGGACGCCGGATGCTCGCCGCCCTCGGCCCGAAGATGCTGGAGCTCTCACGGGACCGCGCCGCCGGGGCGCTCCCCTACCTCGTGACGCCGGAGCACACCGCACAGGCCCGCGAGATCTTGGGCGAAGTCCCGCTGCTGGCACCGGAGTTCAAGGTCGTCCTGGAGACGGACCCGGACCGCGCCCGCACTCTCGCCCGGGGCGTCCTCGCCTTCTATCTGTCGCTGCCGAACTACACCAACAGCTTTCTGCGGCTGGGCTTCGCCGAGTCCGACTTCGCGGACGGCGGCAGCGACCGCCTCGTGGACGCGATGTTCGCCTGGGGCGACGAGGACCGTATCCGCGCCCGTGTCGAGGCCTTCCACGCGGCGGGCGCCGACCATGTGGCGCTCCAGGTGGTGACCGGACAGACCCCCGACTCCCTCCCGCGCGAGGAGTGGCGCCGACTGGCGGGCATCCTGCTCTGACTATCCCCCCCCCCGTGTTTCCAGGTCCTCGCCGGCCCCTCCGTGGTGGCTCACATGGTGTAACGCGCTACACCATCGATCCGGGGGGCCGGTCCCTCGTGGCGGCGGGCGGGCGACGGGATCGTTGACGGCAGAGATCGCTACGGACGTGCGCGTCCCCTGCCGAAGGAAAATCCCGTGAAGTCACTGCTCGCCGCCGTGCGGTCGTTCGTCGCCAACCTGCTGCTCTGGTCGTCCTTCGTGGGCGGCCTCGCAGCGAGTTCCGCCTCCGGCGCCGTCCTCGACGGCACGCAGAAGGACGTGGCCACGTACGCCGGTATCGGCGTGTCACTGGTGGCCGGCTCACGCATCGCGAAGAAGCCGAAGATCAAGGCGTTCCTGTCGACGCCGCCGGTGCTGTGGTTCCTGTTCCTGTTCAACGGCGCTGTGGCCGCGGTCTGCTACTTCACCATGGACGGTGTGAAGGGGATCATGGCCGCCGTCGGCATGGGTCTGGTCTCGCTGGGCGCCGCCGGCGGCCTCGTCGCCGGCCGCCGGAAGAAGCCGGTCCAGGCGGTCGACCAGCCCTGGTACTGACCGGCCGGCCCACTCCGTTTCCGCTGCTCCCTCGCCCCGTCACGCCCGCATTCCTCTGAAGGGACCCTTCCATGCCCGCCCACCGCCGACGTGGACGCCGCGTCGCCACCCTCGCCACCACCCTGGCCGCCGTCGCCCTGGCCGCCGGGCTCGCCACCGGCTGCGACGGCGTCGACAACTCACTGGACTGCCTGCAGAACGCCGACACGATCGCCGACAGCCTCAAGGCGATCAACGAGGCCGGCCTGGACGCGGCGAAGGATCCCACCCGGACCGACAAGTCCATCGAGACCATCGACAAGAACCTCGACAGGATCGGCGACAAGACGGACGACGGCAAGGTCGACAAGGCGGTCGACAAGCTCGACAAGGCCGTCGCCGACTACAACAAAGCCATCCTGAACGGCGACACGAACCCGGACGCCGGCAAGATCAATGACGCGGCCGACGAGCTGAAGACCGCCTGCACGTCGTGACGTCAGGTGCGGCGTGCGGCCCACACCCTGCGCTCGGTGCGCACACTCAGGTCGATGCGGCGCAGGATGCTGTGCGGGCTGCCGGTGTCGAGCAACCGGTCGAGAGCGGCCAGGTCCTCGGCCGTCAGGGCGGATGCGACGCCGCCGCGCATGCGGCGCAGACTGCTGAGTGCGTAGCGGCCTGCCGCGTCGGTGCGGGGCGGGCCGATGTCGACGGTGACGGTGCGCTCGTCTTCGACGGTGAAGCCGGCCTGTGTCAGCTTGGTTCCCCAGTCGGCGCCGCGGTGGGGAACCTGCTCGGCGTGATGGTGGTCGAGTGCGGCATGGCAGCGCTCCTCCAGACCGGGAGCGTCCTCCGGGGCGTCTTCGGGCAGGAACCGGGGGAAGCCGGCCGGCTCGACGACGGCGAACAGCCCGCCCGGTGCCACCAGGTCGTGGACCTGGCGCAGGGTGCGGTCGGGGTCGGGCATGTGGTGCATGGAAGCCGATGCCCAGACCAGCTCCGGCGTACCGAGTTCGGGCCACGCCGTCCCGTCGAGGTCGGCCCGCACGATGCGCACGCGGTCGGCCGCACCGACTGCGGCCGCTTTCTCCCGCAGACGGTTCAGGTGGGCGGCCGACAGGTCGACAGCCGTCAACTCCGCCTCGGGAAAACGCTCGAGCAGAGCGAGGGTGCCGGCTCCGGTCCCACAGCCCAGATCCACGATGCGGCGGGGACTGGTCCCGATGGGCAGCCAGGCGGTGATGGACGCGATGTGTTCGGCGAGCACTTCCGCGTCCAGGTCGAGGATCTCCACCTGATCGCCTGCATCGTGCTCGTGCTCGTGCTCGTGCTCGTGCTCGTGCTCGTGCTCGTGGACATGGTGCGTGCCGTGGGGCGCTGTGTGCGGGGAGGGGTGGTTCATGCGCCCACGCTAAGCGTGCCGTCCGCGGGTGCCCTGGCGGGTTGCTGAATGCGCAAGACGATGGCCTGCTGGGCTGCGGAACACGCAAACGGTCACGCTGACGGGCGGTTCGCTTTCCCGACGTCGTCGCCACGCTGGTGCCCGCGGCGGGCGTCGCGGTCGAAGATGCCCAGGATCTCGCACGGCCCGCCCTCGGCGCCGATGGCGTGCGGGAGCATCGTGGGGAACTCCGCCGCCTGGTTGGTCTCGATCCGCAAGCGCCGATTGCCCAGAAGCAGGCTCGCGGTGCCGGAGAGGACGACGAGCCATTCGCGGCCCGGGTGGGCGCGCATGCGCGAGGGGTTGTCGGGCGGCGGGTCGGTCATGCGCTGGCGTACGACGGTCATGCCGGGTTCCGCCTTGATGGGCCAGCGCATCAGCCCGTGGGCCGCGTCGATCATCGGGTGGGAGACGACGTCGTCCGCGGCGGTCTCGACCAGTTGGTCGAGGGTGGTGTCCAGGGCGCGGGCGAGGGTGACGAGCTGGTCCAGCGCCAGGCGGCGCCTGCCGTTCTCGATGCGGCTGAGCGTGGACTGGCTGACCCGGGCGCGGGCGGCCAGTTCCTCCAGGGACCAGCCCTGGGCCACGCGCAGGGCGCGGATGCGTTTGCGTACCAGGCTGTCCAGCTCACCGTCGTCTTGCGCCATGGGCAACATCGTATGCCTTTACGGCAAGGTGCGGTCAGCGTCGTACGCGGTGGAGGACCCCGCCACCAGGGCGGGGTCCTCCACCATGCCGGTCGAGCCGCCGTACGGCTATACGGTCAGCGGCGGAACAGGATCAACGGCGGCCGTCGTGGCGCCCGCCGAGGTCATGACGCCCGCCGACGTCCTGACGACCACCGAGGTCATGGCGGCCACCGACGTCACGACGGTCACCTACGTCGTGACGCCCACCGACATCACGACGGTCACCTACGTCGTGACGCCCACCGACATCACGACGGTCACCGAAGTCGTGGCGCTCGCCGACATCATGGCGCCCACCAACGTCGTGACGGCCACCGACGTCATGACGCCCACCAGCGTCGTGACGCCCACCGACGTCACGGCGGCCATCGTGCTCGCCGCGGTACTCGCCACCACGCTCACCCCGGTGCTCACCGGCACGCCCGCCGCGGTACTCGACTCCGCGCTCGCCCCGGTAGCCGCCGTCACGGATTCCGAGGTGACGGGCGCCCCAGGAGAGGGTGTCGACCAGGCGGCCGTGCTCGTCGCGCAGGGCGGCCGTGTCGGAGCGGTCGCCCCACACGGAGGTGCGGCGGTCCTGGTAGAGGTCGCGGGAGGTGTCGCGGCCCATGCCGGTGTGGACACGGACGACGGAGCGGCCGTCCAGCCGGTAGTGGTGGAAGGTGTACGTGTGACCGTCACGGTCCGACAGCGTCCAGCCGCTCAGGTTCACCGCACGGCGGGCGCCGTTGGTGACCTCCACCCACTCGCTGTTGAGCGACCGGTTGGAGCGGACCCCGTGGCCCACGAGGCCGTGCTGCACGTCGGCGATGCGCACGGCGGCCCGGCGATCCGTGTGGTCGGCCGCGGACGCCGGCAGCGTCGCCGCGCCGGACACCGCCACCACCGTCAACGTGGCTGCGGCGAGACGACGAACGGTCACAAACGCAGAAGCGGACACAAAGCCCTCCTACTGGGTGCTGGCATCCCGCGGCCGTCCTACGCGGTCCGTTCCGGGGTGCGTGTGCGGGTGTGCGGCCTGCTGGCCGACGCGCACACATTGCACTCACCCCTCGATGATTCGGGCGATACATGAGCCCTGTTACCTATCAGCCATATTTCCGTGACACTCGGATGTAACGTCCATTTATGTCCTGAATGCAACGATTTGTCGTTTCGCCAGGCGGCTTTCCCTTGCGGGCACACGCCTCGGACGGGTCCATGTGACGCCCCGCCCCTCCATGCTCGACCCGGCCGTCACCCGAAAGTGGATCACGGCCCCGGGGGCGTCCTGGCCCAACGGACAGGTTTGCACTGTGCTTCCCAGGTCAGGCGTAGTGGTAGAGCGCAGAGGAGAGAGGCATGTGTGCGGAGCACCGGACGAACTCCCCAGACACCAGGACCGTTACCGGCCGACTGCGTTCACCCGGACCGCGCAGCCCGGCCGAGGTGCGCGAGGCGGTCAGGCACGCGCTCGGAGAGGACGTACGACGGTCCGGCGGGCACGACGGCGCGGGCGATGCCGTCGCCGTCGGCGACGCCCTGCTCGTCGCCTCGGAACTCACCACCAACGCGATACTGCACGGCGGCGGTGTCACCGAGTTCGAGGTGATGCTGGGCGACCGGGAAATACGCCTGTCGGTGAGCGACCACAGCCGGGAACTGCCCACACCGGCAGAGCACCCCGACGAACCGGGATCCATGAGGATCGGAGGCCATGGCTGGCCGATCATCTGCCGCCTCGCCCGCGACATCACCATCGCGGAGCTCCGCGCCGGCGGCAAGCGCATCACGGCCGTCGTACCGCTCTCACCGCACTAGAACGGGGATCACCGGGGCTGGGGCCTGTCCTGCGGATCACGCCGTGAGGGTCTGGCGGAGTGTGCCGGTCGCGGAGGGTGCACCGCGCACGACGGGTCGCACCGGGTACGTGGTCTTCGCCGGATCCACCACCGGGTCGCCCAGCTCGATCCGGCCTGTCGCGTGCAGCGCGTCGCACTCGTCCGTGGGCAGAGCCACGTAACAACCACCGCGCCCGGAACCGGGACTGAGGGGCTGCCAGTAGCCGTACCTCCGCCGCCCGTTGGCATGCACGGTGAGGCAGACGGGAACGCGCTGGACGGTGATCAGACGCAGCACCTCGGCACCGCCGGGGCCGAGCGGAGCGGGCGTGCGCGGGAGGGATCGGAGCATCGTCAGCGGTCTCCGTCCAGGGCTCGCGGCTCGGCACGGCGTCGGAGAGCGGGCGTCATGTGCGGGCGGCCTTTCGACGGACGGGTTCGATCGCGTACCGCCGGGAGCGGTGGCGTTCTCGCTGCTCAGCATTGTTGCGTAGGGCACTGACAATGCGGTCGGGGTTGCTTCGGGGTCTGTGCGCGAGGGGCAGCGGGGGCGCGGCGGTCGCGAGCGTCCTGCTCGCCCTGGACGAAGGGGTCGCCGGCGGGGTCGTAGGGTCCCGCGTGGACGGCGAGCGTCCCGGTGACCCGCTCCCACTCCTCGGCCTCCGCCCGTGCGACGACCGCGCCCCGGCCGGTGAGCGAACCGCCGCGAGCCGCCTTCCGGGCGGTGGCCGGCGCGGACCTCGCCTCGTGGTGGCACATTCCCGTGGCCGAGCGGCGTACCCGCGCCCGGGCGGCACGCTCTTCGTCGGAGGGCTCCGGCACGTCGTCACCCGTGTCGTCGACAGGACCGTACGTGCGGTGCTGCTCCAGGCTCACTGCTCCACCTCGTTCGGGTACGTGGGCTGATGTGTCCTTCGGCAGTCCCGTGTGCCCCGGTCACGCGAACCGACACCGGCCGGCGGCGAAGAAGCGCTCACCAGGGCAGAAAGGCATGCACATCCTTGCCGTCGGGCCGCACCACCACGCTCACCTGGTGACAGAGCGCGTGCAGGAGGTGCCAGCCGATTCCGCCCGCGCCGTGCGCCGGGTCGACGCGGCGCGGCGCGGGCGGCGTCGTGCTGCTGTCGCGGAGCGTGACATGCACGCCGTCGAAGGTGGGGCGGATCCGGAGTTCGAAGGGGCCGGGGGCGTACTGGACCGTGTTGGCCGCCAGTTCCGTCACCACCAGCAGGATGTCGTCCCAGTGCTCGGCCGCTCCGGGCGGTGACGTCCGCGCGAGTGCGCACAGATAGTCGTCCGCCATGAGGCGGGCGTCGGTCACGTCGCGCAGCTGTCCGGGAAAGGTGCTGGTGAGGCACGGGGGCTCATCGCCCGGCACCTTCTCGTCCCCGTTCGGGTCGCTTTCCATCGCGCCTCCCCGGTCTCGTCGGCGGGATGTCCTGCTCCACCTCGCCCCACGCGCCTTCGCACAGGGTGTCCGCGCACCGCCCGGGCGTCTCCCACCCTTCGCGACCCGCGTGCCTACGATCCGGTGTCCCGGGACCTGCGGGCGACCGTACGCCGCCTCAGCGCGCGCCGTTCGGTCTCGCTCGTACCGCCCCAGACGCCGATGGTCTGCCCCGTTTCGAGCGCCCAGCTCAGGCACTCCTCACGGACGGGGCAGGGTCGGCAGACGGCCTTGGCCTCCTCGATCTGAGGCAGCGCGGGGCCTGTGCTGCCGATGGGGAAGAACAGATCGGGGTCGACGTTCCGGCAGACCGCGGACTCGCGCCAGTCGTTCATGGGGGGCCTCCTGTGATCGCGATGGTCTTGCGCGATCTGTTGTTCGTGGGACTTCGGTCCTCCTCCGGGTCACCCTTGATCGCACCTGCGAAACAGACGGTTTCGCGGGGACAGCACGGTTTGAACGAGGAACGCCGGGGACAGCCGTGTACGGGCACGGCGCCCCCGCACGCCCGTCCGGCGCGGCGGGGACGCCCGAGTGGCAAAATGGGACCGCGGATGAGCGTCGGCGGCGCTTCGACGAACAAGCAGGTGACACATGTCGCACGAGCCCGGCGAGGTCTGGGAGCAGTTCGCCGTCGCGCTGGCGGAAATGGCGCGGGATCTGCTGGCCCAGGACACGGTCCAGGGCACACTGGACCGTGTCGTGGAGCATGCGACGGTTCTGATCAACGGCTGTGACGACGCCGGCGTCCTCACCGTGCGGCGAGGCGAGGTGCGTCCTCTGGCGGCGACGAGCGACGTGGTGCGACAGGCGGACCGGATCCAGCAGGATCTGCGGGAAGGCCCGTGCTTCGACGCCGTGACCGACCGTCAGCAGATCTACACCATCGAGGACTTGAGCCGGCCGCATGAGCGCTGGTCCCACTTCGCCCCCGAGCTGAGAAGGCTGGGCATGGGGAGCGTGATGGGCTTCCTCCTCTTCACCGAGGACGACGAGCTCGGGGCCCTCAACCTGTACTCCCGCCGGCCGCGCACCTTCGACGAGGCCGCTCAGCGGGCCGGCTGGATCCTCGCCTCGCACGCGGCCGTGGCCTTCTCCGCGGCCCGTACGCATCAGCAGCTCGGTGACGCCCTGGAGACCCGTCACGAGATCGGCGAGGCCATGGGCATCCTCATGGAGCGCTACGCGCTGACCGAGGACGCGGCGTTCAAGCTGCTCAAGAAGGCGTCCCAGGACCACAACATCAAACTGCGAGAGATCGCCCGTCGTATCTGCGAAACCGGCGAAAAGCCCAGCTGACCGCTCCGGTCGCCACGGGCGGCGATCAAGAACGAACGGCCCGGCGCAGACCGTCGAAACAGCCGCCGACCTGCTGTGACTTCGGCCACCCCCTCTTGCCCCGGCAAAGAAGGCATACCTAAGTTTCGTCTCATGGCCCCACATAACCCCCCGCCTCCCGACGACACCCCCGCGCTGGTCGACTTCTCCGTCGACCTCAGCGCACAGGAGGTGCAACGACAGGCCCAGGTCCTGGCCGCTCTCGGCCCCGACTGGGACCCGATGGAGGTCATGCGCGGCGAGGAAGCCGCGTACGACCTGCTGTACTCCGGTCTCGACGAGGAGCAGCAGCGCCTGTACGACGACCTGGTCGCGGCCGGCGTGCTGCCCCCGCGCGGAGGCGGCCATGCTGCCGCTTGACCCGCAGGCGGACCGCGGGCGCCGTGCCTGGGTGAGCTGTCCGAACTGCAACGACAGTCGCGGCTGCGCACCGTGCGAGGAGCGGCGCACCTGCTCCGAGCACTGGCGCTATCTGCTGTCCAACACCGGCAGCCTGCTCCACCTTCAGTGCCCGTCGTGCACGCACGTGTGGGTCCACGAGAGCGGCTTCGGTGCCACCCGCTCCCTGTGGAACCGCCTCACGAGCGGCCGCCCTGACCCTCGCTGACCGATCCGGCTCAGAGCGCGTGCGGGTCGGTGGGTGCCCGCGGTTCGTCGGGGATGTAGCAGGCGATGAGTGCGGCTGTGTCGTCGTTGAGACGGTTGTCGCTGTAGGCGAGCAGATCGTGGTGGAGCCGGTCGAGGAGTTCCCGGGGCGGGAGGACGCCCCAGGAGCGGACGCGCTGGACGAGTGGGTAGAAGGCGCCGTCCTCGTCGCGTGTCTCGGTGACGCCGTCGGTGTACAGCAGCAGCTGATCGCCCGGCCGGAAGGGATGTTCTTCGGCGCGGTAGGGCTCTCCGACGAGCACGCCGAGGTTGAGGGGCGGTGACGCCTGGTCCGTCTCCAGTTCGGTGACTTCGGCGGCGCTGATGAGCAGAGGGGGCGGGTGGCCGCAGTTGACGATCCGCACGACACGGTCGGGGCTCACGATTTCGGCGAAGACCGCGGTGGCGAAGCGCTCGGCCATGTCGCTGCTGGCGTAGTCGGCGGCCCGGCGGCTCATGCTGGTATCCACCCGTTCCGCCAGGGCGGCGAGGTCGGGTTCGTCGTGGGCGGCTTCGCGGAAGGCCCCGAGCAGGGCGGCGGCGGTCTCCACGGCGAACAGCCCCTTGCCCCGGACGTCGCCGATCACGAGGCGGAGGCCGTGCGTCGTGGGCACCGCCTCGTAGAGATCGCCTCCGACGCGTGCCTCCGCGTCGGCGGAGAGGTAGAAGCTCTCCACCAGGATGTCACCGACGCGGTGCGGAACGGGCCTGAGCAGGACGCGCTGGGCGATCTCGGCCACGAAGCGCACGGTGGCCAGCGTGCGCTCCCGTCGCATCCGGCTGACGGCCAGGATGGTCCCCAGGGTGCCGATGAGGACGGTGCAGAAATAGGCGGCCACGTAGTGGCGGTCCCACAGGTAGCCGACGGAACGTCCCGCACAGCACGGGGTACCGGCCAGAACCCCTTCGAACGCCACGGCGAAGACGGTGACACAGACGACCATCACGGGGCCGTGCGCGAAGGCGGCCACCAGCGGGAGAGCGATCAGCAGGAAGCTCACCGGCCACTCCACGGGCGTGATGGGCTCGATCACCAGGACGGCCGCGACGTAGAAGACAGGGAGCCAGCGCATCCACATAGGGGGTGCAGGCAGCGAGCGGCCCGTGCTGTTCGGGTGCGGCGCGGCGTTCTCCGCCTCCGCGCCACGGCCCCGCCACCTCACGGTGTCCCGGGACGCTGTGCGAGAGGCAGGAGCTCTGACACCAGCGAGGCAGGGGGATGCACCGAGAGCGGACCCACCAGCGGACGACACGACTGACGGCTCGTTTCATGCAGCCTGTTCACACGGAACTCCTGGCACACGGTTTCGGCAAGACGCCCAGCCTGCTGCGCCTGGGCACGGCGTACCCGTCATTGCTCCACTCAACGGCATGTCAGGCACCGGACCGTGCCGACGACACACCCGTCACCGCCCCTGTCCCGGGGAGTGCGTGCTTCAGAGTGCCTGGAGCTGGGTGAGCAGGCTCAGGGTGTCGGAGTTGACCCAGTACTCCGCGAACCTGTCGTCCCGCATACGGAGTGTGTCGGTGCCGGTGAAGGTGACCACGGTCCCCGGCCTGGCCTTGGCACCGGGGAAGCCGCCGGTGTAGGTGCCGGTGGCCGTCCAGCGCACCGATGCGTAGCGGCCGTCGACCAGTGGGGGGACCTGAATGGTGAAGCGCAGATCGGGGAATGCCGCGCGGGTCTTACCGATCCAGGCCACCAGGCCGTCGACGCCCCGGATGGAGCTGCCGTCACCGCCGTCGAGGAGGGCGGCGTGGACCCGGAAGCCGGGGGAGATGATCCCCGGGGCCTGCGCGAGATCGCCGTTCCAGAGCCGCAGCCACGCGTCGAGCATCGCCTTCGGCTTCTGCTCGGCCGCCCGACGGTCGTGGGCCGTGGCCGTCCGCCCGGCCGCGGTGGTCGGTGAGGTGTCCGCGGTGGCCGTCGTGGCGGTGAAGACGAGGACGGCGATCGCCGCGGGGACGAGCAGCCGTGCCCGGTGACGCCTCGGGGTGACAGGGGTGGTGGAGGTGGCGGTCATGGCGGTCATGGCGGTTCCTCGCGTTTCGGGTAAGGGAGGACGGACGGCAGGGGCAAGGTGTGTGATCGGCGGCGAGGTGCGCGATCGGCGGCTGCGGAAGAACCTGCTACGGGTTCAGTACGACCTTCCCGGCGACGGTGCCGGACTCGGCCAGTCGCAGGGCGTCGGCGACGCGGGTGAGGGGCAGTTGGGCGGCGATCTGCGCGGTGACGTCGCCGCGCTGGAGGGCTCCGAAGACCTGGGTGAGGTCGGCGCGCAGCTGGGCCCGGAACCGGTTCTTGGCCAGCGCCCGTCCGGCCCAGACGTTGAAGAAGTAGGCGCGGCGGCCGTTGGGCAGCGCGTTCCACAGCCACACCCGGCCGAGCAGCTTGAGCACGGGCCACTGCTTGGAGCCCTCGTCGTCCCGGGTGGAGGCGCTGCCGTACGAGACGAGCGTGCCGCCGGGCGCGAGGAGGCGCCAGGAGTCGACCGCGCTGCGACCGCCGACGTGGTCGAAGACGGCGTCCACCCCGGCGGGGGCGAGCTCGCGGACCCGTGCGGCCACGTCCTCGGTGCGGTAGTCGACGGGGATGACGCCCCGCTCCCGCAGCGCGTCGTGGTGACGCGCGGACGCCGTACCGATCACCTTCACGTCCGCGGCCCGGGCGAGCTGGACCAGGACCGAGCCGACGCCGCCGTTGGCACCGTGGACCAGGACGGTCTGCCCCGCGCGGACGCGTGCCTTGCGGTGCAGCATCTGCCAGGCGGTGATGCCGTTGACCACCACGGTCTCCGCCTCCGCCGCTCCGATCCCGTCGGGCACCGGCACCACGTCCGCCGCGTCGACGAGCACGTGGCTCGCCCAGCCGCCGACCTTGACCAGCGCGGCCACCCGGGTGCCGGCCAGCGCGGGCTCGACGCCCTCGCCGGTCGTGAGGACGGTGCCGACCAGGTCGTAGCCGGGCACGAAGGGGAAAGCCGGCTGGTCGTAGTACCGGCCGCGGCGCATCTGCTGCTCCGCGAAGGAGACCCCGGTCGCCTCCATCCGGATCACGACCTGGCCGGGGCCCGCGACGGGCACGGCTCCGTGCCGGATCTCCAGCCCTTCCGGCTCCACCTTGCCCGGCAGTACGACCTCGACGAGTCCTTCGGCGTTCATGACGACCTCCACTGCTCTCCGCGTTGGTTACTCACTTTTGCGTTCGTTAGAAGTTATAACGCAACACGAAAGAGAGAGTCAAGAAGTTTGGTGATACCTTCTAACTGTATCTTGAACCTCTATCTTCGTGACTGCGGAGACTCCGCGACCGCGGAAAGGCGGCTGGTCATGGTCGACACGGGCGCGCAGACCCCGCGCGAGCGCTACCGCGCCCACGTACGTGCGGAGATCAGGGAACGCGCATGGGAGCAGATCGCCACCGCGGGGGCTTCCGCGCTCTCCCTCAACGCGATCGCCAAGCAGATGGGCATGAGCGGACCCGCGCTCTACCGGTACTGCGCCGGGCGCGACGAGTTGATCACCGAGCTCGTCAGGGAGGCGTACCGAAGCCTCGCCGACACCTTCCGCGCGACCGCGGCCTCCGGGTCCGGTCCCGGACCGGCCGCTCTGGCTCATGCCCTGCGCGGGTGGGCCCTGGCCGACCCCCAGCGGTACTTCCTCGTCTACGGCACCCCCGTCCCCGGCCACCACGCGCCCGACGACGTCACCGCGATCGCGTCAGAGATCATGACGACCCTGCTCGACGCCTGCGCCGCGCCGCCCCCGGACGGCCCCGAGGCCCTGCGCCGGACCCTGACCTTCTGGACCCGGCTGCACGGACTGCTTTCCCTGGAACTCGCCGGCCACTTCACCGGGATGGACGTCGACCCCGCCCTGATGTTCGCCGCCGAACTGGACGACCTGCCGCGGCACCGAGGAGACCGACGCCCCGCTCCTCGTACTCAGTGAAGCGCGGCCCCCTCCGGAACGACCACCTGGTCGGCCATGCGCTGGATCTGTTCCGTGGGGAGGGCAACCGCCATGGCCCAGTAGTAGACGGCGAGGCTGAGGACCGTGACCGCCGCCATGTCCCACCACATGGGGAACCACGGATGCTCGAGGGGGCCGAAGTCGCTGGCGTAGACGATGAGGCCCATGCCGATCAGGTAGGCGGGGAGCCACTGGGCGGCACGCAGATCGAGTCGGGGCGTGATCGGGTTCATCCTGAACACGCGGTTGGCGATGAGGACGACGTAGCCGATCAGGATCGCGATGCCCAGTTTCCAGTCCGTGGTCCAGCCCGACCACAGGATCAGGAAGTTGGCGACGACGAAGGCCAACGGGGACATCCAGCCGCCGCCGGGCAGCCGGTACGGACGGTCGACGTGCGGGAGGCGGCGGCGGAAGACCCCGAAGGACAGGGGCGCACCGGCGTACATCAGCACGCTGGCACTGGTGATCAGCCCCACGAGCGAGCGCCAGCTCGGGAACGGCAGGAAGCACACGCAGCCGACCACGAAGGCGACGATGAGACCGACCCACGGCACCCCGCTCCGGTTGGTCGCCTCGAAGACCGACGGCACATAGCCGTTGCGGCTGAGTCCGTAGGAGACCCGCGAGGAGCCGGTGATGTAGATCAGGCCGGTGCCCGCGGGCGAGACCACCGCGTCGAGGTAGAGGACCGTGGCCAGCCAGCCCAGACCGATGAGCGTGGCGACCTGCGCGAACGGACCGGTGAGGGTGTTGAAGGCTGCGGTGGCCCAGGTGCTCTGGATCTGGGAGGCGGGAAGCGCGGCGAGGAACGCGATCTGAAGCAGGATGTAGATGATCGCGCCGATCACGATGGAGCCGATCACCGCACGCGGGATGTCGCGTTTCGGGTTGGCGCTCTCACCGGCGAGCTGGTCGGCCTGTTCGAATCCGAGCAGCGCGAAGACGATGCCGCTGGAGGAGACCGCGGACAGGATGCCTTTGGCGCCGTAGGGGTTGAACCCGTCGGCGGCGGTGAAGTTGCCGACATGGAACTGGGCGAGGGCGAACACGAAGATCGTCAGCAGCGGGATGCCGACCTTCCACCAGGTCGCCGCGCTGTTGGTGCGGGCCAGCAGGCGGATGCTGAGGAAGTTGACGGCGGTGATCACCGCCATCAGCCCGACCGCGACGGCGATCCCGGAGGCGGTCAGGATGTGCTGGCCCCCCTGGGTCTTCAGCCAGCCGTTCGCTCATGAGTAGTGCCGGCCGTACGTGATCATGGCCAGCACCTCGATCGGTGCCACCGTGGCCGCCTGGAGCCAGGAGAACCAGCCGAACGACGCTCCCGCCGCGCCGCCGAACGCGTAGTGCGGGAAGCGGGCCGTACCGCCGGACACCGGGTACATACCGCCGAGTTCGGCGTGCACCAGGGCCAGGATGAGGATCGCGACACCACCGATCCCCCAGGAGATGATCGCGGCCGGACCCGCCGCCGCCAGGGCGCCCTGTGCGCCGAACAGCCAGCCGGAGCCGATGATCGACCCCTCCGAGGCCCAGATCAGCCCGATGAATCCGACTTCTCGCCGCAGGCCGGGGGGTCCGGCCTGTGTGGCGGGTGCCGCTTCGGTAGTGCCCATGACCCTCACCCCCGCACCAAAGGGGACGAACATCGCAATAGGACGATATTGACACTTTAACGTCCGCGCGATGTGAGCACGAGAGGGTGCGACGGGCCCGTTCCACCTCGACGACCATTGACATGCACGCAACATGCTTCCAACACTGAACCCCAAAGGTCCATACCTTCTCCGGCAGTTGAGAATGGAAGGGGTTCACCCATGCGACGTGTTACGCGTCTTCGCTGGGGCCTGTCCCTCCTGTTAGCCCTCGGCACCTGCACTCTGGGGCTGTTGCCCGTCGACACGGCGACGGCACAACCGTCCGGTCCCCGCCCCCTCTCCCCCGGCCTGGTCACCGCCATGCAGCGGGACCTCGGCCTCAGCGCGTCGCAGGCCCGCACCAGGGGCGAGCGTGAAACCGCCGCCGCCGGGCTCGCGCCGCGGGCCGAACGGGCGGCGGGGCGGACGTTCGGCGGTTCCTGGTACGACCCGGCGCGCGGCACCCTCGTCGTCGGAGTCACCGACACGGGCACCGCGACGGCCGACGCGGTACGAGCCACCGGCGCCACGGTCGTACGGGTCGCGCACAGCGCCCGGACGCTGGACGCGGCCAAGGCCGCCCTCGACGACACCGCCACGTCGGACGGCGCCCCCACAGCCGTCCGCAGTTGGCATGTCGACCCCCGTACCAGCAGCCTGGTGGCCGAGGTCCGAAAGGGCGCGGAACACAGCGCCGCGGTGACGGCGTTCCTGGCGCCCGCGCGCGAGGCAGGTCTGCTCACGGTCCACACCTCCGCGACCGCGCAGACGCCGCGCACGTTCTCCGCGGGCACCGTCGGCGGCGACCCGTACTACATCAACGGCAACACCCGCTGCTCCATAGGCTTCTCCGTGGTGGGCGGCTTCGTGAGCGCCGGGCACTGCGGCTCGGCCGGCAGTTCGGTGGCCGGCTGGGACGGCTCGGCGATGGGCACCTTCGCCGGATCGTCGTTCCCGGGCAACGACTACTCGTACATCCGGATCGGCAACGGCTGGTGGACCGTACCGGTGGTGCTCGGCTGGGGCACCGTCAGCGACGTACTGGTCCGCGGCTCGGCCGTGGCCCCCGTCGGCTCGTCCATCTGCCGCTCCGGCTCCACCACCCACTGGCACTGCGGCACCGTGCTGACCCAGAACGAGACCGTCAACTACAGCCAGGGATCCGTCTACGGCCTGACCGGCACCAGCGTCTGCGCCGAACCCGGGGACTCCGGCGGCTCGTTCATCACCGGCGACCAGGCCCAGGGCGTGGCCTCGGGCGGCTGGGGCGACTGCACGAGCGGCGGCCAGACCTGGTTCCAGCCCGTGAACGAGATCCTCAGTACGTACGGACTCACCCTCGTCACCGCCTGACCGCCACGGGCCGCGGGCCGAGCGTTCCCCGCTCGGCCCGCGGTCGGCCCGTCGTCGGGGAGAAGCGCTCCCGCGGTCACCGGCAGGTCACTGCTGACGGAGATCCTTCACCCGGCGGAGCTTGCCCAGGGAGCGCTCCAGGGTCTCCGGGTCGACGATCGCCACCTCGACGGTGACCCCCACGCCGTCCTTGACCCCCTGGGCGATCGTCTTCGCGGCCGCCTCCCGCTGCTCGGTCCCGGCCCCGGGACGCGCCTCGACGCGTACGGTCATGTGGTCCATCCGGCCGCGCCGGGTCAGCTGCACCTGGAAGTGCGGGGCGACTCCGGGTGTGCGCAGCACGATCTCCTCGATCTGGCTGGGGAAGACGTTCACGCCGCGCAGGATGATCATGTCGTCGGAGCGGCCGGTGATCTTCTCGATGCGGCGGAAGGCGGGCCGGGCGGTGCCGGGCAGCAGCCGGGACAGGTCGCGGGTCCGGTAACGGATGATCGGCAGGGCCTCCTTGGTGAGGGAGGTGAAGACCACCTCGCCCTCCTCGCCCTCGGGCAGCACGGCGCCGGTGAACGGATCGACCACCTCGGGGTAGAAGTGGTCCTCCCACACGTGCAGCCCGTCCTTGGTCTCGACGCACTCCTGCGCCACCCCCGGGCCGATGACCTCGGACAGGCCGTAGATGTCGACCGCGTGGATGTCCATGCGCTCCTCGATCTCACGGCGCATCGCCTCCGTCCACGGCTCGGCCCCGAAGATGCCCACCTGGAGGGAGGTCGTGCGCGGGTCGACGCCCTGCCTCTCGAACTCGTCGAGCAGGGTGAGCATGTAGGACGGGGTGACCATGATGATCTCGGGCTCGAAGTCCTGGATGATCTGAACCTGACGGGCCGTCATGCCGCCGGAGGCGGGGATCACCGTACAGCCGGCGCGCTCGGCGCCGTAGTGCGCGCCCAGGCCGCCGGTGAACAGGCCGTAGCCGTAGGAGATGTGCACCTTGTGCCCGCGCCGGCCGCCGGCCGCACGGATGGAGCGGGCGATCATGTCGGCCCACATGGAGAGGTCGTTCTCGGTGTATCCGACGACCGTGGGGCGGCCCGTGGTGCCGCTGGAGGCGTGGATGCGCCGCACGTCCGCCATCGGGACGGCGAACATGCCGAAGGGGTACGTCTCCCGCAGATCCGCCTTGGTGGTGAAGGGGAACCGCGACAGGTCCTCCAGGGAGCGGCAGTCGTCGGGCTTGATCCCGGCCTCGTCGAACTTCCTGCGGTACAGCGCCACGTTGTCGTACGCGTGCCGCAACGTCGCCCGCAGCCGGTCGAGTTGGAGCTCCCTCAGCTGCTCTCGGGTGAGGCGCTCGCCCTCGTCCAGCAGTTCCTGCGGAAGCGGCTCTCCCCGGCGGGCCGGGCGGGGTCCCGTGGCCGCGCCGGCCGTCGCTGCGGTGTTCATCGCGACTCCTTCGTCGTCGTGCCTCTGATACTGCGGCTGCGTCCGCGGAACTCCGCGATCACCTCGTCGCCGCGCAGCACGCTCACGTCGTAGATGCCGCTGCGGCCGAACCGGGTGCGCTCCCGTGCCGTGGCCACCAGAACATCACCCTCGTACGCCGGGGCGACGAAGTCGATGTCGGCCCCGGCCGCGACGGTCACGGGTCCGTGGCTGTTGCAGGCGCAGGCGAAGGCGGTGTCGGCGAGCAGGAACAGATAGCCGCCATGGGCGATCCCGTGTCCGTTCACCATCGCCGGCGTCAGGGTCATCCGGAGCACGGCGGTCCCTTCACCCTGCTCGAGAAGCTCGATGCCAAGCGCCCGGGACGCCTCGTCCCCGGCGAACATCGCCTCGGCGGGCGTCGCCCCGGTCGATGTCGCTCCTATGGCCTGCGTCACCTTTTTCACCACCTTGTGTCCCGACCGAACATTCGGTTAGCGTGCGGCACGGCTTAGTAATCCAGCATCACCACTGCCTGTCAAGAGGTGGAACGCATGCCCCGGAACCTCCCCGAGCGTCCGGACTTCTTCGCCCGTCACCATGATCGGCCGGGCACTCCCTTCGAGCTGCCCGGCCACCAGGCGAGCGGCCCCCGGCCTGCCGCGGGCCCCGACGTCCGGGCCGGTGCGGCGGCGGAGATCCCGGCCCGGCTGAACGCCGCGAGCTGCGAGATCGCGCACGCCGTGCGGCAGACCACCGGCCAGGCCTTCGCGAGGGCGTTCCGGGCGGGCGGACGATCGACGCGGGAGTGCACCTGTCGGAGAACCTCACCGGCGTCTTCGTGAACCAGTCCGCCGCCTTCAGCGACTTCCACGGCAGCGCCGCCGACCCGGCGGCCGGCGTCACCCGCTCCGACCCCGCCTTCGTCACCGGCCGCTTCGCCACGCTCCAGTCGCGTCGGCCCGCCACCGCCCAGGAACACACCGAGGAGTCCGCAGATGCCTGACGAGGTCTTTCTGATCGACGGCGCCCGCACCCCGCAGGGCAGGTACGGGGGCGCGCTGGCCTCCGTACGGCCGGACGACCTGGCGGCCCTGGTCGTCGGCGAGGCGGTGCGGCGCAGTGGGATCCCCGGCGAGGCCGTGGACGAGGTGATCCTCGGCGCGGCCAACCAGGCCGGTGAGGACAACCGGGACGTGGCCCGCATGGCCGTGCTGCTCGCCGGCCTCCCGCACACCGTGCCCGGTTACACCGTCAACCGGCTGTGCGCGTCCGGGCTGACGGCGGTCGCGAACGCGGCCCAGGCGATCCGGTCCGGGGAGGCCGACCTCGTCGTCGCCGGCGGCGTGGAGTCGATGACCCGCGCGCCCTGGGTGATGGCCAAGCCCGGCACCCCGTGGGCCAAGCCGGGCGAGGTGCACGACACCTCGCTGGGCTGGCGCTTCACCAACCCGCGCTTCACGGCCGCCGACCGGGCCGTGCCGGCGGGCGTGGGGCCGGAGACGGCCAGGGTGACCCTGTCGATGGGGGAGACCGCCGAAGAGGTCGCCGCGCTCGACGGCATCACCCGCGCCGACTCCGACGCCTTCGCACTGCGCAGCCACCAGCGGGCGGTGGCCGCGCAGGAGGCCGGACGCTTCGACCGCGAGATCGTACCGGTGCGGGTGAAGGACGGCGAGGTCACACGTGACGAGGGCCCGCGCCCCGGCACGACCCTGGAGAAGCTCGGCACCCTGCGGACCATCTTCCGGCCGGACGGCATCGTCACGGCCGGTTCCTCCTCGCCGCTGTCCGACGGCGCCGCCGCGCTGATGCTGGCGAGCGCGGCGGCCGTCGAGCGGTACGGGCTCACCCCGCGCGCCCGGATCATCACCGCCGCCTCGGCCGGCGTACAGCCCAACCTGATGGGACTCGGCCCCGTACCCGCCACCGAGAAGGCCCTTGCCCGGGCCGGCCTGGAGAGCGGCGACCTGGACGCGGTCGAGCTGAACGAGGCCTTCGCCGCGCAGGCACTCGCGGTGATGCGGCGGTTGAAGCTCGACGAGGAGAAGGTCAACGCCGACGGCGGTGCCATCGCGCTCGGCCATCCCCTCGGCTGCTCCGGCGCCCGCATCCTGCTCACGCTGATCGGCCGACTGGAGCGCGCGGACGCCCGCCGGGGCCTGGCCACCCTGTGCGTGGGTGTCGGCCAGGGCGTCGCGATGCTCGTGGAGCGCGTCTGAGCGCCGCGGACGAGTCCCCCGCCGTTCGCCCCGAGGCCCGAACGCCATCAGCGGGCCGATGGTCCGCGAACCGCACGCCGCGCCCGGCCGGACGAAGGTCCTGCCCGGCCGCACGAAAGTCTTGCCCGGCCGGAAGAAACCCGTCACACTGGAACCGAACGAATGGTCGGTAGGGAAGCTGGTATCGATGACCACGACACACTCCGCCGCCACCGGCGCCGACGGCGTCGGGCCGGCGGCCGAAGAGCGGCTCCAGGAGCACTTCGACGCGACCGTCGCGCGTGACCAGCGGGTCGAGCCGCGCGACTGGATGCCCGACGGCTACCGCAAGACGCTGATCCGGCAGATCGCGCAGCACGCGCACTCGGAGATCATCGGCATGCAGCCGGAGGGCGAGTGGATCACCCGCGCGCCGTCGCTGCGCCGCAAGGCCATCCTGTTCGCGAAGGTCCAGGACGAGGCCGGGCACGGGCTGTATCTGTACTCGGCGGCCGAGACCCTGGGCGCGGACCGCGCCGACCTCACCGAGCGACTCATCGAGGGCCGTCAGAAGTACTCGTCGATCTTCAACTACCCCACCCTGAGCTTCGCCGACGTCGGCGTGATCGGCTGGTTCGTCGACGGCGCCGCGATCTGCAACCAGGTGCCGCTGTGCAGGAGTTCCTACGGCCCCTACGCGCGCGCCATGGTGCGGATCTGCAAGGAGGAGTCGTTCCACCAGCGCCAGGGGTACGAGTTGCTGCTGACCATGATGCGCGGCACCGACGCCCAGCGGGCGATGGTGCAGGACGCGGTGGACCGCTGGTGGTGGCCGTCGCTGATGATGTTCGGGCCGCCCGACGACAACTCCCCCAACTCGGCCCAGTCCATGGCCTGGAAGATCAAGCGCCACAGCAACGACGAACTGCGCCAACGCTTCGTGGACATGACCGTGCCGCAGGCCGAGAAGCTGGGCGTCGTCCTGCCCGACCCCGAGCTGCGCTGGAACGGGGAGCGCGGACGCCACGATTTCGGCACTCCGGACTGGGACGAGCTGATGCGGGTCATCAAGGGCGACGGACCGTGCAATACCGAGCGGATCTCCCGGCGGCGAACGGCCCACGAGGAGGGCGCCTGGGTCCGTGAGGCGGCCTCCGCCCACGCGGCCAAGCAGAGCGAGCGAGCCCGGAAGGAAGCGGCGGCATGAACGACATCGACGGCAAGAAGGACGGCTGGCCGCTGTACGAGGTGTTCGTACGGGGCAAGCGCGGACTGAACCACGTACACGTCGGCTCGCTGCACGCCGCCGACGACACGATGGCCCTCACCCACGCCCGTGACCTGTACACGCGTCGCAACGAGGGCGTCAGCATCTGGGTGGTGCGCTCGGAGCACATCGCCGCCTCCACCCGCGACGAGAAGGACCCGTTCTTCGCCCCGAGCGCCGACAAGGTCTACCGCCATCCGACCTTCTACGACATCCCCGACGACGTCCCGCACATCTGAGGAGCAGGGCATGAGTGACGACCACGTCTACCTGACCCTCGCCGAGGGACACGAGGACGACACCCGCTGGGCGTACGGCACCGGCTTCGAGGACCCCCTGCACGGCGTCGACACCACCGTGCCGGACGGGCTGGACGCCGCGGAGCTGGCGGCCTCCTGCGTCGCGCTCGCCGACGACGCGCTCGTGTGCGCCCAGCGACTGGCCGAGTGGACCACCCGTGCCCCCGAGCTGGAGGAGGAGGTGGCGCTCGCCAACATCGGCCTCGACCTGCTCGGCCAGGCCCGCCTGCTCTACGCGCGCGCCGGCCAGGTGGACGGCACGGGCCGCGACGAGGACGCCTACGCCTACTTCCGCGACGCCGACGACTTCCGCAACGTACGCCTGGCCGAACTCCCCAACGGGGACTTCGCGTTCTGTGTCGTGCGGCTCCTGGCACTGTCCAGCTGGCGGCTCGCACACTTCGAGCGGCTCGCCGCGCACCCCGACCCGGTGCTCTCGGCCATCGCCGCGAAGGGCGTCAAGGAACTGGCCTACCACCGCCAGTACGCGGCCGAGTGGGCCGTGCGCCTGGGCGACGGTACGGCGGAGTCCCACCGCAGGATGCGTACGGCGCTGGAGCGGGTCGCCCCGTACCTGGGCGAGTTGTTCACGGCCTACGACGTACGGGACGAGGTCGTCGCCGTGCTGCGTCAGGTGACCGAGGCGGGCGGACTGCCCATGCCCGTGTACCGGCCGCTGCCCGGCTCCGGACGCGCGGGCGAACACACCGAGCATCTGGCGCCGCTGCTGGCCGAGTTGCAGAGCGTGGCCCGCGCCCATCCGGAGGCGACATGGTGACCGTACCGACCGACGTGCGACGGGCCCGGCACATCGCCGAACAGGTGCCCGACCCCGAGCTGCCCATGCTCACCCTCGCCGACCTGGGCGTGCTGCGCGAGGTGTCGCTCGCCCCCGACGGCACGGTCGTCGCGAGCCTCACGCCGACCTACTCGGGCTGCCCGGCGATGGCGGAGATGCGCGCTGACGTGGCCGCGCGGCTTGCGGCCGGCGGGTACGAGCGCGTCGAGATCCGTACCGTCCTCGACCCGCCGTGGACCAGCGACTGGATCACCCCGGCGGGTCGACGCAAGCTCACCGAACACGGGATCGCCCCGCCCGGCGCCGCGCCTCGGCGCCCGGCCGGTCCCGTGCCGCTCGTACTGACCACCACCCGGCGGGCCGCCGTGCCCTGCCCGCGCTGCGGCTCGGCGGACACGGAGGAGACCTCCCGCTTCGCCGCCACGTCCTGCAAGGCTCTCTGGCGCTGCCGTGCCTGCCTGGAACCGTTCGAGTACGTCAAGGAGATCTGATGGACGACCTGATGGAGTCGGCCGCCCCCGCCCCGGCGGTACGCCCGCGTACCCGCCGTCGGCCGGCCTTCCACTCCCTGCGGGTCGCCGCCGTGCAGCCCCTGTGCGAGGACGCGGCCGCGGTCGGCTTCGACATCCCGGTGGAGCTGGCCGAGGAGTTCGCCTTCGCCCCCGGGCAGTCGCTCACCCTGCGGCGCGAGGTCGACGGCCGTGACGAGCGCCGCTCGTACTCCATCTGCTCGCCGGCCGGATCGGTGCCGCGCATCGGGGTGCGGGTGGTGCCGGGCGGCCTGTTCTCCGCATGGCTGGTACGGGAGGTGCGCCCCGGAGACATGGTCGAGGTCATGGCCCCGACCGGCGCCTTCACACCCGACCTCGCCACCCCCGGCCATCATGTGCTGATCGCCGCGGGCTCCGGCATCACCCCCATGCTGTCCATCGCCGAGTCGGTGCTGGCCGCGGACTCCCGCTCGACGGTCACCCTCTTCTACGGCAACCGGCGCACCGACACCGTGATGTTCGCCGACGAGCTGGCCGACCTGAAGGACCTCTACCCGGCCCGGTTCCAGCTCGCCCACGTCCTCTCCCGCGAGCCCCGCGAGGCCGAGGTGCTCTCCGGCCGGCTGGACGCCGAGCGGCTGTCGGCGCTCGTCGGCTCGCTGGTCGACGTGGCGGGCACGGACCACTGGTGGCTGTGCGGCCCGCACGGCATGGTCCGCGACGCCCAGCGGGTACTGGCCGGGCTCTACGTGCCGGCCGACCGGATCCACCAGGAGCTGTTCTACGCCGACGACGAGCCCGTGCGGGAGGTGCACCACCAGGACGCGGCCACCGTGGGCCCGGTCAGCGAGGTCACCATCACGCTCGACGGCCGCTCCACGACCGCCGCCCTGCCCCGCGGTCGGAGCATCCTCGACGGCGCCCAGAAGACCCGTCCCGACCTGCCCTTCGCCTGCAAGGGCGGCGTGTGCGGCACCTGCCGGGCCCTGGTCACCGACGGCAAGGCCGACATGCGCCGCAACTTCGCCCTCGAACCCGCCGAGGTCGACGCGGGGTATGTCCTTACCTGCCAGTCGTTCCCCGTCACGGAGACGCTCGCCGTCGACTACGACAGCTGACGCGGTCGTCCATGACCATCGCCATCACCATCGTCGGGAATGGTTGCGGCAGCTCGGCGTGACATCCGTCACGCCGAGTTCCCGTATCAACGTGGTGCGGTAGTACATGACGCCTGGGCGATATAGCCAGACTTGCCACCCGCAATCCGACATACGTGCGCATGTTCCACTGGCATACGCCAAACGCGGTGGCGTCACGCCGTCCGCCGGGCACACGAAGCCTTCTGACGGAACGTCAGATCATGCCGCGCCCCGGTAAGCCGGGTCTGCACACCCATACGCCCGATTCAAGGACGTTCGGGGCCTACGAGGCCGGGTAGTAGTGACGCTCGTTGCCGCTTACTCACGCAGGTTTTAACAATGGCGGCGCAAAACGGCGTCACCACAGCTCAGGCACAGTGTCCGTGCGGAGCCGGCCCACCGGTGGCGCCCCCCGCGACGACCGAGCGAGGCCCGCATGAGCAAGCACCGCAGGAAGACGCGCCACCGGCAGATCACCATCGCTGCCGTCGTGCTGAGCGCGCTGGCAGTACCGACCGCCGCCATGGCGTGCATGAACGACCAGAGCGCCTCGGACGCCGGGTCCTCCCGTCAGTGGCAGGGCTCGAAGAACTGGCAGAACTGGCAGAACGCGTCCCATCAGGAGCGGTGGAAGGGCGGCGGCTGGACCGCGCGGACCCACAAGCCGACTGCGCACGCCACCACCGCGCCCGCCGCGCCCGCCTCCACGACTCCCGCCGCACCGGAGGCGCCCGCTTCGACGGCACCCTCCGCGCCCGAGGCGCCCGCCTCCACGGCACCCGCCACACCCGAGGCGCCCGCCTCGTCGGCACCCTCGGCACCCTCCGCGCCCGCGGCCACCGCCAGCGCGTCCCCGAGCACCGCGGGCACGACGGCCCCGGCGTCCGCCGCCGTGACGCGTGTCGTGGCCCTCGTCAACAGTGAGCGCGGCAAGGTCGGCTGCTCCCCGCTGACCCTCAACGCGAAGCTCTCGAAGGCCGCGCAGGATCACAGCGCGGACATGGCGAGCCACCAGAACATGTCGCACACGGGCTCCGATGGTTCGGACCCCGGTCAACGCATCACGAGCGCCGGCTACACCTGGAGCGCGTACGGCGAGAACGTCGCGTTCGGATACTCCACCCCCGAGGAGGTCATGGCGGGCTGGATGTCCAGTCCCGGCCACAAGCGCAACATCCTGGACTGCGGCTTCAAGGAGATCGGCGTAGGTCTCTCACAGCCCGGCAGCTACTGGACGCAGGACTTCGGCACGGCCCGTTGACCTACGCCTCGCGGCGGCCTTCGTCATATTCCTCCGCTGCGGCCGCACGGTGTGAAGGAACCGAGCGCAGCACCCGGGTCCACCGGTCCGCCGGCCCGCTCGGCGAACCGGACCCGGCCGCCTCGGGGCGGGACGGAGCCGGGGCAGCCGTCACGACCGGCCTCCGCCACCCGTTCGGGAACGGCCGAGTAGGGAACGCCCGGGTAGGGAAGGGCCGGGTCGGCGACTGCCGGGCCGGCATCCACCGGGTCGGCAACCGCCGGGCCTTGCACCGCCGGGCCGGCATCCGCCAGGTCGGCAACCGCCGGGCCTTGCACCGCCGGGTCAGCATCCGCCAGGTCGGCAACCGCCGGGCCTTGCACCGCCGGGTCAGCATCCGCCAGGTCGGCAACCGCCGGGCCTTGCACCGCCAGGTCAGCATCCGCCAGGTCGGCAACCGCCGGGCCCTGCACCGCCAGGTCAGCATCCGCCAGGTCGGCAACTGACGGGGCCTCCACCGCCGGAACGGCAACCGCCGAGTCCTCCACCACCAGGCCGGCAACCGCCGGGCCCTGCACCACCGGATCCTCCACCACCAGGTCGGAAACCGCCGGGCCCTCCACCGCCGGAACGGCAACCGCCGAGTCCTCCACCACCAGGTCGGCAACCGCCGGGCCCTGCACCGCCGGGACGGCAACCGTCGGAACGGCAACCGTCGGCTTGTGGAGCAGGAGGAGCGCCGCGTCGTCGTGCAGTCGGCCGCCGACATGCGCCAGCAGTTCGTCGTGCAGCGCGGTGAGCGTGCGCGCCGGCTCGTCGCACAGGTGGCGGGCCAGCCCCTCGGCCAGCGGGTAGAACTCACGGTGGTGGTTGCGGGCCTCGGTGACCCCGTCGGTGTAGAGCAGCAGCTGATCCCCGTCGCCGAAGGGCAGCACCTGGAGGCTGGGAGTCTCGCCCGTGAGAGCGTTCAGCCCGAGCGGCGGGGCGGGATGGGTGGGATCCACCGGCACAACGCCTCCGGACGCACGCACCAGCAGCGGCGGCGCATGTCCGCAGTTCACCACCTCCAGATGCCCTGCCTGCGGGTATCCGGCCACGACCGCGGTGACGAAGTCGTCGGTACCGAGGTTGCGCGCCAGGCTCCGCTCGATCCTGGCGACGACGGCGAGGAGGTCGGGCTCGTCGTAGGCGGCCTCCTGGAAGACACCCAGGACGAGTGCGGCGGTGCTCACGGCCGGCAGCCCCTTGCCGCGCACATCCCCGACGATCAGCCTGACGCCGTACGGAGTGGGCAGCAGCGCGTAAAGATCCCCGCCGATACGGGCCTCCGCCGCCGCCGCGCTGTAGCGGACCGCCACCTGAAACGGCCCGACCGTCGCCGGTACCGGCTTGAGCAGCGCATGCTGGGCGGCCTCCGCGACCGAGCGCACGGCCGCGAGCACCCGCTCACGACGCCCCCGCAGCGCGCCGGACAGGCCACTCGCGAGAGTGACGGCCGCCAGCGCGGACAGCACGGCCACCAGTTCGCGGCCCGGCACACCGTCCCGGATCCCGAGCGCGGCACCCAGCACCGCGGCGAGGAGACCGACGCACAGGACCCCGCGCGGCCCGCTGGTGGTGGCGGCCAGCGCGGGCCCGGCCACGAGCAGGGAGAGCCAGATCACGCCCGCTCCGCCGACGAGGCCGATGAGCACGACACCGAGAACGATCAGCACGGACAGGACCGGCGTACCCGAAGCCAGGTGTGCGGCGGCGCGTGTCCGGGCCGACGCCCCGGGACCGGCCACACGGTTCCTGATCGGCCCTATCGGCCAGTGATCGCCACCATGGTCTCGGACCTGACTCATGTTTCGTCCGCAGTCCTCACCGTGCGCCACCGCACTCCGGAAATGTCTGTTTCATCCAGGAAACGGCTTAGGGTCGGACGCGACAAGGACAGGGATTTCAGATAGTGAGCGAGAGGCTCCTGGTCACGCGGTTCGCGGTCGGCATCAACCGCTGCAGAACCTCCTCGAGCCGGGGGAGCCGGTTCGCCGGCAGCGAGACACCGAGCGAACCGAGCGTCTCCCCGCTGTACACCGGCACCGCGACACACACCGTCCCGAGCGCGTACTCCTCCAGATCCGTGACGGCCGGAGCCATCGGCGAGGAATCCAGCCGCCGCAACAACTCCGACGGACTAGTGATCGTCCGCGGCGTGAGATCCGCCAGGGAATGCCGCGAGAGGTAGTCCTCGCGCGACTCGTCGTCCAGTTCCCGCAGCACACACTTGCCCAGCGCGGTCGCGTGCCCCGCGTCCTCCATCCCCACCCACACATCCACCCGCGGTGCCCGGGGACCGTCGACGATCTCCGCGACCCGGATCTCACCCTCCTCGTAGAAGGTGAGATACGCGGCAGCCCCGACCTCGTCCCGCAACGCGGTCAGTGCGGGACGCACCCGCCCCAGCAACGCCTGCCCACGCCCCGAACTGTGCAGCGACTGCACCTTGTCCCCCAGCACGAACCCGCCGTCGTCCAGCTTGCGCACATAGCCGTCGTGCATCATCGTCCGCAGCAGGTGATACGCCGTGGCCAGGGGCAGCCCCGTCTCCCGCGCGAGCTGCTTCGCCGGCACACCGTTCTCGTGCGCGCCCACCGCCTCCAGCAGACGAAACGCCCGCTGCACGGACGTGATCAGCGTGGGGCCGTCACGAACACCCATACGACCAGCCTGCTCCGGACACGCCACAGGAGCAAGGCGGCACCGCCCCGCCCGACCCCGCGCACGGATCCGGCGAACGGCCGATGCCCTGGCTTGAGGGCGGAACGGCGCCGCGGGAGGCTGGAGACGACGCCCGCGATGTGCGCCCGGTTTCCCCCGGGCGCTCCTCAGGGCTCCGCCGAGGCGAGGACGAGGGTAAGAACCCATGGACAGCGAGCACGGCGCGTCCGGAGGCAAGGTGCCGACGCCCGTACCGGAGGACTCCGCGGTCGTGGTCGACGCCCGGGGCTCGGTCATGGTGTGGAGTGCCGGAGCCACGCGGCTGCTCGGTTACGAACCCGAAGAGATCGTGGGCCGCCACGCCACCGACCTGCTCGCCGCCGCCCTGCCCGCCTCCGCGCGGCGTCACATCGCCGACGGACGCCAGTGGGCCACCGAGGTGGCTCTTCGGCACCGGGAGGGTGGTCGTGTCGTGGTGCGGCTGCGGGGAGCGCCGCTGGTGGACGCGGCGCGCCACAGGCTCTGGCTCGTGACCGGCGCGGCGCTCACGAACCCTGCCGGACCGTCCGACCCGAACGCGGCCGCGATGTGGGGCCGCACGCTGGCGCAGCTCCCGGTGCCGGTGGCGGTCTACGACCTCGACGCACGGCTCGTGGCCGCCAACGAGGTCATGACGCGGGTGATGGGCAGGACCGAGGAGGAGATGCGGGGCCTGACGCTGTGGGAGATCGAGCCGAACTGGCCCTTCGACGAGTACGACCGCCTCCAGCGGGAGGTGCTGCGCACCGGTGAGATGATCTTCCATGAGCAGCACGGCCAGGCGCCCGGCGAGACGCGGGAGCATGCGTGGTCGATGTTCTTGTCACCGTTGAAGGACGAGGACGGCACGGTGCACGGGCTGTCGGCGGCGGTGTTCGACACCACCGAGCAGTACTGGGCCCGACAGCGCCTGGCCGTGCTCAACGACGCGAGCCTGCGCATCGGCAGCACCCTGGATGTGACCCGAACGGCCGAAGAGCTGACCGAGGTGGCTGTGGCCGGGTTCGCGGACTTCGTCACCGTGGACCTGCTGGAATCCGTGGCGCAGGGCGAGGAGCCCCGATCGGTGCCACCCGGCGAGTCGGTCACGGTCCGCCGCGCCGCGCAGCGCTCGGTGCTGAGGGGATGCCCGGAGTCGGTGGTCGCCTCGGGCGGCACGAGTCTCTACCCGGCGGATTCGCTGCCGGTGCTGGCCCTGGTCAGCGGCCGGGGCACCCGGCACCGGTCGGACGATCCGGCGCTGCGGGCATGGGTCGAATCGTCCCCGGCCCGTGCCGAGACCGTGGGCAGGTACATGATCCACTCGGTCATGATGGTCCCGCTGCGGGCCCGGGGTGTGACCCTGGGCCTGGTGCACTTCCTGCGGCACCGCACGCCGGAGTCCTTCGGCGAGGACGACCTGCTGCTCGCGGAGGAGATCGTCGCCAGGGCGGCGGTGAGCGTGGACAACGCTCGCCGCTACACCCATGAACGCCGCACGGCGCTGGCACTCCAACGCAGTCTGCTGCCCGAGCGGCCACCGGCTCTCACGGCGGTGGAGGTCGCCTACCGATACCTCCCGGCCGGTTCCGGAGCCGACATCGGAGGGGACTGGCTCGACGTGATCCAGCTGTCCGGCGCGCGGGTCGCCCTGGTCGTGGGCGACGTGGTGGGCCATGGCATTCAGGCCTCGGCGACGATGGGGCGCCTGCGGACCGCCGTACGGACTCTCGCGGACATCGATCTCGCCCCCGACGAGTTGCTCACCCAGCTCGACGACCTCGTCATCAGGCTCGACAGGGAAGAGGGCCCGGGGGCGCGCGGACGGGCGGAGGAGACGTCGGGGGAGGTCGGGGCCACCTGTCTGTACGCCGTGTACGACCCGGCGTCCCGTCGCTGCACCCTGGCCCGCGCCGGGCACCCGCCGCCCGCCCTGGTCACCGCGGACGGCACCGTGAGGTTTTTGGACCTGCCCGCGGGGCCGCCGCTCGGCCTCGGCGGCCTGCCGTACGAGTCCACCGAGGTGGAGCTCGGCGAGGGAAGCCTGCTCGCTCTCTACACCGACGGCCTGGTCGAGGCCGCCGACCGGGACATCGGCGTCGGGCTCGAACTGCTGCGCCGGGCGCTCAGCAGTCCGGCCGACACGCTGGAGGAGACCTGTGACCAGGTGCTGAGCACCGTGCTGACCCGCCGTCCCGCCGACGACATCGTCCTGTTCCTGGCTCGTACCTCCGCGCTCGACGCCCGGCAGATGCGGACCTGGCACCTGCCGCGGGATCCCGCGGCCGTCGCCGGGGCCCGCAAGGTGGCGGGCGAACAGGTTGCCGCGTGGGGGCTGGGCGAAACGGCGTTCGCCACCGAACTGATCGTCAGCGAACTGGTCACCAACGCCATCCGCTACGGCGAGGCGCCGATCCGGCTACGCCTCATCCGCGACTCCACGCTCATCTGCGAGGTCTCCGACGGCAGCAGCACCGCCCCGCACCTGCGCCGAGCCCGGATCTTCGACGAGGGCGGGCGCGGGCTGCTGCTGGTTGCCCAGGTAGCCGAGCGCTGGGGCAGTCGCCAGACCCCCACCGGCAAGACCATCTGGGCCGAACAGCCACTGCCCGCCTGACACCAGCACGGCCCCGCACCGCCACCGGCGCCGGCCGTGGCGTCGGTGGCGGTGGCGGTGGCGGTGGGCTCACGGCACCGGTCGTACGTCGGGCGGGCGGCGCCGGGCGGAGTTCACCAGCCGGTCGGCGAGTGCGACGACGAGATCGCGGAGCTCGTCAGGTCGCTCGATCACGAAGGGCAGATCGAGCGACGCGAGCACCGGGGGCAACCAGTCGAGCCGCTCCGCACGCAACCGGACACGCGACCAGAGCTCGTCATCACCGTCCGCACGGCCCGCTGCCCGCTGCTCCTCGACGATCGCGACGCTCGCCGGAAGCCGGACACGGATCTCCTCAGCCGTCCCCCGGATCCTCAGGATCACTTCGTGCCGGTACGGGGCCTCGGCGAACCCCGACAGAACGCGCCGCGCCGGATCGAGTCCCGCGGGCGGCTCGAAGGAGCCGGGCAGGGACCTCGCGTCCGCGATGCGGTCGAGCCGGAACGTGCGGTCCTCACCGCTCTCGGGCTCCGCACCGGTCACGTACCACCGGCCCGAGTGGACGACGAGCCCGTACGGGTGCACCGTGCGGGCGCTGTGCCGGCCGTCTGCGGCGGTGTACCGGATGGAGATCGGCCGGCGATGGCGGATCGCGTCGGCGATCGGGAGCAGGACCGCACTCTGCGGTGCGGCCGTCTCGTCGGGCGGAGCGGTGAAGGCGAGGGAGTCGAGCACGGCGTCGAGTCTTCGGGCGAGGCGCTTGGGCAGGACCCGCCGGATCTTGGCCGTGGCCGTCTCCTGAGCGGTGCCCGTGGTCGTCGGCAGCCCGGCTCGGCGACCGGCGATCAGGCCGAGCAGCACGGCCAGCGCTTCGTCGTCGCCGAGCATGAGCGGAGGCATGCGGTGGCCGGGGGCGAGCCGGTACCCGCCGTAGCGGCCGCGCACCGATTCGACGGGCACGTCGAGGTCGACCAGGTGGTCCACATACCGGCGCACGGTGCGTTCGTCGACGTCGAGCCGCTCGGCGAGTTCGGCGGCTGTCCTGGTGCCGCCCGACTGCAGGAGCTCCAGCAGGGTCAGCACGCGAGCTGTGGGCCTGGGCATGTTCAGAAGTGTGCCCGCAATACCGGGCGGAATGTGTCCGCTATCCCTCATAGCCTCCGTGCGTACACATCCCACCGAACGCACCGGGAGATCATCGTGAACCTCGTCTCGATCCGCGTCATCACGGGCGACGTCGCACGCCTCGTCGACTTCTACGAGCGCGCGACCGGCACCCGGGCGAGCTGGTCCCACCAGGACTTCGCCGAGCTCAGGACGGCGTCGGCCACTCTCGCGATCGCCGGCGTCCGCACCGTGCCGCTGTTCGCGCCGGACGCCGCCCGTCCGTCCGACAACCGTTCCGTGATCATCGAGTTCCTCGTCGACGACGTGGACGGCGTGTACGAGAACCTGACCGGCTTCGTGGAGGAGTTCGTCAACAAGCCCACCACCATGCCTTGGGGCAATCGTTCGCTGCTGTTCCGCGACCCCGACGGCAACCTCGTCAACTTCTTCACCCCGGTCAGCCCCGACGCCGTCAAGAAGTACGCTTCCTGACGGCGCCGGGGCGGGGCTGCCGGGCTGGGCTATGCCACGAAGGTGACCCCTCGCGCCGTGGTCATGAGCGGCGTGCGCGGCGGGACGCGTACACCGCCCCGGCACCGAGGGCGACCACCAGGGCCGCGCCGCCCGCGAGGGTGCCGACCGGCGCGCTCGCACCCGTCTCCGCCAGCGGCGGCCCGCTGTCGCTGGGCGACGGCTCGGGGGTGGCGGGCGGCGTCGACGCCAGCGGGGGCACGTCCGGCGTCGTGGGAGGCGTGGTGGAGGGCTTGGGGCTGGTCGGGGGCGGGGTCGTCTCCTCGGCGGGAGGCTGTCCGCCGGCGGGAGTCGTGGGCGTGACCGGGGTGGCGGGAGTCGTCGGGGTCGACTCCGACGGCGTCGGGGTGGGCGAGTCCGACGGGCCGGGGGCGCACGGCTTTTCGCCTCCGTTCCACGCCGCTATGAGGTGGTAGGGGGTGACGACGTTGTCGGGCTCGTAGGGCACGGGGCCGTGTCCCTCCCCCGTCTTCCCGTCGTAGGTGATGTCATCGCCGTACAGGTCGATCTGGCCGTAGCAGTCCGGCGTCTTCACGGAGAGCTTCTGCCAGGTCCGCTTCGCGTCGTCCGTACCGGCGACGTCGTCGGCGGTGAGGTAGACCGTGGCCTTGTCGACCAGGCTCTGGTGTCCGGAGACGTACCAGTTCGGCCCTTCGGTTGTGTATTCGGCGAGGGAAACGGGGTACTTGCAGCCCTCCCCGACGGTCTGGCCGGGAGCCAGCCGGACCTGGACGCTGCCGGGAACGGTGTCCCATTGGTGGAAACCGCCCTGCGAGGTCCAGTCGGCGCCCACGACGTTTCCGTCGGCGCCGACGATGCGGTACTGGACCGTGGCGGACTCGCACGCCCCGGCGGTCGTGGCACTGGCCACCCCCGCGCAGAGCAGGGGCACGGCGGAGGTGGCGAATGCGGTTGCGGCGAGCACAGCCAGAGTTCTGGAGTGTTGCGAACGCGACAAGATGAGCCTCTGTGAAATCGAAAGTGTGGGAGGTGATGACGCGCGAGTGACCGACGCGGACGGCAGAACCGGATGACCCGACGCAAGAACCGGCGGCAGGCATGCCGCCCAGGCCACTCGTGTCGCTTCGCTCACTTCAGACGCGGCGAAGCGAGCTGGATTCTTCCAACCTTTAACAACTCCCGTCAATTCTTCACCGGTTGACCACTTCCTCCACGGAACACACCTTCGAGGGCAGGGGACTTACGAGACCGTGGAAACGCGAGAGGCCCCCGGAGGGTTCCGGGGGCCTCACTCGTGCGGTGGGTGGTGTCAGCTGGGGACGGCGACCCGTCCGCTCGCGGCGGCCTTCACCGGCTTGGGATTCAGCAACCGCTCGGCCAACTCGCCGAAGACCAGGCCGAATCCGCCCCACAGCACGGTCTGGATGGCCAGTGCGGAGAGACGGAACCGCCACAGCAGGGTGGCCGGGAAGTCCTTCGGCACCTCATTGATGACCGGCAGGAACGCGTACGCCAGACCGATCACGACGGCGAAGGCGGCCACCGCGCCGACGGTGGCGTACCAGGTGCCGATCCTGGGTGCCAGCCGCTTGCCCAGGATGGTGGCGGCGATCGCGAGGAGCACGCTGAGCACCATCATCAGGAAGTACAGGGTGGTCCGCTTGCCGATGGTGTCGGGGTTGCCGACCGACGGCGGGTTGGCCGGGTACTTCAGGAACGGCACGACGTACACGGCCAGCAACGCGCAGCCGGACAGCAGCAGCGCGGTCGCCCGCGGGCTGAAGCGGCCGACGCGGCCGAGCGCGAAGGCGAAGGCGAGCGCGGCGATGCCGCCGAAAGCGACGCCGTAGACCAGGACGCCGGTAGCAAGACCGGCGGTGGACTGCAGAGAGCGGGAGACGATCTCCATCTCGTGCTCGTGGGAGTGGGCTTCCTCGAAGCTGATCGCGCTGTCGACGTTCGGCTCACCGAGGAAGTAGGCGGCAACCAGGGCGAGCAGGCCGGCACCGAGGCCGGCCAGCATGCCCCGCACGAGCAGATTTCTTACCGTTGCGGAGTTCATGGCAGTGCTGCGGGTCCCCTCGGTCAGTGGCAGGGGAAGCCGAGAAGGTGACGGGCGTCGTGTACCCACTCATGGACGTCCGAGCCGGAGACGACGGAGGTGGCGCCCTGTTCGGCACCGACGAAGTACAGCAGGACGAGCATCAGAATGCCGAAGAAGACCGCCCACGGAGCAATCGCCTTGAGCGGCAGCTTCGCGGGAACGACAGGGGTGGTGGTTGTCGGCTGGGCGACGGTCTGCGCCATGGCAGGACCTCCTCGGGAGTTCGCGTCCCATCTCGGTGGTGCACTGGACGACGGCTACGGGTCTGACTCACAAGAGGTCCCAGCGGGCTGGAGCCTCTCGTTCACAGTGGCGCGACCGTGCCGGTTTCCCACCGGCTTCCGTCTTGCCGTCATCGATATCGCACCGACCGTACCGCGTGTCGGGTGCGGGGCCAAGACCGCGCCACCTGGCGTGATCTTCCTCTCGCACCAGGTGGCCGGTCCCCTGTGAACAGCGGGTCAGCGGTGGCGGAACCAAGCTGAGTTCGGGCCCTGGCCTCGCTCTCAGACCGAGGGGGACCGGTCCGCGTCCTGGGGCTCGGGCGTGTCCGCCGTACGACCGAGCTTCTGTGCCTCCTCCAGCGTGCGAGCCCCGCGGAGAGGGGAGAACGTGAGCCAGAAGGAGACAACGAGGTAGGAGATCCCGACGGCCCACAGGGCCGTACCGGGTGACAGGGCGTCGGCCAGGGCGCCGCCGACGAGGGCCCCCAGGGGCAGCGTTCCCAGGGCGACAAGGCGGTAGCTCGCGGTCACCGCGCCGATCTGGTGCTCCGGCGGAATCGCCTGCCGCAGGCTGACGGCGAACACGTTGAACAGTGCGACGCCGAAGCCGTTCACCATCATGGCGACCGACGCGAGCACCGCGACGTATCCACCGACCTGGCTGACGGCGGGTACGAGCAGCAGACCCACCGCGGCCAGCACCGCGCCCAGGGCCAGCACACCGCCGACGGCCCACCGTTGGGTGAGCCGAGTGGCGCAGAGCGAACCGATCAGGGCCCCCACACTGCCGATGCCGGTGATCACGCCCACGACGGTGCCGCTCATGTCGAGATCACGGACGGCGAACACCAGGAAGACGGTCAGGAAGGCCTTCTCGTGCAGGTTCGACAGGCCGGCCTGAACGCACAGGTCCCGGATCGGGCGCAGGGACCACGTGTAGCGGAGCCCGGAGCCGATCGCCTTCAGCGCCGACTCACGTGGCTGTTCGGGGGCCTTGACGCCGCGCAGCAGCAGACCGCTCACCGCGGCACCGGAGGCGCACGCGGCGGCCACCGTCAGGGTCGGTGACACCCCCAACTGGCCGACGAGGAAGCCGGCCGCGGCGGGACCGGCGAGGGTGCTGACCGAATACGTCGCCTGGTGCAGGCCGTTGGCCGCGGCGATGGAGTTCAACGGCAGGAGCCTGGGCAGCGTGGACTGGTAGGCGACTTCGTAGAAGACGGTGGCGATACCGATCACGGCGGCGGCGACGACAAGTTGGCCGAAGTTCAGCCCGTCGGCCGCCTGGAACGCGGCGAGCACCGCAAGCGCGGCGCCCTGGGCGACACTCGCGGTGACGAGGGTGCGGCGCGGCGGATACCGGTCGACCATGACACCGGCGATCAGCGAGAGCACCACGACGGGGACGAACTGCACCGCCGAGACGAGTCCCACGCCCGTGCCGTCGGCGTGGAGATAGGTGACCGCGATCAAGGGTAGGAGAAAACTGGTCAGCTGTCCGCCGAAATGCGCCGAGGTTTCTCCGAGCCAGATGTTGCGGAAGTCTTTGTTGTCCGCGATCAGGATTCGAATATCCTTGTCGAATATGGCCACCGCAACCCCCGGTCAAGTCTTCATGAAAAAAATCACGGCAACGCTAGCATGGCGCACCGTGGTCCGCTAGCGTGCGGGTGGATGTCGTTGTTGCACCCCATTCACGGTAACAGGAGTCGCGGAATGTACGACCATTCAGGACTTACCGCCGAGGAAGTCGAACTGCTCCCGTCCGAGGAAGATGTCCGGCTTTACTCGGAGCGTGGCTGGTATTTGTCCGAGAAGCTGCTCACCGACGCCGAAGTGGACGCCCTGACCGACGCGAGCGAGCGCTACTACGCTGGTCAGCGCGATCGGGAGCTTCCGACACGACCGGACCGGCTGGCCGACTGGACCCCCGCCGACGGAGATGTCCAACGCAACAACGACTACATCCACTACCAAGACGAAACGATGAGGAAAATCCTGAGGAAACCCATCGTCGGGGCGGTGGCCGCCCGCTTGGCGCAGACGCCTGGAATACGCGTCTTCCAGGCCACGCTGATCTACAAGCCGCCCATCGCCGAGGAGAAGTCGAACATTGTCTCCTGGCACTTCGACAAGTATTTCTGGCCCACCTGCTCCTCGGACGAAATGCTCACCGCCTTCATTCCGTTCCACGACTGCACCGAGGAGTCGGGCACGATCACCATGGTGAATGGAAGCCACCGCTGGCAGCATCGGCACGGCGCCGCCCGGCCGGTCGGTGATCCGCGGGACGTGGGGCGCGACTATCTCCTGAACGGAGACGCGGAGCGAAACGGCGCCGTGGCCGAGAAGGTTCCGGTGCACATTCCCAAGGGACACATGACCTTCCACCACTGCCTTCTCTACCACGGCAGCGGCGCCAACCGCAGTCCGCGGCCGCGCCGGGCCATCTCGTTCCATCTCCAGGACGGGACGAACGCCTACCGCGACCACACCCTGTCCGACGGCCGGCAGGAGCCCTACAAACACGACTTCCTGGTCCGCAGGACTCCCGCCGGGCAACCGGACTACTCCGACCCGGAGTTCTGCCCGGTGCTGTGGCCCGTCCGCGAGCCCGACGGCCCGGAGGCCTCCCTCACAGGGCAGTGACGCGGGTCAGATCCCACTCCTCCTCGCTCATGCCGGCGCCCGCCTCTTCACGGACCGCGTCGGCGAGAGCCTGGTCCGCCACCGTGTCCCGTCGCAGTCCGGCGGGCGCGGTGGCCGGCAGGGGAACGACGGCCGCCCACAGGGGGTGCAGCGAGGCCCCCCGGTGAACCTTGGCCTTCAGGGCGGAGGGCCCGAGATGGAGCGTGGTCATCGCGTTGCGTTCCATGTGGTGGAGCGGTTCGTAGTACACGGCGTTGAAGTACTCGTAGGCGTTGCGCGTCCGCTCGTAGTCGAAGCCGGCCACCCGGGCGTAGAAGGTGTTCCGCCAGGCGAAGCACAGGCTGGCGCCGACCAGTTCCCCCTTCTCGTCGACACAGCGGAACACGGTGCTCAGGTCGTCAAGGCAGTTTGCCTGGACGGTGAGGAACGTGTGGATCTCAGCGAGGTCGAGGGAGGCGTTGTACCGGTCCATGGTCTGGGCGACCAGTGGCGCGAACTCATCGACGCACGCGGACAACGGAGCCGTCTCCACGTGCAGCCCGGAGTCCGTGAAGCGCCGGATCTCGTACTCGCGCTTGCGGACGTTGCGACCGAGCAGCTCACGGTAGGACTCGAAAGTGCCGCCGTCGTTGTGCACGACGGCCTCCGCGGCGCGCAGCTGCGCCCGCACCCCGAACCGGCTCGCGAGCAGCCGCAGACTGTCGGTGGTGAGGAAGTCGAAGAGCAGCGCGTCGCAGCCGAGCGCCGCGGCCCTCTCGGCGGCACCGGCGACCAGGGCGTCGAGTGCCTCCCCTGCCGTTCCGGGGTCCTTCGGCAGCAGAAACTCGTTGTGGTAGCCGGTGCGGGTACCGAGTCTGAGCACGGCGCGGCCCTCGGACACATCCGGCAGGGGCGGTGCGTTCTCCGCCGGGAAGTCGTAGTACGGCGTCCCGGCGAGGAGTTGGCCGTCGGCCTCGACCGTGAGGTAACCCGGGGTGGCGAACTCGGGCCGCTCCTGACCCCGCAGCCAGGCATGGCTCTGGTAGAAGCAACTGCCCGGCGCGAGCGCGTCCCAGGCCTCCCGGTCGATGTCGTCGATCGTCTCGAAGTGCCTCACATCAGGCATGTGTCTTCCTCCCCTTGCTCACAGCAGCCAGTCGTCGGTGTTCAGCCCACCCACCACGTACTGGCCGTACTCGGCGCCGAACGCCTCCGCCTCGGCCCGGTTGCGTTCACGGACCTTCGTCTCGTCCGCCGCCAACGGCCGGTCCACTCCCACGAACACGCTGTACAGGGGATGCGGCTGGGCGCCGCGCGCCAGCTTTGCCTGGAAGGTGCCAAGACCGAGGTGGATCGCCCGCACGGTGCGGCCGGCTCCTGACTCGATGGGGTGGTAGAAGACCAGGTTGAAATAGTCGGCCACGTTGGGCACCGAGTAGTCGAAACCAGCCACGCGCGCGTACAGCGTGTCGCCGTGCCGGTATCGCAGCGCGAAACCGATGGGCTGCCCGGCGTCCTCGTCCAGGAGGAGCGTGCTGCGCTCGCCGAGGTGGCGGCCCTGGCGGTCGTACACCGCTGCCGCGCGCTCCTCGCCGTACGCGTGTCCGTGCTTGCGCATCAGCGCGCTGTTGAGCGGGGCGATCTCCTTGACGACCTCGGGGAGGGAGACCTCGCGGATGGTCCGCCCGCTGCGGCCGAAGTCCCTTCTCTCCCGCCGGGCCCGGGGCCGTCGGCCGGAGGGCAGCCAGGCGAAGTAGTCGTCCAGGTTCTGCCACAGGCCGACGGGGAGGACGGTCTCCACGTCGTGGTAGAGGACCACCGCCCCGTCCTCGGCATGGGCCTCGGCGACCTCCAGCGCCTCCGCCCGGGGCAGGTAGTAGTACCCGAGCACGTCCGCTTCGGTGGTTCGGGCGAAGTCGAGGGTCCGCGCGGTGAGCGCCTGCACCGCCTGCGTCCGCTCCTGTGCCGTCACTCCCTCGCGGCCCGGCAGTTGACCGCGGAACTCCGACCATCCCGCGCCGAACACCATGGGCCGGGCGGCGAGTTGGGCGTGCCGCTCGTCGTCGATCAGACCGGCGAGCAGGTCGGCGGGGGTGTAGAGCAGGTGCGGTGGACGGGTGAACGCGTACGCCTCGGCTCCCGCGACCGGCGTTCCCTGCGCGTCGCGCGCCAGCAGATAGCGGGCGGCGCCTCCGGGCGGCAACTCCTCCGCGCGTACGCCGGCGAAGCCGCTGCTGGAGTAGATGGTTCCGCCGATCTCCAGAGCATCCCATTCCGCCGCCGGCAGCTGGTCAACGGAGTCGTACGAGGAGACGTGCATGGGGGAAACTCCAGAAAAGGTGGATCGGATGAGTGTAGGGGGAAACGGTGCCGGGGTTCATTCCAGCAGAGATCGCACATCGCTGTCGCGTGTGTGCAGGAGCAGGATGCCGGTGCCGCTGAGCTCGTCGAACAGCCTCTGGTTGGCGAGGCGTTGGGAGTTGCGGACCTGCACGGCGTACCAGAGGATGGACCGGGGTCCGACGACGGTCCAGAACGTTTCCCGGACACCGCCCCAGAGTTCCTCACGGCGTATCCAGCGCCGTACGGTACGGCGCAGCAGGCGCGGCCAGGTGACACGCAGCGGCGGATCCGTCCACACCACGCAGTCGGCGCGGTCGGCGAAGGCCTCGACGCTCGCGGCGAACTGACCGTCGACGACCCAGGTGTCGGCCGTCAGTTCCCGTTCGACACCGGCGAGGAAGACCTCCGTGGGCACCGGTGTCCAGGCCGGTCCCCAGAAGAGGGCGTCGAGCGTGACGGGCGGGATGCCACGCCGTTCGGCGAGGGCGCGGGCGAGGGTCGACTTGCCGCAGCCGGGACCTCCCACGATCCACACCCGGCGGGCCTCCGCAAGGGTCTTCACACGCGGCACAGACACATTCCCTCCAACCAGGCGGCCACGCCGTCGTCGTCATTGCACGCGGTGAGGGCGTCGGCGGCCTCGCGCACGTCCGCGCTCGCGTTCGCGACGGCCACGCCGAGGCCCGCGGCGGCGAGCAGCCCCGTGTCGTTGGGCGCGTCACCGAAGGCGACGACCCGCTCCCAGCCGATGCCGAGGCCGGCAAGGACCGAGGCGACCGCGGACACCTTGTCCGCTTCCGGGGCCGACCCCTCCAGCAGTCCCGGCCCCGAGGAGGTCCACCGCACCGCCCCCCGCACCCCGAGTGCCGGAGGCGGAGCGCCGGAGTCGATGTGCACCATCAGGCACAGCACCGGCGAGCCGTCCGGGACGTCACCGACGCGCAGGGCCGTCCCGGCACCGCTCGCCAGGATGTCGGGCCAGCCGGGGCCGAGCAGTCGGTCGTGCTCCCGGTCCACGGCCCAGGGGCGCTCCCCCAGCGTCGCGATCTCGGCGCGGACGGTGGCGGGTGTCATCGCCCGGATCCGTCGTACTCCCCCGACGTCCAGGTCGCTGACCACGGCGCCGTTCGACGACACCAGGAAGGCGCCCAGACCGGACGCGGCGGACAGCAGCCCGCGGGCGGACCAGGCCGGGCGGGCCGTCGCGAAGACGACGCGGGTCCCCTGTGCGGCGACCGCGCGCAGCGCCGCCACCGCGCGCTCGCTCACGCTGCCGTCGGACAGCAGCAGTGTGCCGTCGAGATCGGTGACCACGACAGCCGGGCGGCTGTCCCCCCGGATGCGGGGACAGCCGCTGAGATGCGTTCCGGTCACGGAGGTCACTTCTCCCGAGCGGGCTCACGGGGCGGCGGCATGCGGTGGGCGATGGCGGCCGCGTACCGGTGGTAGTGCCACTGCTCGTAGCCCAGGTGGCTCTCGCCGCGGATACCCAGGTCGGCGTTCTCGAACAGCTCCCAGCCGGGCCGGGTGACGATCCGCTCCATCTCCGTGGCGGTCGGGTAGTAACCGCACTGCCGCTCGTCGTCGTTGAGCCCGATCAGGTACTCACCGAAGAAGAGTCCGCCCGGAGCGACCATGTCCATCGCGTGGTGGACGAGGGCCTCCATCGTGTGGGCCCGATTGGGCGGCATCGACCACAGGCCGCTGCCCAGCACCAGTTGGAAGTCGCCCTCGGCGGGCAGGGTCATGTAGTCCTGCTCCACCACGGTGCACCGGTCCTCCAGGCCCTCGGCGGCGAGCCGTTGGCGCAGGCCCACGACGTCGTGGTGGCCGTCGACGAGGTCCAGTTCACCGCCGTTGAGGAAGAGGTCGTCGCTCTCCACGCCGACGACCTGCCAGCCCGCGCGCAGCAGCGGCAGGGCGAACTTGCCGTCGGAGACGCCCAGGACGCAGGCGCGCGGCTGGACGCGCCGGGCGTATTCGCCGAGCGGGATGTAGCGGGCCAGGGCGGGGAAGTAGGAGTAGTAGTCGCCCCAGTAACTCTTGCGATCGACGTCAAGCACGCGCCCTCCCAAGGCTGTTGTCGGTGCTGGTGGTCATCTGGCCGCCTCGGTCAGTGGCTCGGCCGCGCTGTTGCGGACGGTGCCCCAGCGCTCGGCCGCGGACTTGTGGATGTACCAGATGTCGTCCTCGGTGAGCAGTTGGGAGACGACTTCCGGATAGGCCTCCTCGAAGTACGTGTACGGGGGCCTGTTGTCCTTGCGCGAGTGATAGTCCAGTCGGTCCTGGCCGTGTGCGGCGGTGATCGCCGTACCCGGATGGTAGGTGAGGATGTTGGGGCTGGCCATGACGAGCAGTTCGTCGTCGATCAGCCGGCCGATCTGCTCGATCGTCTCCTCGATGGTCTCCCGGCTCTCGCCGTCCAGACCGAAGAGGACCGAGCTGCCGACCCGGATGCCGTGGCCCCGGATGATCGCGAGTGCCTCGCGCACCTTGCCCACCCAGGCCTCGGGGTTGCGGCGCAGCAGGTTCTTGCCCACGTGGGCCATCACGCTCTCGGCCATGCTCTCGATGCCGATGTAGATGTAGGTGCAGCCGCTGCGGCGCATCAGTTCGAGCGCGGCGTGCACCTCGTCGGCCTTGGCGCGGTTGAGCACCACGTCGACGGTGAGCTGTCCGCCCCACTCCAGGCGGGTGCCCCCGGGCAGGTCCGTGCCCTGGCGCAGCAGGTCCTGGCAGAACTCGGTGATCGCCTTCCAGTTCCCGCCCCAGAACACCGGGTCGTCGAAGAACACGGCTTCGGCGCCCCAGTCCATGAGCCGGCGGACGCGCTGTGCCACGTGCTCGGTCTCGCTCACCGCGAAACGGGTGGGCCGCTGGGAGACCTGGATGCTCTCCGAGCAGAAGGTGCATTTGAACGGGCAGGAGTCCAGCGTCATCATGTGCGCCGTACGGCTGCCGAGGGGGTGGCTGCCCGCCTCGGTGAAGACTCCGAAGCGCGCGCGGATGGAGAACGCCTCGTACGGCGAGGGGAGTTCGGCCGAGCCGAGTCGCTCGCCCCGCACCGGCACCACCACCGCCTCATCGGGGCATAAGCCCACGATCGTGCCCGAACCGCGGAGTGTTTCCCCGGCGCCTGCGACCAGTGCAAGGGCGTCGAGCACCGCTGCGTTGTCGGTCGGACCGAAGCCGGGCGTGACCGTCAGCGAGAGGGCGCGCAGCAGCAGGTCAAGCAGGGGTGCGCCGTCACCGGCGACCACGAAGTCGACGACCTGGGCCGCGCGGCCGTCGCGGACGACCTCCACCGTGCTGCTCCAGGAGAAGTCCGCCGTGCCGTCGGCATCGCGGTACTTCATCGTTTCGTCGGCGTGCCGGCCGCCGAGGACGACGACGCAGTGGGGCGCGTGGACCTTGGCCAGCTCGGCCATCTCCAGGGCGTACCGGTGCGCCGCCGACACCGCGCTGAGCAGGAGGACCTTGGGCTGGAGCGCGCGGAGCTCGGCGATGAACCGCTCCTGGGCCACCTCGTCCCAGATGCGGGGGTCGAAGACGTGGCCGTCGGTGGTCCGGCTGTCGGCGATCAGTGTGGTGCGCGGCCCGTTCGCCGTGCGGCGGTAGTCGTCGTCCGGGCAGTGCCCCCAATCGGGGCAGACGTCGTCGAGGGACGGCTCCTCGGGCAGCCCCGCGCTCAGGCGGGCCACCGAGCGCTGGATGGTGAGGGTCAGGGCCGAGTACAGGCACATCGGATCACCCGGATAGGCGACCTCCCCGCCCCTGCTGGTCGCCACCGGGACCAGTGCCGCCATGACCGGATAGGTGAACCGGGCCTCGCCCGGGTGCGCCGTGAACAACCGGCGCCGCCGGACGACGAGTTCCGTCACTTTCCCGTCCGATGCCGCCGCGTCCGGACGGTGGGGCTTCAGCGGGGTACGAATCGTTGTCCTCACGTGTGATTCCCCGGCGCGATCAGATCGCGGCGATGAGGTTCGCGACGCCACCGTTCGACGCCGGGCTGGTCACGAGCGAGGTGGTGTCGCCCAGCTTGCGGTAGGCATGGGTGGCCAGGCAGGCCCGGGCCACGTCGGCGAACTCGGTGTTCGCCTTGTGGGTGGCGATCTCGTCCACGACGGAGACATCTCCCGACTGTGCCGCGAGCCGAAGCCGCCGCTCGAAGTCGATGAGTTCGCGCGCGGCCTCCCGCCCGCCGTCCGGGGTGCCCGGGAACGCGGGCAGCGCCACGGCCTCCACCGGCGCTTCGGTGACCTTCCGGGCCAGCTCCACCTCGTTCTCGTAGAAGTGGAAGGTGCCCGACTGGTGTATGTACGGGCCGCTCGGGACGTTCAGCAGCGAAGCCGCGTACTGCTGCATCCCCATGAAGAGGAAGGCGTCGTACGGCAGGACCGTCAGCGCCTGCTGGGCTCGCATGACAGTGATCCAGGTGAGCGCTCCGTCGCGGAGGAAGAGGTGGACGCCCACGGCGCACGGGTACTCCCGCGACTGGCGGAAGTTGTCCTCGGGCTGCAACACCAGGGCGAAGGCACGCCGGTGGGCGGGGTCGCGCTCGATTCGGCCGACCACTTCCTCCAGCTGGTTCCCCCTGGAGGTCAGCAGCCGATGGCCGAAAGCACCACTCAGCGTGTGCTGGTCGTCCGAGTACTCATGGGCGCCGCGGCGGTAGTACGCCGGGGTGTCGACGTCGTTGCGGCCGTCCAGGGACCAGGCGAGCAGACCGAAGCAGTAGGAGAGATTGACCGGAAGGTGCGGGGAGACCGCGAGACAGGAAGTCGGGTCGGCGATACGGGTCTGGTAGGCCAGGAGTTCGCGGTACGGGCGGTCGTTCTGGCCGAAACCCGATGCTTTGGAGAGCGGATCGCGCACCGAGTCCACGTCATTGCCGTCCGCGAGTACGTCGCGCAGCCCGGCCGTGTAGGAATCCGCGAACGATTGATAATTGGCCATGACATCTTCCCCGTTTCTGGTGATAGACGAAAAACTCGCCACCTGCCTTCAAACCGGACAAAGCGACATCCGTGGCGAGCTCGGTTCCAATCGAGTAGAGCGTTGAAGATCTTCGTTTGTCAATGACGTTTTCAATTCCCTGACGAAGGGAAATACGTCCAGGTCGGGCGGAGGCGAGTCGGTGTTGACATCGGCGACTTGGTCTCTGCATGATGACCGGCGGCCAATGGGGCCTGCCCACACACGGGGGTGGCAGATCAAGTGACAGGCCGGATTTTGTTAAACCCTTGGCGCCTCTCTCCACGCTGGCGCATCGGGATCGGCGCGATAATCGTCGCCATCACTTACGGGGGGCTGATTTCAGCCAAACCCGATTCCGTGCACGGCGGCGTGGGCGGTCCGGCCGCCCTCCTCGCCCTGTGCGGTTACACCCTCGGGGCGATGCTGATCGTCTCCGGCGCGGTGGCCGGGCTGCCGACGACGACCGTGGCCCTGCTGCCGGTGGCGATCACCATCAACATCGTGATGGGAAAGATCGTCTACTTCAGCGGCCTGCCGCTCCAGCTCGACTCGATCGGCACCGTGCTCGTCGGCGTCCTGGCCGGACCGGCGGCGGGCGCCGCCACCGGGGCTCTGGCCAGCATCGTCGTCGGGATGACCATCACTCCCGGAGCTCTGCCCTACGCGGTGACCGCCGCCCTGATCGGCTTCATCGCGGGAACCCTGGCGCGGGCCGGCTGGTTCCGGCGCCTGCCGACGGCCCTGCTCGCCGGAGGTGTGATCGGCGTGGCCGCCGGCATCGTCTCCGCCCCCATCACCGCCTTCGTCTTCGGCAACGCCGGCGGCACGGTGGGGCAGTCCGCCGTCATCGCGACGTTCCAGGCCTACGGAAACAGCATGCTGAAGGCCGCCAGCCTGCAAGGGCTGGTCGCGGACCCCCTGGACAAAGCGCTGACCGTCGCACTGGCCCTGACCCTGCTGGCAGGCCTGCCCTCCGGCTATGTGCACCGTTTCCCCTTTGTGCAGCAGCATCGGGTACTGGCGGTTCACCGCCTGATGCCGAGAAGGGCGTGACCCGCATGGACATATCCCCACACGCGACCGACGACTCCCCCGTGCACCGGCTGAATCCGCTCACCAAGCTGACCTTCGCGGTCACCGTCACCGTATCCGCATTCGCCCTCACCATGACCTGGTGGCCGCTGCTGCTCTTCTGCGCCACGGTACTTCCCATGGTGGGAATTTCAGGAACCCTTCGTAAATTCGTGCCGATGCTTCTTGCCCTGTGGGTGCCCGTCGCGCTCACGGTTTACCTGATTCAGGGCTTTTTTTATCCGGACACTCACCGAGTGGTTGCTGAAATCGGCCCTCTGGCATTGAAATATGAGGGCCTGGTTTTTGCCACGCAGACCGCACTGCGTCTCCTGGCACTCATGGGGGGATTCTTCCTGCTTCTCCTCACCACGCAACCCGGCGCGCTGATGAGCGCGATGACACAGCGCGGCATGTCGCCGAAGACTGTCTACGTCGTCTCGGCGGCCCTGCAGATCGCGCCCGCCCTCACCACCCGGGCCCAGGGCATCATGCACGCCCAACAGGCGCGCGGCCTGCCGGTCACGGGGCTGGGCGGCCGGGTCCGGGCCCTGGTTCCGATGGCCGGGCCGCTGATCCTCGGTGCCCTCACGGAAGTGGGGGACCGTGCGGTGGCCATGGAGACCCGGGGTTTCGGCACCACCCGCCGCCCCACGTATCTGACGGAGGTGCCGGACACCGCGGCACAACGGGTCGCCCGGACCGTCATGGGACTGTGCGCGCTCACCGCCGTCGTCACCAACGTACTCGGAGTGCTCCGGTGATCGAATTCAGGGACTTCTCCCTCACCTATCCGACCGGTTCCCGACCCGCCCTCCAGAACATCGATCTCGTTGTGCCGCGTGGCCAGTTCTGTGCCGTGGCCGGTGCCGACGGCGCGGGCAAGACCACCCTCGCGGGAGTCATCAGCGGCGTCGTCCCGCAGATGACCGGCGGCGAGACCACGGGGTCGGCACGGGTGGGTGGGCGGCTGTTGGTAAAGACGCAGCCGTCCGAACTCGTCGGCGAAGTCGGCCTGGTCATGCAGAATCCGTTCAACCAGCTGTCGGGAGCACGGTTCTCGCTGCGCGAGGAGCTCGCCTTCGGTCTGGAGAACCTCGGCGTCGAGCGGTCCGAGATGATCCGACGCGTCGATCGCGTCATGGCCGACCTGAGGCTCACCGCCCTGGCCGGCCTCTCCCCGTACGAAATCTCCGGTGGGCAGCAGCAACTTCTGGCCATCGGATCGGCGTTGGTGATGAGGCCCGCCGTCATGGTGCTCGACGAGCCGACCTCACAGCTCGACGCGGTGGCGGCCGGCGTGGTGTTCGAGGCGCTGGAGACCCTGCGGGCGCAGGGCGTCACCGTCATCCTCTTCGAGCACCGGCTGGAACGACCGGCCCGGTGCGCGGACCGCGTCCTGATCCTGAACGAGGGGCGCATCGCCGCGGACGGGCCGCCGGCCGATGTCCTCACCGACCCCCGGCTCGCGGAGTGGGGAGTGGCCCCGCTGCGCTACACCACCGCCGCACGCCGCGCCGCCGGGCGCGGCCTGTGGGAGTCGGACCGTGCGCTGCCGGTGACCCTGGAGGCGGCCACGGAAGGATTCACCGCCTCGCTCAAGAGCACGCGAACCGCCGGAGGCATGTGATGGTGCTGCGCGTCGACTCCCTCTCCCATCGCTATCCGAACGGAACGACCGCGCTCGCGGACGTCTCGCTGACCGTCAGAGCCGGCGAACGTGTGGCGATCGTGGGCCCCAACGGGGCGGGCAAGAGCACGCTGGCCCGGCACCTGATCGGCATCGCCCGCCCCACGTCGGGAACGGTCACGGTGGACGGTCGCGATGCCGCCGGACTCGACATCGCCGAGCTGGCCCGCAGCGTGGGCTTCGTGTTCCAGAACCCGGACGACCAGCTGCACGCCTCCACGGTGGCCAAGGAGGTCGGCTTCGGCCCCCGCAACCTCGGCTTCCCCGCCGACCGCCGGACCGCCCTCACGCAGTGGGCACTGCAGGTCACCGGTCTGACCGGGGAGGCGAACAGCCATCCCCGTCATCTGTCGTTCGGCGAGCGCAAACGGGTCGCCTTCGCCTCGGTCCTCGCGATGGACACCCCGATCATCGTCCTGGACGAGCCCACCACAGGCCAGGACCACCGCTCCGTCGTCCTGCTCGAAGAGCTCATCGCAGACCTGCACGAACGGGGAAGGACGATCCTGGCCATCACCCATGACACGGACTTCTGCGCGGAGAACTTCGACCGGGTCGTCGTCCTGTCCGAAGGCCGCGTGCGGTGGGACGGTCCTGTGGAGCGCTGGCTGGAGGGAGACAGGAGTCCGTCCACGTCCGCCTTCGAACAGCCCCAGATGGCCCGGCTCGGCCGACGACTCGGCTGGCCGACCCCCGTGGCCACGGTCGACAGCTTCCTGGACCAGCTGACCGACCACGCCGCGGCTCGCTGAAGTCGCGGGCGCCGTCGGCGTTCTTCTCCACGCTCGCGCCCTGGCTGCCGAACGCGACCGTGCGTACGGCGAGTTCCGTTCCAGCGGAGCCCCGGCGACCGTCTGTGCACCCGCCGTTCGGCGGGAGGCGACCCGCGCCGCCACCGAACGGGACTCGGCGGCCGTGTCTGGAGCGCGATGCCCCGGGCAGGGTCACTGAGTTGCCGGTGGGTGGAGAGCGGTCGCGCGCCCCGCCGAGGCCCGACGCCAGGCCGCCCGCGACCTCACCGCCGCGGCCGCCGTGGGCGCCCTCACCGTCGACGTCGGCGACCGCTACCCGCTGGAGGACATCGCCCAAGCCCATGACCGCGTCGACGCCGGCGGCCGGGGCAGGGTGCTGGTGACCGTCCCCCACTGACCGTCACGGGACGGCCGGTGGGACGGCCGAGGGGACGACAGGCCGCCCAGCCGTCAGGCCGTCTTCACCGCCTTCATCGTGAAGTGTGAGGTGACGTTCTTGATCCGCGGGATGGTCATCACCTGCCCGCTGAGGAAGGTCTCGTAGGCGGACAGATCCGCGACCGCCACCCGCACGAAATAGTCCGGGCTGCCGAACAGCCTCCTCAGCTCGATGACCTCCTCGGCCTGCGCCATGGTCCGCTCGAAGCGTTCGACCGTCTCCGCGTCCTGGGCTTCGAGGCTGAGGTCGATGAGCACCTCGAAGGAGCGGCCCACGGCGACGGGGTCGATGACGGCCCGGTAGCCGCGGATGACACCGTCGGCCTCCAGCCGCTGCACGCGCCGCAGGCAGGGCCCTGTCGTGAGCCCGACCCGCTGCGCCAGCTCGACATTGGTCAGCCGCCCGTCCCGCTCCAGCTCGGCAATGATTGCCAGATCGATCGCATCCACGTCAGAAGATTGCACCCCAGACCCTAAGGCGCGCAATCTTCGCAACCACATGGCGCGCGTTTTCCGGGACGATAAACACATGCACCACGACGTTCCGTCCCGCGCGGCCCTACCGGAAGCCGCCCCGCTCGCGGCCCGGGCTCCCGCCGAGCGGCGCCGGCAGATCACCCTGGGAGTCCGCGACTCCTTCTCCGCAGGCCTCGGGATCTTCCCCCTGGGTATCGCTCTCGGCCTGCTGATCATGCAGGCCGGCCTGCCCTGGTGGCTCGCCCCCGCCCTGTCCCTGGCCGCGTTCGCCGGCTCCCTGGAGCTGCTGCTGGTCGGCATGATGGCCACCGTCACCCCACTGGCCGCGGTCGCGCTGACCGTCCTCGTGGTCAACTTCCGGCACGTCTTCTACGCCTTCTCCTTCCCCCTCCACCTGGTCAAGCACCCCGTCGCGAAGGCCTACGCCGTCTACGCCATGATCGACGAGGCATACGCCGTCAACGCCTCCCTGTCCGAGGCGGAACGCTCGGCGCCCCGGCTGCTGGCGATGCAGATCGCCTGCGAGACCTACTGGGTCGGCGGCGGTCTGGTGGGGGTCGCTCTCGGCGCCGCGCTGCCCGCGCCGATCAAGGGCCTGGAGTTCGCCCTGTGCGCCCTGTTCACCGTGCTCACCCTGGACGCGTTCCGCTCCCGCAGCGAACTCCCCTCCGTCCTGCTCGCCGGTGCCGGCGCCGCGCTCGCGCTCGTACTGACCCCGGGCCTCGCCATGTTCACCGCGCTGCTGGTCTTCGTCGGCCTGCTCCTGGTGCGCCACACGCTCACCACTCGCCGACCCGCCCGGGAGACCACCGATGCCTAGCACCTCGTATCTCATCGCCGTCCTGGCGATCGTCTTCACTCTCACCTTCGCCCTGCGCGCGCTGCCGTTCGCGGTGCTGCGCACCCTGCGCGGCTCGGCGCTGGTGCGGCAACTGTCCGTGTGGATGCCGGTCGGCATCCTCGCGATCCTCGCCGTGACGGCCCTGCACGGCACGATCACACGCGACCCGCACGGAACGGGGTACGCGCTGTTCGCGGTCGCCGTCACCATCGGCGTCCACCTGGCCTTCGGCCGCCGCACGATCCTGAGCGTGGGCATCGGCACCGCCGTCTACGTCGTCCTGCTCAATACTCTGTGATCAGCCCTGTGATCAGCCCCGCGAGCCGCCCGAGGAGAAACGTCCGTTGAACACCGGCACCCCGGTCCCCGACAGCTACTACGAGCGCATCGACGAGCACCGCTACAAGCCGACCACCCACGCGGGCGGAGCCTGGGACCCCGACGAACAGCACTTCAGTCCGCTCGGCGGACTCGTCGTCCACGCCATCGACCGTCATCTGGCCGGGCGGCCGGACACCGGCCTGGTCCTGTCCCGGATCAGCTACGACATCCTGGGCCGACCCGCCCTCGACGAGTGCGAGATCCGGGTGGAGACCATCCGCCCGGGCCGCACCATCGAGTTGCTCGAAGCCGTCGTGCTCATCGCCGACCGGCCCGTGGTCCGCGCCCGTGCCTGGCTCCTCGCCACCCTCGACACCTCCGCCGTCGCCGGCGGGCCCGACGACCGGCTCACCCCTCCCGAGGCGCTCACCCCGTGGGCGATGGCCTCGCTGTGGCCCGGCGGATACATCGCCTCCCTGGACGTCCGCCCGCTCGCACCGCCCCAGGCGGGCCGTACGACCGCCTGGATCTCCACCCGTCACGCCCTCGTCGCCGACGAGCCCAGCAGCACGCTCGCGTCCTACCTCGGCCTCGTCGACACCGCCAACGGCATCGCCGTACGGCAGCCGCCCACCGTCTGGATGTACCCCAACGTCGACCTGACGGTCCACCTCCACCGCCAACCCGAGGGCCACTGGACCGGCCTGGACACCACGGTCACCTTCGGCCCCACCGGCCAAGGACTCACCAGCACCGTCCTGCACGACCTCAACGGCCCGGTCGGACACGCACAACAGATCCTCACCGTCCGCCCCATACCGGGCCAGTGATCACGGGCGCCGCCTGTTCGTGGCTCGGAAGCGGGGCGGTTACTTGTCGATCTGGAGCACCGCCATCATCCCCGCGTCCTCATGGTTGAGGATGTGGCAGTGCAGGACCGTCTTGCCCGGATAGTCGAGGAATCGGATACGGACGACCATGTTTCCGCGTGCAGGGACGTCGACGGTGTCCCGCAAGCCGTAGTTGACCTGCGGCTTGCCGTTGATGCTCATCACCTGGAAGTCGTTGGTGTGAATGTGGAACGAGTGGACCTCGTCGCTGTCGTTCTTGATCGTCCACTCCTGGACGGTGTTGAGCTTGGCCCGGAAGTCGATGCGGTTGTGGTCGAACTGCTTGTGGTTGATGTAGAAGAGCGTGCCCGCCTTGTTCTCCGTGAAGATGACCGTCTTGCGTGCCGCGACGGCCTCCTTCGCCAGGTCGTCCACCGGGGCGAAGGCTGTGGGCAGGGCCGCGGGCCGCATCGGTTCACCCTCGGACCGGACCGTGGCCAGTGTCGCCTCGGGGAACTGGTTTCCGGCCTTGCCGGAGTTGTACGGCAGGGTCCGCAGTTGCGACAGGCCGGCCTTCGGGCCCTGTACGAGCACGTCGTAGCGGGCACCGGCCGGGATGACCATGGAGTCGACGGAGTAGACCCTGTTCACCGGGTAGCCGTCCTGGGCGACAATGTGGAACTCGGTGCCCGGTAGCGTCACTTTGTAGAAGATGTTGGCCCCGATGTTCGCGAGACGCCACAACTGGGTCTCGCCGGGCCTGATCCGGATCCGTGGGTTGAGCTGCCCGTTGACGGTGCGTGTCGTGGGTGCACCGATCTTGAGATGCGAGGTCTTGATCTGGTCGCCCACGAGTTGGAAGTCCTTGAGCGCGACGGTGTGTTCCGTGATCCCGCGGAGCGGAGCGGGCAGATACGTGTCGAGCCCGTCCACCACGATCAGGCCGGACATGCCGCCGGCGGTCTGGGGGGTGGAGAGCGTGTGCGGGTGCGGGTGGTACCAGTACGTGCCCGGCTCAAGGCTCTTGGGGAAGGTGTACTCGTAGGTGAACGTCTTCCCTGGCTCGACCTTGAGGAAGACGTTGTCCGCATGCCCGGCGGGCGAGACGTGCATGCCGTGGACGTGCAGATTCGTCTGTTGGTCGAGCTTGTTCTCGAAGGAGATCTCCATCCGGTCCCCCGGCCGCAGACGCAGCGTGGGCGGCATGTACATCCCGTTGTACGTCAGGGCCCACAAGTCGCGGCCTGCCAGGCGCACCTTCTTGCGTTCGACGACGATCCTGGTCCTCAGCAGTCCGTTCCTGCTCACGATCTGCACGGGGTCGCGCAGATCCTGCGTCGTCGGCGCGGTGAGGGCCGGCGACGGGGACACGGTCTGCAGGGGACCCGTCGACGCCTCCGGATGGCCGAGTGCGCTCATCTCGGTGTGCGTCGTACACCCCGCAGCCAGTGCGAGTGCGGCAAGTGCGGATCCGATGACGGTACGGGTGCGGCGGGCATGTGCGGACAAGCTGAACTCCCCTGCATGGCACATAGGGAAAACGGGCGGCCGTGAGCCGTCATCATGCATCGGAAAATCATGCGAAATCGGTCACGACCCCAATGAACTTCGATTCGGCTCAGGGCCGCATGGTCAGGCGGTCAGCTCCGTCTGGGCCGGGGCCACGGTCATGGGGGCGTGGCGGATGTACCACTCGGTGGCGAACAGCCGTACCCGCGCCCCCGGCGAAAGACCGGCGATCACCCCCGGCAGAGCTCCCCGCACGACCTCGGAGCGGTGCGCCAGTACGGCGGCGATCTTCCGCTCCATCCAGGGGCCGACATCGACAGTCGCGGTGACCTGTTCGTCCGGAACGCTGTACACCGTCTTGCGCGCACCGATCGCGTCTCTCAGCGCCGGCACGGCCGAGTGCGGGTGCGTGGCCAGGTAGAGGGCACGCGGCTGCCAGGGGGGCCCGGCATCCGGGTAGAGCAGCCCAAGCCCTGCCGCTTGGGCAGCGAGCATGGTCACCCGATGGGTGTGGACGTGGTCCGGATGACCGGACAGCCCGCCGTAGGCGTCATGGGTGACCATGATGTCCGGGCGGAACGCGCGGATGTGCGTCACCAGCCGGCACACCGCCTCGTTGAGCGGCGCCTCGCAGAACCGCACGCAGCCCGGGGCCGACTGCGGTACACGCGCGTCGGCGTAGCCGAGCATCCGCGGTGTGCCGGCGCCGAGGATCCGCAGCGCCTCGGCCAACTCCGCGGCCCGCGGGGTGTCCGCGGCCCAGGTCGCCGTGACCACCGCGGTGCGCGCGCCCGCGGCTGCGTGACGGGCGAGCACGCCGCCTGCCGACAGTGACTCGTCGTCCGGGTGCGCGAAAACCGCGAGCAGGCTCGGCACGGGCATGGGCAGACCGCCTTCCGCGCGAAGGAGACCCGATCGTACGTCCCCCAGGGCGGCGCGCTACCGGCCTCCGGCCTGCCGCCGAGTCCCTGCCGCCGAGTCGCGCCGTGGGCGGCCTGGTCGAGGGCCCGTGGCGCAATCCGCGGGGCGGCGTCGCGCCTTTCGGTCTCAGTCGGCGACGAGCATGGACGGAGCACCCGGTGGCATGTTGAACGGCGTGACCACCTGGATGGCCGAGGGCAGCGGCGGTCCGTCGTCGGGGAGTGCCTTGTGGGCGCGCATGACGATCTGGCAGGCGCGGCGCATGTCCTGGCGCAGGTCATGGTGGAGGACGGCGGACAGGCGGCGCTCGCGCAGCAGGCGGGTGTTGTCGTGGTCGAGGTCGTGGGCGATGAACGCCTCGCACTCCCGCCCGAGCGCGTCGAAGGCGTCGAGGGTGGCGAGGTTGCCCCCGCCCACGGAGTAGACGGCGATGATGTCCTCGTCCCGCTTCAGCGCCTCCAGGACGAGATCGTGCTGGGTGGCGTCCAGGCCGTCGCTGTCGGTGACCTCCACCAGGGAGCGTCTGGGGTCGGCGAGGCGCATCGCGCTGCGGAAGCCCATCTCGCGTTCCTCCTCGCCCCGGAAGGAGCCCCGGCTGATGGTGGTGAGCACGTTGCCGGGCCGCTTGCCCAGCCACTGTCCGAGGAGGTAGGCGGCGGTGGCCCCGGCCGCGCGGTTGTCGATGCCGACGTACGCCAGGCGCGCGCTGTGGGGCAGGTCGGTCACCAGGGTGACGACGGGGATGCCCGCCGCGACCAGCCGACCGACCGCGGCCGCGATCTCCGGCTCGTCGGGGGCCTTGAGGATCACGCCCTGCGTACCGCTCTTCGCGATCTTGTCCAGGGTGCCGATCAGTTCGGCGGGAGGGCAGGTCTCGCGGAAGTGGAAGCGCGAACGTACGAGAGCGGGATGCAGAGAGGGCAGTTCGGCTTCGAGTGCGTCCCGTACCGCGGTGGAGAACCGCTCCGGAGTCTGCATCACGATGTCGATCATGAAGGTGCGGCCGCCGAGCCGGACCTGGCTCTGCTGGCGATCCAGGTCCTTGATGGCTTCGTGCACCTCCCTGACGGTGCTCTCCGTCACGTTGCCCCGCTCGTTGAGGACGCGGTCGACCGTGGCTGTGCTCAGTCCGGCCTGCCGGGCGATTTCCCTGATCGGGTAGCGGTGTCGCATGACTGATCCCAAGAGCCGATGATGCATTTTTGATGTACTGACAAGCATTGAATGATGGATTGATGGGCTCAAGACTGGCAGAAATGCACGGACTGCGAAAGGACCCGGATGTCTCCCACAGCCGCAGCAGCGCGGACCTGGCTGACCGAGGCGGACTGCGATCTCGACGCGTTCCGCTCGCTCGTGGAGCAGCGCACCGACCCCGCCGACCACCCCTCGGCCGAGCGGGTCGAACAGAACGTCCCGCTGTACGACAGTGATCGGCTCCGCGCTCTGGCGATCTCCCCGGAGGGCCGTCGGAGCGTGCAGGACGAGTTGGCCGGGGCCCTGTCAAACGGGCCGGGCATCGTGGTCCTCAAGGGCGCCTTTGGGGACACGGCCGTGGTGGACGCGGCGTCCGAGGCCTTCCGCTCGCTGATCGAGGAGGAGCGTGCGAGCGGCACGGCCCGCGGCGACCACTTCGCCAAGCCCGGCGCCAACGACCGCGTCTGGAACGCCCTGGACAAGGTGGCCGTACGGGCGCCCGAGGTGTTCGCCGACTACTACGCCAACGACATCCTGGAGCTGATCGCCGAGGCCTGGCTCGGCCCCGCCTACCAGGTCACCTCACAGGTCAACGTGGTCAACCCGGGAGGCGCGGCGCAGAACGTCCACCGCGACTACCACCTCGGCTTCCTCTCCCAGGAGCGCGCCGCGGCCTACCCGGCGCATGTCCACCGGCTCTCGCCGGTGCTGACCCTGCAGGGCGCGGTGGCCCACTGCGACATGCCCGTCGAGTCCGGCCCGACCCTCTACCTGCCGCACTCGCAGAAGTTCGAGCCCGGCTATCTCGCCTGGCGACTCCCGCGGTTCGTCGAGTACTTCGACGCCCATCACGTCCAACTCCCCCTGGAGAAGGGCGACGCGGTCTTCTTCAACCCGGCGCTCTTCCACGCCGCCGGGCACAACCGTTCGGCCGGCATCAGGCGCATGGCCAATCTGTTGCAGATCTCCTCCGCCTTCGGCCGCGCCATGGAGTCGGTGGACCGTGAGGCGATGGCGAACGCGCTGTTCCCGGTGCTGTTGCGCCGTAAGTCCGAGGGCGTCGCGGAGGACTGGCTGCGCCGCGTGATCGCGGCCACCGCCGAGGGCTACCCCTTCCCCACCCACCTCGACCTCGACCCGCCGGTGGACGGTCTCGCCCCGCCCTCCCAGGCGGACACCGTCCGGCAGGCCGTCGCCGAGGAATGGGACCCCGAGCGGCTTCGCCAGGAACTGCGGGCGGGCGCCAAGCGCCGCCGGAGCTGACAGCGACACGGCACTCAGGGGACTTCCCGAGGACAAGGCCGTCCTCGGGAACGGCGGCAGCCAGGGTGTCGGCGCGGGCATCGTGCGGGCCGCCGCAGGGGAAGGTGCGGCCGTCGTCGGCATCGGCTCCCGCCACGTCCACGGCGGGCCGCCCCGCCCGGCGCCGTACTCCGTGGCCAAGGCCGCTCTCGCCGGCCTGACGCGCGAACGCCGCCCCCTCCCACCGCTGGGACCAGATGGTCTTCGGCGGCCAGGACCGAGCCGCCCTCGGGCAGAAGGAGCACGCCTCTCATGCGCATAGGAATCATGGGGCTGGGCCGCATCGGCGCCTTCCATGCGGAGACCCTCGCCGGGCTGGACGGGGTGGACTCCCTGGTGGTCACCGACCCGGTGGCCGCGACCGTCGCCACGGCCACCGAACGCTTCGGGGCCACCGCCACCGACTCTCCCGAGGCCCTGCTCGCCGCCGGCGTCGACGGCGTCGTGATCGCCGCCACGACCGACGCGCACCCCGGCCTCATCCTCGCCGCCGTGAAGGCGGGCATCCCCGTCTTCTGCGAGAAGCCCGTGGCCCGCGGGGTCCAGGAGAGCCTGGAGGTGCTGCGTGCGGTGGAGGGCAGCGGCGTCGAGGTGCAGATCGGCTTCAACAGACGCTTCGACGCGGGCTGTGCGGCCGCGCGCCGGGCCGTGCTGAGCGGTGAGCTCGGCGACCTGCACAGCGTACGGTCGACCACACTCGACCCCGCCCCGCCGCCACCCGCCTACGTGGCCCTCTCCGGCGGCATCTTCCGCGACTGCGGCGTACACGACTTCGACATCGTGCGCTGGGTGACCGGCCGCGAGGTCGCCGAGGTCTACGCGATCGGTGGCAACCGCGGCGCGCAGTACATCCGTGCGGCGGGCGACGTCGACACGGCGTCCGCCCTGCTCACCCTGGACGACGGCACCATCGCCGTCATCTCCGCCTCCCGTCACAACGCCCGCGGTCACGACGTGCGTCTGGAGCTCCACGGCATGAAGGACAGCATCGCGGTGGGCCTGGAGGACAGGCTGCCGCTGCGCTCCGTCGAACCGGGCGCCACCTTCCCGGCCGGAACGCCGCACACCTTCTTCATGGACCGGTTCGCCGCCGCCTACCGGGCCGAACTCACCGCGTTCACCGAAGTCGTCGCCGGCCTCCGTACCTCCCCCTGCACGGTCGCGGACGCCGTCGAGGCGAGCTTGATCGCCGAGGCCTGCACCCTGTCCCTCCGGGAACACCGGCCCGTACGACTCGAAGAGGTGCGCAAGTGACGACGGACGAACCCCTGCGGATCGGAGTCCTGGGCGCGGCCCGGATCGCCGAGCTGTCGATCGTGGGACCGGCCCGGGCGACCGGCCACCGCCTGGTCGCGGTGGCCGCCCGCGACCGCGACCGTGCCCAGGCCTTCGCCGCCGCGCACGGCGTGGAGCGGGTGATGGGCTCCTACGCCGAGCTCGTCGCCGACCCGGAGATCGAGGTCGTCTACAACCCGTTGGCCAACAGTCTGCACGGGCCGTGGAACCTGGCTGCCCTCCAGGCCGGCAAACACGTCCTCACCGAGAAGCCGTCCGCGAGCAACACGGCGGAGGCGACCGAGGTCCACGAGGCCGTCGCCAAGGCGGGCACGGTGTTCATGGAGGGCTTCCACTACCTGTTCCACCCGGTCACCCGGCGCCTTCACGAGCTGCTGGACAGCGGGGAGTTGGGCGACCTCCGCCACGTCGAGACCATGGTCGCCATGCCCGCACCGCCGGACGACGACGTACGGTGGCAACTCCCGTTGGCGGGAGGCGCGTTGATGGACCTCGGGTGCTACAGCCTGCACGCCCAGCGCATGCTCGCGCCGTGGGCAGGCGGGGCGCCCCGGCTGGTCACCGCGCGCGGCGGGGAGAAGGCTCGGTCGGCGGGAGTCGACGAGTGGCTGGACGTCGATCTGGAGTTCCCGGGCGGCGCCACGGGCAGCGCCCGCTGCCACATGGCCCACCACACATGGCAGATGAGCTGCCGCGTCGTGGGCTCACGCGGCGAAGCCACGGCGGTGAACTTCGTACAGCCGCATCTGGACGACCGGGTCGTCGTCCGTACGGCCGCCGGTGAGCGCACCGAGGAACTCGGCCGCCGGTCCTCGTACACCTACCAACTCGAGGCCTTCGCCGCCCACCTGCGGCGCGGGACGCCGCCAGTACTCGACGCCGACGACGCGCTGACCACGACGCGGCTCATCGACGACTCCTACCGGGCGGCCGGGTTCCCGGTACGGCCACGTACGGTCCTGCCGGCCACGGCATGACGAAGAGCGAACGGGAGAGGGCGGTCCGGTCCGGTACGGCCCTCTCCCCTTCCCTTTCCATGTGCGGCCCCCCGGTAGAAGGCGGGCCGCTCGATCAACTCGGCCTCCACACGTCGCCCCTCCCGCTGAAAGAGCATGCAAGTGGCCGCCGCGACGTTCAGACGTGAGGCTTGTCGGGTGTTCCGCGGCTGGGCCATGCGATGTCGTCAACGGCGAGAAACAGCTCGCCGGCCACGGTCGCGGGGGTTGCCCCGGTGAACGCCATGACGTCACGGTGCAGGTGGGACTGGTCGGCGTAGCCCGCGTCGGCCGCGACTTGGGCCGCACCCTCACCCGCGACCAGACGGTGGGCGGCGTGGTCGAAGCGGGCCAGCCTCACGGCGCGCTTGGGCGGCAGGCCGAGCTGCGACCGGAACCGGGACCACAGGCGCTTACGGCTCCATCCGACCTCGGCCGCGAGTCCGTCGACCCGGGCCAGGCCACGGCTGCCGATGATCCGGTGCCAGGCCCAGGACACCTCCGGGTCCACCGGCGGCCCCGCCTCATACCGGCGGGCGAGCAGCGCGTCCGTCAACGCGAAGCGATCCTGCCACGACGGGACGTTGCCCAGTCGCTCGCGAATCCGGGACGCCTCCCGGCCCCACAGGTCGCCCAAGGACACGACGGCGCCATCGAGGTCGGCGGGCGAGGCGCCCAGAACCGCGCGTGCGATCACCGGGGACAGGCGCACCTGCACGCACTCGACGTTCTCTCCCCACGCCCGGACCGCGCCTCCCGACCCGAACCCGGGCCCGGCGACCATGCTTCCCCGCTGTTGCCGCCCCGCGGCACAGTCAACGACGGGCGAGCCGGCGCCGAACTCCAGGAGCAGGGTCACGGCCGGGTGCGGAACCATCCTGAGCGCGTCCAGTTCACGGACACGGAACCCGGCCATCGTGACACCGGCCACCCGGCTGGGACGCTGCGGGCATGCGACGTCCCACAACGCCGCACCGTGCATGAAAGTCCGCACCCGCCCATGCTACGTGAGCCGGTTGACGGGAACATTTGTCCAATCCGCCGGTGGGTCCCGACGGCGACAGTGGGCGCATGACTGTTTCTGACGGCGGACCGCACATGAAGGGCGGCGCCGAGGCCACCGAGAGTTCGACCCTGTCGCTGGACGACGGCGACATCCACGTATGCCAGGACGGCCCCCGCGACGCCCCCGCACTGCTGCTCATCCACGGGACGGCGTCCTCGACCCGCTCGTGGAATCCGATGGTTCCGCTGCTGACGGGATCTCACCGCGTCATCCGGATCGACCTGCTCGGGCACGGCCGGTCGGCCAAACCGGCCGACCGCAGCTACGCGCTCCCGGACCAGGCACGCCGGGCCGGAGCGGTACTGGACCGGCTCGGCGTCGAGCACGCCGTGGCCGTCGGTCATTCCAGCGGCGGCGTGGTCGCCACCGCCCTCGCCGAACAGCGGCCCGGCCTTGTGACCGCGCTCGCGCTCATCAACACCGGACCGGGCCTGGACGCCTTCATCGCACCGCAGTCCGCCGCAGTCGGACTCGCGCAGTGGCCGCCGACCGACGAGCAGATCCGCCGGTTCGCGAGCACCGGCTTCAGCCGAGCGGGCTACCAGATCCCACCAGAACTTCTGGACGATGTGCGCGGTATGACCCACCACACGCTCACCACAACGATGCAGTCCACCCGCGACTACCTGGAGCAGCAGGCACTCCCGGACCGGCTGGCGGCCCTCGGCAAGCCGCTGCTGGTGATCTTCGGCGAGGAAGACCGCCGGTGGCGATCCTCATCCGCCGCCGACTACCGCGCTGTTCCGGGCGCGACAGTCGAGTTGCTGCCCGGTCTCGGACACTCACCCATACTCGAGGATCCCCCGCGGACCGCCATCCCCCTGCTGGCCTTCACCACGATCCACGCCGTACGGGTGGACTGAATGACAAGGAGGGGTGCCATGCGGATTCTCGTCTCCGGCGCCGGCGTCGCCGGTCCGGTGCTGGCGTACTGGCTCACCAGGCACGGCTTTTGCGTCACAGTCGTTGAGCGCGCGCCGACTCCGCGCAGGACCGGCGGCCACGCGGTCGACCTGTTCCGGCCCGCGATGAACATCTCGGAGAAGATGGGTGTGCTCCCGCGCATCGAGGAGCGGGCCATCGGGACCCACCGGATGACTGTCCATCGGGAGCGCGCACGGCGTCCCGTCCGGGTGGACCTCTCCAAGATCTTCAGTGCCACCTCCGACCGGCACGTGGAGATCATGCGCGACGACCTGACCGAGATCTACTACGATGCCGCGCGCGACGACGTCGAGTACATCTTCGGTGACTCGATCACCGCGATCTCGCCCGACGGCGAGGTGCGGTTCGAGAACGCAGCGCCGCGCCGCTTCGACCTCGTCGTCGGCGCGGATGGGCTGCACTCCACCGTGCGCCGCCTCGGGTTCGGCAACGAGTCCCGCTTCAGTGCCTTCATCGGGGCCTACCTCGGGGTCCTGTCCCTGCCGAACGGCTCCGGGCTCGACGGCGAGCTCCTCATGCACGTCGGCGTCGGCCGCACTGCCGGCATGTACGGCGCGCGGCACCTCGGCGACGCGCGGGCGTTGTTCCTGTTCCGCAGCGAGCGCGAGCTCGACTACCACCACCAAGACGTGCCCCGGCAGAAGGAGTTGCTGCGCAGTGCGTTCGACGGCATGCACCCTGACGTGGACCGCTGGCTGAGCGAACTCGACCGCACCCCGGCGTTCTACTTCGACTCCATCACCCAGCTCCGCACGGACACCTGGTCGCAGGGGAGAGTGACGCTCGTCGGCGACGCGGGCTATTGCCCCGGCCCGGCCGTCGGCGGCAGCACCAGCCTGGCCGTCGTCGGCGCGTACGTCCTCGCCGGAGAGCTGGCACGGGCGGACGGCGACCACGAGCGCGCCTTCCCCGCCTACGAGCGCGCGATGGCGGAGCACGTGCGCGGCAGCCGCTCGGCCGCGCTCAGCGCGGCGAAGACCCTGATCCCCACCTCACGTCTCGGCGTGCAGGGACTGGCCCAGGGCGCCCGCCTGATCTCCGCCCTGCCCGCGGGGCCCAGCCGCGCCCTCCTCCGCCTCACCACCAAGAGCGCACGCCTCTACGACTCCATGGCCATCGACGACTACCCACCGTCACCCACCACATCGCGAGGCCGGGCCGACCTCGCGAGCGACCCCGGAGGCGGGCTCGGGACGGAGTGAGAAGCGCTCACCGCCCTGCTGCCGGCCCGGCTCGCGGAACTGGCGAAGAAGCAGTCCGCACGCCTGACGTGCACCGGGGGCCGGTCGGAGCCACACTCCCCGGAGTTGTGCCCTACTCAGCCCAGGGTTCGAAGCCGGTCTGGAGAACGGCTCCGAGGGACGTGCGCAGCTGAGCTGCGTCACCGGTTCCGAAGCGCTCCTCGAACTGGGCTTGCACGGCTTGCCACAGCGGCAGCGCCGCCTTCACTCGGGCGAGGCCGTCCGGCGTGAGCGCAACGATCCGTGCGCGGCGGTCGACGGCCGATGGTTCGACGGTCACCAGGCCCTCCCGCGCGAGCGGCTTGAGGTTCGAGGCCATCGTCGTACGGTCCATGGCGATCATGTCGGCAAGGGTGGTGATCGTCACTTCTCCGTGGGCGCTGAGCTTCTGCAGGATGCTGAACTGCGTTGCACGAAGACCGACCGGGGCCAGGGCCTTGTCGTAGGTCGCGCCGAGGTACCGGGCCGCCTTGCGTAGCGCCAGGTTGTTGCACGGGTCGTCGCGATTCGTTGACGGAGCGGTCATCGTTTACTCCAGAGCTTCACCCCCCAGGATACGAGCATGTACTCGCATCTGCGAAGGGGCCCCTCCCCACCATCTGTGCGCGTGGCACTCACCGGACTGAAGGGCCGCGCATCCACATGCGCGCCACCAGGCTGAGCGACGGCGGCCACGATGACGGCGCGGCGGGAGGAGCAACCTCCGCCGGCCGTGGAGTAATGGTCAAGACCAGTGGATCAGTTAATTGCTTCAGCTTGCGTTGGCGGCGCGGCCTGAAGGTGCGGGAGAGCCTCGGCTGCGGTGTAGGAGGAGGCGAAGGTGAACGCGTGGGGGGACGGCCCGTGCGCCCGCAGGTCCGCCAGCCGCTCCAGGGCCTCGTCAACGGTCGGAAGGTGGCCGACGGGGACCCACCAGAGCACCAGGTGCGCCTCGACGTGCCGTTCAAACCATTCGCGGCGCCGCTGCATGGCCTCCAGGTGCCCGCTGCGGTAGGTGAAGTCCCACAGGGCTTCCTGCGTCTCCCACACCGACAGGGTGACGATGACGTCGTCGCCCGCCGGGCGCAGGCCGGTGGCGTCGGCCGCCCCCTCCTCCACGAGCCGCCACACGAAGCCGGGCGCGGCGTCGGCGGAGGCGTTGACCGGGTCGAGCATCTCGACGAACGGCGCCGTGCGCGGGTCGTCAAGGGGGTGTCGGAGCGTGGCGACGTTGAGGTGGGCGAGGTGGGCGGCATGCACGGATGCGGTCATGGCCTCATCCCAGCATGGCCCCCATTTCTATGTCAATCAATGTTGTTTTTAGAATTCTCGACCACTACGCAGCACTCCCCCGGCCGGGGGTCCATGCGGGCGCGGACGGGGCCGTCCGTGCCGAACAGCCCCTCCAGCAGCGCGAGATTCATGCCGCAGACCAATGGCGGGAAGCGTTCGGCGACGGCATGGAAGGGGCAGTTGCGCATCCGCACGACACTCGCGGCCGCCCCCGACACCCCTTTGGCGTCTTCGGCGCCTTCCAGGTGCGGCTCGTAGCCGCGGGCGGCCAGCATCTCCATGGCCTCTTCAAGACCACCGCAGGGCGCCGCGGAGCCACGCAGAACCTCACCCCGGCGGCGCGCCGCCGCACACAGCCCGGCATCCAGCCCGGCCTGCTCGGCCGCCTCAGCGAGCAGCTCGGCGGCAGTGAGGTAGTCGCGGGCGGGCAGCGACACCGACAGCTCCGCCCGCGCCCGCGTGTACACCTTGGCGGGACGGCCCGCCCCCGGCCCCGAGCGGCCCGACAGACGGCGGCTGCCGCTCTCCAGCAGCCCGACCTCGGTCAGCCTGTCCAGATGGTGCGCAGCGAGCGTGCGCGCAACCCCGGCCGCCTCGGCGGCCTCGTTGCGCCCGACCTCACGGCCCTGCGCCGCCACGTACTCGTACAGGCGGCGCCGCACCGGATCCTGCAACGCCGCGATCGCGTCAATGTCCTCCACCCGGCCATTCTAGGAACAACACAGGTTGGAGATAGAACGGCGGACCCGACCCCGGCCAGTGCGCCCGGCTCACGTGGACTGTCTGGGATGCAGGTGGCGTGACCTGATCCAAACCGCGCACCAGCGACTCGGCGGCCCGATCGTCCTGGTCCGGGACAATCTCAACACCCACCTGACGGCCGGAATGCGCCGCTACGTCGCCGACCGCGACTGGCTCACCGTCTACCAACTGCCGCCCTGCGCACCTGACCTCGACCCCGTCGAGGGTGTCTGGTCCGTGCTGCGGCGCACCACGTTGGCCAACCGGGCCTTCGCCGGCCCCGACGACCTGATCACCGCCGATCCGCCATGACGGCATCACACATTGCGGGTCAGTAGCAGGACAAACGATTGGGGTTGGGCGACACGCCTGACCATCACGCAACACAAGGCACTGAACATGCAACATGAGGCGATATCGCGTATTCGATCTCTCTGTAGGAGGAAATGTCATGGCGGGCAAGCCCAGCATTGTCTTCGCCCACGGACTCTGGGCGGATGGGTCATGCTTCAACAAGCTCATCCCCACGCTCCAGGCTGAAGGCCATGAGGTCTTCGCCTCACAGCACGGCCTCGACTCGCTCGAAAGCGACGTCGCGTGCGTCAACTTCACGCTCAACCACGTCCCCGGCCCGATCGTGCTGGTCGGTCACTCCTACGGTGGGACCCTGATCACCAAAGCGGGCACCCACGACCGCGTCGGCGCTCTGGTGTACATCGCCGCGCTCGCCCCGGACGAGGACGAGACGTCGCAGGAACAGCAGGACAAATTCCCCCGCACGCCCATCTTCGAGCACGTGGACGTCGCTGACGGCCGCGTGTGGCTCAAGCCCTCGGGCGTCCCGCATTTCTGCGGCGACCTCCCGGAAGCGGAACAGAAGCTCGTCTTGGCGACGGGCGCTGTGCCAGTGGCGGACCTGTTCAATCAGCAGGTTCCCGGCACCGCCTGGCGGACAAAGCCGAGCTGGTACATCGTCGCCAACAGCGACCACACCGTGCACCCCGACCTGGAGCGGTCTGCCGCCGAGCGCATGGGCGCCGATATCCGTCCCGTGGACAGCAGCCACGTTCCCATGCTCTCGCATCCCGACTTCGTCCTCGACGTGATCCGTGATGCCGCGAAATCCCTCAACGCATAGGCCACGCCGACAACGACCGCAGCACCGCACGCAGGGAGGCGACCCCCGGACCGAGCGGGCCGCCTCCTTGCGACGACATCACGCTTTCACGTTCAGTAATCGTCGAGGCGCACGGCATCCCGCTCGCGGCAATCACCACCGGCGGTAACCGCAACGACGTCACCCAACTGATCCCGCTGATCCAGGCCGTCCCACCGATCCGCGGCAAGCGCGGCCGGTCACTGCGCCGCCCCAAGTATCTGTACGCCGACCGCGGCCATGACCACGAGGTCTACCAGGACAAGGTCCGCCGGTTCCAGATCACCCCGAGCATCGCCCCGCGCGGCACCGGGCACGGCTCCGGCCTGGGCGTGTACCGCTGGGTCGTGGAAGGAGCGATCGCGCTGCTGCACTGGTTCCGCCGCCTGCGCATCCGCTGGGAGATCCGCGACGACATCCACCACGCGTTCGTCACCCTCGGCTGCGCCGTCATCTGCCGGCGACAACTGCGCACCGCACTTTGTTGAGAGTGAGGGCAAGCGATGCGCCCCAGGGTATGTCCTGCTCGATGCGTCAGAACGCACTCGCAGCAGTCGGACTCGCGCAGCCTCACATCCGGGATCTCAGCACGTCGACCTCACAGCCCGGCGCGGACGGGTCGAAGCCGTGCTCGACCAGCCAGCGAACCCCCAGCAGGCTTCGCAACGACCACCACGCGCGGATCACGTCGAGGTCGACGTCGGTGCCATAACCGGCGATGACGTCGTCGAGGTGCTCCTCGTGTCCGAGCGTCAAGGTGGCGAGGTCGAACAGGGCATCACCCCGGCCCGCCTCGGACCAGTCGATGATGCCGGTGACCTCGTCGCCGTCGACGAAGACGTGCTCGATCTGCAGGTCGCCGTGCGTGAACACCGGAGTCCACGGCCGGATCGCGGCCTCGGCGACCTGGCGGTTGCGGGTGACCAGGTCGGCGGGCAGGACGCCGTTCGTCACGAGCAACTCGCACTCGCCGTCGAGTTCCGCCACCAACTCGTCGGGACCCCGACGGCGCCGGCCTGCCCAGGGCGGCAACGGCGCCTCGTGCAACTGCCGGATGGCGGCACCCGCCGCAGCCCACGCCGCCGACGACGCGGTCGACGGCTCACCGAGACGGCCGAGCACCGTCCCCGGGACGGCGGCGATCGCGAGCACGGGCGGCTTGCGCCACAGGATCTCCGGTGTCGGGACCGGCACCAAGGCCATCGCCTCGACCTCGACGTCGATGCGCGCCTGATCGGCGTCCACCTTCAAGAACACGTCGCCGACACGCAGGGTCGCGCGCTCGGAATGGGCGACCACCACTTTGACCTCATCCATGGGCGACCAGTATCCCGGGATGATCGCCGACGTCGCCGGGATTATCGCGTGCGATTACGCGGCTGACCGCGTCCCGCAACTACTACTCGGCGACGTGCGCCACCACCGGCCCGGCCACCCTGGCCAAGCGCATCACCTCGACCTGGTCGTCCTCGGCCATCACCTGGGGCGCGCAGCCGTCGACGACCACGACGGGTCAGGCGAGCATCACCGGCCACTGGGGCGGCTCCACCTGTTCGGTGAACCGGTCGAACCGGAACCTCCAGAGCATCGTGCAGGCGTGGGCGGACGGCTCCGCCAACCACGGCCTCCAGATCCGCGGCGAGAGCGAGACCGACTCCACCACCTGGCGGCGCTTCGGCTCGGCGAACCACACGACCTCCGGCTACGCGCCGAAGCTGGTGGTGACCTATAACTCGTACGCGACGACAAGCTCACTGGCGATCTCGCCGAGCACGGTGAACGCCTACTGCGGCAAGCGGTACGTGACGACCTACACCCCGACGCCGTCGGCGAAGGTGACGGACGCGGACGGCTCCACGGTCAAGGCCCACTTCGAGATCACCAACGACCCGGCGTACGCGGACACCACGTACTCCTACACCGCTACCTCGGCCTCGGTGGCCTCCGGGGCCACAGCGAAACCAACCATCCCCAGCGCAAGTCAGCTGGCCGCAGCCCACCTCCGCATGCGTGTGCGCGGCTACGACGGCGCCCGACCGCGGGCGCCGACAGGGAAGGCCAGTTGGCGATCTTCGGTCCGCAGTGGACGTCAGGCACCACGGCGGAACTCAGCGCATCCGACCGGGCATTCGTCCGCAAGACGTCGTCCACCTCATCCACCTCGGTGGCGTTGGTGGACGTCGACGGCGACGAGACCGGATTCACCGCCACTTCCTCGGGCGGCTGGAAGCCGGAGCCCGGCTCGGAGGATCTGACCCTGACCGGTTCGGTGACCGGTTCCTTCACACTGAAGGACGACGACGGCACCACCACAACGTTCGCGAAGGTGGACTCCTCGGCGACGACCTGGCAGGTCTCCAGCACCTACCTGCCGACCGGCAACTCCGCCACCAAGGTGGTCTCGGAGAAGCCCTCGGACAGCAGCACGCCAGGGCGGGTCTGACGGGTCGGCACAGTCCCCGCGACTCCCCCGGCCACGCTCGCGCGGGAGCGCCCCGCGGCGCGTGGCTGCGGGGCGCCTTGTGGGGTCTAGTCGACCGCCTGGCCGTCGTGTGTACCGCCCACGCAGGGGTTGCCCGGCAAGTCGATCCGGGGCTCTCCGCCGCCCTCCCTGCACTGAGAAGGGGTGACGTACGACGGGGCACCCTGTGCGGTGGCGGCGGAGGCGGCGCCTGTGAGGCCGAGTCCGGCGAGGGCTGCCGTGGCGATGACGGCGGCGAGGATTCGTCGAATGCGCATGTGGTTTCCCTTTCACGGATTGCCTCGGTTGGGGCACTAGCCAGTTTGATCTTCACCCATATGGGTGGCACATCATGTTGCGCCATTCGGGTGATATGGCTGTCGGGAGCGGGGCCGCTGACCCGGCCCGCCCAAGGCCTTCGCGACCGACTGGGAAGGCGGGACGGATGGCGGAGCGATGGCAGCTCCGGGGGTGGGGACGGTCTGCATGACGCGACCCGTCAGACACGCTCCAGGGCGTGTCTGACGGGTCCCGTGACGGGTCTGGCGGTGGATCCGTCAGTGAGAACGAGGACGGAGAGCAAGCTCAGCGTGTGAGCAGGCACCCAGCCGCGACGCCGAGGCAGAGCATGGCTCCGAAGAACAGGCCGACGATCCGATGCAGGCGGTACTTCCGGGTGAATACCCGTGCGCTTTTCGGCCTTTCGGGCAGGTAGGCGACCGGTACATGAGTTCCGAGGGCCAGCCCCGTCCCTGTCGTGGGGGGCCGGAACCTGACGGGTCGGCCCTGCCGGTCGGTGAACTCGATGACGGGCGTCGAATAATCGTCCGCCGACCTGTGCTCCTGGTCCACCACCACCCCCTCGGCGTGCAGCCCGTAGCGGCTCAGCCGCATCTGCAGCCGTGCCTCCCGGGCACTGGCCCACAGACTCACCAGGCCCGCCAATACGGCCAGCCCGATACCGATCGTTTGACCCGTCATCCTTGCCCTGCTCTCCCCTCGCGCAGCGCCCGCCCGGCACAGGCCGCGCATCAGGAGGACGCGGCACGCAGCCCGGTGGTTCACGAAGGTGCGCGGGCACACCGGCTCCTCGGGCTTCCGTGGTCGTGGCGGGGGGCCACGAAGGGCCGCCCCGCTCCCTGAAGCCGAGGTCATCACCGGAGCCACAGCCTGATCGCGGCGAGGGTGCCCGTCCCGTGAAAGACGTAAGCCCGCTTGTCGAAGCGCATCGCCACGACCCGGTTGATCTTAAGCTTGTTGATCAGGCGCTCAACTTCGTTCCTACGGGCGTACCGCGCCTCATCGAAGCCGTTGGGCCGGCCTCCTGCGCTGCCGCGCCGCTGCCGGTTTGCCCGCTGGTTCTCCGGCTCGGGGATGGTGCGGCCGATCTGGCGGCGGCGCAGGTAACGGCGGTTGCGCCGCGGGCATTACGCTTTGTCGCCGCTCAGATGGTCCGGCCGGGTGCGAGGGCGCCCACCGGCCGGACGGGGAACGCGCAGGCGTTCCAGGACCGGGATCAGCTGCGGGGCGTCGCCCCACTGGCCGGGAGTCACCAGCAGGGCGTGAACGGCCGAGGACTTCATCGGAACGGTGCTGGGCGGGGCGGGTGCGCTCGCCGGGTTTCCGCGGCGCCTTCTTGCGGGCGCCGGCGGCGTGCCGGTGAGCGCGGCACACCGTGGAGTCCACGCCGACCAGGGACCAGTCGATCCTGCCCTCGGTATCGGCGTCGGCCTGGACAGCTTGCAGGATCCTCTCCCACGTGCCGTCCGCCGACAACCTGCAGTGCCTGTCGTGTGCGTCGCGCAGGGACGGGCGGCTCGTCCCTACGCTGTCGCGGTCAATCGAAGCGATCTGCGGTGCGGTTTCTTCAAGGAGCTGGGGGCCGTTGTTGCGAACGTTGTTGACCCGCGCGGAGACCAGCCGAGCGGCCAGGTCGCCGACGATCTAGCGAAAATACCAAACCATTTGGGCGTCATGCGCTTCGCATGCGAACCAATAGTTTCATCACATCACATTAGGCCATCTGGGTGTTCGCCTCTGGTAAGTGTTGCCGCCATATGCCATTGGGAGGATAACGATTACATCCAACGGTGGGCCCCAACCTCTCCGGCGGAGTGGTCGTCCGTCTTCAACGCACTGGCTTCGTGCCAGCCGTTGCGCGGCGGCCTGCCACGATGGGCACCCCGCGAGAGGTGTTGGATCCGTCAGCCGGCGTCGGCCGGCGTCGGCTGACGTGTAGCTTCCGTACTCCTTCAAACGAAGCGAGTCGCCGGGACATGAAGCGCTGAAGGTTATTCCCTTGTACGTCCAGCAGGAGCCCATTGCGGCCGAAGGCGCAGCGGCGGAGGCTCTCCCCTCGAGGAGATGTCGGCGGCCACGACCGAGGCCGTCCCTGCAGAGGGAGAAGAGCCGACCCCCGAGGCAGCGGAGGCGGAAGCAGAAGAACCCGCCCCACCACAGCCGAGGAGACCGAGACAGAAGAGCCCGCCACAGAGGAGTAGGAGGAAGGCTGTACGCGGCGGTCGTCGCACACAGCCACGACGGCAGTCTCAAAAGCAGGCTCGGGACGCCCCTCAAGCGGACTCGCCGGCATCCAGCTCGCTGCTCGTACACACCGGCCACACAGCCCGCCGCGCGAGGGGCAAAAGTCCGGCTGCCCGTAGTACCGCCGGTGCCACCGCGGACGGGGCTCCACCGGCCACCCACCGGAAGCGGGCCACCATCATCATGTCGTCGACGCTCTCACGCACGAACCCGTCCACGATGCCAAGACCGCCCGGGCGTTCATGCAGCACCACATCGCCCGGCTCCTCATCATCCGTGATCTGCTGGTAGTCCTTCGAGTCGGGGCAACCCGAGAACTCCTGCACCCAGTGACCCATGCCTGCCATCCTGCCGGGAACAACGAGCACCCACTCATGGTGACTCACGGGGCCGGTGAAACCTGAAGCACCACCGGGTCTGGAGCCCTGTGATCGGACGGGTTCACCGGCCCCGTCATGTGCGGTGCTGACGCCAGTGATCAGTGATTCAGTCGATGACGTTTGTGGTCCGAGCCTCTCGCGGGAAACACCTCTCAGCTCACCGGGAGCTTGCGAGCCCTTGCGAAGACCGAGGAGTCTGGGGGCAGTTGGGGTCACGAACGGCTGATCGGATGAGCCGGTTCCTCAGGCCGCCGGTGTCGCGCCCTTCTCGCCCCTGGCCGACCTGCGCGAAACGGACGACACCTCGTGGTCGAGGCGGAACTTCCCGGCATCAAGCGCGAGGACATCGACGTCGAGGTCAGCGAGCGGGAACTGTGCAAGCTCTCGAGCCCGGCAACGGAAGCGTTCCAGGACGTCTTGGTCAGCCGTGATCACGCAGAGCCGGCTCCAAGCCGGTCCAGGACCTGACAGGCCTGGGCGATGCCGTCCTCGGCTTCCAGGGCCTGGCCGAGCCGACGCGCGGTCTCGGTGTAGGGGGCATGCCCGGTAAGGGCGTGCAGGCGATGGACGAGGGCGGCGACGGTGAGCTTACGGACCGGCAGAGGCGCGGGCCCCGCGCCGAGTTCGTGCACCCGTGCGGCCCAGTAGGGCTGGTCTCCGAAGAACGGGCAGATCAGGGAGGGTCGTCCGGCACGCAGTGCCGAGGCCGTCGTGCCGGCTCCGCCGTGGTGGACGACAGCGGCCATCCTGGGAAACAGCCAGTCGTGGGGGGTGTCGCCGACCACGAGAATGTCGTCCTCGCTGGTTGCGGGGTCCCCTGGCAGCACTCCACGCAGGTTCGCCCGACGCAGGGCCGTCCGTACGAGGGCGTCGGTCGCCTCGGGGTCGCTGGTTCTCATGCTGCCGAATCCGACGTAGACGGGCGGGGGGCCGTCGGACAGGAAGGCAAGCAGTCGCCTTGGGGGGGTCCACGTCGGCTGATCGTGCTGCCAGAAGCCGGTGATGTGGACGTTCCGTCCCCAGTCGAACGGCCGCGGCACGACAGTGGGGCTGAACGCACACAGCACGGGGGCTTGGCGAACCAGCCGGAAGGGGGCTGACAGGGACAACGCCGGGAGGCTCAGACTCTCCTGGCGCCATGCGTTGACGAACCGCCGGAACACCATCCACGACCCGAGGTCGACGGCACCGAAACTGAGCCGGTTACCCACGCCACCCAGCATCCGGGCAGCCGGCGCGAACGGGTGCGGAAAGACCTTCGTGGGCTGGCTAGGCTGGTAGTGAATGACTGCGTGCGGGACCTGGAGGTACTCGCTCAGGTGAAGACCGAGGAAGCTGAAGGTTGGTGCCAGAACCAGGTCAGCTCCCTTCGCACCGACCTGCGTCTCCTCAAGCATCGACATCATGCGGGGTCGGAGGACCCGGTCCATATGACGGATGAACGCCACCGGGTTCCGTCGTCCGGCGAGGAGTTCCTGCCCCTCGGCCGACTCGACGATCTCCACCGGGTCGACCGGAAGGGGATGAAGATCCAGGCCCGCCTCGGCGATCAGATGCCGATAGCGGAGACTGGCCAGGATCCTCACCGTGTCGCCCCGACGAAGCAGGGCTCGCCCCAGTGCCAGGCAGGGCTGGACGTCGCCGCGGGATCCCGCGGCGAAGATCACTACTGTTCGCATGAAATCACGACCCGATCGACTTCATGACCGACGGCCAGATGCTGTGCAACTCCGCCTGCCAGTACGGCCAGGAATGCGTCCCTGGCGTGTACAGATGCGTCGTGACGTCGACGCCCTCAGAGTGGAGCGACCGCGCGAATCTTTTGATCTGCCCCGGCAGCGGTGCCTCGCCCACCACGCTCGCCAGCACGACTCCGGAGGAGTGTTCCTTGTCCAACGGTCCGGGCTGGCTGCTGCCGGCGGAGAGATGGACGTGCGTTCCGCGGAAGGCACGGGGCATTGCAACAGGGTTGTGGGCTTGCCAGACGTCGGCGTTCTTCACCGGGTCGCCCCAGACATCCTTGATGTCGATACCCTCCTTCCCGGTACCGAGCGCGAGTTCCAGGCGCACGGCAGCGTCGTTCAGATCCACGTAGGAACTCATTGAGGCGACGTAACGGAACATCCCCCGGTTGTGCGCCGCGTAGTTGAGTGCGCCGAAGCCTCCCATGGACAGTCCCACGACGGCTCGTGAGTGGCTCGCACGGAACTTCTTCTCCATGAGCCGGACGAGTTCGCGGGTGTGAAATGTTTCCCAGCGGGGAGCGCCGGTGAACCAGTCGCTGTAGTAGCCATTCCTTCCGGCGTCCGGCATGACGACCAGCACGTCAGAGTTCTTCGCCAACGCTTCCACGTCTGTCTCGCGTGTCCAGGACGTGTAGTCGTCGTCGCCGCCGTGGAAGAAGTAGACAACCGGAAAGGTGGCTTTCGGCTTTTCCTTCCAGTGCACGGGAAGAATGACGCGGACCGGGATGGACGTTCCCATCGCTGGAGAACTGACCATGAGATCGCGCATTCGCTTGTCGATGACTTTCACGCCAGTGACACTGGCCTCCGCATGGTGAGGCCAGGGCGAGGCATCCGGTTTCCACTCAGCCGCGTGCGCGTCGGTCGAGAGGAGAGCCGCAGCGAGCCAGAGAAAGACCAGGTTCTTTTTCGCGTACTTCAGAAGAGTGACCCACACAGGCGAGAGCATGACGAAATGTGCTGATCACCACCAGCAGACACCCCGTTCAACAGAGGGCAATGGTCCGTACAGCCGAGCTGCGTTCGCGGGGTACCGGGCCCGGCATCACCCGCTCGCAGGCCGTGCTCTGGCGGGTGAGAAGCGGTTGCGCCTGTTCCACAGGGGAGCCCTGCGGAACAGGCGCGGTGTGCTGATCACCGGGTGGGCCAGCCCATGGCCCGGGTGACGTGCTGCACGATGGTCTGGACGTGCGGGGGGTCGATGACGGACAGATGGTCGCCGTCGACCGGGACGATCTCGAGGGTGTGGCACAGGGGCGCCCACCCGAGGTCGGCGTCCTGCCGGAGGTAGCGCGGGTCCAAAGCGGCGGTGAGCTGTTGCAGTTGCTTGGCGCGATAGAGCACCACGTGGCCCTCCTGGGGGCGGGGGACATACCGTTCGCCGACGCGGGCGTCGATGTACGAGGTCCGTTGGTGCTCCATAATCCCTGGGCTCATGTCGAGTCCTGCCTCGGCGATCAGACGCATGACGACGTCGATCTGCTGATCGTCCGGGGTGGCCGCCAGCTCTTCGTAGGGCAAGTCGAGGCGGTGCCCGTACGTCTTCTCGATGTATTCGGCGAAACGACCGAAACGCTCGAGCAGGAACTCCCGTGACTCCGGTTGCGGCAGGACGGGGGGCAGGATGGTGTCGATCAGCCCGAGAAGCCCGATGTCCTGTCCCTCTTCCCTCAGTTGAAGCGCCACTTCGTAGGCGAGGCACCCTCCAAATGACCAGCCGAGCAGGTGGTAGGGCCCTTCCGGCTGGATGTCATGGATGAGTGTGCGGTAGCGGGCCGCCTTCTCCTCCATGGTGCTCAGCTCGTCGACGCGTTCCAGGCCGTACACGGGCTGTTCGGCCGGCAGCAGCCCCGTCAGAGGCAGGTAGACGGAGGTCGGGCCACCGGCGGGGTGGAAGGTGAACAGCGGGGGCCGTTCCGACCCGGGGAGCGGGGGACGCAGAGTGGTGAGTGCCGACCTGCCGGTTCGGTTGACGACGGGCCGGATCAGTTCGGCGACGGCTGCGACGGTGCGCTGGGCGAGGATGGCCTCGGCCGCCAGGCTCAACTCGGTGTCGTCACCGAGGCGCCGGCGAATGACGTCCACCATGGCCGCGGCGGCGGCCTGGTCTCCGCCGGCGGTGATGAAGTCCTCCCGGATGTCCCTCGGCCCTTGCCGCAGGACTTCGGCCCAGGAGCTCGCGACCAGCCGCTCCGCAGCGTCCCTGGGGCCGAGGAAGGTCGGCAGCGTGAGTGTGGACGTCTCGGCCCGGCAAGTGTCCTCGGGCGCCGTCGGCTGGGAACCAGCCGTCGGCTCCGTGGCGTCGAGTCCAAGTTGTTCGAGCACCGCGCGACCGATTTCACGCAGGCTGGCGCCGCGCAGCAGCCGGGAGGCGGGGACGTCGATGCCGAAGTCCTGGCGGATCGTGTTCTGGATGCGTACCGCCACCAGGGAGTCCAGGCCCAGTTCGGTCAGCGGGACCGTCTCGCCGAGTTCGGCGGCCGCGAATCCCATGATGGCCGCCGTTCTTCCGACCAGGCGTGCGTACACCGTGTCTGCGGCGGAGCTGCCGAGAGCCCCGATGCCGTGGGGTCCGACCCAGTCGTCGGCGCCGGGCGAACCGTTTTCGAAGATGTCGGAGAAGAAGGGAATGGCGGACAGGCCGGGGAACGCCTCCAGCACGCGCTCCGCGTCGAGGTGGACGACGCCCACGTGCGCGCAGTTGAGGGCGACGAGTGCCTGCAGGACGTCCATTCCCTCGCTCACCTGGATGGGCTCCAGCGCCAGCATCTGGTTCCCGGCCGTCATGCCGACGTTCTCCCACGGGCCCCAGGCGATGGAGGTCGCGGGCAGGCCGCTGGCTCTGCGGCGGTGAGCCACGGCGTCGAGCCAGGCGTTGGCAGCCGCATAGGCCGACTGTCCGGGTGAGCCGAGCAGTGCCGCGGCGGAACTGTAGATGACCCACCAGTCCAGATCGTGGTCGGCGATAGCCGCCTCGAGGTTCTGGGCTCCTACGGCCTTCGGCCGCAGCACCGTGTCGACATCCGCCGGTTCCAGGTCGGTGATCATGCCGTCGTGCAGGACTCCGGCACAGTGCGCGATGCCGCGCAGGGTGTGGCCGTCGGCGAGCGCGGCGCGCACCAGGTTCGCGGCCACATCGAGGTCCGCGATGTCCCCTTGGACCACGGCGACGGATGTCCCCCGTTCCTCCAGTTCGGCCAGGACGGGCTGGGCCTCGGGTCCCGGGGCACGGCGTCCGTTGAGGACGATGCGCCCGGCACCCTGCTCGGCGAGCCGGCTTGCCGTAGCCAGACCCAGTCCCGTCAGGCCCCCGGTGATGATGTACGCGCCGTCGGGACGGGTGAAGGCCACGGTGTCGTTGCGCTGGGCGCTGAGGTCGGCCCGGGCGAGATGCGCGGTGAGGCGTGTGCCGGCCCTCCAGGCGACCTCGTCCGCGTCGCTGCCCGCGAGGAGTTCGCGGGCAAGGTCGTCGAGCGCTCCGGGCTGTTTGTCGATGTCTACCAGCGAGGCCCGCAGCTGAGGGTGTTCGAGCGCGAGAACCCGGACGAGTCCACGCAGGCAGGCGACAGACGGCGTCCCGGGTTCCCCGGACCCCGTCGCCTGTGCCAGCACGGTGGCCATCCACAGGCGTGGCGGTTGCCCGTGCGTTGCGCCGGCCAGGCGGCGCGCCAACCGTACCGCCCTGTGCAGTGTCCGCATGTCGTCGTCACGTTCGTCCTGCTGGAAGAACAGGACTACGGCGCTCAGGCCGTCCTGCGGGCTGTTGAGCCAGGCGTCAAGTGCGGCGTCGCAGGCATCGTCCCGGGCATCGGTCGCCGTGACGTCGGCACCGCCGGCTTCCAGGGCTGCCACGAGCGAGGCCGTGGCGCCGTCCTCGGCGTCCGGTTCGTCGCTGATGAGCAGGGCACGCTGCAGACGCATCGACGGCAGGGGAACGGTGGACTTCTCCCACTGGATGTCGTAGGTGCACGTCTCGAGGGACCGTGGCACTTCGTGCCGCTCGACGGGCCGCAGTTGAACGAACCGGGCGACGATCTCGCTCGTGTCGCCCCGGGCAGAGACATGCCACTGGTCGACGTCCGCGTCTGTCGGGCCGGCGCCGTCGGCGGGCGTGCAACTGATGTCATAGCCGACGTCAAGGATGCCCGGCCCCTTGATGAGCAGGGACCCTACGCCGACCGGGACGGTATGTGCGGCGGCTTGGACGGCGCGGTCGCCGACCGGTGGTGTGTCCGCAGCGTCCTGCGCCTCCAGCATGGCGGTCAGGACATGTGCGTAGGACGGCCGGTGAGGGGACCGGGGGTCCTCGGGGATGAAGTGCCGGGTGAGCGTCGGCTTCGTTTCCGGCCCGGGGTGAGGCTCGCCCTGGGGTTTCGGGGCGCGGGTGACACGGGCCGAGGCGTAGCAATGCCAGACGGTCTCGGCGCCACGGGCGTGGAGGGTGATGGTTCCGTGTGTGCCGGATTCCGGTTCCCACACCGTGGTCAGGGGGGTGCTGCTGGAGATGGCGAGCCACTGGTGGATCCGCAGGTCCTCGATGCCGAGGTGGGTGATGCCCTCTCGGGCCCATAGGTCCAGGCCGGCTTCGATCATCAGCTCCGCGGCCTCGGCGAGGGTCAGCACCGCTCTGCCGTGGACCGTGCCGTGAGTGCCGTGCCAGCTCGTGCCGACGTCTCCCTGCCACAGCACCGCGCCGGTTCTCGGGTCGTCGGTGCGCACCCCCAGCAGGGGATTGCCGCCGGCTTCGGTCGATCGGGCGGGGCGGGGGAACCAGAACCGTTCGTGCCGCCACGCGGGCGTGGGGAGTGCGATGCGCGCACCGGCGGGCCACAGCCCAGGGTTCATCGGGACGCCGGCGAAGTGCAGCCGCGCCAGTGCGACTTGTAGCTGGACGGTGTCGTCGGTGTTCTTGCGGAGGGTCGGGAGGATCAGCGCCTGGTCCCCTGCCGGGGTGGCGTCGAGGCTCTCCGTGAGGGGGACGACGACGATGGGGTGGGGCGAGATCTCCAGGAACAGGGTGTGGCCGTCCTCGGCTGCCGCTGTCACCGCCTGTTGCAGGAGCACTGGCCGGCGGACGTTGGCGCACCAGTAGCTCGCATCGGCTGCCGCGCCTGCGCGGGGATCATCGAGGACTGTGCTGTACCAGGGTGTGGCGGGTGGGTGCGGGCGCAGGTCGGCAAGATCCTCGCTCAGCGGCGCCAGGATGGGATCCACCGAGGCGGTGTGGGAGGCTCCGCCCAGCTCGAGCAGTCGGGCGAGCCGGTCCTGACCGGTCAGCTCGTCCACCAGGTCGCGCACCGCTTGGGCCGGGCCGGCCACCGTGCAGCGCTGGGGCGAGGAGTGAACGGCGACCTCGACACCGGGGAAGCGGCTGAGGACGGCCGTCCGGGACTGTACGGGCAGCTCCACCGCGGCCATCGCGCCGGTCTGTTCGGCTTCGAGGATGGCGAGGTGGGCCGATCGGCGGACGATGACGCGCACTCCGTCTCGGTCGTCGAGAACGCCGGCGACGACGGCGGCTGCGACCTCGCCCATCGAGTGTCCGATGACGGCGGCGGGTTCCACGCCGCGGGCCTGCATGGTCCGCGCCAGGGCCAGCTGGATTCCGAAGATCAGCGGCTGGATCCGGTCCGCCGTCTTGGTCAAATCGGACATGAGCATGTCGGTCAGGGAGGAACCGGTCTCCGCAAGGAAGTGTGTATCGAGCGCGGATACCTGGGCGGCGAAGACGGCGTCGTCGGTCAACAGGCGCCGCCCCATGCCTTCCCACTGTGAGCCGTAACCGGAGAAGACGAAGACCGGTTGCTGCGCTGTGAACGACTGCGCCGCTCGTGCGTCGGTGCACGCGGCCACCACGCCGGGAACCGTCTCCCCCTGGGCCAGCGCGGCCAGCCCGGCAGCCGCGTCGGAGCGGGTCCGCGCGACGACGGCGGCGCAGGACGGGCCACGGCGGTGCGAGGCGAGCGTGTGGGCGAGGTCGGTGAGGGCTGGCGCGTCGTCGGCCGCCACCCATCGCGACAGACTCGCGGCCGCGTCGGCGAGCCGGTCCGAGGAACGGGCTGACACCACCAGGATGTGCGGTTGGCCGGCCTCTTCGTCGTCGGCCCGCGTGGGCTGCACGCCGGTCGGGGGCCCCTGCTCGAGTACGGCGTGGGCGTTCGTACCGCCGAAGCCGAAGGCCGACACACCCGCGCGCGCCGGACGGTTGCCGGGGGTGGGCCATGCGGTCGGTTCGGTGACCACGCGCAGGCCCAGCTCGGTGAAGTCGACGTGGGGGTTGGGGGTGTGGAAGTGCAAGGTGGCCGGGATACGGCCGTGATGCAGGGCCAGCGCGGTCTTGATCAGGCCGATCATGCCGGCCGCACCTTCGAGGTGGCCCAGGTTGCTCTTGACCGATCCGATCAGCAGTGGCTGGTCGGGCCGCCTGTCACGTCCGACGACCGCTCCGAGGGCGGTCGCTTCGATGGGGTCTCCCAGCAGGGTGCCGGTCCCGTGCGCCTCGACGTAATCGACGTCGGTCGCGTGGATGCGTGCGTCGCGCAGGGCGTCGCGCAGCAGCGCTTCCTGCGCCGCCGGGTTGGGTGCCATAAGGCCCGCCGAGCGGCCGTCCTGGTTCACGGCGGTGCCCCTGATGACGGCGAGCACCCTGTCGCCGTCGCGCAGGGCGTCGGCGAGCCGCTTGAGCACGACGACGCCGCAGCCCTCGCCGCGGGTGAATCCGTCCGCCGCGGCGTCGAAGGGTTTGCACCTGCCGTCCGCGGCCAGCGCGCCGGCCTGGTCGAGCGAGGCTGTGACCGCCGGAGAAAGGAGGAGATTGACTCCTGCGGCCAGTGCTGTGTCGCACTCCCCGCTCCGCAGGCTGCGGCAAGCCAGGTGCACGGCCACGAGGGACGACGAACAGGCGGTGTCGACGGCGATGCTGGGGCCTCGGAGGTCGAGCAGATAAGACACGCGGTTGGCGGTGATGCTGCCGGCGGCTCCGGTGTTGGTCCACGGGGTCAGTCGCGTGGGGTCCGAGGTGGTCAGATGCCCGTATTCGAGGGCGCTCAGGCCGACGAAGACGCCGGTGGGCGTGCTCTGCAGGGCGGGGGCGGGTAATCCCGCGTGGTCCAGCGCCTCGCAGACGACTTCGAGCAGCAGCCGTTGCTGGGGATCCATGGCTTCGGCCTCGTCGGGCGTGATGCCGAAGTACTTGGCGTCGAATCCCTCGATGTCGTCGAGAAAAGCGCCCCACTGTGTGGTGGATTCCATGAGGGCGGTGACCTCGGGCGCTGTGCCGGCGAAGTTCGGCCAGCGTTTCTCGGGCACCTGGCCGACCGTGTCCATGCCCGCCATCAGCTGGTCCCAGAACGCGTCCGGCCCGTGTACGTTGCCGGGCAGACGGCACCCGATCCCGACGACGGCGATGGCATCGTCGTCGGTGCGGGCGATGGCGGCCGCCTCATCGGGTGTACGGGGCTGCAGGTCCGAGTGCGCGACATCGGTCTGGCCGGCGTTCGTCAGCGCGGCAACGAGTTGTCCGATGGTGGGGTACTCCCACAGCAGCGTGGCCGACAGTGACCGGTTGAGGATCTTCTCCAGTTCGCCGGTCAGTCCGACGGCGTCGCGGGAGGTGAGGCCGTACTCCGCCAGAGGCCGGCCGTCGTCGAGTTGTTCCGGCGAGATGCCGCTGATGTCCGAGACCAGCTGCACCAGTGCGCTCCGCAGCTCGGCAGCGCCCGATCCGGAGCGGCTGTCCTGGTGTCCGCCTGGCTGGTTCATACGTCGTCGGTCTCTCTCTGTACGTGCGTGTCAGAGGTCAAGTCACCCCGGAGGTAACGCTCACGGCAAGCGCCGCGGGCGACCTTCCCGCTGGTGGTGTGGGGTACGGTGCCGGGCTGGGCAAGGACGAAGTCGTGCATCGCGATGGCGTGACCGGCGGACACCGCCACGCGTACCGCGCGTGTCACCTCGTCCCGGAGCCTGTGGGGTTCCGCTAGGTCACGGGCGTGCTCGGCTACGACGACCAGGCGTTCTCCGTCGTCGGTGGGGACCGAGAACGTCGCGGTGTGATGACGGCGGATCGCCGGGTGGGCATGCTCGACGGTGTGCTCGATGTCCTGCGGATAGTGATTGGTCCCGTCGATGATCACGAGATCCTTGAGGCGACCGGTGATGTAGAGGTGGTTGTTGTGCCACACTCCGAGATCTCCCGTGCGCAACCAGTGCTGCGTCCCCTCGCCCGGGTTGTCGCCGTGGAGGGTGGCGCGGAAGGTCGCCTCGCTCCGTTCCGGGCTTCCCCAGTAGCCGCGTCCGACGTTGGGGCCGCGCAGCCAGATCTCGCCCACACGCCCGTCCTCCAGCCGGACGAGGCCGACCGGATCGACGATGGCGGCCTCCTGGTCGGTGGGTCGCCCGCAGCCGACCAGGACGCTCACGGCCTGTCCCCCGGTGCCCTCGACCGGCCGGGCAGTGCCGGCCGCCAGTGCGTCGCGGTCGAAGGAGGTGACGGTGGGTTCCTCACCGGCCGGTGAGGCGGACACGAACACGGTCGCCTCGGCCAGCCCGTAGGACGGACGCATCGCCGTGGGGAGCGCGCCGACGGGGGCAAAGGCCTCCTGGAACCGCTGAAGCGTCTGCTTGGCGATGGGTTCACTGCCGTTGACCATGGCGGCGACCGATTTCAGCGACAGCGTTACGCGCTCCTCGTCGGTGACGCGGCGCACGCAGTAGTCGTACGCGAAGTTGGGGGCGGCGGTGAGCGCTCCCGGGTGTTCACTGAGCAGTCGCAGCCAGCGGACGGGCTGCTGCACGAAGGCCAGCGGATCCATGAATACGGAGTGGACGTTCCCGACGACGGGAAGCACGATCGCCAGCACGAGCCCCATGTCGTGGTACAGCGGAAGCCAGCCGACGGTGCAGTTGTGCCCGGCTCGGATGCCGTACGCCTTCTGTGCCTGGCGTGCGTTGGCGCAGACGTTGGCGTGGGTGATCTCCACGCCGGACGGCATGCGGGTGGAGCCCGAGGTGTACTGCAGGTAGGCGCACTCCTCGGGGCTCGGATGAGAATGCTCACCGTCCGCCGGTTCGACCCATGACGTCCCGCCCGAGAGCAGGTCCTCCTCGGTGACCACACGCACGCGCAGGCCGTCCTGGTTGGCGCAGAACTTCTCCGCGGCCTGGAGCGAGTCGGGGCTGGTGAGGGCGAGCACCGGGTCGGCGTCGGCGAGCGCGGCGGCCAGCTTCTCCGCATGGCCCGGCAGAGTCGGAGGGAACAGGGGAACGGCGATCGCACCGGCGCACGTGGCCGCGAGGAAGCCGACGACGTAGTCCAGGTTCTGCGGCCCCACGAGGGCCACCCGCTCGCCGTCCGCACCGGCGTGACGCAGGGCCGCCGCGAGGGTGCGGACCCTCTTCTCCAGTTGGCGCCACGTCAGAGAGACGGAGGTTCCTTCGCGAACGGTACTGAAGTCCACGAAAGTGAACGCATTTCCGGCGGGGGCCTGCTCCGCGGCCCGGGTGAGATGATGACTGATCGTGTCTTCCATGGATCTCAGCATGAAGTCACCGAACCTTCGTTCTCGACGGACAGCGAGGCTCCTCGGCCGTCAGCCATTCAGGAGATTTGACGACAGCAGTCGCCGCCTGTCAGCCATCCCCAATGCATGGTGGCAGTACGAGTGATCACTCAAACATATAGGCGTACATGAGATGCAGCGCCACTCGGCGAGTCCCGCCCGGTCGACCTACCGGAAAGCGAGCGGATTTTCCGACAGCACACCGGATACCGTAATAACGGCGCTCGGGAGTCGCGCTTGCCATGCCCACGGGGCAGAGTACGAGGAAGGGCACGCGGAACGTGGCGGCCCCTTACCACCGTCGGCGCTACTCAAGGCAGGTACTGTGAGCCGACTGCGTGTCCTCGCCATCCTCGTGGCCGTGCTGCTGCCGTCCTTCATGACCGCCCTCGACAACACAGTCGTCAATGTGACACTGCCTCAGATTCAGGCCGAACTCGCCTTGGGCGAAGCTGACCTCAAATGGGTGGCGGCCATTTACCCTCTCACCCTCGCGAGCCTTCTGCTGCTGGGCGGGCATCTGGCGGACACCGTCGGGCGGCATACGACGCTGTCGCTCGGTGTCGCACTCTTCACCGTCGCATCGGTCGGGTGCAGTGCGTCGACCTCCGGGATGGCGCTGATCGCCTACCGGGGGCTGCAGGGAGCGGGCGCTGCGCTGATCCTGCCTGCCTCACTGGCAGTCCAGTCGCACGATCTGCCGCCTCGCGTGCGCAATGCCGCCTTCAGCGCCACCACTGCTGCGTTGGCGTCCGCGCTGGCCTTCGGCCCTGTGATCTCCGGTGTCATGACACAACACTTGGGCTGGAAGTCCGTGTTCGCCATGAACGCACCACTGGGTTGCGTCAGTCTCTTGGTGGGCTTCCTCGCTCTCCGGCCCGGCCCCTCGGCCCGTGCCGCGTCCCCGGCCGCGTCCCCGGCCTCGGCCACACTCTCGCTCCGCGTCATCGCGTTGGCCTGTTGCTCGCTGGCAGCCCTCGCCTACTGCCTGATCGAAGGGCCTGAACAGGGCTTGGGCGCCCTTCCCGTTGCCACGTCAGGGGGCGTTCTCGTCGCATCGGCCGTCGGCCTGTGCTACGAACTGACATCGCACCGGAACACCGTGCTGCGCCCCCTCTTCCGGCAACGCCCTTTCGTCGGCGGAATCATTACTCAACTGCTGTGGGGCCTGAGCGTGAGCGGAGTCTATTTCTTCACGTCCCGATTTCTGCAGAACGGCCTCGGCCTCGCCCCGACGCCGGCCGGGCTGACATTCATGCCCGTGGCCTTTTCCCTGATCGTCACCACCCCTTTCATCGCACGTATGGCGCGCCGCTGGGGAGACGGACGGCTCTCCGCTGCGGGTCTGCTCCTGGTCGGCCTGGGGTTGCTGATGGTCACGCTGGGCAGTTCGGGAGGGAGGCTCGTCGACATTCTGCCCGGACTTTCTGCTCTCGGTTTCGGATCCGCACTGGCCGTTCCGCTCACCACTCGTGCTCTGGAATCCTCACCGGATCACCTTTCCGGACTCGCGGCCGGATTGTTCAGCGCCGCCCGCGAGGCGTCCGGAGTCGTCGGGATCGGTCTGGTGGGCGCCATCGTGTCGTTCGTGGAGCATGCCGAAGCCGCCGCCGGGGCCGATGACTCGGGTGCCTTTCTCTCCGGCTACCAAGCCGGTCTGTGTTTCGCCTCGGCGCTGGTCGCGGCGGGAGCTCCCGTCGCGTTGTGGGCACTGCGCCACCGCAGGAGCACACCGGAAGGCGACAGGGGCGCGTCCGCATGCACCTCGAAGCCAGGGCCATGACACAGTCCGATCGGGCAGGAGCCGCCTGGCGGCGGCAGTCGGCATCTCCGTGGGCAGGGACGTGCTGCTGCGGCTGGTCAGAGCCTTGCCCGAGCGCGATGTCGGCCCCGTGGAAGTGCTCGGCGTGGACGACTTCACCTTCCGTGAGGCACGCCATTACGGCACGGTCCTGATCGACATGGCCGCCCACCGTCCACTTCATCTTGTCGACGGCCGCAAGGGCGAGAACCTGGCCGTCCGGCCGCGTGAGCAGCATGCCGCCGTCCACGAGCTGTGGGCGCAAGGGGTATCGAAGGCGGCGGTCGGCCGGAAACTCGGGCTGCACCAGGCCACCTTCCATAAGCTGATCGACGCCCGCTCCGCCGACGATGCCGTCACCAAGAGCCTCCAGCAGGCGCACATCGTCGAGATCTCCCCGTGGGTGAGGCCCTTCGCGGACAAGGAGAGCACTCATCGCGTCGACGCCGGTCAGCCAGCGCTGCCGCTTCCTGACGATCTGCGGCTCGAACGTGCCGGCGGTGTCGCGGGGCACCCTCACCTCCACCGGGCCGACGTCGGTCGGCACGGTCTTCGCTCAGGTGCCGTTGCGACTGTTGCCGTTGTCCTTCCCAGCCGGGTCGTGCTTCTCATAGCCGACGTGGTCGGTGATCTCGCCTTCCAGGCCGGACTCCAGCACCCGCTTGGTCAACAGCTGCAGCAGCCCGCCCTCGCCGCGGCACCGACTGCGGCGGTACTGCTGGTCGAGCGGGCTTGCATCGCGTACTCCGTATCAATAGACGATGCGTTCACCGAACGATACGGGGAGGGGACAGGCGTCCCTTTCAGGGGCACAGGAAGCTCCCTATAGCCGCGCCTTCACCGCCTCGCCCCCCGTCACGGCCGACAGTGGACGGGCGATGTCCTCCAGCGACCGCCGCTCCGCGTTCACCGCCAGCACCGCCGCCACCAGCCCCGCCGCGCACATCAGCCCCGCCCCGATCTGGAACGCCAGCACCGTGTCGGCCGCCTTCCCCGTTCCCGTCAGGTCGGCGAAGAGCAGCGGTCCGCTGATGCCGCCGGCCGCCGTGCCCAGCGCGTAGAAGAACGCGATCGACATCGCCCGCGTCTCCATCGGGAAGATCTCGGACACCGTGAGGTACGCGCTGGACGCTCCCGCCGACGCGAAGAAGAGGACCACACACCAACACGCCGTCAGGGTTCCCGCCGTAAGCACGCCCCAGTTGAACAACCACGCCGTGAGGAACAGCAGCAGCCCCGACAAGATGTACGTCGACGAGATCATCACCCTCCTTCCCAGCGTGTCGAACAGGTTGCCAAGGAGCAGCGGGCCCAGGAAGTTGCCCACCCCGATGAAGACGAAGTAGTAGCCGGTGTTGCCCGTCGGCACGTCGAAGAACGTCGTGAGGATGGCGCCGAAGCCGAAGGTGATCGCGTTGTACAGGAACGCCTGGCCGATGAAGAGGGAGAAGCTGAGGACGGCCCGGCGGCGGTAGTCGTGGAAGATCGTGCGGGCGATCTCGCCGAAGGTGACGCTCTTGCGCTGGTGGATCACCAGCTCGCCGGCCGGTTCGGGGAGCGGCTCGCCCTTCTCGGCCGCCACCTTGCGTTCGATGGAGGAGACGATCTCCTCGGCTTCCCGCTCCCTGCCGTGGATCAGCAGCCAGCGTGGGCTCTCCGGGACGTTCCGTCGTACGAGAAGGATGACCAGGCCCATGACCACGCCCAGCGCGAAGGTCAGTCGCCAGCCGACGTCCTTGGGCAGAAGGCCGGTGTTGAGCGCGACGATGGACAGCAGGGAACCGCCCACCGCGCCGACCCAGAAGCTGCCGTTGATGACGAGGTCGACGCGGCCCCGGTAGTACGCCGGGATGAGCTCGTCGATCGCAGAGTTGATCGCCGCGTACTCGCCGCCGATGCCGAAGCCGGTCAGGAAGCGGAAGGTGAAGAACCACCAGGGGGCGAAGGAGATCGACGTGAGCGCGGTGGCGGCCAGATAGACCGCCAGGGTGATCATGAAGAGGTTCTTGCGGCCGTAGCGGTCGGTCAGGCGGCCCCAGAAGAGGGCGCCGACGCAGGCACCGGCCACGTAGAGCGCGGCGGCGAGGCCGGTGACCTGGCTGGAGGAGATCGGCAGGCCGCTGCCCGGTTCGGAGAGGCGGCCGGCGATGTTCCCTACGACCGTGACCTCCAGGCCGTCCAGGATCCAGACCGTGCCGAGGCCGATGACGATCGTCCAGTGCCAGCGGGACCACGGGAGCCGGTCCAGACGTGCCGGGATGCGGGTGCTGATCGTCCGGCTGCCGTGTTCGTCCTTGCCCATGCCCGTAGCCGTACCCGCGCGCGCCTCCTCGGCCGGGGGTCCAGGAAAGAAGCACCCGATCGGGTGCCTCACGCACAGCGGTCCACGCCTCGGGGCCCGGTCCCGGCCCCCTGGCCGTCAAAACAGTGGGCGGGCTGTTGCAGTTGCTGACCAAGCGGGTGCTGGAGTCCGCCATCGAGGGCGAAGCACGGCAACGGCTCGCCGACTTCGACGAGAAGTGGGGCAAGCGTTACCCGTCGACCGCCGGGACCTGGGAACGGGCCTGGAGCGGGGTTAGTGCCGGTGCCACCTGGAGGTCTTGATGATGGTGGACATGTCGATGTTGTTTGTGAGATCGCCGTTGACACCGGTGAAGTTGATCAGGCCGTTGCATGCGAGGAGACAAAAGCCTGGCGTTCCAGCAGGGGGCGTCGGGGCCGACGTGACTTGGACGTTCGTGGTGGTGGAGGAGGCGTCACATTCGGTGTTGCCGTTGTAGGCGGCGGTGATGGTGTGCGTACCTGTGGTGCTGAACGTGGCGGTGTAACTGGCCTGGCCGTTGGCGTTCACGGGCACGGTGTCGAGCAGCGTGCTGTCGTCGAAGAACGTCACGCCGAGTCCGCCTGTGGGGTCGGCAGGACAGTTGACGGTCGCCTGCAGCTGCACCGGGGCTCCCACCGCGGTGGACTGCGGCGTGGCCGTCACCATGGTGCTCGATGATGCGGCCCAGGCGGGCGAGGCGAGGCCCAGTACGACGGTCAAGGCTGTGGCGACGACGAGTCGCCCTTTGCGTGGTGTGATGCGCACCGGTTCGGCTCCTTGTTCTGTTCCCCGGGCCCACGGAACGCGGGCGCAGTGGAGGTTCACGCTAGGACGGCCTTCTTGGTGTGCTGGGGAGGCGGCGCGCACAAGCTACCCGGTTGGATCAGCGGCCTGAACCGGTTGCCGGGCAGCCGAATGGGGAGTCCTGCGGGGGTCATGTCCTTCGTCAAGCCCGGGCTGGTCTTACGACAGCTGCTTCGGCAACGCGTGGGTTCGTAAAAGGCGCCGTCGCGGAGCGAAGAGCAGGCTGATGCGGTGGCGACGAGGCGGAGGAGGACCTGGCTGTGGTCTTTCCCGGGTCCGGCATCTGTCGGAGTAGGTGCGGGGGGCGGGGACCGCCAGGGAGAGAATCATGACGTCGAGGGTGCCGGTCCCGGGAGCAACGACGGTCTTGTTCGTCCAGTGCGTCGAAGACGTCGTCGACGAGCCGGGCGGCCATGCACGGGGCCATGGACCGGACGATTTCGACGAGTCTGCGGCGGCCGGGCTTTGCGTAGGGCGGCTGGGGAGCCGCAGCGTTCGAGCAGCCAGGTCATGGGCGGGTGGTCCAGGCGGGACCCAGGCCGCGTTCCACGAGGGGTGGAACTGGGTGAGCAGGCCGAGCATCCAGTTGCTGGTGCAGGTCGCCTCGGCTGCGGGGTCTTGGTCGACGTCCACCAGGACAGTCAGCTCGGCGGTGATCTCGTGGGTCACTGCCAGCGAGCGCAGCCTGTGCGGCATGGTCCGGGCGGCGAGGCGATGACCGCGGCGTCGTTCGCGTCGGTCTTCGCCTCGCCGAGGTAGAGATCGGCGATCCGTCGCATCGCCAGGCCGCGCAGCCAGGCGACCTCGCAGCCCGTGTCCCGGTCAATGGTGAGCGGGAGGGCGCCGATGGAGGCGGGCCGGTCGACGATCACCAGGACGGTGCCGAACTTGGTGGTCAGCTTGTCGAAGACGGCCTGCGGTTTCGGCTCGCCATTGGGCAGTTGCTCGTCGAGGACCTTCTTGCCGGCTGGAGTGATTCCATGGCCGTGCTGAGCGGTCCTGCCGACGTCCAAGCCGGAGGAAGACGCCCACGTCACCGATGTCGAACATCGTGCTCCCAACTGCTTCGGTGCCCTGCTGGTCAGGGAGTCGGCGACATACGCGCCGGACCGGGCGCCGGCCGGACCGACACGGGGACACCGTCATGCCGGGCCGGGATACCGGCGGCCCCGTCACGGGACCGCGGAAACATACCGGGTACAAAGGATGTCTGCGGTGGCTCCTTTCCGCCGACGTGTGTCAGATGCCGGGCGCGGTGACCCGGGTGTAGGTCAGGCCGGGGCTGGTACCGCCGGCCGTGGTGACGGTCACGGTGACCGGACCTGCGGGTCCCGCGGGCACGACCGCCGTGATCTGTGTGTTCGACACGACGGTGAACGGCACGGCCGTACCCCCGAGGGTGACGGCCGAGGCGGTGGCCAGGTTCGTGCCGCTGAGGGTGACCACGGTGCCCGCGGACGTCGGGCCGCTGCTGGGAACCAGCGCCGTCAGGGTGGGCGTGGCAACGTAGGTGAAGGCGACGGGGTTGCTCGTGCCGCCGGGCGTGGTGACCGTGATCGGTGAACTGCCCGTTCCCGGTGGGGCGGTGGCCCTGATCTGCGTCGCTGACACCACGGTGAAGGAGGCGGCGTTGGTAGAGCCGAAGGCGACGGCACTGGCGTTGAGCAGATTACTCCCGGTCAGTGTGACCACCACGCCACCGGCCACCGGGCCCTGGGCAGGGGCGGCGCTGTTGAGGACCGGAGGTGCGGCGTAGAAGAAGAAGGCGTCCGGGGCATTGCTGCCCCCCGGTGTCGTGACGGTCACCACAGCGGCACCGGAGGCTCCGGCGGGCGTCACGGCGGTGATCTGGGTAGCCGAGTTGACCGTGAATGATGTCGCCGGGACCCCGGCGAAGGTAACCGCCGTGGCTCCGGTGAATCCGGTTCCCGAAAGGGTGACGCTGGTGCCGCCCGACGTTGGACCGTTGCTGGGAGCCACACCTGTGACCACCGGCACCTGCGCTACGACGTACGTGAACGTCACCGAGTTGCTGTCGCCGGTCGGATGGACGATGGTCACCGCCACGGCGCCTGCAGCGTGGGCCGGACTCACTGTCGTGATCTGGGTGGCCGAATTGACGACAAATGAGGTGGCATTGGTGCTGCCGAACCGTACGGCGGTGGACCCCGTCATCCCGGTGCCGGTGAGGGTGACGGTGGTGCCTCCGCTGGTTGGCCCCTGTGAGGGGGCGATGGTACTGATCGTGGGGGGCATGGGGATGCTCCTAGGGCAGCCGGGGCGAAGCCTGAGGCGACGCGGATGCCGGTCCGGGCTGGGGGTATGGCCACGTCCGGGGTGCGGGTGGATGGCGGCAGTTCGCCCACCGGGGACACGGTGGGCTGAGGGCGGAAGGGGCGAGGACCCCCGCTCGCGAAGCGGTAGGTGGTTGCGGTGACCGCGTGAGGCAGGCTGCCGCCCGATCTGGGCGGCAGCCTGGATCAGGGTCAGATGCCGGGAGCCGCGACGTAGGTGAACGCGCCGACGGCCGTGTCGGATCCGGCCGGGTTGGTCACCACCACGTCGACCGCGCCAGCGGTTCCGGGCGGGGTCACCACTGAGAGCGTGGTGGAGCTGACCACGGAGAACGGTGCCACGGTGCCGCCGAAGGTGACCGACCCGGTGCTGCCGAGGTTGGTGCCGGTGATGGTCACACCTGTACCGCCGGACGTCGGCCCGGAGGCCGGTGCGACAGTGGTCACGGTGGGGACGTCCACATAGGTGTAGGACAGGCCGTTGTTCGTCCCGCCCGCAGTGGTCACGCTGACTCCGACGGAGCCCGCCGCCGCGCCGGCCGGCACAGTGACGGTGAGCTGGTTGTCGGAGACGACCGTCGGCGTGGCGCTGTTGGCGCCGAAGGACACGCTGGTGGCCGTCGCCAGCCCCGTGCCGTTGATCGTGATCGTGTTGCCGCCGGCCAGGGGGCCCGAGGTCTGCCCGAGCGAGGACTTGAACGGGGCTCCGACGTAGAAGAACGGCACCGGGTTGCTCGTGCCGCCCGGAGTTGTCACGGTCACTCCGACGGTGCCCGTACCCGAGGGCGACACGGCTGTCACGTTGGTCGGGGAGACGTTGGTGACGCTGGTGGCCGGCTTGGTGCCGAAGGTGACGGCGGTGGTGCCGGACAGGTTCGTACCGGTGATCGTCACCAGCGTGCCACCGCCGGTGGATCCCTGGTTCGGTGAAATAGGCATGACGAGACTCCTCGCTGACAGGATGGGACAGAGGACGCAGCGGAAACCGGGGAACTGCTGGGCCGACTTCGCGGAGGACCCTCTCCAAAGGACGGAGGGCGCACCCGCGCCACTTGCCAACGGAATTCCGTCATGAGGGCACAAGGAAAAACCGGCAAGCACCGCCCTTTACTGTGATCCCCGGTCTTGGGATGGGCGGCCCACCGGTTCGCTACTCCAAGTAGCCCACATGTAGACGTTTCTGACAAGACCTCAACCACGACTATCCGATGGTGGAACTGGCCTCGGCGCACGCCTGTCTACCACCGGCGCACGCCACCGGCTTCTCCGTACGCGGAGCCTGCTCGGCGACGGTCACCCCATGTCCGACGTGCTCGGGGTCCGCCTTCCAGCGGTACACCGGTCACCTGGGCGGCGTGCTGTACGCCTCGCCCCGCGTGCGAGGCACCCGCGCCGACGACTACCTGTGCCCCCTGTGCGCCGAGACCCGGGAGGCGGCCTGGGATCACTGCCATGATCACGGCTATCCACGCGGTCCGCTGTGCGGCAGATGCAACACCTTCGAGGGCAAGAGCTCCCCGCGCAACTTCCTTGAGGACAAGCAGGGGGCGGTGCTGCACCTGCTGGAGTGCCGTGGCTGCCTGGAACGGCGGACCCTGCCCGGCCGGTACCACGTCGCCGTCATTCGGAAGCATCTGGAGGCGACCGAACACCACTGCTTCCGCAGCCGCCGATGCAAGCGCCCGCCATCGGCCCGGCACAGGGAAGAGGAGCCGTCATGCCCGAGGCCGCCATCGCTTCGCCGCTCACCCCGATGCCCCGCACGCGGTGATGAGCGCCTTCAACTGTCCCCGGGCGGTGGAGGCTGGTGACACCGAAGCCGCCACCGCGTTCGCCGCCGTCGAGCCGCAGATGCCCGCGCTGCTCATACGGGTCGCGGAGCCCGTCGTCATCCCGGTCACCAACCCGCCGGACCGGGAGCAGGAGGAGGTGCCGTGTGACGACTCATGCGCGCTGTTCGAGCTGGGTCTCTGCTTCCTGAGCACCCTGCGGTCCTGGCACGAGCAGGCCGGTACCGACGCTGCCGCAGGCATCGCCCTCGCGGCGCGTAGCGCCAGGGTGGTGTTGACCAGGCGGGTGAACTCCGCTCTCTGCGGCCGCGGACAAGGGGGTGCGTGCTATAGCCCAGTCGCCGCGGGGGGCTGGTGCGGTGCGGAGGTGCGCGCGGCGGGGTACGTTCGGCCAGGCGGTGGTGCGTATCCGATCCGCACCACCGCCGTCCCTGATGCGCACTACACGCCTGTGATGCGCACCAGGTGCGCACCTGCCGACGCCTACGCCGAGCGCACGGCAGCAGCGGCACGCCGAGGCATTGGGGGATTCCCACAAAAGCCCCCTCGTCGCGGACTTCCCCTCGCTTTCGTCGCCCAGGTACTCGGGGGCGCCTTGCCCCAGCGCAAGTCACCGAAGTCAGCATCGGCCCGGCCTGCACGCGAGCGGCAGCTCCGGGGCGGCCACTCCAACAGCTGCGACACCAACGAACTGACACTGACACCTCGTCAGGAAAGTCGGCATCGGGTCAGCATCAGGCTGACTTAACCCGCCTACAGGTGGCCGGACATGGGAACGAAGCGTTGTCCGTCGATGGACTTCGCCGGGACGATGGGCCCTTCGGGAAAACGGGGTGTCGAGCGGGGGCAGCCGTGTCCCGCGAGAGGCCTGCACTGGAGCTGGAGCGCCAGGTCAGCGCACCCTTCCGCGCGGTTTCAGTGGTACGGACGGGAGTTCGGGAGCGGGCAGGGGGGCGCCGTCGTAGCCGTGTACTCAGCACTTCGTCAGCGGAGTCGGTGACGATCTGGACGTTGACGCCGTGCCGGCGGTGCTTGGCGGAGTAGTCGGCACGGCTGTCGCCGACGCGGTCGGACTCGACGAGCGTCCCGTCCGGCAGGACGAAGCCCGGATCGTGCTCGCGCAGCGTTGTGAGAAGGCCCGGTGCGCGATCGGCGAGCAGTCCGGTGACGGCGGTGACGTAGGCGTGGGCGGTGCCGACGGATATCCCGAAACCCGCCGCGATGCGGGAGAGGGAGTCGTGGTGGCGCAGGTACACAAGAGCGACGAGCGCACGCCGGTGCGGCGGCGGTTTGCACCGCCGGTCACCCTCACGGGTGACGATGAGCATCGTGACCCACTCGACCAGGGCGTGCGGGAGGTCGAGTGCGGCAGGATACGGAACCAACAGGGCTCCTGTGCCGATGGGTTGAGACTTCGAACACCTCCCTCAACAGCATGGGAGCCCTGTGCGTTGCGAACCCCTCCCTCGCCCCGGCTCGTCACCCGATCAGTGGCCACGCTGAAAAAGCTCACTGCCGGACCCCGACGGAAGGATGTGACCGGGCAGGCGGAGAAATCCTCGCCCAGAACCTTCCGCCTCGCCCGCCACCGACCCTGGACCTACGTGATCACCAGCGCGGTTGAACGACTGAAAGCCCTGCTGAACCCCGGCTGACCAGCCGCGACGCCCACCCCGACGAGCAGACCCGCCCCGGGCCCGTGGAACCCGGCGCCCACCCGACGCGACAGCCGGGCCATCGGCATGCCCACCAATACCCTTGACAAGCCGAAACGCTCCACCCGACGAACCGATGGACCGTCATGAAAGGTCGAGGCTAGTGGTCGTTGAGGTAATAGTGCGTGGACTCGCCATATCCATGGTAGAGCGGCCCCAGCCAGATCGTGACCCCGATTTCCTTGTTCTCAGGGAGGTTGTACGCGCCCCCCTGTGAAGCTCTGGCGGAGACGCACGATCCCTCCCCGCCCGAGGCGATGAGTGGGTAGGCCGAGACCCAGCTGCCGGGGCTCGCCTCGTAGATGATTTCGACGTGGGGAGTGCGCCCGTCGGCGTTCGTGTCGCAGAGTGAGACGACGTCGCCGTTCTCAGCGATGTAGACCGTGCCGCCCTTGCCGGCGTCCGAGGTGGTCCACGTGTGGTCCCAACCTCCCGCGGGCGGGTCAACAGTTGCTGACGCCGACGACGCGGTAGCGAGTACCCCACTGGCGGCGATAACGGTGGTTGCGGCCAAGGCCGCGATCCTGTGATGCATCTTTTCCCTCTCCCCGCTCGCTCGGCCAGTCCGGCGAGCGGTAGTGACCGTACGTCATCCAAGCTGATGGTGGACATATTTTCGATCAACTTTCTCGCGTGGTGTCGCGAGGCCAGCCCCCACCGGCCTCAAGCGCCCACCAGGCAGAGAGCTCACCCCGACCCAGCACACCGTCAACCGGGCCCTCGCCCAAGCCAGGGCTCCAGTGAGCGCGCCATGGCACGGCTGAAGTCCTGGCAGATCTTCCGCGGGTCCCGGATCATCCCCGACCGCATGACCGTCATCGCCAAAGCCGTCCTCACCCTGGAGGGACAACACTGAATACCCGTTCCCACAGGTCATCAGGCACAAGATCATCTGACACCTGCAGAACTCTGCCGCCCTGAGACCCAACTGCCAAGCCCCACAAGCGAACTCATTCCGAAATGATCAGTGAGCAACTCGACTCCACACAACTCGGGTCAGTCCGCGCCCTCTACCGAACCCGGAGCGGTTCAGCGCGCCTACCCCGCAGGAGAGAACATCGTCGGATGGTTGGAAGCGCGACCTGGCAGAGGCATACCGCTGGGCCTTCCACACTCGGCCGTGCCTGACCTACACCCCTCCCGCAGGCGGGAATGGGGGACATGATCCGCCATGCGGAAGACAGGTGGGACGCGTCTCTTCCACCCGAGGAGCACGGCGGCTTCTTCCTTCGAGTCGGCGACCACGTCTCACGTATGGCCGACACACTCGCTGCAGCCGAACACACGGCCATCAACGGCAGCCGCATCGAGGCCGCATGGTCACTCGCCCGCCGCGCCGTTCGCGACACCTGCTGTCTTCTCGCCATGGACCGCGACACGGTGGATCAGATCATCGAGGACGTGGCCGATTCCTTGCGCGGCATGTCGAGGTCGGAAGACCGAGCCTCTCCCCTCCTCCCGCCACCGCTACAGCGAGGCGGCTCACATCCCGGCAAGAAAGCACGCGGCCCCGACCTCACGGAGAACCTGCTGTGCCTCCGCCCGAACTGTCACGTCCTTTTGGATTTCAATGCCGGAGCGTACGTCCTGACCGACGACCTCACGGTCGCCGACACCGTTACGGACCGCCTACAAGCCCAACTCAAACGCCACCAGTGGCAGTAGCTCAATTCCAACCACGTGCGCCACCACCGCCGCCACTGGACGAGCCGCAACCCCGCACCTCTCACGGCCCTGCCCTCGGAACAGCAAAGCAACTGAGACCGCTGGTCGGGTCCTCCTCCCAAGATCCGGACCATACCCGGGCCAACGTCTGCCCATATCCCGCCACAGAGCACATTTATGATGGTCAGAGCCATGCAGACGGTGTACCACCAAGAGACCAAGAACCTGCCGGCTGCCGTTCACCCGCCCTGAAGCAGAGCCTGGCTTGCCGACAAGCCTCTTCCGAGACCCATCCCTGCAGCCACACCCTCCCCATAGCGGTCCGCCCAAGGGGTGAGTACGGCAGCAGCGGCACGCCCGGGGCATTGGGGGATTCCCACAAAAGCCCCCTCGTCACGGGCTTCTCCTCCCCTTCGTCACCCAGGCCCTTGGGGACGCCTTGCCCCAGCACAAGCCACCGAAGCCGGCATCGGCCCGGCCTGCACGCGAGCGGTAGATCCGGGGCAGGCGCTCGAACAGCTGCGACACCAACGCAATGACGCTGACGCCTCGTCAGGAAAGTCGGCCTTGGGTCAGCATCAGGCCGACTAAACCCGCCTGCAGATGGCCGGACATGAGAACGCAAGGCTGTCCGTCGATGAACTTCGCAGGAGCGATCGACCTCTCGGGGAAACGGGGTGTCGAGCGGGGGCAGCCGCGTCCCGCGAGAGGCCTGTACTGGAGCTTCAACCCCAGGTCAGCGCACCCTTCCGCGCGGTTTCAGTGGCACGGACGGGAGTTCGGGAGCGGGCAGGGGGGCGCCGTCGTAGCCGTGTACTTCACCGAAGCGAGTGCCCTCCATCCAGTCCTTGCGGCCCTCTTCGATGTCCTGCTGGGAACGGCCGATGAAGTTCCACCACATGACCAGCTCCTCCTCGAACGGCTCGCCGCCCAGGAGCATGAGGGACGCGTCCGACTCGGCGCGCAGGGGGAGTTCGGTGCGACCGCAGCCGAGGTAGAGCATGGAGCCCGGGAGCACCGGTACGCCGTCGACGTGCGCCTCGCCGGACATGGACAGGACGGCGTACTCGAAGTCGGGCTCCAGCGGCAGGCGTACGTCGGTGCCGCTCGCGAGGGACAGGTCGGCGCCGACGATCGGGGTGTACGTCGTGCCGGGCGAGGTCGTGCCGTCGACGGTGCCCAGGATGAGCGTGGCCTTGAGGCCGGCGGCCGTGACGAGCGGCAGTTCGGCGTGGTGCTCGAAGTGCGGGTCGGTGTGGCGGTGGCTGTCGGGAAGGGCGACCCACAGTTGCGCGCCGTGCAGGAAGCGGGCGTGCGACTTGGGGCTCTCCTCGGAGTGACTGATGGCCCTTCCGGACGTCATGAGGCCCAGTTCGCGCGGGCGGATCGTCTGCAGGCTGCCCGTGGAGTCGCGGTGCAGCACCTCGCCCTCGTGGAGCCAGCTGACGGTCTGGAGTCCCATGTGCGGGTGCGGCGGGACCTGCATACCGGGCTCGTCGGCGATGTCGTCGGGCCCGTAGTGATCGACGAAGCACCACGCGCCGATCATGCGGCGGCCCAAGTTGGGCAGCAGGCGGCGGACTTCGGTGGACTCGCCGAGCTTGACCCGACGGGGACTGAGGAGTTCACGCACCGGCTCGGCCACCACGAAACCGCGGCCACCGCACAGCGCGGGAACTGCCTCGCGATCAAGATTGCTCATGGGCCACAACCTAGCCCCGTCGGGGACCGTCCGTCAGGCCCTCCTCCCTCCGCTGGGCTCCCCCGGACTCCCCCAGGCTCCCCCGGACGGGGGTACTCGGGCGGGAGTCGGTGCGGTCCCAGGGCTACGAGCGGAGGTCGGCAGGGCGTCGGGCGGGGACAGCGCGAAATAGTAGCCATGGACATAGTAGCCATGTATAGTTTTTCTCATGAGTTCGACATCCGAGCACGCGACCCCCGGCTTTCTCGTCTGGCGCCTGTCCACGAAGTGGCGCGTGGCCGTCGATCGGGCGGTCGCGCCACTGGGTCTGACCCACGCCCAGTACTCGCTGGTCGCGTCGCTGTACGGGATGCACAGGGCCGGGCGGCGGCCGAGTCAGCGTCAGCTCGCCGATCACACCGGACTCGAACCGCTCTACGTATCGAAGCTGGCCCGCGCCCTGGAGGCGGCCGGTGTCGTCGACCGGACGCGCGATCCCGCCGATCCGCGTGCGATCCAGCTGTCACTCACGGAGGACGGACGCGAGGTCGCACGGCGCGCGATCGAGGTGGTCCAGGGGCTGCTGGAGCAGCTCCTCGAACCGCTCGGCGGGCTCGGCGGCGAGCGCACGAAGGCGTTCAGCCGCGAGCTGGCGACCCTGCTCGACGTATCACTCGACGTATCGCCCACCGCGCCGACCGATGCATCTCTCGGCACACATCTCCCTTCACATCCTGACAAGGAGCAGCCATGAGCAATCCCACTCCCCCGGTCGGCGGCCAGGTCGTAGGACTGGCCCACTATGCGAGCCGAGCGGCCCTGGAGGCCGCGTTGGCCCGTATCGGAAGCACCTTCAACCAGTCGGTGGCCCTGCGGGCCGTCTCGGACCAGGGCGGCGCCGTCGAGCGCGACCGGCTCGTGGGCCGGCTGACCGAGGCACTGAAGATCGAGGAGTCGGTGGCCGAGGAGACCATCACGGAGATGACGGCCCTGAAGCTACTGACGGAGACGGACACCCCGCTGGTGTCGATCACCGAGCACGGCCGTGAGGTGTTCGAGGAGATCCGCACGGCCGGGAACGAGATCGCGGCCCGGCTGTACGCGGGCATACCGGCCGAGGACCTGGCGACGGTAGGGCGCGTGCTGACCCTGGTGACCGAGCGGGCCAACGCGGAGCTGGCCGGCGGATGACGCCCACGGGCCGAGGTGGTGGAATATTCAACCATCGGGTGAGGTTCTGGCACGCGAAGGAGGTCAGCAGTGGACACGAAGTACTACGACCAGGGGACGGCCGCGGAGCGCTGGGAGCGGGCGCAGCTGTTCTTCGACGCCAAGGACTACGCCGGTGCGGCGCGCGTTCTGGGCGGCCTTGTGAGCGAGGTGCCGGAGCAGACCGGACCGCGGCTGCTGCTGGCCCGCGCGTACTACCACTCGGCCCAACTGCACCGCGCCGAGACCGAGTTGCGCGCGCTTGTCGAGCGTGACCCGGTGGAGCACTACGCCCGGCTGATGCTGGGGCGCACGCTCCAGCGCCAGGGGCGTCACGACGAGGCCGAATCGCACCTGCGCATCGCCTCCGCGCTCGCGGGTGACTTCGAGCAGGTGTGACCGCAACTGGGGGGGCGACCGCCCGCCGAGGGCGTGAACGTCTCGCGAGGGCATGAACGTCGCCCGAGGGCGTGAACGTCCCCGAGAGCAGGACGAAGAGGCCGGGTGCCGGAGCGCCGTGGCTGGTCATCGAGGTGACCGGCCACAGCCACGGCACCCGGCCTCTGCCCTGTCACGCCACGCGCGGCTCCATCAGCCGTGCCAGCAGGTCGTCCAGGCTGACCAGCCCGGTCAGCCGCCCCGTGTCGTCGCGTACGACGGCGAGGGAGGCGCGGTGCAGGCGGAGCTGTTCGACGGCGTGGGCGACCGTGTCGTGCGGTGACAGCTCCGGGACCGGGCGGGCCAGGTCGCGGGCGACCGCGGCCCGGCCCTGCGCCCGGGCGACCAGGGCGTCACGGGCGTGCACCGAGCCGAGGACCGTGACACCGTCGCGGACCAGCAGGCGGGTGCGGTCGCTGTCCCCGGCGACGCCCAGTACGGCGTCGATCGCCGCGTCGGCGGGGACCGAGGTGATCCGGTCGGCCGGGATCTGGAGGTCCCCGACCGGGTGCTGCGGTTCGGTCAGGGAGCTGGTGATCAGCTCGGAGTCCTCCTTGCTGATCAGCCCGAGCCGCTCCGACTCCTCGACGAGGTGGGTGAGTTGCTCACGGTTGTGGACCGAGGCCAGCTCGTCGCGCGGAGTGACCCGGCAGAGCCGGACCAGCGCGTTGCTCACCTTGTTCAGCCCCACGATCAACGGACGCACCGCCCGGGTCAGGGCCCGGAAGGGTGGTGTGAGCAGCATGGCGGAACGCTCGGGGTGCGCGATGGCCCAGGACTTGGGGGCCATCTCGCCGACCACCATGTGCAGGAAGACGACGACGAACATCGCGAGCGCGAAGGACACGCCGTAGCTCAGGCCGCTGGGCAGGCCCGCCTTGTGGAGCAACGGGTCGAGTTCGTGCGAGATCGCGGGCTTGGACACCGAGCCCAGGCCCAGCGTGCACACGGTGATGCCCAGTTGGGCACCCGCGAGCATCAGTGACAGCTCGCGCATTCCGGCCAGTGCCGCCCTGGCCCCGCGTTGCCCGGCCGCCGCGGCCTGTTCCAGCCGATGCCGCTTGGCGGCGACCAACGCGAACTCGGCGGCCACGAAGAACCCGCTGCCGATCAGCAGCAGTACGGTCACGAAGAGCGCCATCGGGAAACTCATGCCTGCTCCTCCGCACTGTCCACACGGTGGATGCGGTGGACACGGCCCGTGCCGCCCACACCGTCCACACTGTCCACACCATCCGTACGGTCCGTACGGTCCGTCGTCGGCAGGCGTTCCAGGCGGACCCGATCCGGTACGTGCCGGTCCAGGGCCTGTACGTCGATCAAGACGCGGCCCTCGTCGGACAGTTCGACGATGACGCGGTCCGCGATGGCGGGGAAGCGGCCGAGGCGGTCGACGATCAGCCCCGCCACCGTGTCGTAGTCGTCCTCCTCGGGCAGGTCGATGCCGGTCGCCTCGGCGACCTCGTCCAGTCGGCGGCCGGCGTCGACGAGCCAGCCCTCGCCGTCGGCGACCGCGATCTCCTTGACCGTGTCGGTCTCGTCCGCGATGTCACCGACGAGCTCCTCGGCGATGTCCTCGTAGGTGACGATGCCCGCCACGCCCCCGTGCTCGTCGAGGACGACGGCGAATTCGTCGTCGTAGGCCCGCATCTGTGCCACGGCCTCGGGCAGCGGCAGGGTGTCGGGCAGCAGCAGCGGTCGGCGGCCCAGCGCGCCGGCCGTCGTGCGGGTGAGCCGGTCGGCGGGCAGCCGCATCAGCTCGCGCACGCCCAGGACGGCGGTGATGTCGTCCGGGTGGTCACCGAGGACGGGGTAGTTCGAGTGTCCGTGTTCGGCGATCAGCTGGACGGCCTCCGTGGCCGTCGCGTCCTTGCGGACGAAGACGGCGTCGGCGCGCGGCACCATCACCTCGTCGAGGGTGCGGTCGGAGAACTCCAGGGCGTGGTCGAGGAGATCCGCGGTTTCGCGCGGCAGCTGCCCGTGCTGGTGCGACTCGCCGATGAGATGGCCGAGTTCCTCCAGGGTCGCGCCGTGGTGGAGTTCCTCGACGGGCTCGATGCCGACCTTGCGCAGCAGCTTGTTGGCGGCGCCGTCGAAAAGCCGTACGACCGGGCCGACGACCCTCAGATACGCGAGCGTGGAGCCCGCCAGGGCCTTCGCGAGGCGCTCCGGGACGGCCAGGGCCAGGTTCTTTGGAGCCAGTTCGCCCAGCACCATCTGGAGCACGGTCGCGCACACGAAGGCCAGCACCACCGAGATGCCGGTGACCGCGCCGTCCGGGATGCCGATCCCGGTGAGGACGGGGTCGAGGAGGGCGGACACGGACGGCTCGGCGAGGAAGCCGACGACCAGACCGGTCACGGTGATGCCCAGCTGGGCGCCCGACAGCATGAAGGACAGCCGCTCCAGCACCTTCAGGGCGCGGGTGGCCCGTCGGTCGCCCGCTGCCGCTTCCCGCGCGAGCGCGAGGCGGTCGGCGGCGACGTACGCGAACTCCTGGGCGACGAAGTAGCCGGTGCCGGCGGTCAGGACGAGGACGGCCAGCAGGCCGAGTGTGGCACTCATCGAACACCACCCCGCTGTGTGCCGCGATCAAGAGAAATCAGGCGGGGTGGTTCGGGACTGTGTCCCGGGGGGTCCGTCGGTCTGGCGGACAAGGAAGCGCTCCTCTGAGTAGGTCTGTTCCTGGGAAACGATTCTGTTCGCAAACGGGTTCCCATGCCACCGACATTATTTCTACATCTCTGTAGAAACCCCGGGGAGGGGTGCGGTGGCGGAGCTACAGAGGAGTGGTGGCCGCGCTACAGCGGCGTGGCCGCGTGCAGGATCAGGACCATCGTCACGGCCGAGTTCGCCGACGACATCGCGGAGACGAGGGTGCCGACCGCGGCGCCCCAGGCGGCCAGCCCCACGGATGTGAACACGGACGGCCAGCTGCGGGCCGCCGGCGCGGGGCGCAGCAGGGCGGCGACCCGGCGCGGCACAGGACCCGCGGACGCGAATCCGGCGAAGCCGGTGAACGAGGCGAACGACGGCGCCGGGCCCCCGCCCGACAGCAGGGCCGCCTTGCCGATCGCCCGCGCCACCACCGTGCGGTTGCCCACCGACCGGGCCGCGTCCTCGTCCGCCCACCGCTCCGTGGTGTAGACGACGGTCGTACGAAGGGGCCGCAGGAACGGATTGGCGCGCGCCGCGAGTCGTACGGCGAGCAGGTGGCGGTGGTGAGCGGCCGCCAGGTGGGCCCGCTCGTGCGCGAACAGGGCACGGCGCTCGGGCGAGGTGAGGCCGCGCAGCAGGGCCGTGGTGACCACCACGCGGTCGCGGCGTCCGCCGGGGAGAGCGTAGGCGTAGGGCTTCTCCTCGGGGAGTACGACCACGGAACGGCTGGGCAGTGCGGCGAGCGCCCGCCGCGCGCGCTGGGCGACCCGGTGGTGGCGCCACAGGGTGCGCGCGCAGACCGCGAGGACCAGGACCAGGGCCGGGATCGCCGCCTTGCCCGCGATCTCGTCGTGCGGGACGGCGGCGCGGACCTCCGCGTCGGACCAGCCGTCCGGGAGCGGGTTGCCGGGCAGCTGCGCGGTCCCGACGACCATCAGCAGGGCCAGGCAGAGTGTGCTGCACAAGGCCATGACGGTGGCGACCGCCGTCAGCAGCCGGGTGGCCGTACGCGGATGCAGACGCAGTTCGGCGAGGCGTGCCACCGGCCAGGCACTGAGTGGAAGGACGAGCGGCAGAAAGACGAAGACCCCCATGAGACGTCAGTCTTCCGTACTGTCGGGCACCCCGTCGGCCCCACCCACCACATCGGCCCCGCCCGTCGCACCAGCCCCGTCCGTCGCGTGGGCCGTCTCCAGGAGTGCGCGCAGGACCTGTTCGTCGTCCGGCGGCAGCGCGGTGACGAAGCTGGCGAGGACGGCCTCGCGGTCGCTCTCGCCGTCGAGAAGCCGGCGCATCTTGAGGGCGGCCAGGCCCGCGACGTCGGCGGTGGGCCGCCACACGAAGGAGCGTCCGCGTCGTTCGCGGGCCACCGCGTCCTTGGCGAGCAGCCGGGTCAGGATGGTGACGACGGTGGTGTAGGCGAGGTCGCCGCCGAGTCGTTCCTGCACCCAGGCGGCGGTCACCGGGGCCTCCGCCTCGCGCAGCGCACCGAGCACCTGGCTCTCCAACTCGCCCTGCCCGCGGCGCCTGGAAGTCCGGTGCGGGTCCTCGCGGTCGCGCTGCGCCATGTCCGTCTCCCTCCGGCGTTCCCCTACCCGATCACGCTACCTGGCCTCCCTGGGTGCGCTTGCCACTGCGGTACGCCATCTCGCCGAGCACGACGTCCACGGCGACGAACACCGCGAGCGGGATGCCGAGGAGCGGGACGAAGTAGCCGAGCACGGCGACGGCCGCCATGAGCGGGACGAGGATCTGCGGCGGGACCTGCTGCCAGGCCCCGCGCGGGACGGGGCGGCCGAACGCGGAGGCACGGCCGCGCTGCCACCACATGCGGTAGCCCCACAGGATCAGCAGGACCAGGCAGAGCGCGAGGGCCATCAGGGCGATCTGGTTGACGAGGCCGAAGAGAACGCCGCTGTGGGCGTCGATGCCCCAGCGCGTCAGTTTGGCGAGCAGCGGGTAGTCGGCGAAGTGGAGTTCGTCGGTGACCTTGCCCGTCGTCGGGTCCACGGCGACGGAGTCCTGCTTCTCGGGCCAGCTGCGCTGGACCTGCTTGACCACGTACGCGGTGGAGGCGTCGGCGGGTACGACGATCTCGACGGGGTCGCCGAGGCCCTCCGCGCGGGCGGCCGCGAGGATCTTGTCGAGGTCCTGGGGCGTGGTCGAGGCCGTGGTGCCCCCGGACCCCATACCGGTGTGGCCCGCGTGCTCGCCGCCGGCCGCCACCGACGCGGACACCGAGGGGGTCGCCTGGCCGAGCGAGGTCCTGAGTTCGTCGATGTTGGCGCCGGCGTAGGTCGACCAGGTGAGCCCGGTCGCCGACAGGAAGAAGAACCCGGCCGCCGCCCACACACCGACGGTGCCGTGCAGCCCGAGGGTGCGACGGCGCCCGGACGTGCCCCGCACCTTGCGCTGGGATCGCCGCCGGCCGAACCACAGCACCAACCCGCCGGCCGCGATGACCCACAGCCAGCTCGCGGCGAGTTCGCTGTAGAGCCGTCCGTTCTCGCCGAGGTGCAGGTCACGGTGGAGTTCGTCGATCCAGGTGCGCAACGGGAGAGCGCCGGTGGCGCCGTACTGCTCCAGCGATCCGCGCACCTTCGCGGTGTACGGGTCGACGAACACCGCGAGCGTGTGCCCCTCGCCGACGCCGGGAACGCCGGAGAGCAGCACCCTGGTCGTCGCGTCCGCCTCCGGCGACGGTCGTACGGCGGAGACCGTGCCCTGCGGGTGGGCCTTGCGGGCGGCGGCCACCTGCTGGGACAGCGGCAGCTTGTCGTTGCCGACCGGGACGGTCAGCTCATGCGCGTACACGATCTTCTCGGCCTGGTACGAGGCGGCGTACAGGAAACCGGTCAGGGCAGCGACCAGCAGGAACGGGGCGACGAGTACGCCCGCGTAGAAGTGCAGGCGCAGGATCAGGGGGCGCAGGGCCGCCCTTCTGGTGGGGACAGGGGCGACGGGTTTGGGGGACTCGTCCGTCGTGGTCGTGGGAGCGGTGGACATGGGCGGTCTTCTCCGGTCGGACGGTGAGGGGAATGCGGGCAGAGGCGGGGACAGGAGTAGGGGCGGGGACGGGGATGGACTCGGGTCGTGGGCCGAGGAGTTGGACTCCCGGCCCGGAGTGGTCCTTGGTGGTCCAGAAGTCGGGGCGCGGAGGCGTCGAGTTCCCGGGGCGCCGTGTGGCCTGAGTCACACATACAGGTGTGCGGTGACCCGGCAGCCGCCCCTGGCGCCGCCTCGCTTGGCGCGATCGGTCTTGGCATCCTGGCGCGATGGCATCCGAACGAGACCCCAGCGCCTCCCGCCCCCTGAGCGAGCTGGTCGAGGAACTCCTCGACCATGAAGGCCCGTTGCCCATCGTCGCCGCCGGGGACCCGGTGCTGCGCCGCCCCGCCGAGCCCTTCGCCGGCCAGCTCGACCCGGGGCTCCTGACCCGCTTCGTCGCCGCGCTGCGCGCCACCATGCACGCGGCGCCGGGCGTCGGTCTCGCGGCACCGCAGGTCGGCGTGCCCCTGCGGATCGCGGTCATCGAGGATCCGGCGCCGGTCTCCGAGGAGGTGCGGGGGGTGCGCGGGCGGGTGCCGCAGCCGTTCCGGGTACTGGTGAATCCGTCGTACGAGGGGGTGGGCGCGGAACGAGCCGCGTTCTACGAGGGGTGTCTGAGCATGCCGGGGTGGCAGGCCGTGGTGGCCCGGCACGCCGAGGTGCGGCTGACGGCTCTGGACGAGCGGGGCCGGGCGATCGACGAGGTGTTCACGGGGTGGCCCGCGCGGATCGTCCAGCACGAGACGGATCACCTGGACGGCATGCTCTACCTCGACCGTGCCGAGTTGCGCTCGCTGTCTTCCAACCAGGTGATGGCGGAGCGCTGGACGCAGCCGACGCCTGCGGAGGCCGCCGCCGCACTGGGCTTCGCCCTGCCCGACTGAGGGTGCGCGCGCCGGGCCCTGGGGCGAAGGGTGTCCGGCGACGGGAGTGAGGGGTGCCGCGGAGCGGTCGGCTCCGACGGTCCGGGCACGACGGACCTGCCGGAGACGGGACGCCCTCCGGGCCGACGCCACACGCAACCGGCCAGGACGTCGGCGACCGGCCCCGGAAAGCCCGGCTCCGAACCGGTCCGGAGCCCGAACGGGACCGGACCGGGGCCCGGACGGCGCGGGCGTGCAGCCGCCGAGGCTCGGACGGCCGCCGTCGGCCCATCGATCCCAGGCTCCCGAAGCCCCATACCCGGGGCCGAACCACCGAGCCCCGAACGGCCGGCCCCAGCCGGTCAACCTCAGCCGCCCGAACCCGAAACCGCCGGGGATCGCAACCTCCGCCGTGCCCGGCCGAACCCCGGCCGCCCCCCAACGACCGGGCCCAACCGTCGATCCCGGACGACCGCTCCCCAACACGGTCGAACCCCGAATCGACCGAACCCTGAAGCCACGAACCCCAAGGTCGCCGCCGGAACCCAAGTGCCGCCAGAACCCAAGTGGCGGACGCCGAACGGGTGAATGCGGCCCGTCGGTCCCGGAGGGCCGGGGCCCACGCCCGCGCGCTCGACCCGCCGACGTGCCAACGGCCGGTGCCGGCCCGTCGATCTCAGACGGCCGTACCCGAACGACCGGCGTCGGCTACGCGTCCCGGTACTTCTCCAGCAGCCGCAGCCACACCTCGCTCACCGTCGGGTACGACGGGACCGCGTGCCACAGGCGGCTGATCGGGACCTCGCCGGCGATGGCGATCGTCGCCGAGTGGATCAGTTCGCCCACGCCGGGGCCGACCAGGGTGAGGCCCACCAGGATCTCGCGGTTGATGTCGACGACCATGCGGGCCTTGCCGCGGTAGCCGTCCGCGTACAGGCCCGCGCCGGCCACCGAGGACATGTCGACGTCGACGGCGCGGACGCGCAGGCCCGCGCGCTCGGCCTCGGCGAGGGAGAGGCCGACGGCCGCGGCCTCCGGGTCGGTGAAGACGACCTGGGGTACGGCCCCGTGGTCGGCGGTCGCCGAGTGCGCGCCCCAGGGATCGGTCTCCAGGAGGGGCACCCCGGCGGCACGGGCGGCGATGGCGGCGCCCGCGATCCGGGCCTGGTACTTGCCCTGGTGGGTGAGGAGCGCGCGGTGGTTCACGTCGCCGACCGCGTACAGCCAGTTGCTGCCGGTGACCCGCAGGCTGTCGTCGACGTCGAGCCAGGAGCCCGGTTCGAGGCCGACCGTGTCGAGGCCGAGGTCGTCGGTGTGGGGCACACGCCCGGTGGCGAAGAGGATCTCGTCGGCCTCGATGCGGTCGCCGGTGTCGGTGAGGGCCACCACGGTGGAGCCCTCGCGCGTCACCGCGGTCACCGAGGTGCCGGTGCGGACGTCCACGCCCGCCTCCTTCAGCGACTCGGCGACCAGCTCACCGGCGAAGGGCTCCATGCGGGGCAACAGTCCCTTGCCGCGGACGAGGACGGTGACCTGGGAACCGAACGCCTGCCAGGCCGTGGCCATCTCGACGGCGACGACACCGCCCCCCACCACGATGAGCCGGCCCGGCACCTCGTGCGCGCTGGTGGCCTCACGGCTGGTCCAGGGCCGGACCTGGTCGAGCCCCGGCAGGTCGGGGAGCAGGGCGCGGGTGCCGGTACAGACGGCGACCGCGTGCCGGGCCGTGAGCACCTGCCGCTCGCCGTCGGGTCCGTCGACGGTCACCGTGCGCGGCCCGGCGAGGCGCCCGTGTCCGCGGTACAGGACGGTGCCGATGCCGTCCAGCCAGCCGACCTGTCCGTCGTCCTTCCAGTGGGAGGTGTAGTAGTCGCGGTGGGCGAGGACCGCGGGGACGTCGAGGGGGCCCTGCACCGCCTGGCTGAGGCCGGGCACGTGGCGGGCGTCGGCGCGGGCGAGGACCGGGCGCAAGAGAGCCTTGCTGGGCATGCAGGCCCAGTACGAGCACTCGCCGCCGACCAGTTCGTTCTCCACGACCGCGGTGGAGAGGCCGGCCGCGCGGGCGCGGTCGGCGACGTTCTCCCCCACGGGCCCGGCCCCGAGCACCACGACGTCGTACACGATGGATTCCGTTTCCGTCATGGGCCCAGTCTGGTTGTTGGTGTGCCCGGAGGCCACACGGGTACGTGCGCGGAATACGCCGCCCAGGAGTGGCGTTGTGCACACCGGCTTCGCACAGAGGCCCGAGGCCCGACATCAGGAAGAGGTAGCCACGCCATGAGCAGCACGATGGAGCTGACCAAGGAGAACTTCGACCAGACGGTCACGGACAACGAGTTCGTCCTGATCGACTTCTGGGCCTCCTGGTGCGGGCCGTGCCGTCAGTTCGCCCCGGTCTACGAGAAGGCCGCGGAGGCCAACCCCGACCTGGTGTTCGCGAAGGTCGACACGGAGGCGCAGCCCGAGCTGGCCGCCGCCTTCGACATCCAGTCGATCCCGACGCTGATGATCGTCCGCGACCAGGTCGCGATCTTCGCCCAGCCCGGGGCACTGCCCGAGGCCGCCCTGACGGACGTCATCGGACAGGCCCGGAAGCTGGACATGGACGAGGTCCGCAAGTCCATCGCGGAGCAGCAGGCCAAGCAGGCCAAGCAGGCTCCGCAGGGCGAGTAGGTCCACCGGGCCGCAGGGCAAAGAGATCCACCGGGCCCGCAGGGCGAGTAGACCCCGCGCAACCCCTCGGTCAGAACGGGTACGGCGCCACATCTCCTCGCACCGTCGTCCAGCGCACGTCGGTGAAGGCCTCCAGGTTGGCCTCACCGCCGAAGCGGGCGCCGGTGCCGGAGGCGGCGATGCCGCCGAAGGGGGCCACGGCCTCGTCGTTGACGGTCTGGTCGTTGATGTGGGCGATCCCGGTCGGGATGCGCTCGGCCAGATCCAGGCCGCGCGTGGTGTCCCGGGTGACGATGCCCAGGGAGAGGCCGTAGGGTCCGGCGGCGGCGAGGGCCACGGCCTCGTCGGCGTCCGCGAACGATCGTACGGGCGCTACTGGGCCGAAGACCTCCTCGGCGTACGCGGGCGTCGTGTCGTCGACTCCCGCGAGGACCGTCGGACGGTAGAAGAGCCCCTCGTGCGTGCCGCCGGCTGCGAGCTTCGCGCCGCGCGCCGTGCTGGACTCCACCAGCCCCTGGATCTTGGCGAGTTGAACGCTGTCGATGATGGGTCCGAGGTGCACCTGCTCACGGTGCGGGTCGCCGACGGCGAGCGAGTCGGCCTTGGCGGCGAGCCGCTCGACGTACTCCTCGTAGAGGGAGGCGTGCACCAGGTGGCGGCCCGTCGTCATGCAGATCTGGCCCTGGTGGAAGAACGAGCCCCACGCGGCCGTGGAGATCACCGCGTCGATGTCGGCGTCCTCCAGGACGATCAGCGCCGAGTTGCCGCCCAACTCCAGGTGGGCGCGCTTGAGGAGGCGGCCCGCCGCCTCGCCCACCGCGCGTCCGGCGGCGGTCGAGCCGGTGAAGGAGATCACCGGTATGTTCGGGTCGGCGACCAGCGCCCGGCCCGCTTCCGGACCGCCGGGCAGAACGTGCAGCAGGCCCTCCGGGAGCCCCGCCTCGGCGAAGACGGCGGCGAGCGCGAGTCCGCCGCAGACAGCGGTGCGCGGGTCCGGCTTCAGGACGACGGCGTTGCCGAGCGCGAGCGCCGGGGCCACCGAGCGGATCGAGAGGATCAGCGGGGCGTTGAACGGGGAGATCACGCCCACCACACCGACCGGGACACGTCGGGTGTAGGACAGACGCGGCGCCTCGGAGGGGAGGATCTGACCGCTGGGGCGGGAGGCGAGGGCGGCGGCCTCGTAGCACTCCTGGGCCGCGACGTGCAGTTCGAAGTCGGCCTTGCCCGGGATCGAGCCGGACTCGCGCACGATCCATTCGCGCAGTTCGTCGGCGTGGGCGGCGAACAGGTCGCCGGCCCTGCGCAGTACGGCGGCACGCACGAAGTGCGGTGCCTTCGCCCACTCGGCCTGGGCGGCTCGGGCGTCCCGCGCGACCGTGGCGACATCCTCGGCGGCGGCGAGCGTGACCGTGGCCAGCGTCTCGCCGGTGGCGGGTTCGGTGACGGCGTACTCACCGCCCGCCAGGGTGCGGGACTGCCAGGTCCTGGGGTCGAGCAGCGGCATGTCGGCTCTCCGATCGTTCACTGTTCACCGCCGGGACTCATGGTCCCAGCGGCAGTCCCGTGTAGTTCGCGGCCAGTTCGGCGGCCGCGTGGCGGGATGCCGTGATCCGGCGCAGCCGGGCGAGCTGGATCCGGTGGTCGAAGACATCCCCATTTGGTTGAGCGTGCAACATCCTAGTCATGTCGTACGAGAAGCGGGTGGCCTGCCACACCCGCTCGAGGCACAAGTCCGAGTAGTGGTCGAGAAGTTGGGTCGATCCCGTGCGATGCGACTCGATGAGTCCGCGGGCCAGTACCCGAACGTCGGAGACGGCGAGGTTGAGCCCCTTGGCCCCGGTGGGCGGCACGATGTGCGCGGCGTCCCCCGCGAGGAAGAGCCGGCCGTGACTCATCGGCTCGTGGACGTAACTCCGCATCGGCGTGACCGACTTGGAGGAGACGGGGCCGCGTTCCAGACGCCAGTCGCCGTCGACCGCGAAGCGCGCGGCGAGTTCGTCCCAGACGCGCTCGTCGGGCCAGTCGGCGACGTCGGTACCGTTCGGGACCTGTAAGTACAGCCGGGACACGGTCGGCGAGCGCATGCTGTGCAGAGCGAAGCCGCCGGCACCGCGCGCGTAGATCAACTCCTCTCCCGAGGGCGGCACATCGGCGAGGATCCCGAGCCAGGAGTACGGGTAGTCGTGCGCGTACGTGCGGCTCCGGGCGGCGGGAAAGGCGTTGCGGGAGATGCCGTGGTAGCCGTCGCAGCCCGCCACGTAGGCACAGCTCAGGGCCTGTTCACGGCCCTCCCGCACAAAACGCACGACCGGCGCGTGACTCTCCGGGCGCTCGACCGCGAGGGCCTCGGCCTCGAACAACAGCGGTGGCCCGGCGGCGAGTTGGAGGGCGACCAGGTCCCTCACGATCTCCGTCTGGGCATAGATCGTGACGGTACGGCCACCGGTCAGGGCGGGAAAGTCGATGTGGTGGCGCTCGCGGTCGAAGCGCAGCTCGATGCCGTGGTGGATCAGGCCCTCGGCGTCCAGCCGGTCGGCGGCTCCGCACGCGCGCAGGGCGTCGACCGTGCCCTGCTCCAGCATCCCGGCGCGCTGGCGGTGCTCGACGTGGGCGCGCGACCTGCTCTCCAGCACGGCGCACTCGATGCCCTCGCGGTGCAGCAGCCGGGCCAGCAGGAGCCCGGCGGGACCGCCGCCGATGATGCCGACCGTGGTCCGCATGGCGCGCCTCCCGTACCTGATCAGCCCACATCCGGTCCGAACGGGTCGCATCCGGTCCGAACGGGTTGGATGCGGCCGGGGACCAGCTACAGCCTCTCTCAGGTCGAGTCGCGGTGCACCACCCGCGCGCCCAGTACCTCGTGGGTCTCGGGCGCCGCGCCCGGTTCGCGCACCACCCGGTCGACCAGTTCCGCGAGGTCGCGCCCGGACGGCAGTTCGATGTGGACGGTGCTGAGGCGGGGCCGCAGCAGTCGCCCGAGCATGAGGTCGTCGGCGCCGATGACGGCCGTCTCGTCCGGGATACCGACGCCCTCCTCCTGGAGGGCGCGCATCAGCAGCATGGCGTACTCGTCGTTGTAGGCGAACACGGCGTCCAGGCCGAGCGAGCGCCAGCGCGCCGCCAGCCGGGCGGCGGCGCCCTCCTCGTATGCGAGCGGCAGCGCGGTCGCGGTGGCGTCGGTGCCGGTCAGGGACCGGCGTACGCCGTCGAGCCGGGACTGGGAGAAGATCTCCAGGCCGGGTTCCTCGGGCACCACGACGCCGATCCGGCGGCGGCCGCGGGCCAGCAGGTGGACGCCCGCGCTGTGGCCGACCTTGTCGTGGTCCATGAGCAGCGCGTGCGCACCCTCGACGCGCTCGGGACCGAGCGTGACGACGGCCCGGGCGCCGGAGCGCTTGAGGACGGCCACGCCCTGCGGGCCGAGGTCGCTGCCTGGCACCAGCACGGCGACCGGTCGCAGCTCCGCCCAGGCGCGGGCGGCCTCGTCGCCGTGCAGGCCGACACTGCCGTACTGCACGACCGTGTAATCCAGACGGCCCAGCGCCCACTGAAGTTCGTTGAAGAACTGGCTGTAGAGCGGTCCCACGGGCACGCTCGGCGCGGGCATCAGGACCATACGGCTGTGTCCGGCGCGCAGGGAGCGGGCGGCGGCGTGCGGAACGTACCCGAGTTCCTTGGCCGCTTCGTGGACGCGGCGGCGGGTGGGTTCGCTGATCCGGACGGCGCTGGTGTTGTTCAGTACGTACGAGACGGTGGCCCGGGAGACGCCCGCCAGGCGTGCCACATCGGCACTCGTCGGCACGGGTCGTTGCGCGGGCGTCGGCGGGACGGGCTGCTTCGGTATCTGCACCATGACGTCTCGCATCCTTGCAGAAACCCCGGTCACTCCTTCGCGCCGGGGGAACCTCGTGAGCCCGTGGTGCCGGAACACCCGCTTCCGCGAGGGAACTTCCGCATCTCGTGCGGGATGACCCGTGGTGCGTTTACCGTGCGGTAGACGACGTGCTCCGGAGGTGGTCAGGTATGACTCACGACCGTGCCGCAGGTCTGGCGGAGTGTGCGCGCGCCCTCGCCCACGGGGAGGTGAGCGCACGCGAGCTGGTCGAGCGGGCGCTGACCCGTATCGAGGCGACGCAGCACTCCCTGAACGCCTTCCGGGTGGTGCGCGCCGAAGCGGCGATCGCCGAGGCCGACGCGGCGGACAGGGAACTCGCCGCCGGAGTGCGCAGGCCCCTGCTCGGCGTACCGGTGGCGGTGAAGGACGACATGGACGTGGCGGGCGAGCCGACCGCGTTCGGCTGCCGGGGTGTGTTCCCGCCCGAGGCCGAGGACGGGGAGGCGGTACGGCGGCTGCGCGCGGCCGGCGCGATCGTCATCGGCAAGACCAACACCTGCGAGCTCGGCCAGTGGCCGTTCACCGAGGGGCCCGCCTTCGGCGCCACCCGCAACCCCTGGCACGCCGAGCACACCCCGGGCGGCTCGTCCGGCGGCTCGGCGGCGGCGGTCGCGGCGGGCCTTGTCCCGGCCGCGCTGGGCTCGGACGGCGCGGGCTCGGTCCGCATCCCGGCCTCCTGGACCCACCTCATCGGCATCAAGCCGCAGCGCGGCCGGATCTCGACCTGGCCGCGCGCGGAGTCCTTCCAGGGCATCACGGTCAACGGCACCCTCGCCCGTACGGTCGCGGACGCCGCCCTGCTCCTGGACGCGGCGAGCGGCAACCACGACGGCGATCTGCACCGCCCGCCCGCGCTGCGGGTGTCCGAGGCGGCGGGCCGCGAGCCGGGCCGGCTGCGGATCGCGCTGTCGCTGAAACCACCGTTCACGGCCCTGCCCGCGCGCCTGGACCCCGTCGTACGGGCGCGGGTGCTCGCGCTCGCGGAGCGGCTCGCGGCGCTCGGCCACACGGTGGAGGAGGCCGAGCCCCGGTACGGGCAGATCGGGCTCACCTTCATCCCGCGCGCGACGGCCGGGATCGCCGAACGAGTGCGTGACCTGCCCCACCCGCACCTCCTCGACCGGCGGACCCTGGGCGCGGCCCGGCTCGGCCGACTGCTCGGCGGAGCACCCCTGCGCGTGGCACGGCGCGCCGAGGCGTCCCTGCACCGGCGGATCGGCGCGCTCTTCGACACGTACGACGTCCTGCTCGCGCCGACCACGGCCGCTCCCCCGCCGCGCATCGGCTCGATGATGGACCTGAACGGCCTGGGCACCGACCGCGCCATGATCGCCGCCTGCCCCTACGCCTGGCCGTGGAACATCCTGGGCTGGCCGGGGGTGAACGTCCCCGCGGGGTTCGTCGACGGCGGCCTGCCGGTCGGCGCCCAGCTCCTCGGTCCGGCGAACAGCGAACCGCTGCTCGTCTCCCTGGCCGCCCAGTTGGAGGCCGACCAGCGCTGGCACGAACACTGGCCGCCGCACGGGGCGCCCGCGGACTCCCCCGCGGTGTAGACGAGTCGGGTCGACTGCACGTGCCGGTGGGCGAGTTCGGGGCGCGTGCCGGTGAGCGAGTTCGCCGCGAAGACACTGACCAGGGGATTTCGGCCGTACGCTGGCCCCATGGACGATGCGTCGATGGTCGGGTTGATGGGGCGGGTGACCGGCACGGTCGGACCCGGGCTCGTCGGTGAGGTGATCGTCCGGGTCCGCGGCGGCGCCGAGCACTTCCTCGCGTACCCGGCCGCGGCGAAGGAGCGGATCGAGCGCGGCACGGTGGTGATGGTGGTCGAGTACCTGCCGCCGCGCACGGTGTACGTATCGGCCGCGTACGACAGTTGACGGCTCGTCTGTGCACGCTCCGCCCCAGGTGAGAGCGGTGTGCGTCAAGATTGCAACAAGGATCCGTCAGCGTCTGTACCCCGGTCTTGCGCAGGAGCACACTCCCTTCGTTCGGTGCCGATAGGGCACCATCCAAAGGGGGCGTATGCCGATGGTTGTCGGCGTCGTGGCGGGGGCTGTTGTCCTCGCACTGATCTTCATCGTTGTGGTCTTCAAGCTCATGTGGCGTGTCGCGGAGCCCAACGAAGCACTGATCATCTCCGGTTCGAAGCATCGGACCGAAGGCCTTGAAGAGGGCATGGGATTCCGCATCGTGACGGGGCGCGGCACGCTGGTGCTGCCGGGTGTGCAGGCGGTACGGAAGATCTCGCTCGACCTCAACGAGACCGAGCTGCACGTGGACTGCGTGACCACCCAGGGCATTCCGCTGAAGGTGCGGGGTGTGGTCATCTTCAAGGTGGGCGACGACTTCGTGTCGATCGCCAACGCGGGGCGTCGCTTCCTCGACCAGCAGAAGATGATGTCGGAGCGGGTGCACAACGTGTTCGCCGGTCATCTGCGGTCCATCGTCGGCGGGTTGACCGTCGAGGACATGATCCGCGACCGGGAGAAGCTGACCGGCCAGACCCGCGCCGCGTGCGGTACGGAAATGGAGAAACTCGGTCTGATCGTCGACTCGCTGCAGATCCACGAGATCGAGGACCCGACCGGGTACATCAAGAACCTCGCGATGCCGCACGCCGCCGCCGTGCAGCGGGACGCGCGCATCGCGCAGGCGGAGGCGAACCGTCTCGCCACCGAGGCCGAACAGAAGGCCGCGGCCCGGATGTCGGAGGCGACCCGGGACAGCGAGATCCTTCAGGCCGGCTACCAGGCCGAGCGTGACAAGGCGGCGGCGAAGGCGCGGCAGGCCGGACCGCTCGCGGACGCCGCGGCCCGGCAGGACGTCGTCGTGCAGGAGACCCGGATCGCCGAGCTCGACGCCCTCCGTCGTGAGCAGCAGCTCCAGGCGGACGTCCGCAAGCCGGCGGACGCCCAGGCGTACGAGACGCGGGCCCGCGCCGAGGCCGAGCGTGACGCGCGTATCTCGGCGGCTGAGGCCAAGGCCAAGGAGACCGAGCTCGCGGCAGCGGCGGAGGCGAACCGGGTCAAGACGGCCGCCAACGCGGAGGCCGAGGCGACGAAGGCCCGGGGTGCGGCCGCCGCGACGGCGACCAGGGCCACGGGTGAGGCCGAGGCCGCAGCGGCTCAGGCCAAGGGTCTCGCGGCGGCCGAGGCGACCCGGGCGCAGGGTCTCGCGGAGGCGGAGACCATCAAGGCGAGGGCCGCGGCCCTCGCCGAGAACCAGGAGGCGGTGGTTGCCCAGCAGCTCGCCGAGAACTGGCCGGAGATCGTCCAGGCGGGCGCCAGCGCGTTCGGGAACGTCGACCACATGGTGCTGCTCAACGGCGCCGACGGTATGTCGGACATGTTCGCCAAGGCGCTCACCATGGGCGGCACGGGCCTCGGCCTCGCCCGTCAGCTGCTCTCGTCGATGAACCAGGACGGGACGGCCGGCAACGGTACGGGGAGCAACGGCGCCACCGGGCTCAACGGGGCCGTACCGCCGCGCACGGAGAAGGTGCCGGTGGAGGGGGACGGCAAGCTGTGACATCTGAGGAGAGCGCCGGGGACTGATCCCGGCGGGGCGACGAGGGTGTTCCAGTCCCTCGTCGCCCGCTCTGCGTGGGCGATTCGGCCCTCCGCTCCGGCTGCTCGGCCTGTTCCGCCCCATCGGTCTATTCGGCCGACTCGGCCGCGGCGCCGATCAGGCCGTCGAGCCAGGCCTGGTGGCCGTTGAGCATGGGGTTCGGCCGCTCGGTGGCCAGCGCGGCGGCGGGCCGGCCGATCTGGGTCTCCTGGGTGAGGACGCGGACCCGGCCGCCGGGCAGGTCCTCCACGAGCCAGGCGTGCAGGACGTCGAGCCGCTCCTCGGGCGTGCCGTCCTGCTTCGCCGTCCAGGACAGACGGCCCGGGGTGTCTTCGGCGGGCGCCTGGAACTCCACGACGTGCGCGTCCAGCGGCGGGAATCCGAAGGTGCCGAAGCCGAAGTGGATGCCGTCCCTCAGCACGGGGCCACCGCCCTGCGGAAAGCTGATGTCGGCGACGTTGTCGTAGTACGACTCCCACCGCGAGGTGTCGACGAGGTGGCGCCAGACGTCGGCGGCGCTCAGGCCAGCCACGACGACCTCGTTGGAGACGAAGTTGTCTCCGGTGCCCGGCAGGTAGCGCTCGGGCCAGGTGATCGCGTTCTGGGTGGTCATGGCAGGTCCCTTCAGGAGGTACGAAGAGGGTGTTCGGCGGGGGTGTCCGGGGCGTCGCGGGAAGTGGCGACGATTCGACGTTAGGCCCGGCCGCCATTCGACAGCCAATAGGAGAGCAGATTCCTCCCATCGGTACTCCGATGGGAGCCGGGGTTAGGCTGGTCGGCATGAAGAACGCGACCGAGGAGACCTCGCCCCTCTCCGCCCGGGAAAGGATCACGCCGCATGTCGATCTGAACCTGCTGCGGACCTTCCTCGCCGTCTACCGCTCCGGCTCGTTCACCGGCGCCGCCCCGCTGCTCGGCCTCTCCCAGCCGACCGTGACCGCCCAGATCCGCACCCTGGAGCAGCAGACCGGACGCGAGCTGTTCACGCGCCTCCCGCGCGGCGTGGAACCCACGCCCCTCGCCCATGACCTGGCGAACCAGGTGACGGGCCCTCTCGACGCGCTCGCCGCCCTGGAAGGCCGCAGCGACGTACTCGGCGGGCAGGCCGCGCCGGTGCACCTCGCCGGGCCTTCGGAGTTGCTGTGCACCCGCGTGCTGCCCGCGCTCGCGCCGCTCGTCGCCGAGGGCGTACAACTGCGCGTCACGCAGGGGCTGCCCGAACCCCTCGTGGACGACCTGCGCGCGGGCCACCACGATCTGCTGATCGCGACCAGGCGGCCGCGCGGGCGCCTCGCGGCACTGCCGCTGGCGGACGAGGAGTACCTCCTGGTCGCCGCTCCGAGCTGGGCGCGGCGCGTCGGGGAGCACCCGTCGGCCGAGGACATCTGCACCGCGGTCCGGGACGTTCCCCTGGTCACCTACGCCGAGGACCTGCCCCTCGTGCGCCGGTACTGGCGCAACGTCTTCGGCAAACAGCTCGCGGCCCGGGCCGCGGTCACCGTGCCCAACCTGTACGCCGTCGTCTCCGCGGTCACCGCGGGCGCCGGCTACAGCGTGCTGCCCCGTTCCCTTTGCGAGGAGCACCTCGCAGACGGACGCCTCGCGCTGCTCCACGAGCCGGTCGAACCGCCCCTCAACACCCTCTTCCTCGTGCAGCGCCCCGGCGCCGACGCCAACCCGGACGTCGTACGGGTCCGCGACCGCCTCCAACACGCGGCGCGGACCTGGTAGTCCGCCATCTCGGCCACCCGCTCGGCGGGTTGGACAGGGCAGGCTCTAACGTGAGCCGCGTGACTGCCTTTACCGATGACACCACCGAAGACGTTCCCGGCCGCTACGACCCTTCCGCGACCACCGAGGCCGAACCCCGCGAGGTGGGACGGGTGCGGACGGAGTACGCGCCCGCGCACGACGGCGACCCCGATCCCGGCGAGATCGTCTGGACATGGGTGCCGTTCGAGGAGAACGACGGGCGGGGCAAGGACCGTCCGGTGCTCGTCGTCGCCCGCGAGGACGCCGGCACGCTGCTCGCCGTCCAGCTGTCGAGCAAGCGGCACGACGGGGACCGGGAGTGGGTGCCGATCGGAAGCGGGCCCTGGGACCGGTCGGGGCGGGACTCGTGGGTGGATGTGGACCGGGTGCTGCGGCTGCACGAGGACGGGATGCGGCGGGAGGCCTGTGCGCTGGACCGGATGCGGTTCAATTCGGTCGTGCGCCGCTTGCAGGAGCGGTACGGCTGGCGTTGAGGGCCCGTACCTGGGCGAACGTCTGCTCGAAGGAGCCTCGCGTCGCCTGATCTCCCGTGCGGTCCAGGACGCCGAACACGACCTGCTCGAAAGCACCCTCGAAGCGGCCCGTGACCAGCAGGTCGTGGAACGCGCCCGCCACCTGCGCCGGATCGTTCCGGAAGACGCCGCAGCCCCACGCGCCCAGCACCAGCCGGCGGTAGCCGTGGGCCGCGGCGGTCTCCAGGACGCGCTCGGCGCGTACGGCCAGGGCGGGTCCCAAGTCGGGCCCGCGCTCCGGGGCCGTGCGCAGGACGACTCCGGCGTTGGGGGCGGCGGCGGTCAGGAATCCGGCCGTGTACGGCTCGTCGAGCAGAGCTCCGCGGTCGTCACGGAAGACGGGCACGGCGGGTGAGTGGATGACACGGTCCGTGTAGACCGGATCCCGGTGGGCGCGGTGGTGGTCGTAGAACTCCCGGGCCCGCAGCAGACACGTGTACAGCGCCGAGGCCCGGCACAGGGCCTCCTCCTGGGCCTGTGCGCCGTTCAGGAAGCCGCCGCCCGGGTTGCGCGCCGAGGCGAAGTTCAGGACGGCGACCGGGTCGGCCGGGCGCCCCGCGTCCTTGCGCACGAGCCGTCGGGCGGCCTCCAGACTGCTCTCGCCCGTCACCTCGAACAGCGTGCTCTCGCGCGAGGGGCCGGCGGCTGGTGCCCCGACCGGTCCGGGGCCGTACATGCGCGTTCCCGTCCGCGCGGCCTCGACGGCCGCGGCGATCGACACCTCGCGCCCGTCGGAGGCGCGGTACCCGCCCGCCGCGACGATCTCCTGCGTCTGCTGCGCGAGCGCGCGCAGGCGCGCACTCATGGCGCGACCCCCGTACGCGCCACGAGGACGCCCCTCGCGATCTCCCCCGTCGTGCCCATGAACGCATCGTGAGCGATGCTGGTCCTACGGCGCAACGGAATTTCCCAGCCCCGTAAACAGCGCCTCGCGGCCCGGCAAACAGCGCCTCCGGAACCCGCGAGCGACGATTTGCACCCTTGTGCGAACCGCCAAGAGGGTCTTGGGTGGGACGAGCGATGCCGGTCCGGCACCACAGAAGTCGGGCCGGCGGCATGGTGGAATCTCAGGAGGATCCCGACATGTCCGATTCGGTGAGTGACTGTACGGAGCGCCGCTCCGCCGTCACCGAGGCCGAGGTGGAAGCGCTGGTCCGAGGCATCTGCTTCAAGACCGGACCGCCTCGTACCCTCGGTGTCGAAGTGGAATGGCTCGTCCACGAGCTGCGGCAGCCGCAGCTCCCGGCATCACCCGAACGACTCAAAGCGGCGTACGCCGCACTGCGGACCCTGCCCCTGCGTTCGGCGCTCACCGTCGAACCCGGCGGACAGCTGGAGCTGAGCTCCCTTCCCGCCGCCTCCCTGATGGAGTGCATCGGGTCCGTCTCCGCCGACCTCGACGCGGTACGCGCGGTACTGCGCGAGGCGGATCTCGGCCTCAGCGGGTACGGCCAGGACCCCTGGAACCCCCCGAGCCGCTTTCTCCATGAGCCGCGCTACGACGCCATGGAGCAGTACCTCGACCGGGCGGGCCCGGAGGGGCGGGCCATGATGTGCTCCTCCGCCTCCGTCCAGGTGTGCCTGGACGCCGGATACGAGGAGCCCGGCCCCCTGGGGCACGGGCGCCGCTGGTGGCTGGCGCACCAGCTGGGCGCGGTCCTGGTGGCCGCGTTCGCGCACTCGCCGGTGGCCGGTGGCCGGTACACGGGCTGGCGCTCCACGCGGCAGTCCCTGTGGGCGGCCATGGACCCGGGACGCTCCGCCGCTCCCCCGCTGGGCGGCGATCCGCGCGCCGCCTGGGCCCGGCACGTCCTGGACGCGCCGGTGATGTGCGTCCGGGCGCCGGACGGCCCCTGGGAGGTACCGGAGGGCCTGACCTTCCGGGCGTGGACCAGGTCCGAGACACCGCCCGACCGGGCGGATCTCGACTACCACCTGACGACGCTGTTCCCGCCGGTCCGCCCGCGCGGCCATCTGGAACTGCGCATGATCGACGCGCAGCCCGGCGACGACGGGTGGATCGTGCCGCTGGCGGTGACGGCGGCACTGTTCGACGACCCGGAGGCCGCGGAGGTCGCCTACCGGACCGTCAAACCCCTCGCGGAACGCGCCGAGGCACGGCCCGCTCCGTGCAACCCGCTGTGGAACGACGCCGCGCGGTACGGCCTGACCGACCCCGAGTTGCGTGAGGCCGCCGTCACCTGTTTCGCGGCCGCCGCCGAGGCGTTGCCGCGCCTGGGCGCCACCGCCGAGGTGCGGGAGGCCGTCGCGGAGTTCACGGACCGCTATGTGGCCCGGGGCCGCTGCCCCGCCGACGATCTGCTGAACCGCTTCCACAGCCGATTCCATGGTCATCTCGACGGGAAGGACATCCGCACATGACCGCCCCCTCAACACCCACGGATCCGGAGTCACTGCGGGAGCGCGCGCTCGACGCGCTGACCACGGCCCGCGACCGCACCGCGCTCCTGACCTCCTGCGTGGAGGAGCCCGAACTGACCGCGCAGCACTCGCCGTTGATGTCCCCACTGGTCTGGGACCTGGCACACATCGGCAACCAGGAGGAGCTGTGGCTGCTGCGTGCGGTCGCGGGGCGGGACGCGATGCGGCCCGAGATAGACGGGCTGTACGACGCGTTCGAGCATCCGCGCGCCGAGCGGCCCTCGCTGCCGCTGCTGCCGCCCGCCGAGGCCCGTCAGTACGCCGCCGAGGTACGCGGACGGGCGCTGGACGTGCTGGAGAGCACCGCGTTCCGGGGCACGCCGCTGACCGAGGCGGGCTTCGCGTTCGGGATGATCGCCCAGCATGAACAGCAGCACGACGAGACGATGCTGATCACCCATCAGCTCCGCAAGGGGCCCGCCGCCCTCACCGCGCCGGACCCCGCCCCCGTGCCGCCGTTCACCGGACCCGCCGAAGTCCTGGTCCCCGGCGGCCCGTTCACGATGGGCACGTCCACCGAGCCGTGGGCCCTGGACAACGAACGCCCCGCCCACCGACGCGAGGTCCCGCCCTTCTTCATCGACACCACTCCGGTGACGAACGCCGCCTACCAGACCTTCATCGAGGACGGCGGCTACGACACCGAACGCTGGTGGAGCCCGGCGGGCTGGTCCCACATCCGCTCCCACGGCATCGAGGCGCCGCTGTTCTGGCGCTGCGAGGGCGGACAGTGGCTGCGGCGTCACTTCGGCGTCACCGAGGTCGTACCGCCCGACGAACCCGTGCTGCATGTCAGCTGGTACGAGGCCGACGCGTACGCCCGCTGGGCGGGGCGCCGGCTGCCCACCGAGGCCGAGTGGGAGAAGGCGGCCCGCCACGACCCGGCGGCCGACCGCTCCACGCGCTACCCGTGGGGCGACGCCGACCCCACCCCCGAGCACGCCAACCTCGGCCAGCGCCATCTGCGTCCGGCCCCGGCGGGCAGCTATCCGGCGGGGGCTTCACCGCTCGGCGTACGGCAGTTGATCGGTGACGTGTGGGAGTGGACGTCGAGCGACCTGCACCCCTATCCCGGGTTCGCGGCGTTCCCGTACAAGGAGTACTCGCAGGTGTTCTTCGGTCCGGAGTACAAGGTGCTGCGCGGTGGCTCGTTCGCCGTGGACCAGGTGGCCTGCCGGGGGACGTTCCGCAACTGGGACTACCCGATCCGGCGGCAGATCTTCTCCGGGTTCCGCACGGCCCGCGACGGGGTCGCCTGATGTGCCGTCACCTGGCCTACCTGGGACCGCCGGAACCGCTCGGCCGACTCCTCGTGGAACCGCCGCACAGTCTGTTCCGGCAGTCGTGGGAGCCACGCCGGCAGCGGCACGGGACGGTCAACGCCGATGGTTTCGGCGTGGGTTGGTACGCCGAAGGGGATCCGGTGCCCGCGCGGTACCGGCGCACCGGGCCGATCTGGGGCGACCAGTCCTTCGCGGACCTGGCCCGGGTCGTCAGGAGCACGGCGCTGCTCGGCGCCGTACGGGACGCCACCATGGCGGGAGCTGACGGGGAGGCCGCGGCGGCGCCGTTCGCCGCGGACCGCTGGCTGTTCAGCCACAACGGCGCCGTACGGGGCTGGCCGGGCTCCCTCGCCCCGCTGGTGACAAGCCTGCCCCCGGCCGAACTGCTGTCCCTGGAGGCCCGCTGCGACTCCGCGCTCGTCTGGGCGCTGCTCCTGCACCGGCTGCGCTCCGGTGACAACGAGGGCCAGGCGCTGGCCGACACCGTCCTGGAGGTCGCCGAGGCGGCCCCCGGATCCCGGCTCAACCTGCTGCTCACCACCGGCGACACGATCTCCGCGACGGCCTGGGGCGACACCCTCTGGTACCTCGCCGAGCCCGGCCGCCGCACCGTCGTGGCGTCCGAGCCGTACGACGACGACCCCCACTGGCAGGAGGTGCCGGACCGCACGCTGCTCGCGGCGAGCCGCACCGACGTCCTGCTCACCCCGCTCAAGGACCCGCACGCGCAGGAAGGCGCGCACGACCCCTTGGCATCCGCACGCACCAAGGAGCCCAGCACGTGAGCCCGTTCCTTCTCACCCGCACCCTGCCCGAGGACGCCACGGACGCCGCGCTGCGCGCCGACGTCCTGCACGGCCTCACCCACACCCCCAAGACCCTGCCGCCGAAGTGGTTCTACGACGCTCATGGCAGCGAGCTGTTCGACCAGATCACCGAACTGCCCGAGTACTACCCCACCCGGGCGGAGCGCGAGATCCTCATCGCCCGGGCCCCCGAGATCGCCGCGACGACCGGTGCGCGCACCCTCGTCGAGCTGGGGTCCGGTTCGTCCGAGAAGACCCGCCATCTGCTCGACGCGCTACCGGGGCTGCACACGTACGTGCCGGTCGACGTCAGCGAGAGCGCCCTCACCCAGGCCGGGCAGGCGCTGATCGCCGAGCATCCGGGGCTCGGCGTGCACGCGCTGATCGCCGACTTCACCGGCGGCCTCGCGCTGCCGGGAACACCGGGGCCGCGGCTGGTGGCGTTCCTCGGCGGCACCATCGGCAATCTGCTGCCCGCCGAACGGGAGACGTTCCTGGCGTCCGTGCGGGCGCTGCTCTCCCCCGGCGACACGCTGCTGCTCGGTACGGACCTCGTCAAGGACGAGTCGGTGCTGGTCGCCGCGTACGACGACGCGGCGGGGGTGACGGCCGCGTTCAACAAGAACGTGCTGCACGTCGTCAACCGCGAGCTCGGCGCCGATTTCGACCCCGCCGCGTTCGCCCATGTCGCCCTCTGGGACGACAAGCGCGAGTGGATCGAGATGCGGCTGCGGTCGCTGACCGAACAGACGGTGAAGATCCCCGCGCTCGACCTCGCGGTCGAATTCGCCGACGGCGAGGAACTGCGCACCGAGATCTCGGCGAAGTTCCGCGAGGACGGGGTACGTCGCGAACTCGCCGCCGCCGGGCTCGATCTGGCCCACTGGTGGACGGACCGGGAGGGCCGTTTCGCCCTGTCGCTGAGCGTGGTCCGCTGATACCCGCCCGGGTGGCCCGCCTCGACGGTGGGCCACCCGGGTGAGGGCCTTCTGGCCTGGTGTGGATGACCAGTTGACCAGGTCGTGGACGGCCGGGCCCGCAAGGTCCATGCCCTCGCCGAGGCCGGCCGCTCCTTTCCGGACTGAGAGGTCGTCCTTGGCTGTACCTGGCGCAGCCCCGGACGGCTTCGAGGGTTCGCCCGCCGTTGCCGGTGACGGGCTACAACCTCTTCATTTGTGGTCGCGCAGGAAGCTGGGGATCTCGTCGCGGGTCGGGTAGTTCGGCAGGAGGGCCGGCTTGTCCTGAAGGAACGCAGTGATGACGGCGGTGGCTCGGTCGTTGTTGTCGTCCAGGCCGTTCCACATGTGGTGTCCGACTCCTGGCATGTACTGCGTGCGCTGGATGGCGGGGTCATCGGCAAGGATGGCGGTCGCCCATTGACGGACCTGGGAGGAGCACTCGGCGATCATCAGCATCGCGGGGGTCCGGGACTGGCGCAGATGCGGTGCGATGGAGGGCGAGTCCTTGACCGTCTGCTGGACGCGGAGGCTGGCGGCGGGGCTGAAGGAGAAGTTCTGTGCGGTGTCCTCAGCGGGGATGCGGTGCGCGTCGCGCGCGCAGTAAGCGGATGCGGTGTCGCTGCCGAGGTCCGCGGCGGTGAAGGCGTTGTCACCTTCGGCCTGTCCGATCAGTCCGGTGGCGGGGCTGAGGAGGCCGAGTCGCATGAGGCCGAATGCCACGGCGTACCGGGGGGTGTGCGTCGATCGCGGTCCGGTCATGGCCGACGCGAGACCTCGTGCGGATTTTCGGCCCTTGTGCCCGGTGATGTGCGCGGTGGGGCCGTCCATGGGGCCGGGCTCGGCGATGATCGCCCGGTGCAAGCGTGCGGCGACGCTCGGGTCGGCCAGGGCTCGGGTGAGCACGGCCCCGCCTGAGGAGAATCCGAGGATGTCGACCTTGCCCTTGTCCAGGCGGTCGACGAAGGCGGCGAGGTCGCGGACCGACCTGGCAATCGTGTACTGGCCCATGGGGAGCAGGTCACTGCGTCCGCCACCGGCCTGTTCGTAGGCGTAGACGTCGTAGCCCTGGCGTGCCAGGAGTTGCAGGAACCGGTGGTCGAGCACCGAGATGCCACGGACGGGTCCGCCGTTGAGGTACACGAACGGAATGGGATGCCGGGGGCCGGGGTTCGCGGGCGGGTAGTGATACACCGCGACGCGGCTGCCGGTCGACAGGCTCCAGTGCTGCGTGGTCACGAACGGCAGGGCGGACGGGTACCGCCGGGCCGTCGGCACGGTCGGGATGCAGACCACCGCCGTCAGTGCTGCCGCGACAACCACCGGCAGGAACGGCACGAGTCGCGCCGGCCAAGTGCGGCGCCGGCCCCGCCACATGGCGAGGACAGCCCCGACTCCAAGGGTCGTCAGCCATGCGGCGAGCCCCGAGCCTGCCCCGTCTGTGAGGGCGATCAGTGCGAGAAAGACGACGGCCAGCGTCGCGACGGCGGCCAGGGCCGGCAGTAAGCGTCCGGTGAAGCGGACGAGACGTATGGCGGACGTGGGCACGGCGGACCTCCAACAGTTTCAGAACTCTGTTTCAAAACGACGTTATCAAAGAGGGTAGGCTGCTGGTCGTGGGTAGGCCGAGAACAAACGACGAGGCCGTCAAAGAGCGGCTTGTGGTGTGCGCGACCGAGATGCTCGCCACCCGTCCGCGAGAGTCGCTCACGGTCCGTTCCGTGGCCGCTGCTGCCGAGGCGTCGACCACGGCGGTGTATTCCTTGTTCGGTGACAAGGACGGGCTGATCGGTGCGGTGCGCGACAGAGCAGTCGCCGGCCTGTTCCAGGACCTGTCGGCGGCGCAGACCTCCACGGACCCTCTCGCCGACCTCTACGCGCTGGCCATCGCCTACCGTCGTTGGGGGCGCGAACACAGCCACCTGTACACGGTGCTGTTCGGTGGCGTGCAGTCCTTCGACCCGTCGGGTGAGGTCGGTGCCAGTGACCCGATCCGTCCACTCCTCGCAGCGATCGATCGCGCCTTGACGGCGTCCGTCCTCGTCGGCGAGGCAACGTCGATCGCTCTGTCGATCTGGGCCACCCTGCACGGGCTCGTGACTCTCGAACTGGCTGGGGCCCTCGACGCCGCCACGGCCGAGGCCGCATTCCGGTCGGCGATTCACGCCACCTTGCGCGGATGGACGACCCCAGCGGTGTTCCGCAGCCTTCGCCAAGCCGAACTCGCTCCCTGACAGGATCAGGGCCGGTATTCGGGCCCTCCCGGTCCTGGCTGGGGCCCTGGCATGACGGAGCGGCACCCGACGCGCGTCCTCCGCTGGGCGCTGCGCCTCCACCCGGCCGGCTACCGCGCCGAGCACGAGGCCGAGCTGACCGCGATCTGTACCCGGGCGACGCGGGACGCCGGCCCGCCCGGCACACTGCACGAGGCGCTCGACGTCGCCGTCGCGACGGCCGACAGCGTGGTGGAACTGACCTCTGCCGGGATCTCACACAAGCGCACCCGGCCCTACCGGCCGCAGACCCATGGCAAGGTCGAACGCTTCAACCGCACTCTGCTCGACTCCACCCTGCCCGACTCATGGGCTCACGCCCGCCCCTGCCGCTCGGGGCAGGAACGACACGTCCCCAACCTCACAGGGCCATGCACCTGGGTCACCCACGGTGCCCCGACATCTCGCGCACCGCCGCACCGTGAGGCACCGTGGAGTGACGCGTGGCGCACCCGCCACGGCGGAGAGGAGCACCCGCATGTCCGACCACACGTATCGGGTCACCGAGATCGTCGGCACCTCCCACGAGGGCGTCGACCAGGCCATTCGCAACGGGATCTCCCGGGCCTCGCAGACCCTGCGCAACCTGGACTGGTTCGAGATCACCCAGGTCAGGGGGCAGATCGTGGACGGAGAGGTCGAGTACTACCAGGTCGGTCTGAAGGTCGGCTTCCGCCTGGAGGACGGCGCCTGAGCCCCGGGGCTTCTGAAGCCCCGGGAGGCCCTTGGCCGCCCTGACCGGCATGCGATGCCCCACAACGGTGGCGCCACCGCACGCAAAAGCCCCGGCCCACTCCACCCCACCCACCCACCCACCCACCCACCCACCCACCCACGGTGCGGCAACTTCCGAGGGCCCCCTCGATTCCCCCGACGGACCCCTGGACTAGGTCCATCCCTCCCGCTCCTGTGCGTCCTTCAAGGCCGCGGACGCCGTGGCCCAGCGGGCTCGGACGACCCTGAAGCCGGCCCGTTCCGCCTCGTCGCAGACGAGTTCGTCGTCGTCGACCAGGACGTGGATCTCGCGCTCGCGCGCGAGCCGGCGCAGGACGTCCAGTTTGGTGTGGCGGGCGGGCCTGCGGTCGTCGTTGCGCCGCATCCAGACGCGCCCCTCGGGCAGCCCCTGCGCGGCCAGCCACTCGACGGTGTCACGGCGGCAGCGCTCGGGACGGCCGGTCAGATAGACCACCTCGCACTCCTGCGTGCTGCGCAACGCCAGGGCCACCCCCTCCGCGAGCGGCGGATCCTGCGGCGCGGCCGCGAAGAACGCGTCCCAGTCCCTCGGCTTGCGCTCCAGGAACCGCTGCCGGTGCGCGCTGTCCGCGAGCGTGCCGTCGAGGTCGAACACGGCGAGCGGTCTGCTGGTCTTCTCCCCGGTCTTCTTCCTGGTCTTCTCCGTCACGCGGACCACCCTAAACAGGGCCGCCGACACCCGGCGCACCGCAGCCGCCGCCCGCCCCTGTGAACCCGTGGCCCTCTCGCGCCAACTTCCTTCACCACAAGCACTATTCACATCACCCAGCAAGCCCTTACCGTGATGCCTCGCACTGCATATTGCACAGCATGTCGCACAACATTCGGTATTTCGAACGAGAGCAGGGCGGTGAAGGGACACCACCGCCCGGTTCTCCGGCATGCGGAGGTCGCTGTGAACCCCCCACTCGACAGACGTCACTTCCTCGCCGTCACCGGCACGTCCGCGGCCGCCCTGACCCTGGCCGCGGCCGGCGGCGGCACGGCCCACGCCTCGACCGGGACCAACGCCTCGGGCGCCCCGGGCGCCCACGACGCCACCACACCCGTCGAGCCGTTCCCCCTCGGCTCGGTGACCCTCCTGGACAGCGCCTTCCGGGCCAACCAGCAGCGCAACTCCGCCTATCTGCGCTTCGTGGACATCGACCGGCTGCTCCACACCTTCCGTACGAACGTCGGCCTGCCCAGCACCGCTCAGCCGTGCGGTGGCTGGGAGGGCCCGAGCGTCGAGTTGCGCGGCCATTCGACCGGCCATCTGCTCTCCGGGCTCGCCCTCGCCTATGCCAACACCGGGGAGCGGGCCCTGCGCGACAAGGGTCGCCGGCTCGTCGCGGCGCTCGCCGAGTGCCAGGCCGCCTCCCCCGCCGCCGGCTTCGGCGCGGGCTATCTGTCCGCGTTCCCGGAGAGCTTCTTCGACCGCCTCGAAGCCGGGACCGGCGTATGGGCGCCGTACTACACGATCCACAAGATCATGGCCGGGCTGGTCGAGCAGCACCGGCTGACCGGCAGCGGACAGGCCCTCGACGTCGCGCTGCGCGAGGCCGAGTGGGTCGACCGGCGCACCGAGCCGTTGCCGTACGAGCAGATGCAGCGGGTGCTGGAGACGGAGTTCGGCGGCATGAACGACGTGCTCGCCGATCTGCACGCCCTCACCGGCGACGCCAAGTGGCTCGCCGTCGCCGAACGCTTCACGCACGCCCGCGTCTTCGACCCGCTGGCCAGGAACGAGGACAAGCTCGCGGGGCTGCACGCCAACACCCAGATCCCCAAGATGGTCGGCGCCCTGCGCCTGTGGGAGGAGGGTCTGCCCGACCGCTACCGCACGATCGCCGAGAACTTCTGGCAGATGGTCACCGACCACCACACCTACGTGATCGGCGGGAACAGCAACGGCGAGGGCTTTCACGAACCGGACGTCATCGCGGGCGAGTTGTCCAACAACACCTGCGAGAACTGCAACAGCTACAACATGCTGAAGCTGACCCGCCTGCTGCACTTCCGCACACCCCGGCGCATCGATCTGCTCGACTACTACGAGCGCACCCTGTTCAACCAGATGCTCGGTGAGCAGGACCCTGACTCGACGCACGGCTTCAACATCTACTACACCGGCCTGGGCCCCGGCGCCGTCAAGCAGCAGCCGTCCTTCATGGGCACCGACCCGGACGCGTACTCGACCGACTACGACAACTTCTCCTGCGACCACGGCACCGGCATGGAGACGCAGGCGAAGTTCGCCGACACGGTCTACTCGCACGACCGGCACCGGCTGCTGGTGAACCTGTTCATCCCGTCGCAGGTCAACTGGCGGGAACGGAACATCACTTGGCGGCAGACCACCTCCTTCCCCGACCGGTCGTCGACCGTGCTGACCGTCACCGCCGGACGGGCCGCGCACCAGTTGCTCATCCGTATCCCGTCCTGGACCGCGGACGCCCGCGCGACGCTCAACGGCCGCGCCCTGCCCGACCGTCCTAAGCCCGGCAGCTGGCTGACCCTCGACCGGGAGTGGCGGGCCGGAGACCGGGTCGAGGTGTCGCTGCCCATGCGCACGGTCATCGAGCCCACGCCCGACGACCCCGACGTACAGGCGGTACTGCACGGCCCGGTGGTCCTGGCAGGGGCGTACGGGGACCGGGCGACGCCGTGGCTGCCGCGCCTGGACACCGGATCCGTACGGCAGGAGTCGCAGGAGCCGCTGCGGTTCACCGCCCGCGCCGACGGCGAGGACGTCTCACTGCTGCCCATCTCCCGGGTGCACCACCAGCACTACTCCGTGTACTGGCAGACCGGTGAACCGCCGCCCCCGCCGCCCGAGTTCGCCGCCTGGCACCGTTTCGACGAGACCTCCGGGAGCACGGCCGCCGACGCCACGGGGAACGGGAAGGCGGCCCAGCTCGTCGGCGGTGCCGCCTGGACGGCGGCCGGCGCCGACGGTGGCGCGGTGGCGCTCGACGGCACGGACGGGTACGTACGCCTGGCCGACGACCTCCTCGCGGGCGCCACCGTCTACACCCTGGCCACCTGGGTGCGGCTGGACGGCCAACCCGGCGTCTGGAGCCGGGTGTTCGACCTCGGCACCGGCGTCACGGCCAACATGTTCCTCACCCCGCTCAGCGGCGACGGCACCCTCCGCTACGCCATCACCGCCGGGGGCGCGGGCGCCGAGCAACGCATCGACGCCGCGCCGCTGCCCACCGACCGCTGGGTGCATGTGGCGGTGACGTACGGCGGCGGGACCGCCCTCCTGTACGTGGACGGGCAGGAGGTCGGACGGAACTCCCAGGTCACCGTGGATCCACGCTACTTCGGCAACCACATCCGTGCCGGGTACCTCGGCAGGTCGCAGTACGCCGACCCCTTCTTCAGGGGTGCGGTCGACGACTTCCGCGTGTACGGCAAGACCCTCACGGCCGAGGAGGTCGCCGCCCTGGCCCAGGCCTAGGCGACGCCACCTCGACGTGTGCGCAGGACGGGTGGGGACGCGGAGCCGCCGCGCCCTCACCCGGATCAACAGATACAAGGAGAGCCGCAAAAGTGATCACCCCCGACCGGAACGCGTCCTCGACGCCGCTCGACCCGTCCCGCCGCAGTCTGTTGCGCGCGATGGTCGCCATACCCGCGACCGCACTCGTGCTGGGCGAACTGCCCGGCCTGCTCGGCTCGGCCGCCGCCGCGGCCCCCGCCCACGGCTCCGCCACCCGCTACACCATCGTGCCGTTCCTCAACAGCGACGACGGCACCGTGAACGTGTACCAGTCGGACGACGCCACCGACTTCCGGCTCGTCAAGTCCTCCGCCTACACCCCGCCCAGCAACCGCATCCGCGACGCCAGCGTGTTCAAGCACACCGACGGCTACTACTACATCACCTACACCACACACACCTGGCAGGACGTCAGCACCACCATCGGCTTCGCCCGCAGCTCCGACCGGGCCAACTGGGCCTTCCTGTACGACTACACGGTCCCGCTCACCGGTCTGTCCCGCGCATGGGCGCCCGAGTGGTTCGTCGACAGCGACGGCAGCGTGAACGTCATCGTGTCGTGCTCGACCACCGACAACGAGTGGATCTTCACGCCGTATGTGATGAAGGCCGCCAACTCCGCCCTCACCGCGTGGAGTTCACCCGTAGCTCTGTCCGGCATCGGTGCCAACCACATCGACACGTTCATCGTGAAGATCGGCTCCACCTACCACGCGTTCCCGAAGAACGAGACGACGAAGTACATCGAGTACGCCACCGCCTCCAGCCTGACCGGGCCGTACACCATCAGCCGCACCGGCGACTGGGCCGGCTGGGGCGGCACCCGTGAGGGTCCCTCGGTGATCCAGCTCGACAACGGCGCCTGGCGGATCTTCTTCGACGGCTACGGCGACGGCAGTTACTACTACAGCGACAGCTACGACACCTTCGCCACCTGGACCGCCCCGAAGAAACTGCCGGGCATCTCCGGAACGGCCCGCCACTTCACCGTGATCAAGGAGACGGTGTCCGGCGGTGTCGACCTGGCCACGGGCGTGACCCGTTCCTTCCGGTCGGGCAACTACTCCACCCGCTACTGGCAGGAGCAGTCCACGCTGCTCAACCTGCCCGTGGTCAGCAGCTCCAGCACCGCCGCCGAGAAGCAGGCGTCCGCCTTCACCGTGGTGCCGGGCCTCGCCGACGCGAACGCCTACTCCTTCCGGGACGCCGCCGGCAACTACCTGCGCCACTGGGACTTCCGGGCCCGCTTCGACGCGGCCGACGGTACGTCGACGTTCGCCAAGGACGCCACGTTCGTCCTCCGCACCGGCACCCCCGACGGCGCCGTCCGCTTCGAGTCGTACAACTACCCGGGCTACTACCTGCGCCACTACGACTACCAGCTCCGTGTGGACGTGTCGGACGGCACCGACCTCTTCCGCCAGGACAGCTCCTTCGTACCCGTGACGGCCTGGGCATGAGCGCCGCAGCCGGGGCCTCATCAGCATCCACAGCCATATCCGCATCCACAGCCTCACCCGAGGAAGAGAGGGAGATGAACCTGATGAGCGACAGCCCGGGCCCCCTTCAGCCGTCCCGCCGCACCGTGCTGGGGGCGATGGCCGCCCTCACCGCCTCCTTCGCCGTCGGCGCCCCGTCCGCCCGCGCCGCGACCGGGTCCGCGTACGTGATGGGCTACTTCACCGAGTCCCCGAACGGCCTCGGTGACGACTACGGCCTCCATCTCGCCGTCAGCACCGACTCGCTCCAGTGGATGCCGCTGAACCAGAACAACCCGGTCGTGACCCCGACCGGGGGCACCGGCGGCCTGCGCGACCCGTTCATCCTGCGCAAGCAGGACGGCACATTCGTCGTGCTCGCCACCGACCTCAAGGGCACCGACTGGAGCCTGCAGAGCCAGTACATCCATGTCTGGGACTCCGCCGACCTGCGCTCCTTCACCGGCTACCGGCGGCTGAAGCTGCACGACATGGCCACCCACAGCTGGGCTCCGGAGGCGTACTGGGACGCGGGACGCGGCCAGTACGGGATCATCTACTCGGCCGTCAACTCCACGGGCCACAACGTCATCATGGTGAACTACACCACCGACTTCGTGACCGCGTCGACGGCCCAGGTCTTCTTCGACCCCGGCTACGACATCATCGACGGCGACCTGGCCGTGGGCGTCGGCGGGGTCAACTACCTCTACTTCAAGAAGGACCAGACGCTGGTCGGCGCCAAGTCGACCTCCCTGGACCCGGGCAGCTTCACCGTGTTCAGCACACCCGTCGCGCACGGCGGCACCGAGGCCCCGATCCTCGTGAAGTCCCAGACGTCGAGCACCTGGTACCTCTGGGGAGACACCTACACCCCCAACGGTGTCTTCTACGCCTGGCAGACCAGCGACCTGGCCTCGGGCACCTGGACCGCGGTCGACCAGCGGCTCTACACCCAGCCGGTCAACTCCAAGCACGGCACCATCCAGCCGATCACCACCACCGAGTACGACAACCTCGTGGCGGCGTACGGCAAGCCGGGCTGGAACCGCATCAAGTCCTACAACTACCCGGACCGTTACGTCCGCCACGCCAACTACGTCGGCCGGATCGACGCCTACCCGTTCGACCCGTACACCGACGCGGAGTGGAAGCTCGTGCCGGGGCTCGCCGACAGCTCCGGGGTGTCCTTCCAGTCCGTCAGCTATCCCACACGCTATCTGCGGCACTACAACTACCAGCTGCAACTCGACGTCAACGACAGCACGACGACGTTCGCGCAGGACGCCACTTTCTACCGGACCGCGGGCCTGGCCGACACCTCCTGGTCATCTTTCCGCTCCTTCAACTATCCGGACCGTCACATCCGCCACGCAAACTACGTCCTGCGCATCGATCCCATCTCCACCAGCACCGAAAAGGCCGACGCCACGTTCTCGGTCGGCTACTGACGCCCCGTCACCCCCCGGTATCCAGTCCCCAGGAGACACCCCCATGTCACCTCTCCGAAGAGTCCTCGCCACCCTGGCCGCGGCAGCCGCGGCCCTCGGCGGACTCACGGCAACCGCGCCCGCCGCGGCGGCCGCCGACTCGGGCACCTTCAACGTGCTCAGCTACAACGTCGCCGGACTTCCCGAGAGCCTCTCCAGCGCCTCGACCCCGCGCGACACCAGCACCACGGCGATAGGCCAGCGGCTCGGCCCGTACGACATCGTCCACGTGGAGGAGGACTTCAACTACCACGCCTATCTCTACGCGGGCGACACCACGCACGCCTACCGCACACCCACCAGCGGTGGCGCCGGGATCGGCAGCGGGCTCAACACACTGTCGAAGATCTCCTACGACACCGACGACTTCGAGCGGGTGCACTGGAACTCCTGCCAGATCGACTCGGGCGACTGCCTGACCCCCAAGGGCTTCACGTTCATGCGGGAGCGGCTGGCCGAGGGCGTCTACGTCGACTTCTACAACCTGCACACCAACGCGGGCACGAACGACGGCGACCTGGCCTCGCGGGCGGACAACCTCAACCAGCTCACGGCCTTCATCCAGAGCCACTCCAAGGGCAACGCCGTGGTCGTCATGGGTGACACCAACACCCGCTACACGCGCACCGGCGACACGATCGCAGAGTTCGGCGCGGCCAACGGCCTGACCGACGCCTGGGTCAAGCTCATCCGGGGCGGCACCCCGCCGGCCAAGGGCAGCGACGCGCTGGTCTGCGACCAGACCGGCGCCACCGTGCCCAACACCTGCGAGGTCGTGGACAAGATCCTGTACCGCGGCAGCAAGCTGGTCACGCTCAACGCCACGAGCTACAACAACGAGCACGCGAGCTTCCTGACCTCGGACGGGCTGATGCTCTCCGACCACGACCCGATCACCGCCAAGTTCGCCTGGTCGCGCAACACCGCCTTCCAGCTGAGCGACCAGTTCGGCGGCCCGCACGGGGACTACTTCAACGACATCGACAGCGTGCCGGCCGGGGCCAGGGCGACGGCCCTCACCCTGCGCAGCGGCTCGCGCGTCGACCAGATGGGCCTGACGCTGAGCAATGGCACGACGCTGGCCCACGGCGGCACGGGCGGCACCGCGTCGTCGCTCACGCTCGGCAGCGGCGAGTACGTCACCTCGGCGCAGCTGTGCCAGGGCGTGAAGGACGGCAACACCCGGATCTTCTACGCCAAGTTCACCACCAACCTCGGCAACAGCCTGGCCGGCGGTACGACGACCTCGGACTGCGTGACCCGCACGGCGCCGTCGGGCTGGCAGATCGCCGGGTTCCACGGTCGCACGGGCGACGAGGTCGACAAGATCGGCTTCATCTACACCCAGCGCTGACCGGACACGACCGAGCCCGTGGCCCCTGGTGTGCGCACACCAGGGGCCACGGGCTCACTTGCTCACTCACTCACTCACTCACTCACGAGGAGAGCCACTCGGTGGCGTTCAGCGCGAGGGCGGCGTTGGTGGCGCCGGTGTCGTTCCAGCCGTCGTACAGCGTGTTGCCGGACTGGCCGGTGCCGTCGTCGATCGGCGAACTGTCACC